>JALIBN010000009.1 GCA_030576275.1 Pseudomonadota bacterium | reverse complement strand
TGCCGAAGCACTGCAAACAACGTTAACAGGACAATTGGTTGTCACCCAAAGCATCACCGATGCAGATGGCGACACGGCGACTTCTGGTGGCTTGGACATTGCAACCGGCGGCTTCTTCAGTATTGACGATGATGGTCCAGCTGCTTTTGTACCAGACCATGCTCATCTAGTCTTGGCTGTTGATGAAGGTGTAGCCGTTCCACAAACTATCACTCAGTCACTCAATTTCTTAGCCGGTACTGATGGTCTTGGTGATGTAGTGTTTACTCAGTTTAATGTGGAACCTGAAGGTCAATTATTCAAAAGTAGCGAAGGTAAGCAGCTGTATTTAGGCAATGAACTACTATACATTTTTTATGTTGTTGTCGATGGCGTACCAGACATGCAGCAGCTCGAGGCGAGAACATTAGATGGTGATGTTGCCTTTACGGCGGAGATTGATGCTATAGGTGATGTGTCAATTACGGTGTTTTCTGGAATACTGCTTACAGATAGTCAACTAACCACCGTCACTGATTTGTCTGGTGTGGGTGGCGGTAACGTACCGTTCAAAGGATTAAATATTGAAGATGGTAGTGATGGTAGTGATGATGTATTGGTATCATCAGAAATTGGAACTTTGGGAGGGGATGCCAGTAGCGTTAATAGTAACGCAACAGTATTAGGTGTCGGTCAAGGTAATGAAATATCAGCTGGTGAGAGAATTCGTTACGATTTAGTGACTGATCTCGCAGTTGATGATACTCAGAATAGTGAATCTTATACATTTTCTGGCTATCAAGAAACATTTGTATTCACACAGAAAATAGTCATCACTGGTGGTGGTAAAGACGCCGATTTCATACTTAGAATTTATGCTCAATCTGATGGGATTGAAGGCGGAACTACTACCTTAGTTGAAGGGCAAGGTGGTAGTGGGCAACTTTGGTTATCAGCCAGTGAGGTTCAGATTTTTGATGCTGGTGGTAGCGAGCAGTTTGGGCATGTTAGTGATAATGGTGATGGGTCAGTTACTGTTTCCAATATGTTAGGTGACTGGACGTTTAAAATTATTAGTGTTGTTGATCCGTTAGCACTAGAACCTGTTCCAGAGGCTTTCAATGCCATTGAGATTGAAGCTATTGTTGGAGCGACTGGTACAACTAGCTTTAAACTTGGTGAATTCTCATTTGGTGCGGAGTCTGATATTGATCCCGTCACGTTCAATTTACCTGTCACCGGCTTTGATGCTGATGGAGATAGCGTTGAGAGTCAGATTGATGTCACGGTGTATCCAGACACGAAGAGTGTAGTTGGTAGTGATGGCATTGATGATGTTCTAGAAGGCTTAGATGGTGCAGATGATTACATTTTTGGTCTTGATGGTGCAGACACTCTTAGCGGTCTTGGTGGCGATGACATCCTATTTGGTGGCCAAGATAATGACACCCTGACTGGGGCTGAAGGTTCCGACACATTTATGTGGGTGCGTGGTGATGAAGGAACGGGTGCTACAGATATCGTTACTGACTTCACTGTAGGCTCAGGTGGTGACACACTAAACCTTGCAGATCTGCTACAAGGAGAAACCGCCGCAGGAACAGGGACGCTGGATGATTACCTAACAGTCACTTTCAGTGGTGGTGATACTACTATCACAGCAGATATTGATGGTGGCGGTAGTGGCAGCACAACACAAACCATCGTGTTACAGGGTGTTGATCTGACTGACCCTACTGTTTGGGGAGGGGTAATAACTGATCCTTCATTGTCAAGCACTCAAGTTATCGATAATTTATTGGCTAATAATAATCTGATAACGGATTAAACTCAGGAATCAAAGGGGTTAAATCAAGACTCGATTGATTTAACGTGAAGATTGCAAATAAGCCTCGGCAGTGATGTCGGGGCTTTTTTATGAGCGTTATTTAGCTGATTACCGATGCGTCTATATTTATACTCTATGTATCGCAAAAAATAGGTTTTATATAGACACTCAGCTGCTTAGATATCGCAATTGGACTATTTATAGAAAAGTTGTGAGTTTATCGTCGTTAGATGTTTATCGGGTTAGTAAGCTCGAGCCATATTTCATCATCATTACGATGTTCTAATTTCAGTGCCGTTAGGCTTTTTCCAGCACAAGGCCCCACAATACAATAACCATTTTCAACTTTAAATAATGCTCCGTGAGTAGAACATTGGATATGGATTCCTTCAAGGCATAAAAATTTGTCAGGTTGCCAATTTAAGGGAATACCAAGATGAGGACAGTGGTTTTGATAAGCATGAACGTTATTATCTTGGCGGACTATAAACAATTCAAGTTGACCTTGATCTGTTTCAACAGAAAATTCGCGAGTTTGCAGTTCGGCAATATCTTTATTGTGGCAAAGAAAATAATTAGACATAAAAATTAAGCTTCAAAAGTTTGGAAAAGATGATTAAAACCGACTTGGCCACATTTATGACCAGCGAATCGGCAAGCGTAAGTTAAAGCAAATTGTAATTCAGAATTATTAACTAAGCTATGAATTAGACCAGCGTTAAAGGTATCGCCAGCACCTAAGGTATCTATTATCTGTTCGGGCGGGAATGCTGGGCTGTGAAATACTTCTTGGTGTTGATTTATCGCCCAAGCGCCTAGTTTTCCCCATGCGCAACTAGCAATGATAGTTGAATTTAATGAAGATAAGAGGCTGATTGCATCTGCAAAACCACGCGCTTGTGCATAGTGCTGAGAAAATAGTAGTACCGTTGGCAATTCAAATAATAGTTCAATATCAGGACGCGGTTTTTCTATTTCTAATGAGCAGGGTAGTTGCGGATGATATTTTTTTAGATGTAGCAACATGAGTTGTGTTTCAGCTACGTTGCGTCCTTCAAAATGTACCCAATCGAATTTCGTGAGATCAATTTTACTAAAATCTTCGAAGCTAAATTCAGGGCAATCTCGATGATGCACAATGGTGCGACTACCGGTCTGTTGATTGAGTGTAATATATGAAGTGGGCATTTTGCCATGAGCAAGCCGTTTGCAGGCTGTAAAATCAATATGATGGCTGCGTAAGTCATGCTGTATGACTTGGCTGTCAGGTTCATCAATTAATACGCCGGCCCAAGTACAGTGATGGCCTAATTGGCTAAGTACTGTTAGCGTATTGGTGGCATTACCACCACGGGTTTGATGCTGGCTTAAAGCACGTTGCTCGCTATCTTCATCAGGGTAAGATTCAACCGTGTTAATGATATCGAGTGTAGCGATGCCGATTGCGAGAATTTTGGCCATAGGATGTGAAATCCCCCTCCTGATATGACAAGAGGGGGATTTAATTTATAGATTAAATAGTATCAAAAACAGCTGCTACGGCAGAGGTAATGTCATTTATGTCACCAACACCTGCGATAGTGTGTAATTTTCCTTGTGACTGATAATACTCAACCAATGGCGATGTTTGTTCTAAATAAACATTTAAGCGATTACCGATTGTTTCTTCATTATCATCTGCACGGTGTAATAAATCTCCATTACAGGCATCACAATGACCTTCTACTTTTGAAGGTGATAGATGAATATTATAGATCGCACCGCAGTCTTTACAGGTACGACGTCCTGTTAAACGTTGTAATAGCTCATCAAAGGCGACATCTAACAAAACAACGCCTTGTAAAGGTTGGTTTAATGCCGTTAGCATGGCATCCAAGGCTTCTGCTTGGGCAATATTACGTGGGAAACCATCAAGAATATAACCTTCTTTGGCATCAGCTTGTGAAATACGTTCTTCGATCAAACCAATCACGATGTCATCAGACACTAAAGCACCTGCATCCATTGCAGATTTTGCCTTTTTACCTAATTCAGACCCAGCAGCAACGGCTGCTCTTAATAAGTCACCTGTTGAAACTTGGGGAATGTTATATTTTTCTGATAACACTGCACCTTGTGTGCCTTTACCTGAACCGGGTGCGCCTAATAAAACTGTTCTCATGGATTGCCTCTTTCAATATATTTAAAATATTAACTTAAGTCGGTGTAACGATTAACGGATGCTGACTGTAGATGATTCCAGCATAAGTTGGCTAATTGATGTTCCTAGTTTTCCTGCAAACTGATCAAGATAACTAGGTCTGAGTGTGTAGTCAATTATCTCTTCTGCGCCGATAATATCTCGCGCTACGGTGCTACTGTTAGCTAGGCCATCGATCAGTCCTAATGGTAGCGCCTGTTCACCCGACCAAAATAGGCCGGTAAATAAGCGAGGATCATCACTAAGGCGATCGCCACGGCCTTCTTTAACAACATCAATAAATTGTTGATGAATATTATTTAACATTTCGTGAGCGAATTGAAGATCAGCTTCTTTTACAGGTAAAAATGGGTCAAGAAATGATTTGTTTTCGCCAGCAGTGACCGAGCGTCGTTCAACACCTATTTTATCTATAAGTCCGGTAAATCCGAAACTATCCATTCTCACACCAATTGAGCCAACAATACTGGCTTTATCAGCATAGATTTCTTTAGCGGCAACGGCGATGTAATAGCCACCCGATGCACAGACATCTTGAATGACGGCATAGACAGGGAAATCAGGTCGAGTAGCTCCTAGGCGTTTAATTTCATCGTTGATAATGCCGGCTTGAACTGGACTGCCACCTGGCGTATTTAATCTGAGAATTAAGCCCTGTGCATTTTTGTTGTCAAAGGCATCACGAATGCCGGTAACGATACTGTCAGCATTCGCTTCGGCGTCAGATGCGATGACACCATTAAT
The DNA here is from genome assembly GCA_030576275.1 of Pseudomonadota bacterium. Classification (GTDB taxonomy): domain Bacteria; phylum Pseudomonadota; class Gammaproteobacteria; order Nitrosococcales; family Methylophagaceae. Next base: position 64,340 of record JALIBN010000009.1, on the reverse strand, counting down.
TTCAACTAGAGCGGTATGGTTTGATTTGTGTATAGGTAAGTCTCCAGATGGAATCATCAGCATCAATACGGCAAATAAATACAAAAGAAACAGACCTTTGAAGACATAACTCCAGCGGCGACTTTTACGCTGCTCGGTTAATGAAGCAAACGCCAGATCTTCGAGCACTTTACGTTCCCATGTGCCGTTATTTTGATTGGTCTCGTTACTTGACTGAGAAGCATTACTGCTAGAAGGTGGAAAATCACCAAATTTGGTCATAAATATTTTGTCCTGAGTAGTTCTTCGCTGGAATTTTTTAATAGGTTTAATTTAAATTTAATGCAGTAAATCATATCAACGCGGTGACGACAAGTTGATTAACCATTGTTGCGCCTGATGTAGGTCAGCTACTATCCCTTTTGGCGAACAAGCTTGTAGTGTCTCTACGCCATGGGCGCCATGACTGATGCCTAAGCTATCAGCGCCGGCATTATGAGCCATTTGTAAGTCATATTCAGTATCACCAATCATCAGTGTTTTGTTAGCATCAACCCCAAAATAAGTAATCAACTCTTCTAACATTTGTGGGTGTGGTTTTGAATGGCATTCACCTGCACAGCGGGTAGCGTGAAATAAAGGCCCTAATTTGCTACTGACCAATACTTTGTCTAAACCTCGGCGACTTTTCCCTGTTGCTACACCGAGAAAATAATTTTGATCATTCAGTGATTGAACCAAGTTATAGGCATTGGCAAATAAAGGAGTATCGAGCGGATTGCTGAGCCAAATATCACGGTAGGTATCGGCTAGTAAGTTAATGGTTTCCGGACTAGCATTAGGATAAAGTACATAAGCGGCTTCACTAAGACCCAGACCTATTATATGACTGATGGCAGCGTCATCTAACGGCGCTAATTCTAATTGAGTGATAGCTTGCTGCATACAAGTGACGATATGGCCAGTGGAATCCATCAAGGTACCATCCCAATCAAAGACGATAAGGTCGTAATGGCTCATACTTGTTGTCTTAATTTAGAGAGAACATTTTCTAATTGTTCTGGTAATGGTGCTTCTAGCATGATGGCTTGGTTGGTCGTTGGATGGGTAATGCCTAATTTCCATGCGTGTAAAAACATACGTTTTAAGCCAAACTTCTTCATGTCTTTATTAAAGTTACGTTGGCCATATTTATCATCGCCCGCCATTGGTGTTTGCATGAAGTGAGCATGAACACGGATTTGATGAGTACGACCGGTGTAAAGCACCACTTCTGTTAGTTGAGCTTGTTTAAATGATTCAACAGGAATAAATACCGTTTTAGCGTATTTGCCTTCAGGATCAACACGGACCATACGTTCGCCAGATGAGACGGTATTTTTTAACAAAGGTTGTTCAATAAGACGTTCTTCGCTACCCCAAGACCCTTTTAGTAAAGTGAGATAACGTTTATTGAGGTCGTGATTGATCATTTGTTGTTGCAAATTAAGTAAAGCATCACGATTTTTTGCTAATAATAAACACCCAGAGGTATCACGATCGAGCCGATGCACTAACTCTAAAAAGGGTAATTCAGCACGAATAACTCTGAGTGCTTCGATGATACCTTGCTGAATGTTACTGCCAGCATGTACCGCTAGTCCACAGGGCTTATTTAATACCAGTAGATCATCGTCTTCTAATAAGATACTTTCAGTAAGTTGGCGTCGTAAAAATTCACTTACCGTTGTCGGAGTAGTATCTTCGGAAACATGTAGCGGCGGGACGCGGACAGAGTCACCAGCCTGAATTTTATAGGTTTGTTTGATACGCCCTTTATTAACTCTAACCTCGCCTTTTCGAATGGCACGATAAATTCGGCTTTTAGGTACGCCTTTTTCCAACGTCAGTAGGAAATTATCAATTCGTTGGCCAGCTTGTGCGGCGCTGATATCAATGAATTGAACTGGATTAGAGATGAGATTAGTTTTTGTATCGCTGCTTGTCATAAAAATGTCTGGTTGGCTATTGCTGATATGATTGCGTACTGTTATATTCAGTCGGTGGTCATTGCGTTAAAGGGAGTCAGTATACCGACTTTTATACAAGGTAACCTGAAATGGCATAGTCGCGCCTTCACTTAAAATAGATAATATAGAAGTTGATGCGGCTAGGTCCAACAAGTTTTGATTTAACACGTTTGACTCAGGTTAGACGTGATTGGTGCTCAATAGTGAGCAAAAAATTAAGTAGTTCTCATGTCTTGGTGATAGTGAATAAATACAGTGCCAAGCAGGGCAATGACAGGCAATTAATAAAGAGAAATATCCGGCCAGCTACACCAGGGGGTGAAGCGCTGATATTGAGTGGATCGTCGCAGAATATTATTGCGACAGTAGAAAGTGTCTATAAGGCACACACTACACGTAGGATTAAACAATGTGCAAATGTAAGACGCGTTGTGACTATTAATTGCACAAAATAAATAATATTGTCCTGTAGAAATCAGATTTTAATGACTGACTAAGTAGCTGAAGCCTAATAAAAGTTAGGAATAAACCAGCGTGAGAACCTCAACAAGAGGTTAGTGCATGAAACGAATTTTAATTAACGCAACGCATGATGAAGAGTTGCGTGTAGCGATGGTTGATGGCCAACGTTTATTCGATTTGGATATCGATATCCCGTCAAGGGAACAAAAGAAAGGCAACATTTACAAAGGCAAAATTACTCGAGTAGAACCGAGTTTAGAAGCCGTTTTTGTTGAATATGGCTCAGAGCGTCAAGGTTTTTTACCGCTAAAAGAAATTTCAAAAAGTTATTTCAAACAAAAAAATGGTGACAATGAATCTGGCCGTATTAACGTGCAAGATGTACTGTCTGTTGGCCAAGAACTCGTTATTCAAATTGAAAAAGAAGAACGTGGCAATAAAGGCGCTGCATTATCAACGATGATCAGCCTTGCTGGTCGTTATTTAGTATTAATGCCAAATAGCCCTCGTGCAGGCGGAATTTCACGTCGTATTGAAGGTGATGAACGCGCTGAATTACAAGAAGCTTTACGTTCGTTGACGGTGCCTGAAGGCATGGGCATGATCGTGCGTACTGCTGGTGTAGGTAAACAAACCGAAGAATTGCAATGGGATTTAGAATATCTCGTGCAACTCTGGACAGCGATTGATAACGCGACTAAAGAGCGTAAAGCACCGTTTTTAGTTTACCAAGAAAGCAATATCATCATCCGTGCCTTACGTGATTACTTGCGTAAAGATATTGGTGAAATCTTAGTCGATTCACCTGAAATGTATCAAACGGGTTATGACTTTATGCGCATGGTTATGCCGCATGAGTTGAGTAAATTCAAACTATATCAAGATAAAGTTCCTCTATTTACACGCTACCAAGTTGAAAGTCAGATTGAAACGGCATTTCGTCATGAAGTACGCCTGCCTTCTGGTGGTGCTTTAGTTATCGACCCAACAGAAGCGTTGATTTCAATCGACGTTAACTCTGCCCGTGCAAATAAAGGCGGCGATATTGAAGAAACAGCTTTTAATACTAACTTAGAAGCCGCTGAAGAAATTGCCCGTCAATTACGTATTCGTGATTTAGGTGGTTTGGTGGTGATCGATTTCATCGATATGGGACCAAGTCGTCATCAACGTGAAGTTGAAAACCGCCTTCGCGACCATCTTAAAGCTGATCGAGCACGTGTTCAGGTCGGTCGTATTTCACGTTTTGGCTTATTGGAAATGTCACGTCAGCGTATTCGTCCTTCATTGGGTGATGCTCATGAGGAAGTTTGCCCTCGTTGTGCTGGTTTAGGTCATGTACGTGGTGTTGAATCATTAGGTTTAGCTGTTTTAAGATTACTAGAAGAAGAAGCAACCAGAGATGGCATTGTGCAATTAGTCGTGCAACTGCCTGTTTCTGTCGCTACGTTTATGTTGAACGAAAAACGTAATCAATTGGATACGATTGAACGTCGCCATAGTGTGAAATTGCTGTTAATTCCAAATCCACATTTAGATACGCCACATTACGATATCGAGCGTGTGAAAGATGGCGGTGAACAAGGAAAAACCAGTCATCATTTGATGATAACGCCTGAACCGATAACACCTGATGCATTGAAAGATAAGCCTATTGTCGAACAAGCCGCAGTAACGGGTGTTTCACCGGCAGCACCTGCGCCAGTGATCACTGCTGAAGCAAAACCAAAAGAAGAACCAGTCGTTGTTGTTAAAGAGAAAAAACCAAATTTATTAAAACGATTATTCAATGTGTTGACCGGTAAAGCCGCTGATGAACCTGAAGCTGAGGTAGCGGCTGAAGTTGAACCAAAAGTGGAAGATAAACCTGCTCGCGATCAAAACCGTCGTCCGCGTAATCGTAATAACAACAATAACAACAATCGTCGAGGTCCACGTGGCCGTCCTGATCAGGAAAATTCTGAACAGACGACTGCTACGCCAGCTAAAACAGCAGACAATAGCAATGCTCAACCACGTACAGCGGCTCCAGTAGCAACAGCATCACCAGTAGCATCACCAGCAGTAGCATCAACGAATGATGATGATCAATCTACAGCACGTAATCCGAATGCCAAACGAGCACGTCGCGGTGGACGTCGTCGTCGTCCAGCGGGTGCTGGTACAGGCGCAGGGCGCACTGATGGTGAGGCAAATGTACTTCAAACTGAAGTCACCATTCCAGATGATGCTGGTAATAAGCTTCCGCCTGAAAAGAAAGAAGTGGAAGGCAATCTAATTCCTAAAGAAGCACCTGAAGTGAATGGTAATGTTCCACGTCAGGAAGCTAAAGAAATCGATGGCAATAAACCGACTGAGGAAGCCAAGCCACGCCGTGGAAGAGCGCCAACAGCTGGCAACCCACGTCGTCGTCGCGCACCTGCTAATACGAATGATAGTAAGGCTACTCCACCCCCTGCGGTAGAAGCACCAGTAGAAAGTGTGGCAAAAAAACCAGCAGTGGCAGATAATGCAGAAGTGAAAGTAAAAGTGGTACGACCAAAACGTATAGTTAAGGAAGTGAAACTTAAAGAAGATGCCAGCGAATCCTAATCTTAGATCTGAGCAGTTGTTGACCTTAATGGGTCACCAACTTGTTTATCAACAACAGCGATGTGAAATTATTGAGCTGTTGGATGGTTGTGAGTTGGTGTTGCAGGTGTTAGAGGTGTTAGAAGCCGATAGTAACATTCAAGCATCGCAATATGGCGAAGGTCATCGCGCAGCACCTAAGACCTATGTTTTACCGGTTTTTGATGGTGAAGGTGAGCTACATCCTGAGCTTATTATTGCAGGCCTAGAGCCGTTATTGGTATTAAAATAAGCATTATAAAAAACCCAGATATTTTATTAAAGATATCTGGGTTTTTTTTCATCCTCTGGTAATTTAAACTTAATTTAAGCCAGCAATTTACGTACTGCAATTAAGTCATGTTCGGTATCAACGCCATGACCAGGATTAATTTGTGCTGCGGTGAGGTGAATTTTTTTGCCATGGAATAAAGCACGTAATTGTTCCAACGACTCCTCTTGCTCCAAAATACAGGGACTAAGTTCTGTATAGTGCTTTAAGAAGCTTGCACGATAGCCATACAAGCCTATATGGCGATAATGTGGCAAGATAGGTGGTAACGGTGATTCTTTGTCAAAATGGTCTCGCATCCACGGAATAGGTGCTCGGCTAAAATAGAGTGCATAGCCTTTACTATCCATCACTACTTTGACGGTATTAGGGTCAAAGACTTGCTTTTCTTCGGTAATCTTAGCGTACAACGTCGCTATATCTGCATCTGAATGTTGTGCCAAATCTTCAGCTACTTGATTGATTAGGCTGGCAGGTAAACAAGGTTCGTCCCCCTGAACATTAATAACAATGTCATCATCAGCAAAAGAACGGTGTCTAGCTACTTCCGCTAGTCTATCAGTGCCTGAAATGTGATCTGATCGAGTCATACACACATCGGCACCAAAGGCTTTAGCCGCTTTTTCAATTCGGACATCATCAGTGGCAATAATAACTTCACTGGCTAGACTTTCTTTCGCCCGCTCATAGACGTGTTGAATCATCGGTTTGCCTGCAATATCCAATAGTGGTTTACCTGGAAGTCGAGTGGATGCATAGCGAGCAGGGATGATTATTTTAAATGACATCTATATATCTTCACTAGAACCGAGTTCGCGAGCTTCATCCGTAAGCATCACCGGAATGTCATCACGAATGGGGTAAGCTAATCTACAAATAGGGCAAACCAATTCTTGTTCAGATTTTCGGTAGATCAGGCTGCCTTTACAGTTAGGACAGGCGAGAATGTCGAGTAGAGCTTTATCCATGAGATGTTATTCCTGCTAGTTTTTGTAAAATATGTTGGTCAAGTTTACCGCTTATTGAGGCTTCAATGGGAATATACCATGTGTTGCTGTTAGCAAATTTTTGGCATTTTACCGCATCTTTTTCGGTCATCAGTATTGGTTTGTTATCATTAAAGTCGAGATCATTAGTTTGAAATCGATGATGATCGTCGAATGCATGGCTAATAACCAGCAAACCATGTGAAGATAACTGGTCAAAAAAGCGTTGAGGATTACCGATGCCGGCAATGGCATGAACGCTTTTTCCCGTAAAAGTTGTTAGCGCTAGTATCTTTGTAGGATCAGCTAAATTAATGGCGTGGAGTTGGGATAGCGTCATGGTGTAATTTGCAGAGCCTGAACCATGATTTTCAATAATAAAATCGACGTTTTGTAAACGTGACAATGGTTCCCGCAATGGACCTGCAGGTAGACAAAGCTGATTACCAAATTGGCGTTGCCCATCAATAATGACAATTTCAATATCGCGGCCTAAGGCATAGTGCTGCAAACCATCATCGGCAATAATAATATTACAGTCATAGTCTCGTAATAACATCATACCTGCGGCGAGCCGGTCAGGGGCAACCACCATCGGGCATAGAGTATGACGGCTAATAATGATGGGCTCATCGCCGACAATGCTTGGATCACTATCTGACATAACTTTCTGTGGATAATACTCTGCTTTACCGCCATAACCTCGGCTAATAATACCGGGACGGTAGCCTGCTTGTTGTAATTGCTTGGCAAGCCAGATCACAAAAGGCGTTTTCCCTGTGCCACCAATCGTAATATTACCGACAATAATAACGGGCACCGGTAAAAAACGTTGCTTCAATATATCAAGCCTAAAAAGTTCCCGTCTTAGTTTAAGCACTGCCTGATAGATTAATGACAAGGGCCATAATAGCCATCTGACTGGCTGGCGTTGATACCAGCTATTAATAAGCCATTGCGACATGAGTTCTAACTATTTTTCCTGAAACTGCAGGCGATACAGTTCAGCATAGTGTTGGCCCTTAGCGAGTAAATCTGTGTGCGTTCCCGTTTCTAAAATTTTACCATTATGCATCACGATAATGAGGTCTGCTTTCTCAATAGTAGATAATCGATGAGCAATGACTAGGGTTGTGCGTTGCTTCATCAAGGCTTCTAATGCCGCTTGAATGTGGCGTTCAGCTTCTGAATCTAGCGAGGCGGTAGCTTCGTCTAATATCAGTATTGGAGCATCACGTAACAATGCGCGTGCAATGGCTAGCCTTTGTCTCTGACCGCCGGATAATAGCACCCCATTTTGCCCTACATGGGTAGCTAAACCTTCAGGTAGTCGTTGGATAAAGTCCCAAGCATGGGCAGCTTTAGCTGCTGCAATGATTTGGTCATTACTGACCTGTTGTTTCTGACCATAAGCAATATTATTGGCAATAGTGTCATTAAATAAAACAACCTGCTGATTAACTAGCGAGATTTGATCGCGTAATTCAGATAATTTGAGTTCATTAATATCAATGCCATCGATCAGAATATGACCCGTAGTACTGGGGTAAAATCGGGCTAATAAACTGACTAATGTTGTTTTACCACTACCTGAGTGACCGACAAAAGCAATAGTCTGTCCAGGTTTAGCGTGAAATGAAATATCTTCTAAAACGTCACCTTTGCTGGCGTTGTAGCTGAAACCGACATTTTGATATTCAATGTCACCCCGTGATCTACCGATTATTTTAGTTCCGGTATCCGACTCGGCATTTTGATCAAGTAAGCTAAAAACACTTTGTGCGGCAGCAATACCAGCTTGAATTTTACCGTTAACTTTAGTCAGACGTTTGAGCGGGGTAAGCAGCATGAACATGGCTGTGATAAAAGAAATAAAGCTACCAGCGGAAATCTTATCCAACATCTCAGGTAATGTGGCAATATAAATTACGCCTGAAAGTCCTAATACCGAAATAAGTTGAATAATAGGCTGGCTAATAGCATCAGTGGTAATCATTTTCATCCGTTGGCGACGATTTTGTTGATTGATGACGTCAAAACGTTTCAGTTCATAATCTTGGCTACCAAAGGTTTTGACTTCACGATGGCCCTCGATTACTTCATTACTGACATGACCAACATCGCCCATAGAATCTTGAATGGTTTTACTTATGCGACGAAAACGATAACTTACTTTGTAGACGAGTAGTGCAATAAGCGGCACGGTTAGCAGAATAATTAAAGACAACATGCCATTGAGATATATCATCCATGCTAATAAACCAATGATGGTAAGTGTGTCACGAATCATCGTTAATACGGCATCTGTAGCGGCTTCCGCTACTTGCTCGACATCGTAGAGGAGTTTGGACATTAATTGCCCAGAGGTGCTTTGGTCGTAATAACTAGCGGGTAGGGTGATTAGACGCTCAAACATTTCAGTGCGTAATTGTTTAATAACATTACGCGCTACCCATCCAAGCCCATAAGATGTGACAAAATTTGCAGCGCCGCGGATTAAAAATAAACCAATAAGCGCTAAAGGGATGAATTTAATGGTGGCGGGATCTTTATTTACAAAGCTGCCATCCATCAATGGCTTCATCATGGCGGCCAAACCTGTTTCGGTACCAGCAAAGATAGCCATTGCAAAAACGGCCGCAGAAAATGCGGGCCAATATGGCTTTACATAATTTAATAAACGCCCATAAACTTCGCCTGCGCTAATGCTTCTAGTATTATCAATCATGGTTTGTCGTTAGTTTTTTGTCGTGTAGCTAGTGTCAATCTGGAATAGCCTAGCTGTTGTGCGCTATCCATTGCAGTGACGATATTTTGATAGTCTGCTTTGGCATCGGCAGTAATAATGATATGTGGATCAGCAATTTCACCGACGGCGAGTTTAAGTTGTGCAGATAACTCGGCTTTACTTGGCGTTCCTAGTGAAATATTGTTGACGATAAACTGGCCATCAGCATTAATGATGATGTCGACAGGCTTTTCTTGTTCCACAAATGCTTGACCCGTTGCCTCAGGTAAATCAACTTTAAGGGAGCTTTCTCGGATGAAACTAGTGGAAACCATAAAAAATAATAACAATAAAAATACCACGTCAATCATCGGCGTCAGATTAACATCAGGCTCATCTGATTTTTGTGGTGAGAGGTTCACTTGTTTTGTTCCTCATCAATATTAAACTCACGATCGCCATGCAAAATTTCAATTAATTTCATAGCTTCTTGTTCCATATCAACCACTAAGGCATTAATCCTGCCTCGAAAATAGCGGTAAAAAATGAGACTTGGAATCGCGACGATAAGACCTGTAGCTGTAGTAATCAATGCAACAGAAATACCACCGGCTAGTGTTTCAGGATTACCTACACCTTCAGTTGTTATAACAGCAAATACTTTAATCATACCGAAGACGGTACCTAGCAGACCCAATAGTGGCGAGATTGCGGCAATGGTACCGAGGGTATTGAGGTTTCGTTCTAAAGATAAGGTGACGTGGCGACCAATATCTTCAATACTTTCTTTAGTGATATCACGGGAATTGTTACGGCTAATTAAACCCGCGGCTAAAATTCGACCTAAGGGTGAGTTTGTTTGTAAGGCTTTAATACGATTTTCGTCAACTTGTTTAAAGCGTAACCACTGCCAAATTTGAGTCACCAATTCTGGTGGGGCGATACGTTTAGTTTGCAGACTCCAAAATCGTTCAGCAATAATGCCGATGGCAATAATAGAGCAGGCAAACAGCGGTATCATCAGCCAGCCACCAGATTTAAATATCTCTAACATAATGTTAATCTCGATTTAAAAAACTGTCGTTATCATACGTGAATGGTGGCCGTTAGTCAGTATTGTCAGCAGACCAAATAGTTTTGAACTGTTGGCGATAGAGCAGCGGCGCAGACATTATATTAATGCCCATTTTAAATTGAATTGCACCATGGTCAGCACTATTGTATTGTCCAATATCCCTTTGTTGATAACGTTCAGTGATAATGTTTGCTGGAAAATGATAACGGTTATGATAACCAACTGGAAATAAAACAACCTCAGGCTGAACTGCATCAATAAATGCTACGCTAGATGAGGTTTTACTACCATGATGTGGGGCAACCAGTATGGTGGAATGTAGATCGTTATTATGCCTTAAAATTAACTGCTGTTCGGCTTGACTTTCGATATCCCCCGTCAGCAAAACACTGCCAGCGTTATTGCTGACTTTTAATACGCAAGAGAGATTATTTTTACTGCCACTATCTTGTTCAGTAGGGTAAAGCACGGTGAAATAAACCTGATTCCATTGCCATGATTGACCTGCGAGACAGGGTAACGCATCGGGTAGTTTATGATTTGGCATACTCGTCAATAAGGTATCGACGGCTATCTTTTTCATTAATGGTTTTGCACCACCAATATGATCATTGTCTGCATGACTGATCATAAGGGTGTCAATACTCTTAATGCCTTGCTCTTGTAAAAATGGCAGAACAATGGCTGTGCCGGCATTAAAACTATCACTATATTTAGGACCAGCATCAAATACGAGAGTGTGATCTTTCGTTTGCACAACTGTTGCTAAGCCCTGGCCTACATCTAATAATGTAAACCAAAACTCGCCTTGCTCAGGGCGAACAGAATGAAATAATAGTAGGGGAGACAGACCAATGACACCCAGCCATTTTGCAGGAAATCCACGAGGCGATAACAATAATAATGTACCAATGACTACCGCGAGGTAATAGTAAAAAGGCAGATGTGGGACCGTCCAGTGCGAGAAAGGTAAGGCCGCAAGATACTCAAGTAGCGGCCAGAATAATGTTAATAAGCTATCAGCTAAGTGAAGTAGTCCTGATGCTATCGGTTCATATAGCCATAACATTAGGCTTGCCAGCAATAACAGTGGCACGATAATTAAACTGATAAAGGGTACGGCAATAATATTGGCGATAGGCGCAATGAGCGAGGTCTGCATAAAAAATAACAGCAATAAAGGGGTAAGACCAAATGCAATAAGAGTATGAATTTTTAACCATTGCCAGTGTGGTGATGGAAATCTATTCTGGCTGGTGAACAGGATGATGGCTACCGCCGAAAAAGACAGCCAAAATCCTGCTGCTAATACAGCAAACGGATCCCAAATCAATACCAATAACAAACTGAATGCTAGGACATAGGATGGTGCCACTGGCCGGCGAATAAGCACTGCAATCATTACCGTAGCAAGCATAATCAGTGCACGTTGCGTCGGAATTGCGAAGCCTGCTAACGCAGCATAAAATAAGGCGGCAATAAAGCCTGCTATTGCCGCGGCTTCCATAGCGGGTAGTAACAATAAATTGTTAGCCCGACGTGACCATAACCATCGAACACTGAAAAAGCCAATGGCTGCCGCTAGACCAATATGTAATCCAGAAATGGCGAGTAAATGATTGGTGCCAGAAAGCCGTAAGGTTTGCCATTGGGAAAGACTAATATTGTCACGAATACCAGTGGTTAATCCCTGAATCAAACCTAATTGTGGGCTGGATTGAAGATGACGGTTTAATTTGGCAAGCAGAGTTTGCCGTAAGGCGTTGATCGAATAAAATGGTGCTACATCGAGTCGTCTATTATCCTTATGATTACGAACATAGCCTGTAGCATTAATCCTTTGCTGAAATAACCAGCCTTCATAATCAAAACTAGCTGGATTTGCCATGCCGTGAATTTGTTTCAGTCTTACCGTTAATTGCCAGCGTTCGCCCGCCCGCAATGCTAATGGCAAGGGTTTATACCAGTTGAGGCGAAGTTTGCGGGGAAGCACCATCTCCGTTGTTTTATCGGGGGTGAATTCAAACCGGATTGTTTGGCTACCGTGCTCGGGTACGCTTGCAATGTTGCCGGTGATGATTACGTCTTGGCCTTCTAATTCTGGTAATAGCCGGTCGTTGAGTACACTAGTAGCCTGTATTAATACCCAGAAACCACCTAATAATACATAGGCTAATAATCGAGTTTTAGCAAAGATGAGTAGGGCGATTGCCGAAACGATCATCACCCACAACCAGACTGAATCAGGTAAACTGGGCAATTGTAAAAACAACAAGCAACCTAACGTAAATGAAATGGCAGTTTTAATCATATATCCCTATAATAACGGCCGACTTAAATATAATATGAGACGCTATGCCTCGTAAATTTCTTAAACGCTTTCTGCCTGATCATAAAACAATACAGCAGCATCCCCATCTGCAAAAGTTTGGTCAACGTCTTACCGATCCTAAGCTCTGGTGCTTAAATCGGCGAACCATTGCGGGTGGCGCTGCACTTGGCTTATTTGTTGGCTTTATGCCTATATTGGGGCAAATGTTTATAGCCGCAGCACTAGCGATTTTTTTCCGTGTTAATCTGCCTATTGCTGCAATGGGCGTATGGATTACCAATCCATTGACAACTGTCCCCATTTATTTCTTTACTTACAAGATCGGCGCATGGGTACTTGATGTTCCCGTAGAACAATATGCATTCACTATGACATGGGAATGGTTCACCCATGAGTTTTTAGCAATTTGGCAACCCTTGTTACTCGGGAGTTTTATTTGTGGTGTAATCGCGGCTTTGTCAGCCATCTTATTTGTTCGGTTATTTTGGCGTCTAATAGTGATACGTAGTTGGCTACAAAGAAAGCACAAGTCAAAACCTAATGACTAAGATTGCCATCTAATAAGTTAAATGTTTTGTCCATTCTACTCGCAAGCTCAGTGTCATGAGTAACTATCACCAATGCGGTACCAAGCGTCTCATTCAACTCCAAGATTAAATCAAAAATTGCCTGTGCTGTTCGATGGTCTAGGTTGCCGGTCGGTTCATCAGCCAGCAAACAGTCAGGCTGAGTGATTAAAGCTCGCGCTAACGCGGCACGTTGACGTTCACCACCTGACAATTCACTAGGTTTATGACTCAGACGATGACCTAAACCCACTTTGATGAGTAGCTCTTCAGCCTGTTGCTGTGCATCTTTCGGAGATGTACCACCAATAACCAGTGGTATAGCAACATTTTCGACAGCCGTAAACTCAGGTAATAAATGATGAAACTGGTAAACGAATCCTAAACTCTGGTTGCGTAATTTACTTAAGTCATTGACTGATAGTGCATTAATGTCTTGACCATGAATTTCCACCTTACCATTGCTAGGTACATCTAAGCCACCCAGTAAATGTAATAGAGTGCTTTTTCCCGAGCCAGAACTCCCCACTATGGCAAGTTTATCGCCCTTATTAATGGTTAGATTAATGTCATTTAAAACGTCAGTTTCTAAGCCACCATCACTAAAACGCTTGGTAAGCTGACTGCATTTAATTACTGCTGGTTTAGTCATAACGTAGTGCCTCAGCTGGACGTATTTGAGCTGCACGCCATGAAGGATAAATAGTCGATAGTAATGACAGTGCAAAAGCGGTCAAGCCTATTACTGTGACGTCATTCCATTGTAAATCAGAAGGTAAGCTACTAATGTAATAAACATCAGCAGGCAGGAATTGATAGCCTAATATGCTTTCTACACCCGCAATAATCGATTCGACATTAAGGGCCAATGTCACCCCGCCAACGACACCTATTAGCGTGCCAAACAAGCCAATTAAAGTCCCCTGCACCATGAAAATAGTCATGATATTTTTGGGCGTCATACCTAAGGTTCTTAATATTGCGATATCGGATTGTTTGTCTGTCACCATCATGATCAAGGTCGATACAATATTAAATGCCGCCACGGCAACAATCAAAAGCAAAATGACGAACATCACGATTTTTTCAGTCTTCAGTGCACGGAAAAAGTTAGCATGCTGATAAGTCCAATCTGCGGCACGATAATGTGTGGGTAAGGTCATCATCAATTCGCGTGTAATATTGGGTGCCTGATAGATATCATCTAAGTTGAGGCGTAATCCGGTTACAGCGTTAGGTATACGAAATAGCTTAGCGGCATCTTCAATATTCATAATGGCTAAGGCGCTATCATATTCATACATGCCAATTTCAAAAATACCGACTACTTCAAGGCGTTTTAGGCGCGGGATTATCCCTGCCGGCGTTGGGCTAACATCAGGTGTGATCAAGGTTATTTTATCGCCAGTGCCTACGCCCATTGCAATAGCTAAATCTTTACCGAGAATAATGCCAAAACTACCTGGGCTTAGGGCAGCAAATTGCCCCTGAATAATTTTTTCACCAATAGTGGAAACTCGACCTTCTAAGTTGGGATTAACACCACGGATTTGCGTGCCACGAACATTGCTACCTTGACTCAGCATTGCTTGACCTTCAACGAATGGCGCAGAATCTAGTACATGGGGACGCTCCCCAATTAAGCCTTGTAGACTTTGCCAGTCTTGGAGTGTGCCATTGGCACCCGTAATAAAGGCGTGCGATGTCATGCCTAATATACGAGTACGTAATTCTTTTTCAAAACCATTCATCACTGATAACACCGTGATTAATGCAGCTACACCTAGAGCAACGCCAAGCATGGATGACAAGGATATGAATGAAATGAAGTGATCACGACGTTTGGCGCGGGTATACCGCAAACCGATGTAGACACTTAAAGGTTTAAACATGGCGTTTAATTACTACTTTGTGAAGAGGCGATACCTCACACTTGAAAGTGTGAGGTTATCTTAAAGGTTTAGCTATTTAGCATAAACTGTTTTTGTGCCGCTTTCGCTACCTAGTAACAATACATCAGCAGGGCGCATAGCAAATAAACCGTTGGAAACAACACCAACGATATTATTCAATTCTTTTTCTAGTGTAATTGGCTCCATGATTTCCAAACCATGAACATCTAAAATTACATTACTGTTATCGGTGATAAAACCTTCGCGGTAAACAGGTTGGCCACCCATTTTGACAATTTCACGAGCCACATAACTGCGTGCCATGGGAACGACTTCAACTGGTAATGGGAATGTACCTAAGATATCAACTAATTTGCTTTCATCGGCGATACATACAAATTTGTCACTAGCGGCTGCGATGATTTTTTCGCGTGTTAATGCTCCGCCGCCACCCTTGATTAATTGCAAATTGTGGTTAGATTCATCGGCACCATCAACATAAATTGCAATTTGGCCCACTGAATTTAAATCAAATACTTGAATGCCATGAGCTTCTAAACGTTGAGTTGAAACGATAGAGCTAGAAACTGCACCTTCAATTTTATGTTTAATAGTCGCTAATGCATCAATAAAATGATTAACCGTTGAACCTGTACCAACGCCAACGATACCATTCGTATCAATGTGCTCTAGTGCAGCGTAAGCAGCTTGTTTCTTCATTTCATCAGCAGTCATTAGATCTTCCTTATTATTTGATTTGGTAAATTATCCTAGCAATTATAGAGATAAATCAGCGGCAGTGTTAACGTAAGCAGTATTATTGATTAATTATAGTGAAGAATTGTGTGGCCATGCTGACTGAATATGTCGAAAAAATCCTGAAAGCGCGAGTGTACGATGTGGCCATTGAAACGCCGCTTGATATAATGCCGCGATTATCTAAGAAAACAAATAATACCTTACTGTTAAAACGCGAAGACTTACAGCCGGTGTTTTCATTCAAAGTGCGTGGTGCATATAACCGGATGAGTCAATTATCCGCGGAAGAGCGAGTGCAAGGGGTAGTTGCCGCTTCTGCTGGTAATCATGCGCAAGGCGTTGCACTCTCAGCAGAAAAAATGGGTATTTCTGCCCTTATTATTATGCCGAAAACTACCCCACCGATAAAGGTTGAAGCGGTGCGCTCTTATGGCGCCGAGATTATCTTACATGGCAATAGTTATGATGAAGCTTGCGCTTATGCCATTAACATCGCTAAGGAACAAGGTCGTACCTTCATTCATCCTTACGATGATCCTGAAGTGATTGCAGGCCAAGGTACTATCGCCATGGAAATCATGCGACAACATCCCGATCATATACATGCGATTTTTGTACCGGTTGGTGGTGGTGGTCTTATTGCGGGGGTAGCCGCCTATATAAAAGCTTTCTGGCCTGAAATCAAAATTATCGCCGTTGAACCAGCGGACGCGGCTAGTTTGAAAGCGGCATTAGAAGCCGATGAACGCGTGGTGCTTGACCAGGTTGGTTTGTTTGCCGATGGCACTGCTGTGCGGCAAGTCGGTGCTGAACCATTTAGAATCGCTCGCGAAACCGTAGATGAAGTGATCTTAGTCGACAGTGATGAATTATGTGCCGCCATCATGGATATTTTTGATGATACGCGATCAATTGCCGAGCCATCAGGAGCACTAGCCGTCGCCGGAGCTAAAAAATATATTGCCCGAGAAAAGATAAAGAATGAACACCTCGTAGTGATTGATAGTGGCGCGAATATCAACTTTGACCGGCTACGCCATGTGGCAGAACGAGCCGAATTAGGTGAGCGACGTGAAGTATTGTTTGCAGCCACAATTGATGAAAGGCCGGGCAGTTTCCAAGTATTTTGCCAAACATTATCAGACCGAGGCATCACTGAATTTAACTATCGCTACGCAGATGAACAGCAGGCACGAGTTTTTGTGGGCGTTAGATTAACAGGTGGTGATATCGAGCGTCAGGCCTTATTCGCTAGTCTTGATAAGGCGGGTTATCAGTGGACTGATTTCAGTGATAATGAAATGGCAAAACTCCATGTTCGATACATGGTAGGTGGTCATGCGCCGCAAATTGAAAATGAACGATTATTTCGGTTTGAATTCCCTGAGCGTCCAGGAGCCTTATTGCGATTTTTAACGCGCATCGGTCAACGCTGGAATATTAGTTTATTTCATTATCGTAATCATGGTGCCGCTTATGGTCGTGTTTTGGTTGGCGTACAAGTGCCAGATGCACAACAAGCAGACTTCCAAGGGTTTTTAGATGCGCTTGGCTATCAATATTGGCAAGAATCCGATAATCCAGCTTACGATTTGTTTCTAAAATAGTAGAAAAAGCCGAGTCTTTAAATTTGTTGTTGATATACGAGATAGATTGTTTATTTACAGACTTAGTTTTAGACAATATTTTCGCTTGCGTAAAATATTAAGGGCTGTATAATTCCATCGCTTACGGCAGGCGCGTAGCTCAGTTGGTTAGAGCACTACCTTGACATGGTAGGGGTCGGTGGTTCGAATCCACTCGTGCCTACCAGCCGAATTATAGAAAGCACCTTCGGGTGCTTTTTTGGTTTTTACGGCCCTTTGTATCGGCCACAACCGGAATAATAAATTAGATGATTACTGTAACGCTTCCCGATGGCGGTCAACGCCAATTTGATCACCCTGTGTCTATTTTTGATGTGGCCAACGATATTGGTGCCGGTTTGGCCCGTGCTGCATTAGCTGGCAAGGTAAACGGCCAATTAGTCGACACTTCTCACGTCATTGACCAAGATGCAAATATTGCGATCATTACAGAAAGAGATGAAGAAGGGCTAGATATTATCCGTCATTCAACATCGCATTTGATGGCGCAAGCAGTGAAGCAATTGTTCCCTGAAGCGCAAGTGACAATTGGCCCTGTGATTGAAAATGGCTTTTATTACGATTTTTCATATGTTAAAGGCTTCACACCGGAAGATTTAACTAAAATTGAAAAGCGGATGGAAGAATTGGTAAAACAAGATTTGCCAATTATTCGTGAAGAAATATCGCGTGAAGCGGGTATCGAAAAATTTCGTGGTATGGGCGAAGCTTATAAGGCTGAGATTTTAGAAGATATTCCAACAGGACAAACATTGTCGTTATATGGGCAAGGTGATTTCATCGACTTATGCCGTGGTCCTCATGTACCGAGTACGGGTAAATTAAAAGCGTTTAAATTGATGAAGCTTGCCGGTGCCTATTGGCGCGGTAATTCTGATAATGAAATGTTGCAACGTATTTACGGCACAGCGTGGACTGACAAAAAAGCGTTAAAACAATATCTTTTCCGCTTGGAAGAAGCCGAAAAACGTGACCATCGTAAAATTGGTAAGGCACTTGATTTATTTCACCATCAAGAAGAAGCCGCAGGGATGGTGTTTTGGCATGATAATGGCTGGCGAATTTATCGTGAAGTAGAAAACTACATTCGTGATGTTTTGCAAAAAAATGATTACCAAGAAGTACGTACGCCGCAAGTTGTAGATCGTTCGTTGTGGGAAAAATCAGGTCACTGGGATAAGTTTGGTGAGATGATTTTTACCACTCATTCAGATAATCGCGACTTTGCAATTAAACCAATGAACTGCCCATGTCATGTACAAATCTTCAATCAAGGTTTGAAAAGTTACCGTGACTTACCTTTACGTATGGCTGAGTTTGGATCATGCCATCGTAACGAACCATCGGGTACTTTACATGGCTTGATGCGTTTACGTAGTTTTACCCAAGATGATGCGCACATTTTCTGTACTGAGGATCAAATTCAGTCTGAAGTCTCAACATTTATGGATTTGTTAAAAGATGTTTATGCTGACTTTGGCTTTAATGAAATTATAGTCAAACTATCTACAAGACCAGAAAACCGAGTGGGTAGTGATGAGGTCTGGGATAAAGCCGAACATGCACTTGAGCGCGCTTTAAATGACAAGGGTTTAGCATGGGATTTGCAACCTGGCGAAGGTGCTTTTTATGGCCCTAAAATTGAGTTCTCATTAAAAGATTGTCTAGGTCGAGTGTGGCAGTGCGGCACTATACAGGTTGATTTTTCAATGCCTGGCCGTTTAGATGCTACTTATGTTGCAGACGATGGTAGCAAGCAAGTGCCAGTGATGTTGCACCGTGCAATTCTTGGCTCACTAGAAAGATTTATTGGTATACTAATAGAAGAATATGCAGGATTTTTCCCTGCTTGGTTGGCGCCGCGCCAAGTTGTCGTCATGGGAATTAGCCAAAATCAGTCTGAATACGCCAAAAAAATCACTAAAGAATTACAAGATAAAGGTTTTAGAGCTGATATAGACTTGAGAAATGAGAAGATAGGCTTTAAAATACGCGAACACACATTGCGCCGCGTTCCTTATCTGATTATACTTGGGGATCGTGAAGCACAAGAAAACTCCGTGGCAGTACGAACTCGTAAGGGTGACGATTTAGGTGTTATGACACTTGATGATTTCGTTAGTACCTTAAGGACAGATATTGCTAGCCGCGGCCGAATTATTTTAGAGGAATAACGCAATCGCTACTGATGACAAAAAACTGAATGGTGAGATTACCGCCAAAGAAGTTCGCCTAACAGGCGCAGATGGTGAACAATTAGGCGTAGTGCCACTGGCGCAAGCTAGAACACTTGCTGAAGAAGCAGAGCTGGATTTGGTGGAGATATCTGCGCAAGCAACGCCACCAGTTTGCCGTATTATGGATTACGGTAAGTTTGTATTTGAGACTAATAAGCAAAAAGCAATTGCTAAAAAGAAACAAAAACAAATAGTGGTCAAGGAGATTAAGTTCAGACCGGGCACAGAAGATGGGGATTATCGGGTAAAACTACGCAACCTGATACGTTTCTTGGAAGAGGGTAATAAAACTAAAGTCAGTCTTAGATTCCGTGGACGCGAAATGGCACATCAGGACTTAGGATTAAAGTTACTTGAACGAGTAGCTGAAGATCTTAAAGAACTGTCTGTTGTCGAGCAACGCCCTAAGAAAGAAGGACGTCAAATGATCATGGTTTTAGCGCCAAGTAAAAAATAAATTAACTTAATAAAAATACGAATGCGGAGTTCGAAATAATGCCAAAATTAAAAACACATAGAGGTGCTGCAAAGCGCTTCAAACTTACTGGTAGCGGTAAGTTTAAACGCTCACAAGCGTTTACCAGCCACATCCTTACTAAGAAGAGCACAAAGCGGAAACGCCAATTGCGTTCGACATTGATGGTTTGTAAAGCCGATCATCGATCAGTTCGTAAAATGTTGCCAAATCTATAAATATTAAGGAGTTATCTCATGCCAAGAGTTAAACGTGGTGTAGTCGCTCATGCGCGACATAAGAAAGTTATCGATCAGGCCAAAGGCTATCAAGGTCGTCGTAAAAATGTATATCGTGTAGCTATTCAAGCTATCACGAAAGCAGGACAATACGCATACCGCGATCGTCGTCAGAAAAAACGTACTTTCCGTACATTATGGATTGCACGTATTAATGCTGGTGCACGTGAATGTGGATTATCTTACAGTCGTATGATCAATGGCTTGAAAAAAGCTAATATCGTAATCGATCGTAAAGTACTTGCTGATATCGCAATGCATGACTCAGCAGCATTTGCTGTTATCGCCGAAAAAGCGAAAGCGGCTCTAGCTGAGTAATACTATCTTACTTAGAATCAAGTAATATAGCAGTGTGTTGATAGAAAAAAGGGCCGTTACGACGGCCCTTTTTTATTTGTAGTAATAAATTTTCAGGTGAGAATAGTATGGCTGAGCTTGACTCGCAGTTACAGGCATTAAATGACATTGTTGCAACTGCAAAAGATGCAATTGCTCATGCAGATACCAATGCCGTTTTGGAAATCGTTCGTGTTGAATATCTAGGTAAGAAAGGCAAAATTACCGCTTACTTAAAAGAATTAGGTAACGTCAGTGTTGAACAACGTCCTGTTATTGGTAAATCGGTCAATCTAGCTAAACAAGAAGTCGCCGGTTTAATTGATGTCCGTGGAAAAGTATTAGCTGAATCTGCAATGAATGCAGCATTAGAAGCTGAAAAGATTGATGTCACATTACCTGGGCGTGGAGAACTAACGGGCGGTTTGCACCCCGTTACTCGAACTTTACAACGTATAGAACAATACTTTCAGCAAATCGGCTTTCAAGTCGCTGAAGGTCCAGAAATTGAAGATAGTACTCATAATTTCACCGCCTTGAACATTCCTGAACATCATCCTGCTCGTGCGATGCATGACACTTTCTATTTCAACGCCGAAACTCTGCTACGAACTCATACTTCGCCAGTGCAAGTTCGCGTCATGGAAAACGAAGAACCGCCTTTGCGGATCATTGCTCCGGGTCGCGTATACCGTTGTGATTCTGATCTAACGCATACCCCGATGTTCCATCAAGTTGAAGGCTTAATGGTCGATGAAAATGTTAGTTTTACAGACTTAAAAGGGATCTTGTCTGATTTCTTACAAGCCTTTTTTGAAAAAGATTTAAAGGTTCGTTTTAGACCGTCATATTTCCCTTTCACCGAACCATCAGCTGAAGCTGATATTGAATGTGTAATGTGTAATGGTGAAGGTTGCCGTGTATGTAGCCATACGGGTTGGTTAGAAGTTTTGGGCTGTGGCATGGTGCATCCGACGGTCTTTGAACACGTCAATATCGATAGTGAAAAATATCTAGGCCTTGCATTTGGTATGGGTGTTGAACGATTGGCAATGTTACGTTATGGCGTCAATGATCTTCGTTTATTCTTTGAAAATGATCTGCGATTCTTGCGCCAGTTCAATTAATTTTGAGATAACATAATGAAATTTAGTGAAAAATGGTTACGTGAATGGGTAAATCCTGACGTCGATACGGCAACATTGATTGCTCAGTTAACCCTTGCTGGTTTAGAAGTGGATGCCGTTGAGCCTGTTGCAGGTGATTTTAGTGGTGTGCTTGTAGGGCAAGTTGTTTCTGTCGAGTCACACCCCGATGCTGATAAATTACGTCTATGTAAAGTTGATGTGGCAGCAGATGAATTACTTTCTATAGTCTGTGGTGCTTCAAATGTACGCTTAGATTTAAAGATCCCTGTGGCAGTAATTGGCGCAGTATTACCGGGCAACTTTAAAATTAAGAAAGCCAAATTGCGCGGTGTTGAATCCTTCGGCATGTTGTGTTCAGCAAAAGAACTGGGCATGGCTGAAAATGCTGATGGTTTAATGGAACTCGCTGCAGATGCACCTGTTGGTGAAGATTTCAGAAAATATTTAGATCTTGATGATGTGTCAATCGATGTTGATTTAACCCCTAATCGCAGTGATTGTTTAGGCATTGCTGGCATAGCGCGTGAAGTAGGTGTACTGACGGGTTGTGATCATACTAGCTGGCCACAAGAAGCAACCAATGAACAAAGCGCTGCACAACTAACGGTAGAGGTTGAAGCGACTGGTGCTTGCCCACGTTATGTAGGACGCGTCATTGAAAATATTGATGTCAAAGCAACAACACCGATATGGATGCAAGAAAAATTGCGTCGTAGCGGTTTGCGTTCAATTAGTCCTGTGGTCGATATCACTAATTATGTGATGTTAGAGCTAGGCCAACCGATGCACGCTTTTGACTTAAACACCCTAAACGGTGGTATTAAAGTAAGAATGGCCAAGCAAGGTGAAAAATTAACCTTATTAGATGGTCAGGAAGTGACTATTAGCGAGACTAGTTTAGTTATCGCTGATCAAGCATCGCCAATAGCGCTCGCAGGTATTATGGGTGGGCAGGCTTCAAGTGTCAGTAATCAAACCACTAATTTGTTTTTAGAAGCGGCATTCTTTACGCCCTTAGCAATTGCTGGTCGTGCACGTGAATATGGTTTACATACTGATTCATCACATCGTTTTGAACGTGGTGTTGATCCTGAGTTAGCTAAATTAGCAATTCAACGTGCCACTGCTTTATTGTTAGACATTGTTGGTGGTCAAGCAGGTGTAATTACCGAAGTTGTTTCAGAATCTGATTTACCACAAGCACGAGTCATAACATTACGTGCAGCTAGAATTAAACGGGTATTAGGCATTCATATTGATGCTACGCAGGTTGAAGATCAACTTACACGTTTAGGCTTAACCGTTGTCGCTAATGATGAGGGTTGGCAAGTAACGGCACCAAGTTTCCGTTTCGATATCGCAATTGAAGTTGATTTGATTGAAGAGCTTGGACGTTTATATGGTTACGATAAATTACCCAAAACACGCCCGCAGGGAACTGTTCTGAGCGCAGATATTTCAGAATACACATTGGCAACTCACCGCTTACAGGCATTACTTGTTGATCGAGGTTATCAAGAAGCCATTACCTACAGTTTCGTTGACCCAGCAATTCAACAACATTTAGCCGTTGAAGGCGAGCAGGCGATTGCTTTAGCAAATCCAATTTCTGCTGATTTATCAGTGATGCGAACATCATTGTGGCCAGGACTTATACAAGCCATGGTCTACAACCTCAATAGACAGCATGAACGTGTACGTTTATTTGAAGTTGGGCGTATTTTCACAGGCACCACTGATAATGTTGAACAACACCGTCATATTGGAGGGGCAGTATGTGGCAGTCGTTATGCTGAACAATGGTCAGAAAAACAACGACCGGTTGATTTTTTTGACGCAAAAGCAGATGTTGAAGCCTTATTGGATTTGGGAAATGAAGATAATATTCATTTTGTTGCTGAATCACATCCCGCCCTACATCCAGGACAATCAGCGCGCATTTATAAGAATGAACAAGCAATTGGTTGGATAGGCGCTCTGCATCCACGACTCAACAAGCCTTTAGAGATCAATTGTAGGGTATATGTATTTGAATTGGTATTGTCGGCGGTACTAGCCGCTAAAGTACCTTCATTTACATCTTTATCACGTTTTCCCGCTCTTCGTCGAGACTTAGCATTAGTTGTAGATGATAAGACAACTGCTGGTGAAATTGACCATTGCTTGAATAGTATAGAATCTGATATTCTTGTGTCAATTCAACTGTTTGACGTTTATAGTGGAGCAGGTGTCGAGGTCGGCAAGAAGAGTATAGCCGTCGCATTCCAGCTTCAACATGCTGAGCGCACATTAACTGATGAAGATGTTGATGCTGTGATGAATACTGTGACACAAAAATTAGAACAACACGTCGGTGCAACGATTAGATCGTAAGCTGTATAAAAAAAGATATTTTAGAGGGTTACCATGGCATTGACAAAAGCCGACATGACAGAGCAACTATACGACGAGTTGGGATTTAACAAACGTGAAGCTAAAGAATTAGTAGAAATGTTTTTTGAAGAAATTCGTGGTGCATTAGAATCTGGAGAGCATGTCAAATTATCGGGATTCGGTAACTTTGAGTTAAGAGACAAAAGTGAACGACCAGGCAGAAATCCAAAAACAGGTGAAGAAATTCCTATTTCAGCACGCCGTGTAGTTACCTTTCGTCCAGGGCAAAAGCTAAAAGCTAGGGTGGATAATTATGTTAGAAGCGAGTAATAATAACGAATTACCGGTTATTCCTGGTAAACGCTACTTTGCCATCGGTGAAGTGAGCGAGTTATGTGGTGTAAAACCGCACGTTTTACGTTATTGGGAACAAGAGTTCTCACAGCTTAAACCGGTTAAACGTCGAGGTAATAGACGTTATTATCAACGACATGATGTGGTATTAATTCGTGAAATTCGCGGATTATTATACGAACAAGGTTTCACTATCGGTGGCGCTCGCCAACGTCTTGAAGCTGAAGTTAAACCACAGCCTGTACAAAACGATAAAAAGCACATTCTTCATGAGATGTTGGAAGAGTTAGAGCAGATTCGTGCTTTATTAGCATAAAATAAAGTTCCAAACTGCATACCTATATTTTATATTGACTAGTTGAGGCTTGATTTTCAACCTCGCTAGTCAGCATATCTGACCATTCTGATTTCCTAGTGTCATTAATTATGATGGAAAATGTAATAAGCAGTTTCATTGTTGTCTAATTGAAAAAATAATCATATAAGCTGAGTTTAGCTGGTTATGTGTTAACACGAATAAAATTCCAAATCTTCCCGCATTCCTCCATTATCAATACCTAATTATAAAAGCAGTAATGTTAGGGTTTTATCTGGTTTCAGAGTTATTTGTTCTTAACTAAAAGGCTCAAGTAATCGTCACATAACCCTTGCACTTCAGCCATATATTACTACTCGATTCCATCTGGCCAATGTATAATAGGCACTTCTTAACCTTCTGTTGTTTTGGCTAATAATGCTTTTACAACCAGTTAAGCAACTAAGTGTTTAATTTTATTACAGTCGGGGCATGGCGCAGTCTGGTAGCGCACTTGTCTGGGGGACAAGGGGTCGCAGGTTCGAATCCTGCTGTTCCGACCAATAAAACACTACATATAGTAGTTAGAGATTGGATGAGCCACAGCATATAGTGGTGGTCCGGTCAGGTGTAGTTAGAAATGGTTTTTCATTACGCCGCTACTACCCTGATATTCACATGTGAAAACATCTCAACAGCTTTCCTCCGGAATCATCATTTCTATCAGCGGTGAGGAATCTATTCCTCTTTTAGACAATGCTCGTCGCTATGGATTCAACGGAATTGGTGTGGGTTAAAAAGTTGGATTTAGCTTTATTCATAGATATTAGACCTTATACTGAGGGTGCTTTGAGGAGTGATTAATTAAGCACATTACCCTGCTATTACACTTAACTTTTTTAAGTAACTGAATGTAATAGCTTTAAAGTAAGTTCGAATAACCTTCACACTGTCGCACAACTAACCAAGTAGACATCAAAATGAAACTCAGCAGTAACGGATTAGACTGAAATGTCTTAGCTGCTAACGCTGAATTTTTGATGTCCGGGAAGTCTTGAACGCTTAAACTTGCTATAGATATTTAGCGTGAGTAGATTAAGTATTGATTAAAAAGTATTTTGTTTATAGGTGAATATTATTTATCAGTGAGCAGGCTTTCTAGTTCTAGATCCAACATTCGCCTACAAACAAACTTTAACCGAAAGACACTCAGGCTTAAATTTATATGGTGAGCTACAGATAGCATAAGCTGGGACAAAATAATCAATCGAAGACCTTGCTGCCAGTGGGAGAAACTCCTTTTCTATCCAATGTTTAAAATAAGCCTACAAATTGGGAAAATCAAAAGTAGTTTAAGAAAAATAATTTTGCAGGATATTGCCTGAAAAGGTGTTACTAAAGCAGTAAAAGGAAGTATTTATGCGATATTTTCTGAGGTTTGTCCTTATTTATCTCATTGTTTACTCAAGTAATGTTTTAGCCGCTTGGGATTTCAATATGCCGATAGGTGTGACCAATACCAGTCAAGATATATATGGGTTGCACATGACTATTTTCTATATCTGTGTAGCGATTGCTGTTGTTGTTTTCGGCGTGATGTTTTGGTCAATTTTTCATCATCGGAAATCGAAAGGGGCTCAAGCAGCACAATTCCATGGCAATGTTCTAGTAGAAATAATATGGACTATTATCCCCCTTGTCATTCTGGTTGCCATGGCAATTCCTGCGACCAACACGCTTATTGATATGTACGATTCTACGGAGTCGGATATCGACATTCAAATAACTGGTTATCAGTGGAAATGGCATTATAAATACATTGGTGAAGATATTAGTTTTTTCAGTATTTTAACGACACCACAGGAAGAAATTGATAATAAAGTACGGAAAAACCCAAATTATTTGCTTGAAGTTGATAATGCTTTAGTGCTCCCAATAAATAAAAAGATTCGCTTTTTATTTACTTCCAATGACGTAATTCATGCTTGGTGGGTACCTGATCTTGCTATTAAAAAAGATGCCATTCCGGGTTTTATTAATGAATCGTGGACTCGCATTAATAAAGTCGGAACTTACCGTGGGCAGTGTGCTGAATTATGTGGTATGCATCATGGTTTTATGCCGGTTGTTGTTCAGGCAGTCACTGAATCGGAATATGAAGCATGGTTACAAAATCAAAAAACAGCAAAACTTGCTGAAACAGCTTCAGCACAAAAACAGTGGAGTATGGATGAGCTGATGACGACTGGTGCAGTGGTTTATGAAAAAAACTGTGCGGCATGTCATCAGGCCAATGGCTTAGGCATACCTCCTGTATTTCCAGCACTTAACGGTAGCGCGATTGTGCAAGGTGATGCAGCTGAACATATTGACATAGTCGTTAACGGTCGCCAAGGCACGGCGATGGCTGCTTGGGATACACAATTATCGGCTGTTGAAATTGCTGCGGTTATTACCTATGAACGTAATAGCTGGGATAACAAAACGGGTGATATTGTTACTCCTGCCGATATTCAGGCTGTCATTGACAATAAGTGAAGAGGGGTCTTTTATGTACGAGCAAACAAAGACAGCACATCACGGACCCGCCAAGGGACTCATGCGTTGGATATTAACGACTAATCATAAAGATATAGGCACTATGTATCTGGTGTTCAGCTTGATGATGTTCTTTATCGGCGGCACAATGGCATTTGTCATCAGAGCTGAGTTATTTCAGCCCGGACTGCAATTAGTAAGGCCTGAATTCTTTAATCAAATGACCACGATGCATGGCCTTATCATGGTGTTCGGTGCGGTGATGCCCGCTTTTGTTGGTTTGGCAAATTGGCAGGTACCGTTGATGATTGGCGCTCCAGATATGGCCTTACCTCGGCTAAATAACTGGAGTTTTTGGATCTTACCATTTGCATTTTTGATGTTGCTCTCGACATTATTTATGGATGGAGGTGCGCCCAACTTCGGCTGGACATTTTATGCTCCGTTATCCACTACCTATGCTCCACCAAGCGTAACCTTCTTTATTTTCGCGATTCATATGATGGGCATTTCATCAATTATGGGGGCAATTAATATTATCGTCACCATATTCAATATGAGAACGTCTGGTATGGACTTGATGCAGATGCCGATGTTTGTCTGGACTTGGCTTATCACCGCATTTTTATTGATTGCTGTTATGCCGGTATTAGCGGCGGTAGTCACCATGATGTTGATGGATATTCATTTTGGTACTAGTTTTTTCAATGCGGCTGGTGGTGGCGATCCGGTGCTATTCCAGCATGTATTCTGGTTTTTTGCTCATCCTGAAGTGTACATCATGGTGTTGCCCGCTTTTGGTGTGGTTTCCCAGATCATCCCCGCCTTTTCCCGTAAACCTCTGTTTGGTTATGCATCGATGGTCTATGCAACTGCGTCTATTGCTATTTTGTCTTTCGTGGTGTGGGCACACCATATGTTCACAGTAGGTCTACCATTGGGTGGAGAGCTATTTTTTATGTATTCCACCATGTTAATTGCCATTCCGACGGGCGTAAAAGTCTTTAACTGGATAAGTACCATGTTTAAAGGTTCGATGACTTTTGAAACTCCGATGTTATTTGCAATTGCCTTTATCGTTCTGTTTACCATTGGTGGTTTGTCTGGCTTGATGTTGGCCATCGCGCCTGCTGATTTTCAATATCAGGATACCTATTTTGTGGTGGCCCATTTTCACTATGTGTTAGTACCTGGATCGGTGTTTGGCATCTTTGCGGCGGTTTATTACTGGTTACCGAAATGGTGCGGCAATATGTATAAAGAATCTATGGGAAAACTGCATTTTTGGTTATCCATTATTGGGGTTAATTTAACCTTTTTCCCAATGCACTTTGTAGGCTTAGCTGGCATGCCTAGACGTATACCCGACTACGCATTGCAATTTGCTGACTTTAATATGGTGACTAGTATTGGGGCATTCTTATTTGGCGCTACACAATTACTGTTTGTTTACAACGTAATCCATACGGTTCGTAGTGGTAAAAAAGCACCACAAAAACCATGGGAAGGTGCTGAAGGACTTGAGTGGACAGTGCCATCACCAGCACCTTATCACACCTTTACCACTCCTCCTGCGGCTAGCGAAAAATGAAACTTTTTCTGAAACCTTCATCACCAGCAGGATTAATTTCTATTGTTGTGCTGATGTTTGTATTCGGTTTTATGTTGGTGCCACTGTACACAGTATTTTGTGAAGTGACGGGATTAAATGGTAAAACCAGTGGCCAATACCAAGGAGAGTTAACCAATGAGGTGAGTGATAATGCGCGAACAGTAACCGTGCAATTTATCGCTAATCGAAATGATAATCTTCCTTGGCAGTTTTCTCCGAAGCAAGAGGTTATGGAACTAATGTTAGGAGAGAGAAAAGTAACGTCATTTCGCGTTGTTAATACTTATGATAAGGCTGTAGTTGCACAGGCTATACCTAGCGTATCGCCAGCTGCAGCTGCATCACATTTGCATAAAATTGAATGTTTTTGTTTTCAGCAACAAGCTTTGGGGGCAAGTGAAAGCAAAGATATGGAATTGATATTTTTTATCGATGCGTCGCTGCCTGGGGATATTACCAAGCTAACGTTATCTTATACCTTGTCTGATATCACCGGCACCGACCTGGTCGATATGTAAATGATACAAAGGAAAATAGGGGGCAGACCATGGACCATTCTCCAGAACACTATTACGTCCCACCGCAAAGCCATTGGCCTATTATTGGTGCGGTTGGATTGTTCTGTACGCTCGGTGGCACAGCGCTAACACTGCATAGCATGCAGCAAGGACAGGTAAGCCTATTTAGCCAGATCATACTATATTCAGGTGTGATGATTATGGCTGGCATGATGTATGGATGGTTTGCTAATGTCATTGCAGAAACGCGTAAAGGTTTATATTCACGACAATTAGATTTTTCATTTCGGTTTGGCATGTCTTGGTTTATTTTTTCTGAGGTGATGTTCTTTTTCGCTTTTTTTGGTGCTTTATTTTATGTGCGATTTTTTGCCCTGCCTTGGCTAGGCGGCGAGGGGGATAAAGGCATTGCCCATATGTTATGGCCAGATTTTACAGCAGTATGGCCATTATTGAGTGCACCTGATACCGAACAATTTCCACCAATAAAAGAGATTATCAATCCATGGCATGTGCCGGTGATTAATACCGTGCTTCTACTGACTTCAAGCCTGACCTTAACCTTGGCACATAAAGCACTTAAACTCGGTAAGCGCGGCATGATTAAGTTGTGGTTGACCATTACATTAATGCTTGGTCTGAGCTTTCTTGCTTTACAAGTTGTTGAATATTTAGAAGCGTATCAACATCTTGATCTCACGCTAAGATCAGGTATTTATGGCGCCACATTTTTCTTACTGACTGGTTTTCATGGGGTGCATGTCACCATCGGCAGTATTATTTTATTTGTTTTATTAATTCGGGTCTTCAAAGGCCATTTCACCAAAGAAAAACACTTTGCCTTTGAAGCAGGAGCTTGGTATTGGCATTTTGTAGATGTGGTCTGGATAATACTGTTTACGGTGGTGTATGTGCTTTAGCAACGTGAGAAAATGTCGTAAGTAATGTTGAAAATAACAGCATTAACACTAGGGAGTAATTCGGTGGCAACGCAGCGTTTTATAGGGTCATTTTTTAATTGGAAACTCTCTATACAGTGGTCGTATTTAGTGTTCGTCGGCGGTGTCATCTTGTTATGTCTTTTATTATCTAATTGGCAGTGGCAGCGGGCTCAGACCTCAGCGGCACGTTATGCTCATTATTTAACATTAGTATCACAACCAACAACACCATTATCTGCAAGCTCTGAACAGTATCAAAAAGTATCAATAACAGGCGAAATAAAACAGCTTTTTTTACTAGATAATCAGATCTATAACGGTGCTGTTGGTTGGCATGTTTTGGCTGCAGTACAAAGCAAGCAAGTACTGATCTTGGTAAATTTAGGTTGGCAACCCAAGCGAAGTGCGGTGACAGAGCTTGAGCAGCTTCCTAATCCAATTCAAGTGACAGGAATGCTAAAAAATCCGCAACCTGGATTTATGCTACAAGCGGCTAATGAGGATCCAAATTGGCCTCATGTGTTACAGCAAGTTCAAATACCCTTATTAAGTGAGCATTATGGTTATGATTTATTACCATGGGTTTTATATGCTGATGATTCTATTGCTAACTTGATGCCGGTAGCTAGTGCGGTAGAAAATAAATATCCGATGCACGTGGGATATGCCGTTCAGTGGTTGATGATCGCCGCCTTATGTATATGGGGTTTTATTTATATTTGTCGACAAGAGCGCAAAGACAATGAACATAGTTAATAAAATATCTAAAAAATGGTCATTTAATGCCATTTGGATAATCACCTTATTGCCTGTCGTGATTGCATTGGCTATGGCCTATTCTGTGATTGGCATGCCCAACGCTACTAAAAACAATGGCATATTAGCGCCATCTGGCATTCATGTTCCGGAGACCTTGACCAATATACAACAAGGCAAATGGGGCTTATTAGTGATTAGTGAAGACTGTAATAGCTTATGCCAACAGCAGGTTTATCGGATGCAGCAATTACATAAGTCGATGGGTAAATTTTATGAGCGGATACAACCAATCTGGTTAACCACGCAGAACGAGTTTGAAACCGAAAATTTAACAAGCTATATTGATTTTACTGAAGTATCAGTAATACATAACAACAATATTTTAAGTTGGTTTAATAAACAAGCATTGTCTTGGCAAGATCAGAGTGTATGGTTGATTGATCCAACCGGCACATTAGTGATGCGCTTTCCACCAGAGCTAACAGCTAGGCAGGTCATGTCTGATTTAAAGTGGTTATTGAAAATATCAAGGATAGGCTAAGGGATAGAGATGACAAAAACCTTATGCAAAATAACATTGGTGATGGCCTTTGTGGTTGTGACATTAGGTGCATTAACACGTTTGTTAGATGCTGGTTTAGCCTGTCCTGATTGGCCTGGTTGTTATGGACAAATAACGCCACCTAAAAGTGGTTTGCTGGCCGAAGATAATGCTAAGGCTTGGATGGAAATGATACATCGTTATCTGGCTTCTGCTTTGGGATTAGCCATTTTGATCATCGCAGTAAAAATCCAAGTTGATAAAGCATTAAGCAGTACCGTAAAGCTACTTAGTCTAGGGTTGTTGGCATTGGTTATTGTGCAAGGGCTATTTGGTATGTTGACGGTCACCATGAAACTGTTACCACAGGTAGTGACGTTACATCTGCTCGGTGGTATGGCGACATTAGCATTGTTATTTTTATTGGTATTACAGTTGCGATCGGTGAAACCAGTCACGATACCAGCAAAACTAAAATCACTGGCTTTAGTCGTGCTAATTTTATTAAGTGTTCAAATAGCAATTGGAGGCTGGACCAGTAGTAATTATGCAGGGCTAGCATGTCCGGATTTCCCTACCTGTCAGCAGCAATGGTTACCTGATATGAATCTGGCAGTAGCGTTTAATATTACTCAAATACACGATCACAATTATCTAGGTGGTGGCTTGCTGTCAGCACAATCAGTAGTAACGATACAGGTTGTACATCGGATTTTTGCTTTAGTGTTATTGCTTACTGTCGTCACTTTATGTGCGCGATTATGGTCATTTTCTGACGCCAGAATTCCAGTTGCAATATTACTAGCATTAACGTTTGTGCAGATAGGGATAGGCATCGCAAATGCGTTGTTATTATTACCGTTGCCACTTGCATTAGCACACAATACGGGCGCAGCAATCTTGTTGCTGAATGTTGTTTATATTAATTATATTTTGCTATCCAAAATGAATAGCAATAACCACTAGAGATAATGTTTGTTCCGATGTCGGTAAGTCATAGGGGAATGTGATGGAAGAGTTAATGAGTTTAATGGGTACTTCAATTAAGGCGAATTGGAAAGACTATTTAGCATTATGTAAACCTAAAGTCGTGTTGCTGATGTTGATCACTGCTTTAGTGGGTGCTTTTTTGGCGACACCTGCTTTGCCTGATCTCATGCAATTGAATCTTGCCTTATTGGGAATAGGTATGTGTGCGGCCAGTGGCGCGGCTATTAATCATATTATCGATCATCGCCTTGACGCCAAAATGGCTAGAACCAAACATAGGCCCATAGTGAAAGGGCTTATTACTCCACTACAAGCTTTATTGTTCGCAAGCCTATTAGCTATGATTGGGCTTGGCATATTGTGGTTTAAAGTCAACCATACTACGGCATGGCTAACGCTGTTTTCCTTGATCGGTTATGCGGTGATTTATACGTTGTTTTTAAAACGAGCAACCCCACAAAATATAACCATCGGCGGTTTGGCTGGTGCGATGCCACCACTCTTGGGCTGGACAGCAGTGACAGGACAGGTAGATTCGAATGGATTGTTACTGGTTATTATCATCTTCATCTGGACTCCACCGCATTTTTGGGCGCTGGCACTGCATAAAAAGGATGAATATGCCAAGGCCGACATTCCAATGTTACCTGTTACCCATGGCGAACAATACACTCGGATACAGATTTTATTGTATAGCCTTTTACTCTTTGCGGTGACATTACTGCCATTTGTTTCAGGTATGAGTGGTTTATTATATTTGGCGGGTGTATTAGTGCTGAATTTACGCCAATTATGGATGGTGAAGCAATTGTTTGATAGAGAACAAGTACAAGCACCTTTCCAATTATTTAAGTACTCGATTAAGTATCTGTTTTGGTTGTTTATTTTGCTGTTTAGTGACCATTTTATAATGAGTTTAATCTAAAGTTACAACGCAATAATATGCTGTAAGTAGCTTGTATCTACTTATAAAAAGGCATAAAGTTGTGGTTGCCTAGATATGTTTATTTTTAGTTACATTATTTAAGGGAAAAGTTTATGTATACACGTCATAAAAAACATTTTTTTGGTTTGTTCTCAGTCCCGCGAGTCGAGTGGAAATCTATCAGTGATGAAAAAACGGATCTAACTCAATTCGGTCTTACACGATTAATCTTTTTTGCCGCAGTTCCTGCCATCTCATTCCTTATAGGTCTTACCCAAGTAGGCTGGAGTCTGTCGGGCACAGACTATAATAAAGTGGCAATGGGCTATGCCTTTCTTATGGCTGTGGCTTTCTATGTACTGATCGTTGTTGCAACATTATTAATGGCTTATTTTACCTTTGCAATGGAAAGAGCTTTTGGAACAGAGGCTAGTTTTGAACGTTGTTTCATCTTTGTCACCTACACGGCTACACCCATGTATATGGCCGGATTAGTCGGCTTCTTACCGATTGTATGGTTATGTATGATGGTGCTAATGGCGGCGGTGTTCTACAGCCTATACTTATTATATATAGGTATACCTATATATATGAATATACCTGAAGGTAAAGGTTTTATTGTCGCCACTTCGATTGTATCTGCAGGCTTGTGCATGATGGTTTGCTTTAATGTTGCCACCGTTATTATCTGGAGTATAGTTGTTTAGCAAATCTTGTTAGGCCTAGCTCTTAGCGGAGTCTAACAAGATAGCAACATACTATGTTGTTAAGCGTGTCAGTAGGGTAGAGCAAAGATTTCTAACTTGGGCGCTACAGATTAAATGCCAAGATTCTTACTTGGTCGAAGAAAATAGAAAATACATTACGGCAAGGTAGTATTTTTAAGTCTAAAGCACAGTTATTACTTTTATTTTAGAGTTTTAAATCGCAATTTATACTTGAAATTACAGCAAAAGCTATGATTAGTGGGTATGAGAAAAGCTCTTAATCCACATGTAACCAAGATTTACTTTATATCAAACAGATAAAAAATATTTTACTGAGATTATTTGACGTTGACTTACATACCAAGTTAATTAAGTGGGAATTGGTCCGTGCGTAAAATTTGTAATTTATTTTCATGAGCAAAATCAGTGAGAAATTCAAATAGCATTTCATCTTCTTCTTCGAGAGATGCATCAATCACCACGCATTTAATGCCTTCCATTGCGGCTAGTTTTACGTGGGGATGAAAGATGATTCGTCGTCCTGGCCCGTAGCTAGCGACTGCACCACACAGGCGCTCAGCCCAGTCACTTGGGCGGAACGTACCACCACTCTCAGTAATGCCTTGGATAATGACTTTGCCAGAAATACTCATGGTGGGCTTGCTCATCTCATGTCTAAATTATTGTACATTGTACTGTATAAAGACCGTATTATCATAGCTTACAGCTGGTGGGCAGGGGCAAGTAGCTCGAGTAGAGTATTCAAGGCGATGAGTCGACTGTCTGCATCGGGCATATTTGCTATGAAACGCAATTTATCTTGGCCATCGAGTTTATATCTTGCCGCTTGAGTTTGAATTAATTGAATAATCACAATAGGTTCAATATTGGGTGTTTTGTCAAAGATGATACGACCACCTTGCTCATAAACATCAATTTTACGAATACCTATAGCTTTGGCTTTGAATCGAAGTTCATGGATGGCAAATAAGGTATGTACTTGTTCCGGCAATAGACCAAAACGATCAATCATCTCGACTTGTAACTCCCGTAATGCTTCATTATCAGCGGCTGCAGAGATACGTTTATACAAGACAAGTCGGGTGTGAACATCAGGTAAATAGTCACTTGGAATTAACGCAGGTACATGCAAGTCGATTTCTATAAAGTGACGATCGGTAAGATTTAGACTTGGATCTTTGCCTGATTTCAGTGCTTTAACCGCACGTTCCAGCAATTCATTATATAAACCAAAGCCGATCTCTTGCATTTGACCACTTTGGTCATCACCTAATAATTCACCTGCGCCACGAATTTCCATGTCATGAGTCGCTAAGGTGAAGCCAGCACCCAAATCTTCGAGTGATTCGATCGCTTCAAGTCGTTTGATAGCATCTTTGGTCATCGCTTTTTGTGGTGGTACAATGAGGTAGGCATAGGCTCGATGATGCGAGCGACCGACGCGTCCACGAATTTGATAAAGCTGGGCTAGGCCGAGTTTGTCAGCGCGATCTATAAAAATGGTATTGGCGGATGGAATATCGATACCAGTTTCGATAATCGTGGTGCAGACCAGCACATTAAAACGTTGGTGGTAAAAGTCGAGCATGACTTGTTCTAGCTCACGTTCACGCATTTGACCATGGGCGACGGCGACTTTAGCTTCTGGCACCAGTAATTCAATCTCACGCGCCATACGATCGATATCATCTACTCTATTGTGTAAGAAATAAACTTGGCCGCCACGTTTAATTTCACGCAACATCCCTTCACGGATATTATCCGGCTTCCACTCTTGTACAAAGGTTTTAATGGCTAGACGGCGCGCTGGTGGCGTGGCGATAATCGATAAGTCACGGATACCTGAAATTGACATATTTAAGGTACGTGGTATCGGCGTAGCCGTTAGGGTGAGAATATCAATTTCACTGCGATATTTTTTGATTTGTTCTTTTTGAGTAACACCGAATCGATGTTCTTCATCCAAAATAAACAAGCCTAGACGTTTAGGATCAATATCTTGCTGTAATAGTTTATGGGTACCGATAATGATGTCGGCGGTACCATCACTCATAGATGATTTAACAGTATCAAGTTGTTTTTTTGAACGAAAGCGCGACATGACTTCTACGTGAATTGGCCAATCGGCAAAGCGATCTTTGAAAT
Source organism: Pseudomonadota bacterium (assembly GCA_030576275.1). GTDB lineage: Bacteria > Pseudomonadota > Gammaproteobacteria > Nitrosococcales > Methylophagaceae. The sequence goes on along the minus strand of JALIBN010000009.1, from coordinate 27,811 downwards.
TCTCGTAATGTTGTTGGGCTAATAGTGTTGTAGGTACTAATACCATCACCTGTTTGCCTGATTGAGTCGCAAGGAAGGCGGCACGCATGGCCACTTCTGTTTTCCCAAAACCGACATCACCACAAATGAGACGATCCATAGGTTTATCTGATGTCATATCTTTGATTACATCATCAATGGCATCTTGTTGGTCGGGTGTGGTTTCAAAAGGAAAGGCTGCTGTAAATGCGGCATATTGTTCATCAGGCTGATCCATTGGCGGCTTTTTGTGAGCAGCCCGTTGCGCATAAATATCGAGTAACTCAGCAGCTACATCTCGCACTTTTTCAGAGGCTTTACGTTTAGCTTTTTCCCATTGTCCCGAGCCAAGTCGATGGAGTGGGGCAAGCTCAGGTGCCGCCCCAGAATAACGACTTATCAAATCTAATGCGGCAACAGGCACATACAGTTTGTCGCCCTTGGCATATTCTAAGGTGACATACTCAGTATGAACATCGCCGATATCTAAGGTTTGTAAACCAAGGTAACGGCCGACACCATGATCTTCATGAACAACTGCATCACCGATATTAAGTTCAGCCAGATTACGGATAACGGCATCAGCATCACGTTTTTTACGACTTCTCCTCCGGCGTTGCATGACCTGTTGACCAAATAATTGAGGTTCAGCAATAAGCGCAATATTATTGTATTGTAAGATTAAACCGTGTTCGAGCGGGGCAATGGTGATCCCTAACGGTGAATCACCTTGGAGAAAATCATCCCAATTTTTATATTTTTCAGGTTGTATTGCATTCTCGTGCAATAAGGACAACAAAGTTTCGCGTCGACCAGCTGTTTCTGCAGCGAATAAAATACGGCCATCAAAATTATTAATAAACTGAATCAGGGCATCACAAGGATGGTCATGACGTGCATTTAAGGTAAGTTGGGGTGGGATGGCGGTGTTGTAGTTATACGAGCCTTGTTTTGGTTCAAGCTCAAAGGTTTGAATGTTAAGGCGTTGGTAGTTTTTAAAGCGAGAAAATAACTCTTCAACTGGGAAAAACATCTCATTGGGAGCGAGTAACGGCCGTTCTCTATCGACATGATGTTGTTGATAACGTTGGTTTATTTCTTGCCAGAAAGATGCGGCGGCATGATGGGGTTCATTGATATTAAAAAGTAGGGTATCACTTGGTAAATAGTCGATTAAGCCCTGTGTTTTTTCAAAAAATAGTGGCAAATAATATTCAATACCGCCAGGCATATTGCCGTCAGTGACTTCTCGATAGATGAAGCTACGCTGTGGATCACCCTCAAAATGACGGCGAAATTGTTGGCGAAAAAGATGAATACTATCTTCGGTTACAGGGAATTCGCGTGCCGGTAATAATTGGATGGTATCAATCGTATTGATAGAACGTTGTGTTTCTGGGTCAAAGGTTCTTAAGGTATCGATCTCATCATCAAATAAATCAATGCGGTAGGGGTGCTTACTACCCATTGGAAATAGATCGATAATGGCACCACGCACGGCAAACTCGCCATGCTCCATCACTTGTGAAACGTAACGATAGCCGGCTTTCTCTAGCTTAAGACGCCATATTTCAATATCAAACTGATCGCCAGTGGAAAGCATTAGTGTATTGCCCGCTAAAAAATCACGCGGTGCTATACGGTGCATTAACGTGGCGATGGGTACTAATAAAATACCCCGTTTAAAGTCGGGCAGTTTATGTAATGCTTCTAAGCGTTCAGAGATGATATCTTGGTGTGGAGAGAACGTGTCGTAGGGTAGGGTTTCCCAATCGGGAAAATGCATAATCGGTAAGGAATTTTCGCCGAGATAAAACTTGGCTTCCAACTCTAAACGATGCGCTGCTGCCGTATCATCTGTTAATACTAAAATAGGTCCCGTATGCTGTTGTGCTGTTTTGGCTAATAACAAGCCTTGCGAACTACCATAAAGCTGTCCTGCCTGAAACACGTCGGTGGGGCGACTTGGTAATTGTGGTGCGAGTGGGTTTGATAATTCTGATGAGGCCATGTTATTGAGGTACATTTTAGTATAGACATGCCATTTTCACACAAATCATGATTGAAAACACAGCCAATGAGTTGTTAGATGATTGTAAAACGTTATATTAATGATTATTAGAAAATAATTTTAGGTCTAACTATCATTAGATCGTGTAATTGGAATGAATTGTTTACGCTTTATGGAGATTCAATTTACTAGGCTGTTAGTATAAAAAGCAATAACAAAATAGTGGCAATTTAAAAAATATCGGGTCACTAGATAACATGTATTGACCTTGCTAAATGTGTGATAATAATAAGTTACATTTAACATAATAAATGAGAGAATAAAAATGAGACGAATTGAAAACGTTATCTTACTAAAGGTGATTGGTAGTGGTGAATTATTAGCCGCTTTGGCCATGTTTTGGTTTTTTAGAGAAAATATACCGGCATTGATTGGCGCGGTGATTTTATTGGGCCTAGCTGTAAATAGTTTTGTACAAGCTCATAAATGTTATTTGCGTCAATATTCACCTAGAAACGACACTGAGACGGGCGAGTAATAGCTAAATAATGACCGAAAAAAATGGGCAGGCAGAGGCAGTAGATAATCGATTCGATTCTGCCGCTTTTCTAAAAACATTAACCAGTCGTCCAGGTGTCTATCAAATGATAGATAGTGATGGCACGGTGATTTATGTTGGTAAGGCCAAAAATCTAAAAAATAGGGTGTCGAGTTATTTTCGGAATACCGGCTTAACATCAAAAACGCGTGTTATGGTGGGGCAAATAGCCTCGATCGACATTACGGTGACGCATACTGAAAATGAAGCACTTATCCTTGAAAATAATTTAATTAAGGAATGGATGCCTCGTTACAATATTTTGTTACGTGATGATAAAACCTATCCATATTTGATGATTTCAGGACATAAGTTCCCTCGACTTAGTTTGCATCGCGGCATTAAACGTAGCACAGGTAATTATTTCGGCCCCTATCCTAGTGCCGGTGCAGTACGAGAAAGCCTTAATTTATTACAGAAACTATTTCCCGTTCGCCAGTGTGATGAAACGTATTATCACAATCGATCTCGACCTTGCCTGCAGCACCAAATAAAACGATGCACAGCCCCTTGCGTAGGATTGATCTCTGAAGAAGATTATCAAAAAGATGTGCAACATACAATTTTGTTTCTGCAAGGCAAAAATCAACAAGTGATGGATGAATTATCACAACAAATGGAAGTGGCATCATCACAACTGAATTTTGAGTTAGCCGCTTCTATTAGAGATAAAATTATTAGTCTACGGCGTATTCAAGAACGTCAGTATGTCAGTTCTGAGCAAGGTGATTTGGATGTGCTTGCCGCCATTGTGCGAGATGGTATTGCTATTGTCGAAGTGTGTTTTATTCGAGGTGGCCGTAGTTTAGGCAATAAAAGTTATTTCCCTAAAGGATCATCAGAAAGTACGCCAGAAGAATTATTGTCTGCTTTTATTCCTCAATATTATTTGGGTAAAGACGTGCCGACCGAAATTCTGGTCAGCCATGTACCTGAAGATATGGCGCTTTTAGAAGAGGTATTAAAAACAGAGTCCAAACACCGCGTACAGTTACGCTGTCCTCAGCGTGGCACTAGCGTACGTTGGATGACAATGGCGACCACTAATGCCGATGTCAGTTTAAGTCAGCGCTTGAGTAGCCGTGCGAATTTATTGCAACGTTTCGAACTGCTACAGGAGGCATTAGGTTTGGAAGAAATGCCTAAACGCTTGGAATGTTTTGATATTAGTCATAGCAGTGGTGAAAGAACAGTCGCTTCATGTGTGGTTTTCGGTTTAGAAGGTGCGATTAAGAGTGATTATCGTAAATTTAATATCGAAGGGATTACGCCCGGTGATGATTACGCGGCGATGAATCAAGCCTTAACTCGCCGTTTTACCCGTTTACAAAAAGGTGAAGGCAAGCGACCAGATTTATTATTGATTGATGGTGGTAAAGGGCAATTAACAGAAGCCAAAGCGGTGATGGCTAATTTGCAACTCGATATCGAGATATTGGGTATCGCTAAAGGACCAGAGCGTAAACCGGGTGAAGAAACATTATTTTTAGTGGGGCGGGCAGGTGAAGTCAATTTACCCCCGGATTCACCGGCCCTGCACTTGTTACAGCAAGTGCGAGATGAAGCTCATCGTTTTGCCATCACCGGACATCGACAGCGTCGTGCTAAGGCGCGTAATACATCGCCACTAGAAGGCATTGCTGGCATGGGGCCAAAACGTCGTCAAAAATTACTGCAACAATTTGGTGGCTTACAAGAAATTAAACGTGCTGGTGTAGAAGATATGATGCGAGTGGACGGTATAAGTAAGGCCTTGGCACAAAAAATATACGACGTTTTTCATAGTGACAATTAAACACAAGATGCTACTATTCACGCTAACTACTTATTTAAAGTCGAATTTATAATGAATTTACCCAATATCTTGAGTTTGCTTCGAATTGCACTTATACCAGTGTTAATCGGCATGTTTTTCTTACCTTATGAATCAGCTCCATTGTGGGCTACCATTGTGTTTACAATTGCATCATTGACGGATTGGTTAGATGGCTACTTGGCAAGAAAATGGCAACAAACCTCAGCTTTTGGTGCCTTTCTTGACCCAGTTGCAGATAAATTACTGGTCGCCGTCGCTTTAGTACTCGTTGTTTATAAAACGCCACAATGGTTTGTGTTAATCCCTGTCGTAATTATCATTAGTCGAGAAATAACAATTTCCGCATTACGCGAATGGATGGCTGAATTAGGGCAAAGGAATGCGGTTAAGGTCTCGTCTATAGGTAAGCTTAAAACGGCTTTTCAAATGATATCCATCGGATGCCTGATTTACTTTAAGCCATTATTTGGATTGCCAATATTTGATATCGGTCTTGTATTGCTTTACGTTGCCTCGGCCCTGACACTGAGTTCTATGTTCAGTTATCTTAAAGCTGCGCTTCCGATGTTGCTTACGAAGGGTTGACACAAAAAATAAAGTGCCTATAATGCACGTCTTTCTCAGCGGGAATAGCTCAGCTGGTAGAGCACGACCTTGCCAAGGTCGGGGTCGCGAGTTCGAATCTCGTTTTCCGCTCCAAATTCCAAAAAGCCGTGGTACAATAACTACGTCTTTTTAGTCTAGATCAACGAGGGCTGCGTGGCAGAGTGGTCATGCACCGGACTGCAACTCCGTTTACGCCGGTTCGATTCCGACCGCAGCCTCCATATTAAAGAAAGTTGTAACAACCCTAGCGGGAATAGCTCAGCTGGTAGAGCACGACCTTGCCAAGGTCGGGGTCGCGAGTTCGAATCTCGTTTTCCGCTCCAGATTTAAAAAGCCGAAGTACGTAATGTACTTCGGCTTTTTTTTTATAATGTCAGTTCGATACAATTTATATTGATACTCTCTCTCCCTAATTCTCATTTTAAATAAATACGAACCATTTGAAGAATTCTTAGTCTCAACAAGCTCGAGCAATGAGAAGCTAATTCAAGATATATTTTCTCCAATTGAATTTCTTAAATTAACTTCGCATTATTTGTAACGTTTATACTGTTAATGAGTCTAATCAATTTGAATTTTACATAAGGATATTGCATGTCAGCCGAACAGTATTTAAGGACGCCTTTACTAACGGGTGATAATGTTTATTCCAAACGAGTAGAAATAGCCGCTTATTTTAATGCTACATTTGAGCGTTATGAATCATTGTTTGAAACATTGGCTGATGATCAGGCTTATTATCAAAAATCGATTGCACTTCGCCACCCACTGATTTTTTATTATGGACATACTGCCACATTTTTTGTTAATAAACTGTTGTTAGCTGGCTTGATTGATAAGCGAATAGATCCTAAGTTTGAATCGATGTTTGCTATTGGTGTTGATGAGATGAGTTGGGATGATCTTAATGATGCGCATTATGCTTGGCCAACCGTTGCAGAGGTAGCGGCTTATCGGCAACAAGTAAAAGTAGTCATTAATGACATCATCGCCAATGCACCATTGGTATTGCCGATAAATTGGCAAAACCCTTGGTGGACGATCATGATGGGGATTGAGCATGAACATATTCACATTGAAACCTCTTCAGTCTTAATTCGTCAGCAAGCCCTAGATCTAGTCCGCAAACATGATGCGTGGCAACCATGGACGAAAACTGCTGCTGCACCGACTAATGAGTTGGTCTCTATTTCATCGGGTACTGTTAATGTTGGTAAATCTACTGATGATCCGATTTATGGTTGGGATAATGAATATGGGTCTCATCAAGCGGACATAAATGCATTTCAAGCCAGTAAGTTCTTAGTGAGTAATCATGAGTTTCTCGCTTTTGCAGAGGCGGGTGGATATGAAAATGATGATTATTGGCTAGCAGAAGGCCTGCAGTGGAAAAACTTTTCTAAAGCGACTCATCCGACTTTTTGGCACCCATCTGAACAAGGTTGGCAATTGCGATTAATGACTGAGATGGTTGCTATGCCATGGGATTGGCCGGTAGAAGTTAATTATCATGAAGCTAAAGCTTTTTGTAACTGGAAAGCTACTCAAACAGGTTTATCAGTACGTTTACCTACAGAAGATGAATGGTTACGGATTTATGATTTTGCTGGTGTAGAAGAATTAACAGCAACAAAAGCTCCAGCCAATATTCATTGCGATTATGCCGCCTCATCTTGCCCTGTTAATTATTTTGCACATGGTGACTTATATGATGTGATCGGGAATGTATGGCAATGGACTGAAACACCCATTTATCCACTTGAGGGTTTTGAGGTGCATCCTCTTTACGATGATTTCACAATGCCGACATTTGATGGTCGACATAATCTATTCAAAGGTGGCTCTTGGATATCAAACGGTAATGAAAGTCGTAAGGCTGCACGTTATGCCTTCCGTAAACACTTTTTTCAGCATGCGGGTTTTCGTTATGTTGTGGCAGATGAACTTGAGGAACAACCTGTGTCAAATTATGAAAATGATAAAATGTTATCCGAATATGCCGAATTTCATTATGGGGATACCTATTATGATGTGGCAAACTTCCCTGAAACATTAGCCAATATAGCGATTAAGGCCTTAGGTGATAAGCCTGCTGGAAAAGCATTAGATATTGGCTGTGCTGTCGGCCGATCAAGTTTTGAATTAGCTAAACATTTTGACCATGTTACTGGTATCGACTTTTCAGCACGTTTGATTAATCTCGGTGTACAATTAGCTACACAAGGGCTTATTAGATATAGCATCGCCGATGAAGGTGAATTGATGCTTCATCGCGAACGTCGCTTGGATGATCTTGGCTTAGCCTCCGTTGCAGAAAAAGTTGAGTTTTTACAGGGTGATGCCTGTAACTTAATGCCACATTTTACGGGTTACGACCTCGTGATAGCCGCTAACCTGATTGATCGTCTCTATGATCCCGCTTTGTTTTTGTCTACGATTCATCAGCGAATGAATGTGGGTGGCGTGTTATTGATAGCTTCGCCATACACATGGTTAGAAGAACACACTAAAAAAGAAAACTGGGTGGGCGGATTTAAAAAAGATGGTGAGAATGTCACCACCTTAGACGGATTAAAGAGCGTACTGGGTGATCATTTTGATTTAATGCAAGCACCTCAACAAGTACCGTTTGTGATCAGAGAAACAAGTCGTAAATTCCAACATACCTTATCGGATGTCACGCTTTGGGTTAAAAGATAAAGCGATCGTGACTGATTTCGATTTGGTAATCGATAGAGCAGGCTCCGCCAGTGTTAAATTAGACGCTTGCAAGGCCGTATTTGCCACTGAAGATGTTATTCCGTTATGGGTTGCCGATATGGACTTCGCCGCCCCTAAAGCTGTGAGCGATGCGTTAACTCAACGTGCTCAGCATCCTATTTATGGTTATAGCTTATATCCAGAGACTATGTTTACGGCAATGCAAGCATGGTTTCTTCGCCGTCATGACTGGGCTATTAAACGTGAAACTATCGTGATGTGTCCTGGTGTCGTTCCTTCTATGCACGCCGCGATTATGGCATTGTCGGAAATTGGGGATAAAGTAATTGTACAACCGCCTGTTTATCCACCTTTCTATTCAGCAGTAAAAGAAACAGGCCGTGAAATACTGCTAAACACACTCAAACTAAGTGAAGGGCAATATAGTATTGATTTCGAACATCTGGAACAGTGTGCGGCATCAGGTGCTAAGTTGTTATTGTTATGTTCGCCACACAACCCGGTAGGTAGAGTGTGGCAGCGAGATGAGTTAGAAAGAGTGCTTGATATCGCTCGGCGCTATCAATTAACCATTATCTCCGATGAAATCCATGCCGATTTGATTTATCCAGATTATCGCCATATCCCCTTAGCTACTCTCGCCGATGACGTGGTGATTGTGACGGCAATATCACCGAGCAAATCGTTTAATATTGCTGGTTTAGGTTTGTCTTGCCTTGTTGTGAATGAGTTGCATCATCGCAAAGCGATTAATGGCGTATTTGAAAGCTTGCATATCAGCGCATGTAATCCGTTTAGCATTACCGCCTTTGAAGCCGCCTATCTAGGTGGTGAAAAGTGGTTAGATGAGTTGATGGTTTATATTGACGGTACGCATCGTCAAGTTATCGACTATTTTGAAACTAATAGCCTGAATATTAAGGTGATAGGGTCACAAGGCACCTATTTATTATGGTTGGATTGTCGATCAATGGCTTTAAATGATGAAGAACTTAAATTATTTTTCATCAATAAAGCTAAAGTAGGGATGAATACAGGTATTAGTTTTGGGGAAGGCGGTAGCGGCTTCATGCGAATGAATATTGCCTCACCAAGAGCCGTTATTATTCAGGCATTAGAAAACATTAAAAAGGCATTGAGATAAGTTTTTTATACGCGTTTTCACCAATTTGGAGCGACCCATAAACTATTTGGCCCTTTAAGGTGCAAATCGGGAAATATTCCCTGTATGTAAAGTGGTTATAGTGTTGTAATGATGCAGTTTTTTCGTTGGCATGATCTATGCCTTAATGTTAATGCTGGTTTCAGGTGTATAGGGAGTAAATAATGTCAGACGTAATTGGTGCAGCTGCTGGTGTGGTGTGGAAATATCTTGATTTAAATGGTGCGAGTAGCGTTGCAAAAGTAACAAAAGACTCAGCTTTAGATGCTAAAGTTGTACAACGCGCCATTGGTTGGTTAGCAAATGAAAATAAATTGAACATTGAAATGAAAGGTCGTACAGAAACTATTTCATTGAAATAATATTGCCAAAGATTCAAATAAAGCCTTTGTAGAGTGAGATATCTGCGAAGGCCTTTTATCTATAGAGTATAGACTATGCCTGATTTATCTTCTCGACAACTCTGGATAATGCAATCAAAATAATTCACTATTGTTACAAAATAGTTGTTTTATCTATTATCATGAATACTCCACCGAGCATTAGAGGCCAAGCCAGTAATGGTTATATAGACCATTAAGGCTGACTTAGCTCGGAATCCAATTCCGTGTATAAATCCAATCATTATGCCGAACATCAACCAGATGTTAAGAAATCAACGGCTGTCGCTTAAATTGCTATCGCAGATAAATTTATCTGCAATAGGATTCGCTGTTACGTGGCGTGGTGTTATCATTAAAAAAACTATGCCAAATAAAAAACAATAGAACGAGTTTGACGAATAATATTATTATTTCGCAAAGAAGTATTTTATCGTGAATTATTTTCATGTAATTAATTGTAACCAGAATGAATTTGTTCTGCTGATTTATATTAGCGTTTGATTATTCAGCTTTAAGGTTTTTTTGAAACGAGGTGAATTTTTTAATCAATGCGCCGTATTATGTGGTGGAATGTGTAGCATTGCTTTATCAATGAAATTCGACATTGTCATTACTTTAGCCGTTTGGTTTAGAATATGTTTAGTCTGTTGAAAAGGCCGCCCATACTTGAACGTTTTTCTTGTTGAAAAGCAATCTAAATCTATAGGACGAATACAATCATGGATTTAACGCATCACCAAAAACAATTTTTAAAAAAAGGTTTAACTCGCTCAGAGCTTGACGACGATCCTTTTAAACAATTTGAATTATGGTTCCATCAGGCGGAACAAGAAAATATCATTGAACCTAGTGCAATGAGTTTGGCAACTACAGATGGTATCGATGTCAGTATCCGTACTGTGTTATTGAAATACTTTGATCATCAAGGGTTTGTTTTTTTCACTAATTATGGTTCAACAAAAGCCAAGCAAATAGCGGTAAATCCACAGGTCGCCTTGTTATTCCCGTGGCTGACATTAGAACGACAGATTAAAATAACCGGTAGGGCGGAGAAAGTATCAACACTTGAGTCGCTTAAATACTTTGCAAGTAGACCCAAAGATTCACAATTAGGTGCCTGGGCATCACAACAATCTAGTCATGTGTCATCCCGACAATTATTAACCAGTCAGTTTGAGGCTATGAAAAACAAGTTTAAAGATGGTGAGGTGCCACTACCTGATTTCTGGGGAGGCTATCGTATTGTGCCTCAAACCATAGAGTTCTGGCAGGGCAGAGACAATCGACTTCATGATCGATTCATCTATGAAAATATTGATGGTCACTGGGTAATTAGTCGTCTTGCACCGTGATATTGATTAATGAGTTGAGCATGATAATTGTTGAACGATTGTGCAAGAAATAAGGAAAAAGTACCTTGCCAATAGCTAGTTAAAGTAATTAGCGCTAATTTTGTTCACTGATAGCAAAATGAGAGTGTGGCCTTGCATATTGAAAACAAATTATTCCTAACATTACTCGCCACACAAACTTAAAAAGCATCGTCATTCCGGTGTTATTTTTAGCCGGAATCCATGCTGAGACGACGATTAATAAGCAATTTTGGCATAGATTTCCGCTAAAAGCCTGGGGGGAATGACTGTGTTTTTATTATCTCGAATTCAGTTTGCTTAGTTAAATAATCCTTTTATAGTATTACTTACTGCTTCACCTGCATCTTTAACTGAGTCGACGGCTTTGGTGGCAGTCGATTTCTCTGGTTGTTTTGTGGTTTGAGTTGTAGTTGAATTTTGTTGCCATGCTGTTGCACAAGGATCTGCATCTGCCGTTGCACGATCGAATAAACCTTCAGCTAATAAAGACAAACCACCTGTTGCAAATGCCGTGCTCACCGATAAGCCGGTTGAAAGTGCACCCGTTAAATCGGCAGTAGGTTGAGGATAAGCTAAGGTGCCTCCCACTCGAACAAAAGAAGAAAATTTTGCCGCATTGATACCTAAACCTTCTTTGGGTTCTGGTTTTATAGCTATATCTAAGCCTTCAGTCTCTAAGTTAATAACACCACTGCCAATGATATTCATCTGATTGGTTGAAATGGCAATGCCTTTATTTGTTGTAGCGATGCCATTTTTAATATCAAAATTAACCACTGCACACTGCAGTTGGATCTTGTCACTACTTTGTGAAAATGGGTTTAGCATGCTGACTAATTCAGTAAATGCATCTGCGCCCAACGCACCTGTAATTGAGTCAGTGATTACGCCTTTATCTACTTGGATTAATAATTTACCGTTTAAATTAGTCATAATTTGGCTGACACTATTACCACTTCCTCTAACGTTAAAATTCACGTCGGTCTTGGCGCCAGTTAGCTTGCCATTCAGATCGTTTAATTGATTTGGATCAAGTCCAGTAAGGCTAATGGTTGTAGATAATACGGCTGATTTTCCACTGGCATTCAAATCAATACTTCCGGCTAACTTACCACCTGCCATTAAGCTATTAAGTGGCTTAATGGCTAGCACACCCTCTTCTAAGGATACGGTGGCCTGAGTCTCAGCTAACATCATACTACTGGTTTTTATTTTTTTGGCATTAAGCGACAGCTTGCCATTGATTGATTTTAATGCATGAAGTGGGATTGGCGCTGATGAAAACAGACGCGTATTTTTAGTTGCCTTTTGTTCCTTTTCATCACCGGTAAGTTCTGCTAAATCAATTAAGTTAGCATTTAACGTCGCGGTGATTGTGGGATGTTTCGTTGCCATATTTGCAGTTACATCACCTGATAAATCGCTATTGCCTGCTATTAAAACTAAAGATTTAATTGAATAACTGTCTTTCTCATCGGTGATTGTGCCTGCTATGTTGATGGGGCCAAAATCTGGCAAGTCACTACCTAGCAATGTTGATAATTTAGCTAAAGAATCAACATCAAACTTCATCGCGATATTAAGCCCTTTAGCATCCATTGGTTTATTGATCTGTCCGTTTAATGCTAACTTGGCATCACTCATTTCGATAACTAAATCTAAGGGGTAATTATTATTACTGGTGAATTGATTCAGCGAGCCTAAATGGCCGGTCACTGAAATAGGTCGCTCATTGTAAGCGGCCTCAATGATCAAAGAAAGTGGATCATTAACACCATCAGATTCTGCGGTTATTTGAGCAATAAGCAGATTGGTTTGTTGTCCTGACACACCATCTATATAGGTAATAGTAGCATTCTCAATGTGTATTTCATTGACCACTACACTGGGAGCACTACCTTTATATTCTGCTGTTTTCTTTTGTTTTTTGTGAGCAAAAAACTCCCAGTTACCTGTGCCTTTTTTATTGGTTTCTAGCAAAAATTCAGGGTCAATTAAAATGATTTTATTAACCTGAATATTACCAGTGATTAATGGTAAAAAAGCGACTCTAAGCTCAAATTTTTTCAGACTCATCATCTCGGGTTTAGAACCCCAACTGGCATTGCTGAATTTAACATCTTCAACGACTACAGTAGGCACCAAGGACAAAGCAAACTTTAAATCACCGCCAATTTGTAAGTTTCGTCCAGTAGTATCCTCAACAAGATCGATGATTTGACCTTTATATTGATTAATATCTGTCGTGTTTATAATGACTACAACAGTAACCAAAGCTACCGCCACTAAACCGGCAACTATTTTTATCGCCATATTCATGATAATTCCTTATAAATTAAGTTAACTTACTAGCGGCAATTAGCCCTCGAGTCATAAACTAACTAATTTAAGCTTTTAATTTCTATAACGCGACCAAAAATAGTGATGGCGCTGACAAACGCATCGAATTCATGTGACGCACCATCAAAAATGAGTTTGACCTTATTCATATCTAATAACAATCTGCATACAATAGTCGAATTTTTATAGTCAATGACATAAATATCACCACTGCGAATAAAGCGTTGAGCTAGATCAACTACAACATGATCGCCTTCGTTAATAGTCGGGAACATATCACTGCCAGCCATCACAAAAGCCTTATAGTTTGGTATCTCATCTAAATTTGTATTTAACATAACCACTTTATTGTTAATCCTGTTAATTTTTTGTTTTATGTCTATTTTATATAACATTCATAAATTTCTAAGGGGAGATAGATTGCTCCACTCAGTAACTCAAACCACTCTGCCCATCGTAACTGATTCCAGAGACCATATGCTTCTATAAATCTTATAATTGAGTAGGCAAACGCCCCAAAAGCGAGAAGCATGAGCCTTGAATTATTGAGTTCACCAGCCGCTCTAATAATTATACTTGGAATATGATTGGCAGGGTTCAGATGCAGATGAGCCACTAGTTTCTCTATAGCTTGTTTAGCACTATCACCTGCCAGCTGGTGAATACCTAAGCTGACAAGTAGTACCACTAATCCTTTAAATGCCTCAAAAATTGCTATTCACCTTAGCCCAGTTGTACTCATAAAACCGCTATCCCAAAGGGTTGAATTAGACTTTTATTAAAGCCTTATAAGAGCATTATTCATCTTTTTTGAATGCCACTATGCATAATATGCCCCCAAGAAAATAAGAAGATATAGAAAAAATTTGTACACTAATTAAAATGTTTTTATTTGTAGAGCTGACTCTACTAACTTGTTATGCTTAATATCTATGACATCTAAAATTGAACATGCAACACAAGCAAAGGTAAAACTAATGCTACTAGACTGGGCTGATGCTCAGGCATTAGCAAAGCCTATTCGTACCAGTGTATTTATTCAAGAACAACACGTTCCTGAACTCGACGAATGGGATGCTGAAGACAGCACGGCACTCCATATTGTCGCGTTTAAGGATGGCGAAGCTGTAGCCACTGCGAGACTGACACAAATGGGAAAAATTGGCCGTATGGCGGTGTTAAAAGCCCATCGCCAGCAAGGCATAGGATCAATGATACTCGTTAAGTTGATTGAAGCCGCCAAGCAACGTGGGCTACAAGAAATTAAACTCTGGTCACAAACTGATGCTCAAGAGTTTTATAAAAAGCATGGCTTTACAGCACAGGGTGATGAGTTTTTGGATGCTGGGATTTCACATGTTGAGATGAGGTTATAGGTTTAGAGTATATGTATATGAAGCATTTCTAATATTTTGTTCTTAATCATCTAACACTACCGGTCCAATTTCAATGTAAAATTTTGATTTTAATTACTGTGCAACAATATTTACATGGTGCAACAATGTTGTCATTTTGACCTTATGAATTTTAGGTGTGGTTTATTTTGAACAATATGTTAGCGAGTACTTAGTGCACGCCGCGAGTAGACGTTGCTAGTTACAGTGCTTTTGTAGCGAAGAGTGAAGTATTGAAGTAGTGCAGTAATTACATCGTCAGTCATTTGAGAGCCGAAGTATTAACGAGGTGAATAGGACGCCAGGGAGAAAAAGGTTGTCGACAGACGGAGATTAATTAATCTCTTTCTGGGTGACGCTTTCATGGTCACAAGTGCTTGAATTTTTTGTAAATGAACGCTCTATTTTATTCTGGAGCCATTTATAATAAATAATTCAAGGAGTTTTATGTGGCTTAATGAGATAAGGACATCGACGGAGGACGCATTTTTAAAAGTGATTTAGGATTTTTGAGAAGTCGTCTTGGTGGGTGGTACAGGGTTCGAACCTGTGACCCTCGCCTTGTAAGGGCGATGCTCTCCCAGCTGAGCTAACCACCCCAAGAGAAGGCGCATTCTATAGAGGCTTATGGGATAAATCAAGCATCGATTATAAATTAAGCGGCAATAAGCTATTTGTTTTATTGTTGCAACGATAGTTGAGAAGAATGAATAAATATCGGGAGTCGACTAAATAAAGCTGTTGTCTTTTGATGGGTTATTTTTGATGAAAATAGAAATGTCGATTATCTAGTTGAATTTTACGATTTTTTTATTTAATCAGTGATAAAATCCCTAGCTTTTCTCAATGACCAACATGTTTTTGATATTCTGATAATGTCGTTTTGGCGTGTTTAATTTACTGACTTTGCTGTGGATCGAGGCGCTGTATTTTGACTTGGAAATATTGTACTTAATCTGACGGATTGAGATAAAACTCTAAGCTTGCGCCTTAATAAATGAATGTTTTGTTGTCGTCGCTTTTGTAATGTAAGAGTGGCACAGAATAGGGCAGTAATGCCGATTTGAGAATTGACGTAATACTTTACATTTGGAGCACAACTTGAACGCTTGGTATTTTCTTTGTTTTTTGTCGGCAGTGTCGATATTTCTTGCCTTCGCTAATGAATATTTACTGAGATTACAGACAACCATTGCAATTACCTCTGGCTCAGTAGTGATGTCACTGTTGCTGATGGTGTTGATCAAGTTTTCTGGTAATGAAGTTGCAGAATCCATTAGGCAGTCATTTGCAGGATTAAATTTTAATTTACTGTTGTTGAAAGGCATGCTGGGCTTTTTGTTGTTTGCCGGAGCATTGGAAATCGATTTGCACTTACTCAGAAAACAGCGATGGGAAATCACCATCATGGCAGTAGGCTCAACCCTAATATCTACCATATTGATTGGTTATTTCAGTTATTGGGTATTAGGTCTATTGGGATGGCCATTGCCGTTACTTTACTGCATGTTGTTTGGTGCATTGATTAGTCCAACCGATCCGATTGCAGTCTTGGCTATTATCAAGAAAATGCGTGCACCGGAGAATATTTCTGTTCAGGTTGAGGGTGAGTCTTTATTCAATGATGGTGTCGGTTTGGTGGTGTTTACTACGATTTTCGCTTTAGCATTCTCTGGTAAAGAACCAACGTTTTATGGTGTAACTGAAATATTTCTAATAGAGGCTGGTGGCGGTATCGTATTCGGAGCCGTGTTAGCCTTGGTTGCTCATTGGTTGATCTGCCGCACTGTTGACTCTAGTATCGAACTATTAATCACATTATGTATTCCTACCGCTGGTTATGCCCTCGCTAACGTACTCGAGATTTCAGGGCCATTGGCAATGGTAGTCAGTGGTATTGTGATTGGTAATGTCACTCGTACGGTTGGCTTTTCTGAACACAGCCAACAAACCTTGTCTCATTTCTGGCATACCGTCGATGCTTTTCTAAATGCTTTATTATTCCTGTTGATTGGTTTGATGCTGGTCATTATGCCGGTTACTTGGGTACAAGTCGGGTTGGGTTTGGTGATGATTCCATTGGTCTTACTGGCACGATTTATTAGTGTTTCTTTACCTTATTTAGGGTTTCGTCGTTTTCGTAAATACGACGCGCATTCAGTCAAGATCCTAACTTGGGGTGGCTTGCGTGGTGGTTTGGCATTAGCAATGGCGGCCTCTATCCCTACGGGAGGGGTCATGGTTAATGGCGTTGATTACCACACCTTATTATTGATAATGACTTATGTGGTGGTTATTTTCTCAATTGTAGTGCAAGGCTCAACGATTGGACCGATGATTGAAAAAAGCATTCAAGCAGGTAATGATAATCGATCATAGATTGAAGAGTCAGTTAGCTGATAGTTTGAGCTTTTGTTATGAGTTTATTTATGATTAGCTTGCGTCTTGACGAACGCATTGTTAGGCATGACGGTGGCCAAACATGATGATAGTCATGCCGATTAGGATGATTCCTACACCAACCCAATCAGTTACCGTGGGCCGAATTGACTCAACAGCCCACAACCAAAGCAGTGCAACACTCACATATACTCCGCCATAGGCCGCATACACTCGACCAGCAGCTTGAGGGTGCAGAGTGAGCAACCAAGCAAAAGCTCCCAAGCTGATTGCCGCGGGAATCAATAACCATATTGATTGACCCTGCTTGAGCCAGAGATAAGGCAGGTAACAGCCAATGATTTCAGCTACTGCTGTGATAGTGAAAAGGCCGAGGGTTTTTATTATTTCCATATTCTGTCCTTGTGTACCTAATAGCTGTCGGCAATAACGGGAATAGAAATTTCTGTAAGCAGATAATAAAGCGAAAACTGTGGATTATTATCCTAACTATTTTTCTTGCCTTATCGTGACTGATTAGCTTCACGATTACAACAAGTTATCTGTTACTTATTGCTGTAATTTTCTCCATTAATTAAAGTTAATAATCTTAATTATTAGAATATTACGCGGTAATTTGTTCCAGATAGCGTTGAAGTAAAAATAATTTCTTCAACAAAACGGTTGATATTCTGGGCTAAATAAAAAACCTATTGACCAAACAATAAATATTCTCTATATTTTCTTCTCAGTATGTTCTCATTAATCTGCGAGGCAAGAAAATGTTAACTGATCGTCAACAAGACACTTACAATTTTATTGTTCATTACTTTGAAGAGCATCAACGTGCACCCTTATTATCCGAAGTTGCTCATGGTATTGGCTTATCTTCTCAGGGCTCCGTTCATAACTACATTCAAGCGCTCGTTAATGAAGGATTGATTGAACGTGCTGTAGGTAGATCTCGTGGCTTACGTTTAATCGAACAACATAATGAGTCGGAAAGGCTGTCGGTCATCTTACCTTTATTAGGTAAGGTTGCTGCAGGCCGGTTAATCGAAGCAGTACCTGATGAATCAGAAATAGATTTAGGTGAGATGTTTAGCGGTAGTGGTCGCTTTGTGTTGAAGGTAAATGGTGATTCGATGATAGATAAAGCCATCATGTCAGGTGACTATGTCGTGCTTCAGGAACAACGTACAGCGAATCATGGTGATATTGTGTTGGCGCTTGTTGATTTTCATGATGCCACCTTAAAAACATTGCTTATCAATAACGATGGAACAGTCACATTACAACCAGCCAACGCTGATTACGAGCCAGTTACACTGCCTGCCGAACGGGTAATGATCCAAGGTGTGGTGGTTGGCCAACTCCGTACTTATTCCTAATGTCTCTTAACGTTTCTTAACGCGAGTGGAACAGGCATCTCAACCATGGCAAAGGTGCATAATCCTTATCGATATGAACTGTTTCTTTGCCCAAATAGAACAACAAGATAATCCTTTTTGGCGTAATCGACCTATAGCCGTAACTAACGGTGGACAAGGCACGACTATTATTACCTCGAGTTATGAGGCTAGAAGCTATGGCATCAAAACAGGGATGCGACTCAAAGAAGCATGGCAACTCTGCCCTGAACTGATCCAAGCGCCCTCGCGGCCACATCGTTATGCAGAAATATCAACCAAGATTATGGCGGCGTTGGAAAGTATTACTCCTGATTTAGAGGTTTATTCCGTTGATGAGGCCTTTCTGGACGTGACCCATTGCCAAAGCCTATTAGGCACGCCTTTTGAGATCGGGCAGTTAGTTAAACAGACGGTCAGCAAGGTATCAGGCTTAACATGCAGTGTTGGTGTTAGTGGTGACAAAACGACGGCTAAGTATGCCGCTAAACTCCATAAACCTGACGGACTTACGGTCATTGAACCGTGGCATGCTGAAGCCACCTTGGCACCATTGCATGTTACCGAACTAAGCGGTATCAACAAGGGTACAGCAGGTTTCTTAGCCCAATATGGCGTGATTAACTGTGGTGACATGAAACGCATTCCAATCAGTATTCCAGCTAAACGTTTTGGTAACTTAGGCCGACGACTATGGTTGATGGCACAAGGCAAAGATCCTGATGTTGTACAAAGCAATGTACAAGCGCCTAAAACAATTGGTCACGGTAAAGTCATGCCACCACAAACAAAAGATTTAACTACTATCCTGACCTATTTCCAACACATGAGTGAAAAGGTAGCGGTAAGGCTCAGAAAACATCATTTTAAGGCCAGTCATTTTTATATTGGACTCAAAACAGAGCAAGGCTGGTTACAAACAAAAGCTAGGTTAAGCCAATCCACTGATGATGGACAAACGCTGTTTACACAATGCCGTCAGTTCACCATGAAACACTGGCAAGGGCAGGGCGTATGGCAAGTACAAGTGACCGCACTTAATCCTGATCGTGAGCAACAAGCTGATTTATTTGCAGAAACTAATCAATATAAACAACGCGAAAAGCTTAATCTAGCTATAGATCAAATTAACCAACGCTATGGTGAATTTGCTGTAGCGCCGAGCAGATTAATCGATCGTAGCGCCATGCCTAATGTCATCGCCCCATCTTGGAAACCATCAGGGCATAGGAAGACAATTTAATGTGCGGTGGCGTGTATTTTGAACATCAGGGTGACGTACTTAGACAGTATTTTCCCAATCCCAAAGCAGTACTTCCCGTGCAAAAAAAAGATGGTAGTCTGATATTAATACCATGGGGGAGACGACAAAGCCAGATGGGCAATCTACCTCTGGGCGGCTGGGCAAGACTAGATTCCATTTATGGTGGACGTTGGGATAAATATTTCCCGCAACCACTTAAAATACCTGTGCTTAGTTTTATGGAAAAGGACCTTGAAGGCAATAGTCATTGGTATGACCTTAATAAAGGGCAATATCTACAAGGGTTACTGGCTAGAGACAATAACGAACATCGTATTTACGTAGTGACTATTGAACCCGAAATGGAAGATGCCAATATTCATAACCGCTGGCCAAGGGTCATTCAACAGGGTGAAAAGAGCCTAAGGCGCCTAATTTAAATTAAAAACTTAACCAAGAGTTCCCTACTATTGTAATGTGCAGACTAAGTCTTGAACTGGTGTATAAGGCTCTTATTTAGCGACAATCTTAATTTCATGTTGATTATTTAATGAATGTTGCTAGGATTGTATGACAACAATTAAGGAGCTTGTGATGGAAATGTGGTATTCATTAGAAATAACTGGTGGTGATGTAGCAAAAACAACGATGCAAAGAATAATGGATGCCTTCATGCCCAAATATATAGGCGCAGGTAGACCATTGGATATGGCCGTGTTTTCTAGTCACGATCTAGCATCAAATACATGGACACTGTATTTTTCACCAAAAGCACAGAGTTTAGCAATGCGATTTGGGGCGATCAGTTTTGAAGGTGATTTTGTTGATCAAGACTTAGCATTACTTGTTGGCGATGCTAGAAGTATGGATATCTTATTTCCCGATGTTAAAACAAGCTTAGATGGCTAAATAGAAAAATTAGATAGCGATGTCATAATGACACCTTATATACCTGCAGAATAAGATGGCGTAATAGTAGATAAACCTTGGAATGCTTTCCTACGACTAGTAAATAATCATCAAATTAAAACCTAAGTAGCTATACGCATTAACTTTTTTTATGTCTTAAGGAGTATGGGGTATATGGTGAGGTTTTTATGGCGAAAAGAGATCTAGTTTCACCTGATATTAAAAGGGGACAGCGATGGTGCTATCCCCTTTATTTTGATTAAGCGTGAGGTGGTAGCTCTTGATCTTGTTGCAAGAGTTTCTGAAACTGCGGATTGTCTAGCAGTGATTTGAAAACAGGATCATTAAGCACTTCTTCTGCAGCCATGCCTTCGGCATCATTAATAACTTTTTCTAGGTTTAATAGTGCTTCATTAGGCTGATTGAGTAAGGCATAGGCGCCAGCTAATTGATAGAAAGCGTGTTTATTCTCAGGATCAATGACTAAGGCTTGATTAGATAAGTTAATAGCCCATTGCGGTTCATTCATCTCTAAGGCCAAATCTGCTTTATAGGTCATGGCTTCTGTATTTTCTGCGTCAATTTCTAAAATCTGATCATAAATATTGAGACGATTGCTGAGGATTTGTTCCTGCCCAGCTTTTAACCATAGACTATGAATATCTTGATGCCGTGACAATAGTTTTTGGGCACGGTTGATACCGATTGATTTGCTATGCAACTCTTTTTCAAATTTTTCGAGTCGGTCTTCATATTCTGAAATGACTTTGTTGACTTTATTATCTGCGAGGTTCAGTACTTTATCTCTGATTTCGCGGATGGAGTTCCAACCAACTAAAAGTAACACGGAACTTATTCCGGCTATTAAATAGAAGAAGTAGGTAACGGTATCGGTTGCATAACCCACCGCACGCGTTGTCGCGGTTAGCTCACGATTAACCACTTCCTTAGTCATGTCAACATGCATAGTATTCATGTCGACACGTAACTGCCTGAGCTCATCCATCACGTATCGCTCTACAAAAGGATTGTACATAGGCTCAGTGAGTTTTGTTACGTCTTGAGTCTCCTTGTCATGCACTTGTGCAGCATAGCTGAATGGAGAGAAAAAACAGAGAATAGTAAACAATATTAATGTTCGCATATGGCTTTTCCGTGGTCATGTATTTCAATTAAGCTGGTATGCAGGGCTTTAACGGTTATCTCATAGTCACTTTGATTGACGAAAAACTGCATTTCCACTTGGCGAATATTCTGATGCATGGCTTCGACATTTATCTTATGGTTGTACAGTGTTTGCACCGATCTTGCTAATAAACCTTTGATTCGCATATCACTACCCATCGCTGAAACTAGTGATACTTTTCTGGTATTAACCGCCGTAGTCGGAAAGTGCTGTTTAAATTGCTCTGCAAGAAGTTTAGCTCTCTTGAGGGAGATGTCCAAGAAAACTGTAATGGTATTGGCATTAAAGTCTTTAGTAATGACCTTACATTTCAAGCGAGCAGCCATATCAATCAGCACTTTTTCGTAGAGACCTTGCTGCCCGACCATTTCTTGATCAAACATTTCCAATGCAATTAAATGATGCATTCCAGCGATGATCTCTACCTGTGGTGATTCACTAATGTAATCATCAGTGATAAGTGTTCCATGATGCTCTGGTTCAAAGGTATTTTTTATTCGCAGGGCGATTTTAGCTTGACGCAGACCTTTCGCCGCATGGGGATGGATTGCCTCCATACCGAGATTAGCCAGTTGATCGGCAATATCGTAGTTGGTCTTACCAATGGGAATAGCTTGCTCTTCCCCGACCAATCGTGGGTCTGCACTACTGAGATGATATTCTTTATGAATAACGGCTTCGGTTGCGTTTAAAATAACTGCAATTCGACTAAAGGTCATTTCACTATAGCCTCGATCAAAGCTATTCATTAGATTTTCACGACAGTGAGTGTAACCGGTCACAATCGGTAATACTTCACTGAAGTCTATTCCCTCGAGATGTTCAGTAATAACGTTATCCAATGGCTGTTTTTCTTCTGACTCCCAGCCGGTCAAATCTATAAAGCAGGTGTTGACGCCTTCATTTTTGAGTAATTGACTTAAGTTCCAGGCACTGTGTGCCTCGCCTATACTGGCCAATAATTCACGAACCGTAAGTAAATGGTCATCTAATGAAAAATGGCCATGATTACACAAAATGTGGAGATGATTTAGTAGTTGCTTGGTCTTGGCGATACGTTCATTGATAAAGTCATTGGCTAACGCCAGTTGCTCTATATTTGTAAAGAGTGTTTTGTTGACTTGAGTGAGCTTTAAACCAAGCTGTTGAAAGGCGAGCAACCAATCATCTTTATTATCATTATGTGCAAAGAGTCCATAGACGCCGGGCTGTCCGGTTTTCTTATGCTCTAAGAGATCATCCGTGATCCCACTATAGGCGGACACAACGAGTACACGATGATAAGGATTATTCGAATAGAGAACAATGTTATCTCGTACGGCGGGGTAGTCACTCATTGAAGTGCCACCAATTTTTTCTATGCTTAACTTTCTATTTGGAGTATTTGACATGCTATTTGCAGTATTTATCTCTGTTTGGCATTTAAGGATGGTCAAGTTTGACCATCCTTAAATGCAGTTAATGAATATTCTAAGGTACTTAATCTGTTTCAGGTAATAGGTAGGAACCATCTTTATCATGGGTTTCACGACCAGTAACAGGCGGGTTAAATACGCATACCATACGCATACCAACACCTTTATTAGCACGCAGGGTATGCTGATCATTATCATTCAGCGCATATACCGTCCCTTCACGAATAGGGTGAACTTTACCGTTTTTCTTTTCGATTATTTCGCCTCGACCTTCAATGCAATATACGGCTTCAAGGTGGTTTTTATACCAAAGGTTAAGATCTTCACCTTCTTTTATCAGCGTGTCATGAAGTGAAAATCCCATGCCATCACTGGCAAGTAATAAACGACGGCTAGTCCATTGCTCGGCATCTACATCAGCATCAGTACCAATTACATCATCATAAAGATTTTTAACAATCATTAAGCAACCTCGTCATTAGTGCTATTTGAGTTTTTTAGCACTTTGACAATGGCATTTTCTAAAATATCAAAGCCTTCGTTAATCAAATCTTCAGTAATGATTAACGAGCCTAAGAATTTAATAACATCGCCAGACGCACCAGCGGTTTCAATTATCAGACCATCCTCAAAAGATTGTGCACAAATGGCTGAGGTGATTTCAGGGTCTTTGAATTCAGCCCCCCAAATCATACCGAGGCCACGTATTTCACGAATTTGCTCGGCAAAGCGTAGCGCCAGACTCTGCATACGTTTCTCGACAAGTGTTGCTTTAACTTTGATTTCTTTTGAGAAGGAATCGTCTGACCAATAGGTATCAATGGCAACAGTAGCAGCCACGAACGCAAGGTTATAACCACGGAACGTTCCAGAATGTTCACCAGGACTCCATTTATCAAGTTCCGGTTTGAGAAGTACCATTGCCATTGGTAGACCACCACCAATAGATTTCGATAGGGTGACGATGTCCGGTTTGATTCCCGCTCTTTCAAAGCTGAAGAAATCACCTGAACGGCCATTACCTACTTGAATGTCATCGACAACCATTAAGATGTCGAAATCATTACAGATTTGACGCAAATCTTTCAGCCACTGTTCACCGGCGACATTAATTCCGCCTTCAGCTTGGATGGTTTCCAAAACGATAGCTGCAGGTAGCTCGGTACCGCTAGAGTCATCACCTAAAATCTTTCTTAGATATGCAATCGTGTCGACTTTATCACCTAAATAATCATGAAAAGGTATCTGGGTAGTGTAGCCAGGAACACCGTAGCTGTCATCATGGTAATAACTGTTACCTGTGATGCTCAATGAGCCTAATGACATACCATGAAAGCCGTTGGTAAATGACATGATTTGCTTACGACCTTTAACTTTACGAGCAATTTTAAGCGCCGATTCAATGGCATTGGTTCCTGTCGGACCAACAAATTGCAGTTTATAATCTAAGTCACGAGGTTTGAGTATTTTGAAAACAAAGCTTTCTATGAATTCGCGTTTAGCAACCGTACCCATATCCAAAGCATGACCGATACCATCGTTATTAAGGTAGGTAATGATCGCTTCATTGATTTTAGGATTGTTGTGGCCGTAGTTTAACGCACCGGCACCAGCAAAAAAGTCTACATAGCGCTTTCCTGATTCATCCCAAATTTCAGCCATTTTAGCTTTGTTGAAAATAACGGGGAAAGAACGGATGTAACCACGAACTTCAGATTCGTATTTGTTGAATATTGATAATGTCATGTTGTATTCCTTTAAGAAAAATAAGGGATTAATTTTGTATTGTCAGCAGCGCTAATAATGTAGAGGTCTTCGGCCTCGTGATTATCCTCACCAAAATGTGTTTCATTTATGAAGGGTGAGGTTTGCATTATGAGTCCGTGCGTTTTTGCAAACGAGCCAAAGAGGCCTTGTGATGCCTTATTAGATGGGCTGATAGTGCAGGCGAGCTCAGTCATTGCTGAGTCGCTTGGTTGATTCTTAATTAGAGCGAGTAACATTGCCTTAGCTAAACCTTTTCCACGCGCGTTTTCTGCGATTGCAACCTGCCAAACGAAAAGTGATTGAGGTTTGTCGGGTTGATAGTAGGCAGAAATAAAGCCAATGATCACGTCCTCTTGTTCAACGACGATACAGGTATCTGAAAAATGCGAGGCTTGTAAAAAATACAAGTAGCTCGAATTCAGATCTAATGGTGGGGATGATTTTATCAGCTGATATATGGCGTAGCCATCGTTCAGTACGGGCTTGCGAAAATTGAGTTCGTTATGCGAGTTTTGGATTTTTTTCTCCATTATTAATTATGCCATGCTTTTAAAGTTTATGGTGAAGAATTAAATCAGTCGAAGCCACTAATAGCCTGTGTGTAGCCGAGTATAGCAACGATGAATTATATGTGAGTGGCGACCGCGCCAAATCATGTTGATTTGAGGTGCTTGAGGGGAGCCATACGAGTGATTGGATTTGAGTTGACCAAAATGGTCGGAGCGAGAGGAAATGTGCTTGTGACAGTGTATGAACTACTGTGGAAAAGATAAAACTGACCTATAAATGTTGTGACATATGCGGTTATTATAGCAAAAATATATTTATTTATCAACATGTTAGGTTTTTAAGTGTTGCGGATGGATTATAAGCAGTTGTTTTGTATAAAGGTTTTGAAGGATGGTTTGCCAGCTAATTCTAGCCAAAATGGTGCATTTAAACGAAGTATCTTTATATCTATGGCAGGGTAAAAACTATAGCAATGTGAACGGTAAATAAAACGTGAATCACTCTAATGATTTACTGAGTGATCCACGTTTACATTTATTCTGATTTTAGAGCATCGAGCAACATCATATTATTAATCGATGTTGATTGATATTATTTACCACTTCAACTGAAGACGAGAATAATAACTGGTATCTAGCTTCTCACGACTGCTAGCTGGCAAGCTTTTATAGTCGTTACGAAGACCAAATCGTAAGTTCCAATAATTGGAGAAGCCAATTGGAATGTTAATGCCTGAATCATGGGTTAGCAGAAAATCTGAAAAATCATTAATTGCCGGTGTAAAGGTTAAATGATTAGTCATCTTGGCCCAGTCCACAAATTGCCATTTATGTGATAAACCAAAATCTAATGTTGGAGAGTTCTCATTAGTACCATCAGTAAAGCTTTCATAGCGATAACCAAGACCCGAGCGCAATTCAAGTGAATGTTTATCTTCGTTAAATACGCGATAATTTAAACCTGAACCAAATATGGTACGTAATTCAAGATTCTCGAAATCATCTTTTTCAACTTCTCCACGAACATACCAACCCCAAGGATCAGCAAAATAAGCCGTGTATTCTGATCCAAAGATAATTTCGTTAGCGGTATCGACCTCGTTTTTACTTTCTTTATCTAATGATGCGTAAAACTTCAAGGTATCGTCTCGGCTTTCAAGTACTGCCGCTAATTTAACACTAGCGCCAAATTGATCTGAATTACCTTTTTTACCCACGATGTCGAGAGCGGCCTCATAAGACCATTTGCGTTTTAACGCATCACGTTCTTGTTCGGATCTTACAAGCTGAGGGTCATGTGCTTCTGGCTGCCAACCTTCGGCAATGGACGAGGTTTTAGTTGTCATGGTTGCATCTTGACCAGTGATAACCAATTTTCCATCACCATCATGATGAACTTGACCTTCAAGTGTAGTACCACTTTTTAATCGCACAAATACCGTTTGATCGGTATCAAATCCTTTTATTTGATTACGCTTAAGCGTTAAATCACCTGCATAGCTAGTTGATAGGGTGATGCTGGTTTCAGATATCGACTTAATTGTGCCAGTTAATATAGCACCATCGAGCGTTTCGACTTGATCAATGGCATAGCTAGAGGCAGGCATCGTAATAGAGCAGACGAGTGCGAGTAGTGTTTTTCTCATGTAGGGAAAATCCTTGCTTAAATTAATACCTATTAAAGGCATTTAAATATCAATGGTGATTGAGATTGAGGCGTTTGATAACTCAATAAAAATGCTAGACAGTTTTATTGATGAGCCATTAAGTATCTGATGTGACATATCGATTCAATCAACCCCGAATTATCTTGTAGCGTTGAGTTGTTGATATGTATCAATTTGGTTTAAAGCAATAACCACGTTGTTATTGCGGAGTTTATTTTAGCATAGTCAAAAAATAATAAAAAATCGACCCCTAGCATTTGGGCTTTCACTACCTTCCCCAAAATCTGCTATTTTACTGATCTAATGGCCAAATATTTACCCCCAGACACCATTTTGTTCTCGAGCTAATGATAGGGTTATAAGCTAGAAAATGAGAGTAGAAAAATCGTTGGCAACGATGTTTCTACGGATCATAACTTTGGCTTTAACTCACTTCACACCGTCAGTATGATTAATCAGTGATGGTTGTTTGAGCTATACGACGTGTTGATGAAGTTGTCGAAGCAAAACTTCGAATTATTCAACTGGCACAGGCTTACTATATAGATAGCTTTGATAGTGAGTACAACCTTCGGTCAATAATAATTGCTGTTGGTATTGTGTTTCTATGCCTTCAGCAATGACGTTCAATCCCAAACTATGCGCCATTACAATAATGGTCCTAACAATAGACTGATCATCACTATCAGCTACAATATTGTCTATAAATTATTTGTAGATCTTGAGTTGATAAAGCGGTAATTTCTTCAGGTATTGTAACGACGAATGGCCCGTACCAAAGTCATCTAATGAGAATTGAATATTGATGTCTGCCAATGTTTTCATTTTGGTAATTGTATCTTCGATATGGCTGAGCAATAGACTTTCTGTCAGTTCCAATTTAAGTAGTGCTGGATTGATATTAT
>JALIBN010000008.1 GCA_030576275.1 Pseudomonadota bacterium | reverse complement strand
TTGAGTGGTGTCGTAGTGTTGAGCGGCATCTAGTAAGCCGATCATTCCCGTTTGTATAAGATCATCAACCTCAACAGTATGCGGCAAACGGGCAATTAAATGATACGCGATACGTTTTACTAAAATGGCATGTTGCTCTACGATCTCTGCCATTGAGTACGTCAATGTACTATTTTTGGCATACATCGAGAGGCCATTCATTTTAGCTTACTTCCAAACTAGCTTGAATGAGACGTTCGACAAAAAATTCCATATTCCCACGAGGTTGTTTTTGCACTGGCCAAAAGTCTATTTTTTTAGCTAAGTGGGTAAAAGCGACAGCAGATTTGCTACGCGGGAGGTATTCAACTACGGCACGTTGTTTTTTGACGGCACGACGCAAGTCTTCATCAAAGGGTACGATACCCATAAAATCAAGATTAACCTCTAGGAAACGATCACAGACCATGGATATTTTGTTGAATAACTCACGGCCCTCTTGAATAGTGCGGCACATATTTGCAATGATATGAAAACGACTTACTTTATATTCTCGGCTCAATAATTTAATGAAAGCATAAGCATCGGTAATGGAAGCAGGTTCATCACACACGACGACAATCACTTCTTGCGCGGCACGGGTGAAGCTGACGACACTGTCCGCGATGCCAGCTGCACTATCAATTAGTAAAATATCAATGTGTTGTTCCATTTCACTAAAAGCTTGAATCATGCCGGCATGCTCAGCAGGGCTGAGCTCAGCCATTTTTTGCACACCTGAGGCCGCAGGGATGATTTTGAGTCCAGCTGGACCTTCAACGATGATTTCTGCGAGTGTTTTACTGCCATTTAATACATGTTGTAAATTATATTGAGGGTGTAAACCCAACATGACGTCAATATTCGCTAAACCTAAATCAGCATCTAGCAGTAATACTTGTTTGCCTTGAGTGGCTAAAGCAACACCCAGATTTACGGTGATGTTCGTTTTGCCTACACCGCCTTTACCACTGGCGACCGCAATCACTTTAACTGGGCGTGGTACTGCCGAGGTCATTTTTCGTAGACCATTAGCTTGATCAAGGGGTAAATCAGCCATAAGCGGCAAAACCTCCATAGCTAGATAAGGTTTGTGGATCTAGCTGTTGTTGTTCGTTATTCATTAAATCACTTGCCTGTTTGATCAATGTATTAGGGCGGGCAAGACTCAGGTCTTCCGGTACTTGTTGACCATTGCAAATATAGGCTAAAGGTAATTGATGACGGATTAATACCGAAATCGCTCCGCCTAAACTGCTCGCTTCATCTGTCTTGGTCAAAATGCATCCATTTAATTCAAGGTGAGAAAAGGCGTTGATAATATCATTCAGTCCACTTGATTGGGTGGTTGCTGACAAAGTTAAGTAATTTTTTATTCTAGGTGACTGTTGTTTGAGCATGGCAAATTTTTCAGCCAGCTTCATATCACGTTGATTCATACCAGCAGTATCTATCAGTACAAAGCGACGATCAAGGAAATCGTTCAGAGAATCATTTAATTCTTGATGGTTCCTGGCAACACGAACCGGTACACCTAAAATACGTGCATAGGTACGTAATTGTTCTTGTCCACCAATGCGATAGCAGTCTGTGGTGATTAATGCGACATTTTTAGCACCATGTTTCAGGGCACATCGTGCGGCAATTTTAGCGACAGTGGTTGTCTTGCCAACGCCGGTTGGACCGACCAATGCGTAGATACCACCTTTGTTGATAATGTCATTATCTTGAATGCGGATTTGGCTGGCTAATAGGCCTAAAGATTGTCGCCATGCAGATTCTAAATCATCCTCTTTTTTCATTTTTGCGGTAATATTTTTCGCTAAATCAACTTGTATGCCCATTTGCATGTAACGTTGTAATAATTGTACTTGGGTTGGGCTATTACGTTCCATCTCTTTCCATGTGAGATCAGAAAGTTGATTTTGCAACATGTCTCTTAGGCCAGACATCTCTTTACGCATTTGCACAAGCGTTGGTTCCTGCGACCAAATATTTTGGGGGGCTTGCGGTGCGATATCAACTGAGCGAGGTGCTATCGGAGATGCTGATGGATTTATTTCAACTTTAGTTGCACGTGCCGGTTCAGGCGTAGAACGTCTGAATTCAGCCTCATCATAGTCTGTAGCAGCGACGATTTCGACACCACCATCGACACGATTGTTAGATAAAATGACTGCGTCAGGGCCCATCACTTCACGTACTTCACGAATGGCTTGACGAACATCTGCAGCTTGGAAACGTTTAATTTTCATAATATCAACCTTGGGGTTTAACGACCCACGTTAGCAACGATTCTAATTTGTTTGTCATCTGGTATTTCATTGTATGACAATACATTTAAGCTCGGAATGGAATGGCGAATAAAACGAGAAATCCAAGTACGTAAACCCGCTTGTACAACTAGAATTGACGATTCCCCTGTCATCTCTTGGCGTTGCGCGGCTTCTTGTAAGTTCTTATGCATTTTCTCTGCTAGTCCAGGTTCTAAACTTGCGCCACCTTCACCGGTAGCCTGTAGTGTCTGAAGCAATATTTGTTCCAACTCTGGGTCTAAAGTAATAATTGGTAGATCCGCTTTGATTCCATTTATATGTTGGACTATTGAATGGCTAAGTGCCATGCGGGCTGCGGCGGTTAATGCCTCAGTATCAGGGTTTCGTGTAGCTTGTTCGGAAAGTGCTTCGGTAATCGTTCGTACATCGCGAATAGGTATATTTTCTTCGAGTAAATTTTGTAACACTTTTTGTACGCTACCTAATGGTAAGGTATCTGGCACTAAACCTTCTATTAGTTTAGGTGCTATTTTTGCAAGATTATCAAGTAGTTGCTGAACTTCTTCTCTGCCTAATAAATCTTGAGCATGGGTTTGTAATATTTTACTTAAATGAGTTGCAATAACGGTATCAACATCCACCACGGTGTAGCCTTGTGCTTGTGCATGTTCTCTTTGATTAGGCTCAATCCACACTGCATCTAGACCAAACGCAGGATCTTTACTTTTTATGCCGGCCAATTCGCCAAAAACTTGACCTGGGTTAATGGCCATCATCCGTTCGGGATGAATTTCAGCCTCACCAAAGGTGACGCCAAATAAAGTGATTTGATAGGCTGTTGGTGCTAAGTCCAAGTTATCGCGAATATGAACAGGCGGAATTAAAAAACCTAATTCTTGTGATATCTTTTTTCGTATGCCTTTGATTCGATTCATTAACTGACCACCCTGATTTTTATCAACCAATGGAATAAGTCGGTAGCCAACTTCTAAACCAATAGGATCAATAGGGTTGAGATCATCCCAACTCAGGTCGCGTTGTTCTTTGGGTGTTTCAACGGGAGCATTCACTACGGGAAGTGCAGTGGCAGCTTTTTGACGTTCAAGTAATAACCAAGCACCTAAGCCACCAGAACAAGCAAGAATTAAAAAGGGTAGATTCGGCATGCCAGGTATCAGTCCCATCGCACCGATAATAGCTGAGGTGACGATTAAGGTTTTAGGATCTTTGAATAATTGCTTAACGACTTCTGCACCCATATCTTCTTCTTTCGTGGTGCGGGTGACCAATAACGCTGCAGCAGTGGATAATAATAAAGATGGTATTTGAGCAACCAGACCATCACCAATGGTAAGCAAGGTGTAGTTATGAGCGGCTTCAGCAAAGCTTAAATCATGTTGAGCAACACCGATGATAAAACCACCAATGATGTTGATGAACAGAATCAAAATACCGGCGACCGCATCACCACGAACAAATTTACTAGCACCATCCATAGAACCGTAAAAATCAGATTCTTGCATAATTTCTTCGCGGCGACTGCGAGCTTGATCTTGATCTATCAGTCCTGCATTAAGATCGGCGTCAATCGCCATTTGTTTACCTGGCATCGAATCTAAGGTAAAACGGGCGCTGACTTCGGCGATACGAGTGGCACCTTTGGTTACGACGACAAAGTTAATGATAACCAGGATTGCAAACACTACAAAGCCAACGGTGTAGTTACCACCAATAACAAACTCGCCAAAGGCTTCGATTACTTTACCGGCGGCATCAGTACCAGTGTGTCCTTCCATCAGCACGATACGGGTAGAAGCGACATTCAAGGCCAGACGTAATAGGGTGGCAATCAGCAATATGGCAGGAAATGATGCAAAATGTAATGGTTTGAGTACGTAAATACTCGCCAACATAATGGTTAAAGATAACGCAATATTAAAACTAAAAAGTAAGTCTAAAAGGAACGGGGGGAGAGGTAAAACCACCATGGCAAGTAATGCCACAACAATTATCGGGGCGCCCATACTGCCGCTGAACATTGGTTTTAAACGCGTAAATAAATCATTCTTTTCCATTGGTAGCTTTAATCTCTTTTTAGTTCATCTGGTATTGGCAGGTCCTCCGGTTTAATATGAGGCTTACGACCACCACGAGTATTATAGCGACGTAACTGGAAGACAAACGCTAATACTTGAGCTACTGCAATATATAGACCAGAAGGGATTTCTTCACCTATTTCGGTACTAAAATAAATAGCGCGAGTTAATGGCGGAGCGGATAAAACGGGTACTTCATTTGCCTCTCCCACCATTCGAATTTGTTGTGCAATTAAGTCGACTCCTTTGGCAACAACAGTTGGGGCTCCATTACCTGTTTGGTCATAGCGTAGAGCAACAGCATAGTGAGTAGGGTTGGTAATAATCACGTCAGCCTGAGGTACATCTTGCATCATGCGTCGTTGTGATATCTCAATTTGCATGCGACGGATCCGGCCTTTGACCTCAGGGTTACCATCACTTTCTTTGCTTTCATCTTTGACTTCTTGCTTCGTCATTTTAAGTTGACGGATATGATTCCAATGTTGGAAAGGGACATCAATGAGGGCGATCAAAATTAAACTGCTGGAGATAGCCATAAAGACCCAAAGCACCAACATGCCAAGATCGGCCATTGCAGCATTTACTTCTTGCTGACCGAGTGACAATAATTGGTCACGTAAACTCCAAATAATTAAAGTGGAGATAATGCCAACAAGTAAAAATTTTGCTAGTGCCTTAATCAGCTCAATTAAGCCTTGCGGGCCGACAATACGTTTTAGACCTTTTATAGGATCTAGTTTTTCCAATTTCACACCCATAGCTTGAGCTGAGAAATTCCAGCCGCCAGTACTTGCTGGTGCAATCAGTGCTGCTAATACAGTAATGCCTAAAAAGGCACCTAAGTCTAAAGAGATAGTTTGCAAGGCATAAATAATGTGATGAGCCATTTCTACGGGGTTAAATATTTCTTTGCGACTAAAACTGAATGATTTTGTCATGACTTCAGACACACTTCGGATCATCCGTTCACCTAAAAACATCATGCCAGCGGCACTGGCAATGAGTACCAAAACGGTGGTGAATTCTTTAGAACGGGGTACTTGCCCTTTTTCGCGAGCGTCATTCAGACGCTTGGCAGAGGGCTCTTCCGTTTTGTCTTGACCAGTTTCTTCAGCCATTTGGTTGCACCAATAAACGTATAGTTTGTAGCATATAATCAGCCATATTCACTAAGTGATTTGATGCCGCTGGTAAAGTAAAATATATAACGAAAAACCCCAGAATAATGGTCATCGGGAAACCAATCGAAAAGGGACTAATCTGGGGTGCTGCACGCGATAAAATACCAAAAGCGAGATTGACCATCATTAAGGAGCCAATTGCAGGTAAAGCAACAAGTACACCTGAAGCATACATCCAACTAGCTTGGCCGACAATATCCCGAAAGCTACTAACAGGTAGACCAGAGGACATAATGGGGAGGGTAACAAAACTCTCTGCAAGCACTTGGATTAAAATTAAATGGCCATTAAGACTAATAAACACTAATGTGACAAAAATTAAATAGAATTGGCTGATAACAGGTACCGTTACGCCATTTTGTGGATCAATCATTGAGGCAAAACCTAGGCCCATTTGCATAGCGATAATTTGCCCGCCGATAATGAAAGCATTAAATAGGAACTGCAACATAAACCCCATGCAGGCACCGATTAAAATTTGATGGGCGACTATCATTAAGCCTTGGCCACTAAGTGGCTCTACAGCTGGTGCGGCATTAGGGATAGCAGGAACGATAACGATGCTTATTGCAATAGCGATAAGTAGTCGACTGCGATTATTGACAAAATTACTGCTGAAAATAGGCGCAGCCATGACTAAAGCGGCAATCCTAAAAAACGGCCATAAATAACTACCCATTACACCGGATATTTCAGCAGTAGATAAATCCATAAGGAAGGTCGATTAACCGATCAAAAAAGGAATGTCTTCAAAGATGCGTGTGGCATAACCCATAAGTAGGCTTAACATCCAAGGACCTGCAAATACTAATACTGCAATAGTAACTAATAATTTTGGGATAAAACTCAGGGTTTGTTCATTAATTGAGGTCGCGGCTTGAAACATGCTAACCAATAAGCCTACAAATAAGGCTGGCAATAAGATCACGGCAATCAATAATGTAATGATATGCAGTGTTTGTTGCATGATGGTTAGAACTGTTTCAGGTGTCATAATTATACGTAAAAGCTAGAAGCTAAAGTACCCATCAATAAAGCCCAGCCATCTATTAACACAAACAACATCAGCTTAAAGGGTAACGAAATTAGCATGGGGGATAACATCATCATCCCCATCGCCATTAGTACACTAGCGACGACTAAGTCGATAATTAAAAATGGAATAAAAATTAAAAAGCCAATTTGAAAAGCCGTTTTAAGTTCGCTGGTAACAAAGGCCGGTAGTAATAAACTAAATGGCACATCTTGGGCTGATTCCAATGCTGGATGACCTGCAATTCCGGCAAATAATTCAATATCAGTCTCACGGGTTTGTGCCAGCATAAAATCTTTGAACGGTTGACTGGCTTTTTCAGCGGCGGGCATCATCTCCATTTGCCCGTCCATATAGGGTTTAACCCCATTGTGGTATGCGGCATCAAATACCGGATTCATGATAAAAAAAGTTAAAAATAATGATAACCCGATTAGCACTTGATTTGATGGAGTGGATTGCACACCCATCGCTTGTCGTAAAATAGACAGGACAATAATAATACGGGTGAATGATGTCATCATCATTAATGCTGCAGGAAGCAAGGTTAAGACGGTCATTAATGCTAAAATTTGTAGTGTTACGGTGTAACTTTGTTCGCCATCTGCATCAGTCGTAAGAGTCAGTGCTGGAATGCCAGGATCAGCCGCCATGGCAAATAAAGGCATTAGTAATAGACCTAGACTGAGCAAGCAACGGATCATGATTTAGCTCTCTGTTGCAGAACCTGCTGAAATTTTTCAGCAAAAGTAGTGTTTGAATTGTTTTTTATGGTTGTCGTGCTTACAGGTGTTTCGAGGATATGTAAGGTCTGCACATGTTGTGAGGTCACGCCAACCAATATTTGCTGCTCACCGACTTGCAAAAGCACGGCACGTTCACGAGGCCCTAGCGCCAAACTGGTAATTATTTTCATTTCGCCATTCGCTGTCGTTTGAAAACGGCCAGTGCGACGAAGTAGCCAAGCTAAAAATGCGATGCAGGCTAGTACAACAAACAAACCTAATAAGGTCTCTAATAAAGCACTAGTAGAAACTGGGGGAGTGGTTAATGTTTTCGTAGCCAGTGTACTGCTTTGCTCCGCTGTAAAACCTATTACAGACCATAAGCTTAGCCCCAACATACTTACGACTTTAAATATGTGCGCCATCATCGTAATTTTTTGATGCGTTCTTCAGCACTGATAACATCAGTCAATCGAATACCAAATTTATCATTGACCACTACTACTTCGCCGTGAGCAATCAGCGTGTCATTGACTAAAACATCCATTGGTTCACCGGCAAGGCGATCTAATTCAACTACAGAGCCTTGGCTAAGTTGCAGTAGATTACGAATATTGATTTTAGCACGGCCTATTTCCATGGAAATAGTCACTGGAATATCTAACACCATAGCTAAATTCAACTCGGCGTGGGAGCGAGGTTTAGCGTCATCATCAAGGTGAGTGACGGGAGCTGGGTTGGCTTTTTCAGAATCAGATTGTTCTTCTAATGCTGCTGCCCATGGATCCTCTTCTACATCGGTGCCTTGTTCTTCCAATGCAGATGCCCATTCATCAGCCACTTCTTGGTCAGTTTTATTATCTTCACTCATTATTTTTTACTCTTCTGGAGATGGTATTGAGGTGTTGTATCCTTAGGGTGCTCAATGAGATTGGTAACTTTTAACGCTACTTTATTTTTATGTTCGCCAAAAGTAGCGTTGAATACGGGTACATGTTCTGCTTTTACAACCACTGTCTTTGGCATTTCAATCGGTAAAATATCACCTACTTTGAAATTAAGTATTTTTTGTAGACTGTATTTAACGTGTGCTAATTCAGCTGTCAATAGGACATCCGCGGCTAAGATTTCTTCCTTCATTGATGCGGCCCAACGGCCATCATCAGAGGCACTATCACTTTGCAAACCGGTATCTAATAATTCACGGATTGGTTCTAACATAGAATATGGGAGCGTGACGTGTATATCACCACCACCACCATCTAATTCAATATGAAAAGTAGAAATAACCAATACTTCACTAGGGCTAACAATATTAGCAAACTGCGGGTTAACTTCGTGGTTAACAAACTCAAAGCGTACATCCATTACGGGAGACCAGGCTTCGGTTAATGTGGCGAAGCATTGATCTAAAACCATACGAATAACACGTAACTCTGTGGCAGTGAATTCCCGACCCTCAATTCGAGCTTGAAAACGACCATCACCGCCAAAATAATTATCAAGGATTGTAAATACAAGTTTAGGCTCGAATACAATTAGACCCGTTCCACGCAGTGGATGCATATGAATTAAATTTAGGCTGGTTGGTACAAACAAAGTATGAATGTATTCTGAAAATTTCATTAACTGTACACCAGTAACAGATATTTCAGCTGAACGACGTAGCATGTTAAAAAGGCTTATGCGGAAAAGACGACCAAAACGTTCGTTGACCATTTCCAGTGTTGGCATGCGTCCACGGATAATACGGTCTTCGTTACCGAAGTCATAATTTCGTGTGCCACCTTTATCTACTTCTTCGTCAGAAGTTTCAATGTCACCGCCGCCCATACCACTTAATAGGGCATCGACCTCGTCTTGTGAAAGTATATCGTGAACAGCCATAGTCTTATTGCATGAGTAAACTGGTGAAATAGACGGATTCTAATTCACCTGATGTTTTTTCAGCTTTTAATACCTCATTAATAGTTGCAAGTGTTTTTTGTTGCAGTGCTTTAGTGCCTTCAACTGTGTTGAGTTCGTCATATTTTTGACCAAGTAACAGCATGAGTAATTCATGTTGAATAGCAGGCTCATTGAGAGTGAATGAATCAATAACAAGCTGATCGCGTGCCATTACTTTTAATTTAACTGATAAATAACGCACCGCTCCTTGGCTTTGTTCGCCAAAATTAACGATTAGAGGTTTTTCTAGGGTGTAATAAATCGGTGTTTGTTTTACCGCGACAGCTACTGATTCATCTGATACGGCAGATTTATCATCTCCACCTATAAACATCATGGCACCGACGCCAGCAAGTATTAAAATCAAGACAACAATAATAATGATCAATAATTTTGATTTGTTACCACCTTCTTCGATGATTTCAATATCGTCTTGTGTTTCTGCCATGTCGACTCTCTTCCTGTAGGTTGATGTTTTTAGTTTAGCAATTAACGTGCCTATTTACTGTAAAACAAAGCTCGTGAAATAAACTGCATCAAGATTATCTCTGCCTGTTTCTTCTTCTAAGATGGTTTTAACGGTGTCTAATGATGCCGTTTGTAGCCTTTTTCGACCTTCTACTGAATTTACGTTCTCTGACGTTTGAGCAGAGAATAAAGTCCGCAAGGCATCTTGTAACATAGGTAAGTTTGATGCGGCACTATCAATAATCTCTTGGTTGTGTGCCATTAATGTGACTTTTATCTGTAAGTAACGTGCTTTTTGTTCGCTTTGATTTAGAAAATTAATAGTGAAGGGTTCTTCTATAGCATAATAAATCGCTTTAGTATTAGCTGGCGTATCCTCCTCGGCCCATGTTGGTGAAATCATCATTGCCAGTAAAAGCATCAATAGGATTTGAATAGATTTGTGCATAGCTTGATATACTCACGAGTTGAAATCTAAAAAAACAAAATTATGACAAGCTTATCAAATAGGCGAAAGGGGCAGAATACAATTGGCTACAAACAAGATAAATCGTTCACAAAAAAATGATGCAACATTATGGGATAAAATAATCACCCTACCTCAGTATCTTATTCCCCAGCATAGCCTGTCGGTGTTGATGCATAAGCTGACTCGTAGCGAAGTTACGTGGTTTAAAAATAGCTTTATTCGGTTTATTACCGCGAAATACAAGGTCAATATCAGCGAGGCGGCGCAAACAGACTTAGCCTTTTACCCGAGTTTCAATGCTTTTTTTACACGAGCCTTACGGGTTGGTATGCGCCATATTGCGGAGGGTGAAGGGGTTATTACCTCACCTGTAGATGGTGTGATTAGTCAGATTGGCAACGTTGTCCAAGGTCAGCTTGTGCAAGCAAAAGGTCGCGAATATAGTGTGTTGGAATTGTTGGGCGGTGATGAACTGTTAGCCGAACGGTTTGATCAAGGTCAGTTTGCAACTATCTATCTATCACCAAAAGATTATCACCGTATTCACATGCCTCTCACCGGTACGTTACGGAAAATGACGTATATTCCAGGAAAGTTATTTTCGGTTAATCCACGCACTGCACGCACTGTACCTAAGTTATTTGCGCGAAATGAACGTGTAGTAACTGTATTTGATACCGAGCAAGGTCCGATTGTTATGGTTTTAGTAGGAGCTATTTTTGTCGGCAGTATGGAAACCGTATGGTCAGGAAAGATAACGCCGCCTTATGGTAAAAATATTCAACATTGGGATTACAATGGTGAACAAGCCATCACATTACAAAAAGGTGAGGAAATGGGTCGGTTTAATATGGGATCAACGGTAGTAATCTTGTTGCCATTAGAATCTGAACTATTTAAACAGGAATTTTCTGCTGGCACCGCCATTCAATTAGGGCAGGCAATGGTGTAATAGCATCTGAGAGGTAACGAACGTGGTGAAGCCTTGTTGTACTCTTTGAATGAGCTAGTCAATGCTTGTACTTTTTATAAGAAAGTCTATCTTTTAATACTTTGATTTCATCCAATAATTCAATCGCCAATGCGGCGCCGGCAATATTAAGATCAAGATCATGTTGTAAGCGGAGCGCTCTTTGCACTCGTAGGGTATTATTACCGGTGAACTGCCAATGGATATGGCTTAATTGAAAATTTAATGGTTCGATAATGCCATACTCGACCATCGATAAAAGTTGCTCAGCTGACAATGCATAGTTTCGACATAATTCAGTTAAAGAGACTAATTGGTCATCATAAACGATGACCCCCGTGAATAAAGGCGTATGGTTATTACTCATTTATTTATCCCCAGATTTTGATATGGGCTGCTATATAGCTTCGTCAATTGCAAATATATCTTTGCATCACTGTTATTAAAATCTACATAATGGTCTTAATTAAAAGTGTCCTAGCGTTGCTATAAAAAGGCTCTGCAGTAAGTCTTACTGCAGAGCTACTACTACTTTAGGTATGTTTATTTTTCTGTCTTAATTTCAATACGCTTACTTTGCGATTTTTCAGTTTTAGGTACATGTAGTTCCAATACGCCATTTTTAGTTTTCGCTGAAATGTGGTCGAGATCGGCAGTAGTGGGTAAGGTAAATCGACGCATAAAACTGCCACTAAAACGCTCAATGCGTTTGTAGTTGTCTTTCTCTTCTTTCTTTTCGCTTTCACGTTGGCCTTTGATCGTAAGAACACCATTTTCAGCTGTCACTTCAATATCTTCCGACTTTACTCCAGGCAAATCGGCATGAATGACAAAATCATTTTTTGTTTCTTTGATGTCGACAGCTGGAGACCATTCTTCGCTATCAAAATTAGTTGCTAATGCTGGCGTATTAAATAAAGTCGATACATCGCGTTGTAGTTCATCTAATAAACTAAGTGGTTTGTAACGTTGAATAGCCATAATCTATGCTCCTTAATTAAAATTGTTTTCTCACTATGATATTGTTTCTAAAATGACCTTTATTTAACTGCTAGCTTTGTATCAATACTCGCCTCAGCCTGTAACCAGTGAGCTACTGAATCACCTTTGAAGTTTTCATTTTCTGCAAGGTAGTAAGCCTCTTTTTCAATCTGGCTATGACGATTAGTGGCGGTTATCTTGTCGGGTACTATTACTTTTTGAGTGTTAATTGGGGACGATGTCAGTACCGTTTTTGCAGAAGATTTTGTTGATTGTAATGTCATAATCTTTACCTTTATTAAAATATACAAATTAGCTAATCAGCCACTCTAAATCTTTTTTAAAGACAATTTACATATGTAATCACACTACTTATTAAAAAAAAATTATAATCAAGTTGGTATATTAGCTTCTTATGATAGGCATTGATTATGCCAATCCGTATATTGTTGATTTTAGACAGTTTAGTTTGTTGGCTGATGTTTGTTATGTAAAGAAAAGTTAACATGGTTTAATGGGGTTTTAAGGTAAGTCATTGTATTTAATGCTTTAATGTGGCCATTTACGCGTTAACTAGTATTTACACGTAGATGGCTTTACAGGACGATAATTAATTACTATTGGTCAGGACCACCAATTGTATTTAATTCCTAAGTAATTTAAGACTAGTAAATACTTAATTTAGCTTGGGAAAATATTTGTAAATAAGTAATATATAATCATGCTATTGGGCTTATTCTGGAGATCTTATATTATGAATTCCGACCGTGTCGACGTTAAAGATTCAGCTTTTAAATGGCACGCGATGGAACACCAAGACGTGCTAACTCAAGTAACCAGCTCGCAGCAGGGCTTAACTCAACTAGAAGCTTCTAAACGACTTAGCGAGCATGGCCGTAATGTTTTACCTGAGCCTAAAATACGTAGTTCGCTAATACGTTTTTTATCTCAGTTTCATAATATATTGATTTATGTATTACTGGGCGCAGCCTTGATAACCGCCTTGTTAGGACATTGGTTAGATACCAGCGTGATAATTGGGGTAGTGGTGATTAATGCCTTTATCGGCTTTATTCAAGAGGGCAAGGCTGAAGATGCCTTGCGTGCGATAAAAAAAATGCTCTCGCCGCAGGCCGTGGTGTCGCGTGATGGCAAACGTATTACTATCCCCGCGGAAGAGTTGGTGGTCGGTGATGTAGTTTATTTACAATCAGGCGACAAAGTCCCTGCCGATTTACGTTTAATAAAAATAAAAAATCTGCAAATCCAAGAATCTGCGTTGACCGGCGAATCAATGCCTGTTGATAAAATCACTGCTGTAGTTGATGATGATGCAGTGATAGGCGATCGCATATCGATGGCTTATTCCAGCACATTAGTGACCTATGGTCAGGGTACAGGCGTGGTTGTTGCTACTGCCAGTGATACTGAAATTGGACTAATCAGTGCTATGTTGTCACAAGTTGAAACCTTAACGACACCACTCATTAGTAAGATGGCTGAGTTTGCACGATTACTAACAGGTATTATTATTGTTATTGCGGTACTAACAATGGCTTTAGGTGTCTGGCTTTATGACTACACTATAGCTGAGTTATTTCTTGCTGCAGTTGGTCTTGCTATAGCTGCAATTCCTGAAGGTTTGCCAGCCATTATGACCATAACACTGGCTATTGGCGTGCAGCGGATGGCGGCACGCAAGGCGATTATTCGTCGCTTACCTGCTGTGGAGACGCTAGGTGCTGTGACTGTTATATGCTCTGATAAAACGGGGACATTAACGCGAAATGAAATGACGGTCACTAATGTTGTAACAGCCTATGGTGGCCTGTTTGATGTGACTGGCGTAGGTTACGATCCTCATGGTGATTTTTCAAGCGCAGATAAAGAAGTCGATTTTAATGTTCATCCAGTATTAAATGAGCTGAGTCGTGCTGCCATATTATGTAACGATGCGGTATTGAAAAAGCAAAATGGTGATTGGTTATTACAAGGAGATCCTACTGAAGGCGCGTTGATCGCTCTCGGAATGAAAGCGGGCATGATCCCCGATTTTGAACATGAATCATGGCCTCGTACTGATGTGATTCCGTTTGAATCAGAACATCAATTTATGGCCACCTTGCATCATAATCATCTTGGTAAAGGCGTCAGTTACATAAAAGGTGCGCCAGAGCGTATTTTTGTGATGAGCAAATTTCAACGTGTTGGTTTGAAGGATGAGCCAATTGATTTGGCTTATTGGCAGCAACAAATG
The DNA here is from genome assembly GCA_030576275.1 of Pseudomonadota bacterium. Lineage (GTDB taxonomy): Bacteria > Pseudomonadota > Gammaproteobacteria > Nitrosococcales > Methylophagaceae. Next base: position 56,329 of record JALIBN010000008.1, on the reverse strand, counting down.
GATACATTAGCAAAAAATGGCCAACGTGTATTGGCCATAGCCACCAAAGAAACCCATGCGGAGCATCGTGATTTGAACTACAGTGATGTGGAAAATGATCTAACTTTGTTGGGTATCGTTGGCATGATTGACCCCCCGCGTGAGGATGTCAGTGAGGCCATTAAACAGTGTCAATCTGCCGGTATTCGAGTGAAAATGATTACCGGCGATCATTCAGTTACTGCTCTTGCAATTGGCAATAAAATGAACATTGGTGATGGATGTCGTGTGTTGACGGGCCATGATATTGAAACCATGACTGATGATGATTTGTGTAATGTCGTTGATGATATTGATATTTATGCTCGCTCAAGTCCAGAACATAAATTACGCTTAGTTAAGGCACTTCAGGCCAAAGGTCATGTTGTTGCGATGACTGGCGATGGGGTGAATGACGCGCCTGCGTTAAAGCGAGCCGATGTAGGGGTGGCAATGGGTAAAAATGGTACCGAGGTAGCAAAAGAAGCCTCTGTAATGGTGCTGGCGGATGATAATTTTACTTCTATAGTGCATGCCATCGAAGAAGGCCGTACTGTCTACGAAAACCTGAAAAAAGCCATTATTTTCATATTACCTTCGAGTGGTGGTGAGGCACTGGTGATTATTGCTGCAATTCTGCTGGGGCAAACATTGCCCATTACGCCCGTGCAAATCCTCTGGGTAAATATGATAACAACCGTTACATTGGCATTGGTTTTGGCATTCGAACCAGCAGAAAGTAGTGTAATGCAGCGTCCGCCACGAAATACTAATGAGCCCTTATTAACGGCCGCACTGTTATGGCGAATTGTATTTGTGTCTTTTATTCTGATGCTGGGTACTTTTGGATTGTTTATTTGGGAACGTAGTCAGAATGTTGATTTGGAATATGCGCGAACAGTAGCAGTCAATACCTTAGTGATGTTTGAGATTTTCTATTTATTTAACTCACGCTACATTACTGGTTCAGTGCTTAATGAAGCGGGATTATTGGGTAACCGATATGCCTTAATGGCAAGTGCTTTGTTAGTTCTTTTCCAGCTGGCTTTTACCTACACAAGTCCTATGCAGAAACTATTCGACACCGTAGCGCTAGATGCGTTTACATGGCTTCTCATTATCTTGGTTTCATCATCGGTACTATTTTTGGTTGAATTTGAAAAATACGTGGTTAGAAAACTCAAACACATTAATAATATCAGCCATATTTAGAACAGCGATAAATCAACGCCTAGATGTTCGATAAAACTTTGCCAAAGAGATTAATGTTGATTCAATAAGTGGATAGTATCTATGCCGTATTGGCGAGCATATGTAACAGTCGTTGTAGAGAATATTATCTTAAGAGCCATCAAGCCAATAATTCATTGCAGTTCTATGAAATCCGAGATGAGGATTACTTTTAAGTGAGTTGTACTTGTGCCGCTATTTTAGATTTTGATACTGCTGTTTATTTGTTCTATTTGATCTTTTAGATTACTAAGATCAGTGGATGCTTCGGTCCAATTAGGCCACAGCTTTGAAACAATGTTGAGTTGACGAACGTTTCGGGGATCGTGTCGTTATCTGTAAAGTCAGACATTTTATTAAGTTCACAAGCAATTAATACCAGATCATTCAAATCTATGGGGCCTGTAGATTCTCTCTCTAGTCGATTATGGGTAATTGCAACCGAAGCGATAACTGGAGAGAAATTCCATTTATTTAAGATCATTTTACCAGCCTTAGGATAAAGTTTAGGTACGACTTGATTGGCAACGTGAATGAGTAGTTTTGGCTCATTATTCAATGCTGAAATTTTATTTAATCGTAGTATGAGTGGAAGCACGCCAATATTGTGAACCATTCCGGCTAGTAGTGCTTGTTCTGGATCAATATCAGTTTTTTGATGAGCTAATACATCGCAAATGGCTGACACCTTGTTGCTTTGTTGCCAGATTTCATTGAAATAATTTTCGAGGCCACGTGTTTTAGCATTTATGAAATTTTGGGCAATAACTAATCCGGTGATCAAATTTTGTATTTTAGAAAAACCTAATCTTGCTACGGCTAATTGAACACTCTTATATGTAAACGAGTGCCAAAAAGAGCGGAATTCGCAATCTTAATAATCCGACCAGAAATATTAGGATCAAACTTGACAAAATTAGCGAAGTCTTCGGCATTAGTGTTGTCATTATGAGCTAAAGCTCGAACTTTAGGTATGATGTCAGGGGGTGAGGGTAATTCTAGTTTGTTATTTTTATATCTGCAGACAATTCAGCTAATGCAGCGTTAACTTGTTCAGTTATAGCCATGTCTTGTTTAATCGCAAGGAGAGGAATGCAAATAACAATAACAAATTGGTATATAGTTGAGAAATAATGGGGTGAATGATGGGGCTCGAACCCACGACAACCGGAATCACAATCTCAAGCTGGTTGAATCTGTAGTAACTGTATCACGTTATGACTAAGTTTCAATAGCTGGCTTGAATATAAATAGGGGTGTACAGCTACAAATCTGCACTCAAACTGCACCTTTTTATCTCTCACTTTATGTATAGAATTAAAGGGGGGGGGGGGAGAGGGGTTGAGCAGTTGCTAGATTATAGTAGTACCTGTACAGATACTTTTGAGGGTGATTCTAGAAAAGCTATTAGCAACACTGACTTCAATATTAAAAAAGTAAAAGCTGAGCTAGCTTTATAGTTTGTATAAACTCCAGACATAAAAAAAGCCCCAGCAGAATTAACTACTGGAGCTCTTTAAAAGCTTTTTGTAACTGAATCTTAACGATTGCAGATATACATAGTTACTTCAAAGCCGAAACGCATATCTGAGTATTCTGGTTTAGTCCACATCGTCATCACCTTTTTGTTGATTAGTTAATTTAGTTTGCAGGTAAAACGATACGCATCTGCCCCAAATAAGCCCATGGGATTTTACTTGATTAAACTCAGGATTTTTCTTGGCCTGATATGATTGTCAGAAATCATCTACTGCTTGGCACCCCCTAAGCGACAATCGAAGTTCCCCCTGATTTTTTGACCGTAATACCTGCCGTGTGACTTAGCGTATACCAGCGCACTCCAAATCTGACTAGGAAGTCTACAGTAGTGGTGATTGGTGCCTTTTAGCTGGGTTATCATGTAATTGCTCTCGCCGTCATACCATGCTTCATTGACAAAACTGGACCGAGCTAGAGAGCCAGTCTCCATGCCATCCAGGCAGGTCTGTCCTTTGTATTCACGTTAACAAGATTATTGCAGGAAAAAGCAACGGGCGAAAAAGCAGCCACAACTAAAGCGAGCAATAATTTATTCATGTATTTTCTCTGATTAATATTAGTTGCGTTTAGCCGCCCATTCTAGTGCTAACTGCTGCGCTTCTTGTATTTGCTCCGGTGTCATTTTTTTAGCAACAATATCCCTGTTTTTAACTGCTTCTTCGAAACCAGTTGAACCAGCAATACTCCACCACATAAGGGCTATCACATAGTCTTGCGTAACGCCTTGACCATTAGCGTACATATATCCGAGATTGTACTGAGCATCAACATCACCTTGTTCAGCCACTTTTGTGTACCACTTCGCCGCTTGCTTGTAGTCTTGCGTTAAGCCTTGACCATTAGCGTACATATATCCGAGATTGTACTGAGCATCAACCTCACCTTGTTCAGCCGCTTTCTTATACCACTTCACCGCTTGCTTGTAGTCTTTCGATACGCCTCGACCATTAGCGTACATGTATCCGAGATTGTATTGAGCATCAACCTCACCTTGTTCAGCCGCTTTCTTATACCACTTCACCGCTTGCTTGGAGTCTTTCGATACGCCTCGACCATTAGCATACAAAAGTCCGAGAAAGTTTTGAGCATTAGCATCACCTTGTTCAGCCTCGCCCAAACAGTTATCAAAGTTTTGCTTGGTGCTCAATGACGCGTCATAACAAGCCATGGCATTGCCAAAACAAGACAGCAGAAAAATCAGTAAAAATACTTGTTTCATATTAAATACCCCTATCTTAGTGTTAAAAATCACTTAAGCCAGTCCGCTTTGCTTGACTGTGTTTAGTAATTAATTCTCGCGTTAATGGCTTGTTTATAGTTAGTTGCAATGAACCCTAATCCAGTCGTAAGGTTAAAGTCAAGATGGAAATTGCAATTATCTGAATGCGGTGCTAAGTTATTACAATTAGATTGCCCTTAAGTGATGAGTTTTATAGTGAGCGTGTTTGTGGGTATAAATTAGGTGTTAGTGCTTTTGATTTCTGGATGCTGGTTATGATTTACGTTTTAATTCATGATAGCGTCAGGGATGTTCTGAAGGAGGAGCGCTCACATAAAAACTCTGTATGTGATTCGCTAAAAAGCATTGAGGGGGCGGGGGCTAATTGTTTAAAGAGATATGTGTATATAACTCTCATATACATCAGAATAGAATTTAAAAAAGAAGCTACAGGCCGCATATAATGCAGCAACCTGTAGTTAGTTAATAAGTATCTAAATAAAATTAGAAGTGGTATGCGATACCAACTTGGAATGAGTGTTCGGTATATTTTTGCTTCTCATTAATAGCCGTCACCATAAAGAACAGCTGTTGATAGGTCTCTGCTACCATAATCGGCATAACTGTACCCTGCTTTAATCGATAGATAGTCAGTCAATAAATGTTCAATTCCAAGACCGGCAGTCCAGCCATTTTCTGAGTCAGAGTGAGATTCACACTCTGGTACTGTTACATCGCAAAATGATGATTGGATTCTCGCGCCGGCAAAGCCGCCAGTTACATAAAGTAATGTTTGTTCATTTATGATGCGACCAAGCCTAGCTTGAAGAGACCAAGCGGACCTTATGTCGATTTTTGCAGGATAATCTAAATCTGGAACGCCCAAGTATTTTTGAGAAGAAGAGTCATCCTGTGATCGGCTATCAATACTTGCCTCAATGCCTAGGACTAACGATAGCGCAAGGTGGTTGATATATCTCGATGACCTGCTAATGATTGTATTGTCTTTAAGTTCTCTCCATTTCTATGAAGAGTGGTGCAAAACGTGTGACGTAATGAGTGAAATGCAATGGGTTCACCATACTTATCGTCTAAAGGTTCTATTTCTGCACGTGCAAGGGTTTTTATCCATTGTTTATGCATTGTGAATGACCTGAATGGTGATACTGTTCCTCGAAATATCACATGGTCTTTGACGTTAATATTATTAGTGGATAATTTCACTGAATCCCATAACTTGAATAGGTAATCTTTAAGTTTGGGTATGATGGACATTTCTTTGGAATCACCATTTTTAGTGCGTAATACAAAAACAGTATTGCTTGACCAGTCTATATCTTTCCATCTTAGTCCCACTAACTCATCCTTGCGTGCACCACAAGTTAGTGCCATTAAAGCTAAGGCGTACATGGGTTTCCATTCGGATTGTTTGCTTGCTTCAATTAATCGTTCTTGCTCATTTAGAGTGAGGCTACGTCTGCGAGGAGTGCCTTCAGGTTCACCTTAAACCAATCTTCAAGGGTTGGAGATTAACCTTGCCTTGGGCGTGTGAAAGCCTTTAGCGTGTACTCTTTTGGGTTTGATGGCATAGGTGAATACGCTTGATAGATTGGCTTTATATCTATTGCTGGTTTGTGGTGTTCGTGGCTTTTTATCTGAAATACCTTTACCAGATATTATCTTTTCAATACCTTCTGACACATCAATAGCGGTAAATGATTCAATAGCTATATGCCCGTAATTCTCACGCCACCATCTAAGTCTTGGTGCTACACCATAATCAATTTTATCTGGCTGACTGTTGTGCCACAAAAGATAGTTATCAATAAGATGAGATAGTGTTAGTTGATTGCCCTTACTATCAATGCCAAGGTCGAAGAAGTAGGGTCTATGAGGGTTTGAGGAGGGTAAGCAGGGATTGCCTTCTCATCATGAATTAGTTTTTCTAAGCTGGCATCTAATTCTTTTCCAAGGTTGATTGCTTCTTCCTTGGTGGTGAATGTTCTGTTGATTGAGCCTTGAATATGGTGTGAACGGAATTGGATTTTGAATTTATGTGAAGGTGCTTTGAGGATTGAATAAGGCATACTATTCTCTATTTTTGCACTCGGTTTGCACCTGTGCAGTAAATTGATAAAGACGATAAGTCGATGTCAACTAACTTGAGATTTGTAAGTCTTTGTTCCAAGATTACTTTTAGATAAAGTAAAGTGGGGTGAATGATGGGGCTCGAACCCACGACAACCGGAATCACAATCCGGGACTCTACCAACTGAGCTACACTCACCATTTTAAATGGCCACTACATGTTTGAAAACTGATGTTTCAAATGATCATGAAGTTAAGCGGCACATTCTACCGCCTTTATTATTTTGGTCAAGATAAATAATGCTTCATTAGTGAAAATCATCGAAACACATCCTTGTGTCAGCTTGTGAGAATGCTATTAATTGAGTTCTAAATCAATTTTCTTTTCGTCAAGATCGACTCGCATGACTTTAACTTCTACCTTGTCACCAAGACGATATACTTTGCGAGTTCGTTCGCCCATTAATCGGTGACCAGCAGCATCAAATTGATAGTAATCATTTTTTAACGAGGTGACGTGAACTAAACCTTCAATATACATATCGCTTAATTCGACAAAAAGGCCGAATCCCGTTACGCCACTTATAACACCTTCGTGAACTTCACCAACACGTTCCTGCATGAACTCACATTTTAACCAGTCGCTTACGTCGCGAGTCGCTTCGTCAGCACGACGCGAGGCCATGGAGCAGTGTTCGCCGAGTTTAACCATCTCATCGTGTGTAGCAGGCCAAGTGACTTTTTTCTTACCTGAAATGATGTGGCGAATGGCACGATGTACCTGTAAATCAGGGTAGCGGCGAATGGGTGAGGTGAAGTGAGCGTATGCTTCAAGCGATAAACCAAAATGGCCCGCATTGTCTGGGGTATATACGGCTTGCTTAAGGCTTCGTAACATGACCGTTTGAATTAAATGGGCATCAGGTCGTTTGTGAGCATTTTTAAGTAATGAGGCATAATGTGCTGGTTCTGGCTCATCACCACCGCCGAGCGCTAAACCTAATTCACCTAAAAATTCTCTAAGGCTAGCCAATTTTTCTTCTGCTGGTGCTTCATGAACTCGGAATAAGGCTGGTAATTCATGTTTTAATATGAATTGAGCTGCAGAAACATTAGCTGCGACCATGAATTCTTCAATAAGGCGATGTGCATCATTTCGCTGACGAGGTTCAATGGTTTTAAGTTTGCGATTTTCATCAAAAACAAACTGTGTTTCAGTCATTTCAAAATCAATGGCTCCGCGTTCTCCTCGGGCATTAAGCATGGCTTTAAACAAGTCATACATTGTTTCTAATCCAGGTAAAACGGCCGCATATTCGTTACGTAAAGCCTCATCTCCATCCACTAATATGGCGGCTACTTTGTTGTAAGTTAGACGTGCTTTAGAATTCATTACTGCTTGATGAAATTGATGTGACTCAAGTTTACCTTCAGTATTAACCACCATTTCACAAACCATGCATAAGCGATCTACATCAGGATTTAATGAACATAAACCATTCGATAATGCTTCAGGTAGCATTGGGATCACTTGGCTTGGGAAATAAACTGAAGTTGCACGCTCTTGTGCGTCTTTGTCGAGTGGGCTTTTCGGTTGTACATAAGACGATACGTCAGCAATCGCTACCCACAAACGCCATGAGCCTGATTTTAATTTTTCGGCATGAACCGCATCATCAAAATCGCGAGCGTCTTCGCCATCAATAGTAAGTAGGGGAAGGTCGCGTAGATCAAGTCGGCCTGCAATTTCTGCTTTAGGTATTTCTGAGCCAAATGATTCTGCTTGATCAAGCGCTTTAACCGACCATATATGTGGCAAATCAAAAGCGCGTAATGCAATTTCAATTTCCATGCCGGGTGCCATATGGTCACCCAGTACATTTACAACTTTACCTAATGGTGAGCGATGTTTATTGGGGTGTTCGGTTATTTCTATTTCTACAATTTGTCCTACTTGCGCATCCATTAAGTTTTCTGGCGGGATTAAAATATCTTGGCTAATCCTACGATTGTTCGGTATTAAATAATAAAACCCAGCATCAGTAATTAAGCGCCCGACAACCAAGGGATTACCACGTTCTAGTACTTCGACAATTTGACCTTCTTTACGACCTCGGCGATCTTCACCGCTGATTCTTGCGATCGCCCGATCGCCATGTAAAACAACATGCATTTCTCGGTCGTTTAAGAAGAGATCATCGCCGCCTTCATCTGGAATTAGAAATCCAAAACCATCTGGATGGCCCATGACGCGGCCAGTTATAAGGTTCATTTTAGAGACGATGCCATAGGCATTCTTACGATTACGTAATACTTGACCATCCCGCTCCATTGCACGGAGACGTCGACGCAGGGCTTCAGTTTGGTCTTCGCCTTTAATGGCTAAAAGTTTAGTAATTGCGCGGCGTGATAAGGGGCGGTCATTTTGTTTTAAAATCTCTAAAATAAATTCGCGACTAGGAATCGGATTCTCGTAGTTTTCTGCTTCGCGTTTAGAGTGTGGATCTTGTGTGTTTTCTTTTGTCATTGACAGTGAATTTCTCAATCGGTATTGTAGCCGCTCGTTATATTTCGAGATGGCGGAAGTGGTAGACGCGCTAGCTTCAGGTGCTAGTGGATGTGAAGTAGTGCGAGTTCAAATCTCGCTCTCGGTACCAGCTTTTAGAAGGCTATTTGAACGTCTACAAGTATGTCTATTCTATAGGCTTTAGCACAATTAGCTACTATTTTTCTATAGACTTTGCTCAAAATGTTCACTAATAAGCCAAAAAGAGTAAATTTTTCAAATGAAACACGGCTTGAGTTTTGCTTGTTATATAGTCGTTTGGCTATTTTTAAGTGATTACTATTTAAGTAAGTATATTTAGTGATTATATAAAGTAGGCTATGTGGACAATACTGCCGCTTATCCGGTAATTAAGGCAATTAGTTTTCGTAGCATGAAGCATAAACAGGTATTATTGAACAGGAACCTTCCGAAGAAGTACTTTAATTTGGCATCGCGCCAAAGACAACTTGTCTAAGGTTTCCAACTAAATTTAATCGAACAGAAACTAGAGAAGGTCGCTATGGCTACACTTATTGATTCTATTGATGAACGCACTAAACTAGCAGGAACAAATCACCTAGAGGTTCTGTTATTTAGCCTAGGTACCAATGACCAAACTGGTAGAAATGAAGTCTTTGGCATCAATGTATTTAAAGTCCGTGAGGTATTGAATATTCCTGAGATTACAAGTGCGCCTGAAATGCCTGATGGTGTGGAGGGGTTTGTGAGTTTACGGGGTGAGATGGTACCTATCATTAATTTACAGAAATTCTGTAATTTGACGTCGACTGATGAACCGAAAATATTGATGATCACAGAATACAACACACATATTCAGGGCTTCTTGGTGAATTCAGTTGATACTATTCAACGGTTAAACTGGGAACAAGTAAAAGCGCCACCACCGTTGCTATCAAAACGTCTTGGTGGATTGGTGACTGCGGTATCAGAATTGTCCGATAAACGATTAGTAATGATTATGGATGTTGAAAAAGTCTTAGCTGATGCGGGAGGCTTCTATGATGAGAATCTTTTCGACGGTATCGAAAAATTAGATACTGATAGGCAGCACACTATTTTATTCGCTGATGATTCGAATATTGCCCGTAAACAAATAACCAAAGCACTCGACCATATGGGCGTGAAACATATCGGTGCTGTTAATGGTGCTGAAGCTTGGATAATGCTCAATCGTATGGCAGATAAATGTGAAAAAGAGAACCGCGATATTATTACTGAAATTCAACTTGTGCTGACTGATGTTGAAATGCCTGAGATGGATGGTTATGTTTTGACGCAAAAGATAAAAGCAGATCCACGATTCAAGCATTTACCTGTGATTATGCATTCATCACTAACAGCCGCCGCTAATATGGACATGGGTAAAGGTGTAGGTGCTGATGCTTACGTGCCTAAATTTGACCCTAGACAACTAGCGGCAACATTAGAACGTTTTTTTGCCGCATTGTGATAAACAGTAACGGCGAGTATTTATTTCTAGAATGAACTCTGTGCGCAAGAAGTATTAAAGTGATGTTAAATATGTTCTATTTCATAGATAAATGGACTTCTTACAGACGGTCTAATATTCATACATTATATGATGGAATATAAAAACAATCATAGCATCTCATTAATTGACGGGCTTTCCGAAAGATGCTGTGGGCAAGTGTTTTGAAAACGATCAATAATTTTTTTCAACCAAAATGTTTACATCTGTTTTCCTGAATTCGGCAATGTAGCGATTAGTATTGGTTTTGTTGAACAGATGAGCCTACAGTGGGCAACAGATATTATCAGTATGGCTGATGATGCTTTGTATTATGCAAAATACAAAGGTCGAAATCAGACTGTTTCATATAAAGAATTATTGGCTCAAGGAAAAATTGTCATTGCTGCACGGGTCAAAAATAATCATGTTGAGATGTTCATTGATTGAAGTTATCTTTTGAGGGATATGAAGTGAATACACGAAAATATAGTTTGACTGATAGACTAATAATTGAAACAGATAAAGCATTGACAACCGTCATTGGTAAGCCAAAAACGACTGGGCGTCTGATGCCTGACTGTGGTTTAACTGAACACGAGCTGACAAAGCAAGAACAACGATTATCAGTTCGGTTGATGAGGATTAATCAGGCGGGAGAGGTTTCAGCTCAAGCTCTATATCAAGGTCAAGCATTAACCGCGACCCTGCCTAAAGTTCGAGTAGCAATGGAGCAGGCGGCATTGGAAGAAAATGATCATCTTGTATGGTGTCAGCATAGATTAGATTATCTGGGCGGGCATACCAGTGTGTTAAATCCCCTATGGTATGCAGGCTCTTTTATTATGGGAGTTGTCGCTGGGAAAATTGGTGATAAATGGAGTTTAGGTTTTGTTGCTGAGACAGAAAAACAAGTTGTTCAGCATTTAGATGAGCATTTAGTAGCCATTAGTGTGCGCGATGAAAAAAGTCGTGCCATATTAGAGCAGATGAGAATCGATGAATTACACCATGGTACGCTGGCACTTAATGCTGGCGGCGCGATCTTATCTAAACCGGTTAAGCATATGATGGGTTTGATGTCTAAAGTGATGACTAAAACTAGTTATTGGATTTAACAATTTCGGATTAAGACTTTTAGTTATCGTCAATTTGTTTTTATTTTTTTAGGATGTTTTAGTTAGTTCTATAGAAACATGAAATTTGTTGACATCATCCTCAGCGCTAGACGTTCGCAACACCCTGCCTTCTGCAGTGAATGGTGGTAAACGGTCGCCACTAGGATTCATCACTAATACTATTTCATCCCCTTCTTTAAGTGCTGAATCTGTTGACATATATAGTCCTGTTGCACTCAAATCACCGCTGATGCCATGGTGTGAACGACCATCAGAATTCTTAATTTTATAAGTGATTAGTGTTTCAATACTCATTCTGAAGAAATTACGTTGTTCATCATAGTCATGATTACTCATACTTATGTGCTCCGACAGTGTGATAAATATTAAGTTATATAATTTTGTAGGGTATCCTAAGCTAAAAGCATCTTCTAAGGCTAGAGTAAAAAAATGAATTTCAATACCCAATTACATCCAGATAGTTTGTATCAACATTGTAGTAGCGAACAGCTCAACTTTAAAACCACGGGAGAATTGCAAGGCTTATCGACCATTATTGGTCAATCTAGGGCATTAGATTCGGTAGACTTTGGTGTCAATATTGAAGGCAATGGTTATAACTTATTTGTTATGGGTGACACGGGATCGGGTAAATATACGCTAGTGAAGCGTTTTCTTGACGAACATGTTCAGCTCCGCCCTCATGGCAAAGATTGGGGGTATTTACATAATTTTACCGACCCACAAAAACCTTGGTTTTTAGTGCTTGCAAACGGAGTAGGTTCACAACTTATTCATGATATTGAGAAAGCAATCCATCACTTATTGGAAGAGTTACCGCATGCCTTTGACGATGAATATTACCGCGGACGAATGCGTTCGATTGACGAGTCATCACGTAAACACCGAGTTCGCTTGTTTGGTGTTTTACAATTAGAAGCAGACCGTAAAGGCATTGTTTTATTGCGCATGCAGGATGGCACTTATGCCTTTGCTGCTCAGCGAAATGGTGAAGCGATGACTGCTGATGAATTTGATCAGTTATCTGTTGATCAGCAAGAAAAAACTGAGGATGCAATCGCGACTTTGCATGAGGATTTGCAACATACCTTACTGGAATTGCGTGAGTGGGAACGAGATAATCAGACAAAAGTAACGGCATTGAACGATGAAGTAGCAACTGAAGTTATTAGCCGACAGATAAATAAGTTAAAAAATGCTTACCCTAAGATTGATCGGCTACAACGGTATTTTGATGCCATGCAAAAAGACTTACTTAATAATGTCGATGCATTTGTAAAGCCAGATGATGAAGGTGATGAAGTTTCACACACTATCGACAGTCCATTATTAAAGCGTTATCAAATTAATCTAATCGTTAATAACGCAGATGCGATTGGTGCTCCGGTAGTGTATGACAATTTTCCTAGCCACCAAAGTTTACTAGGTAGCGTTGAAAATATGGCCATGATGGGCGCTTTGATCACTGATTTTAGCTTGATTAAAGCCGGTGCTATTCATCGTGCTAATGGTGGTTATCTGATATTGGATGCGGAGCAGCTACTTATGCAACCGTATTCGTGGGAAGGCTTGAAGCGGGCACTTCATTCAAAAGAAGTTCGCTTTGACAGCGTAGAACAGATGTACAGTTTGGTCGCTACGGTGTCTCTTGAACCTGAACCTATACCACTCGATTTGAAAGTGATATTGCTCGGTGACCGACATTTATATTATCAACTTTATGAGCATGATCCTGAATTTGCTGAGTTATTTAAAGTTGTGGCAGATTTTGAAGATCAGATGGAACGAACAGCCGAGAATCATTTGTTATATGCCCGTCTTATTGCCAGTACAGTACAAAAAGAAGGATTGCTTCATCTAGATAAAGAAGCCGTTGCGAAAGTGATTGAACATGCTGCTCGGTCGGTGGAAGAGAAGAGTAAAATGTCACTACATCTTGGCTCAATGACTGACTTATTACGAGAATCAACGTATTGGGCACGCAAGCAGCAGGTTGTCGTGGTCGCACGGGAGCATGTAACGCAGGCGTTAAAAAGTCGTGAACAACGTGTTGATCGAATACGTGGCCAGTTAATTGATCATATTGATCGTAATATCACTCGTATTAAAGTGACCGGAGTACACATAGGCGAAGTAAATGCCTTAACCGTTCTGGGTATCGGTGAATACAGTTTCGGTCAGCCGTCTCGTTTGACGGCTAACTGCCGTTTTGGTGATGGCGATATTATCGATATTGAGCGTGAAGTTGAATTAGGCGGCGATTTACACTCTAAAGGGGTGTTGATTATGAGTGGTTATCTCGGTTCGACTTATGCCAAAGATCAACCACTGTCTATGTCAGCAAGTCTCGTGTTCGAACAAAATTATGGTGAGGTTGATGGTGATAGTGCTACAGCAGCTGAATTATGTGCCTTGTTATCTGCGATTGCTGAATTGCCATTAAAACAATCATTAGCAATCACTGGTTCGATGAATCAACACGGTGAAGTTCAAGCTATTGGTGGTGTTAATGAAAAAATTGAAGGCTTTTTTGATGTCTGCATGAAGCTTGGTCTAACAGGTGAGCAAGGCGTTATTATTCCACTCAGCAATGTTCAGCATTTGATGTTGAGACCTGATGTGATTGATGCGGTGGCTGGCAATAAGTTTCAGATCCATGCTGTTGATTCAATTGACCAGGCACTGGCCTTACTCTCAGGTATTGAAGTCGGTCAACTGGATGAACAAGGGCAATATCCTGAAGGAACTTTTAACGCGGCCATCGCTAAACGTCTACAGCTTTGGATTGATGTGCATAAGCATGAAAAAGAGTCAGCCGATGAAGACTGACTTGTTAATTTTATAGATAAATCCAAATTGATCGCATGCGATCGGGAAGTGAGCGGCTAAATAGTATAGTTTCGAGAATGAGTGAAGCCAGTTGGTTGGAATCGTTGGTGACCAAGGAAATATTGCGGTAATTGATAGTAATCACGGACAGATATTATGGACGTCAATCGTAATTCTGAGATCGAAACAGCTATAAGCTGTGGACATATCATTAAAGAAGCACTGGATTTAATTCTACATCAGCAGGCTGGAAAAATAATTGCGCAAATATAGCAACAGGGTATGGATTTTTATGTTGAACTGCCGATAACAATGCTATGACAGTTAAAATGGAGTTCTATGAAGATGATTAGCATGCCACTTTCTAAAGTATGTGTAGTGATTAGTTTTGTCTTTGTAATTAGCTCTGCTCAGGCTGTGCCTATGCCACCTGTGCCGTTAGAACCGATTTATTTTGAGCCGCCAGTGGAAGTTGCAACAGATGAGATTTATCAACAAAGCTGTGCACAACTTGATAGTGCCATTCGCTATCTTCAGCCCTATCGCTATAGCTATAAACCGGAATTTCATAAAGATGGTGCTAACCAAATAGCAACTACATTGATAGTTTTTGACAGTGTTCCGATAGTACATGGTCTGCTTGGTTTTGCTTACCTAGGTTACTCTGCCTTGGTTGAAGAAAAGGAACAACGCCGTATGATAGAAGTCGAACAAAAGGTTGCCTTATTTCAACAAGTAAAAGCCGAAAAACATTGCTTTGAATAATGTAACAAATTAGTGCGTAAATCGCATAAATCTCTTGTGGACTTATCTTGAACTCATGTAATATCAGACAGTGACAAGACCTAGAAGGGAGGTGTTAATAATGAGTACAATTGATATTAAAGCTAAATGGTATGAAGCTAATTTGCAAACAGCACGTGCGAGTCAGGTTAAATGGTACCAAGCCAATAAAAAAACAACTAAAATGGCTGATAAACGCTGGTACGAAGCGAATAGTCAACCTGCAGTTATCAGCCGAAAACACTGGTATGATGCTGGTTTAGCAGAGCATTTAGATACTAAAAATAAATGGTATGAAGCCAACTTAAAGGCGGCGGTTAAAACCGTTAGAGAAAACCGTTCTAAATGGTATGAGGCTAATTTACCGCCAACGCCTTGGTATGAGGCTAATACGCAGACTGATATCAAAAGCGAATGGTATCGAAGTAATTTAGAAGCCGCTCGAGCAAGTCGAGTAAAATGGTATGAAGCCAATACAAAAATGACAGCAACTACAGCTAGCCGTTGGTATGAGGCTAATATCAATGTCGATCCTCATGCGGATGCTAAAAAGAAATGGTATCAAGCCAATTTAGAAGCGGCACGAATCAGCCGTCAAAATAGACCATGGTATAACGCGAATCCTAATTTAGCATTTGATCCGCATGCAGATACTAAAAAGAAATGGTATGAAGCCAATATTGCGTTGATTAGAACTAAAAATATTAAGAATAAGTGGTATGAAGCCAACACCAGAGCTGCAAGAGCAACACAAAATAAATGGTATGAAGCCAAGGAGGCTACAATTGGTAAGCCTTGGTATGACGCTGAAATGAAAAGCCATTTTGAAATTAAGAGGAAATGGTATCAAGCTAATTTAGTCGCCGCTCGTGCCAGTCGCACCAAATGGTATGAAGCGAATCTGCAATCAATTAAAAGTACTGCAGCACCATGGTATGAGGCTAACATAAATGTTGACCCTCATGCTGAAACTAAAAAGAAATGGTATCAAGCTAATTTAGAAGCGGCTCGAGTGAGCCGTAACGTTAAGCCTTGGTATAACGCTGAGATGAAGGGCCATTTTGAAACTAAGAGAAAATGGTATGAAGCAAACTTAGTAACTGCTCGCGCCAGTCGAGCCAAATGGTATGAAGCGAATCTGCAATCAATTAAAAGTACTGCAACGCCATGGTATGAGGCTAATATAAATGTTGACCCTCATGCTGAAACTAAAAAGAAATGGTATCAAGCTAATTTAGAAGCCACTCGAGCGAGCCGTAACGTTAAACCTTGGTATGACGCCGATATGAAGAGCCACTTTGCTAGCAAGGAAAAATGGTATCGAGCTAACTTGGAGGCGACTCGAGTCAATCAGACCAATGATTGAATAGGACTTAGTTCTAGTAGTAATAATAACTACTTCCACCGTCGGCAGATCTTAGGTTAATGGCTTATTTGAATAGGCAATATAACGACGAGCATCGGCAATACAGGTGAAAGTAATCTATTAATATAGGTGTTGATACCTATTCTAAATATCAAAATGATCTCGTTAACACGAGATCATTTTGATCATGCTACTGTCTTGTTACAGTTGTAGCAGATTTTTTGTTATTCTCCATTAACCCCCGTGATTAAAGTGGCTATTGTTTGAAAGCATAGTCAGCGGCTTTGTGTTGGCTGTCATACGCAAAACGGCCTTATAGACGAGTTGTCGACAAGGATGAAATAACAGTACCCAATCGGATTTCAGTTTATTTCAACACTAAGCGCTTTGTTCTTAATTATAATGAGGGCTTATTTAAAGAGAGCTGTCGGGTCTTAAGCTATATAGTAAATCACGCTGTGACGTGTAAGACAATTTAAAGTATTTAATAGCCATACAAGGCTATTTACCTGTTCGAAGTAGCCACAGGTAACTAACTTTCTGGGCACAAGAATTAACAATTAATTCATTTTTAAAGTTTTTGAGATATATATGGCGAGTACAGAAAAATTATTAGATGGTTTCAAACGCTTTCAGACTCAATATTTTGGTGATGATAGCCGATTATATGCCAGTATGAAGGATGGGCAACCAGCGAAAACACTGATGATCGCATGCTGTGATTCTCGTGTTGATCCTGCGATTTTAACGGATTGTGATCCGGGTGATTTATTTATTGTTCGTAATGTTGCTAATCTTGTTCCGCCTTGTGAAGTGGGTGGCGATTACCATGGTACAAGTGCTGCCTTAGAATTTGCAGTAAATAATCTAGAGGTTGAGAACATTATTATCATGGGCCACGCAAGCTGTGGTGGCATTAAAGCGCTCTGGGAAAGTGATGGCGATGATAGCGCCCAATCACAATTTATTCATCCTTGGGTGTCGATAGCCAAATCTGCAAAAACTTGGGTGAAAGAAACATTGTCTGAGGCTTCGCCGGAAGCACAAATTAAAGCATGTGAGCAGCGCGCAATATTAGAATCACTAGCTAATTTGATGACTTTTTCTTGTATTCGCCAGCGGGTAGCTCGAGGAGAACTGAGTCTCCATGGTTGGTATTT
This sequence comes from Pseudomonadota bacterium, assembly GCA_030576275.1. GTDB lineage: Bacteria > Pseudomonadota > Gammaproteobacteria > Nitrosococcales > Methylophagaceae. Next base: position 38,921 of record JALIBN010000008.1, on the reverse strand, counting down.
TGATATCGCTGCGGGCGACTTATTATGCTTCAATCCTCAAACAGGTGCGTTTGAAGTTGTAACAAACTGAGTGAAATGGCATCACTGACAGAACATGTCTGTCAGTGATGCCGAACCGCTAGCTAAGGTTGCGGCGCTTCTGTTTCTGCTGGAGAGCTAGCTTCTATTTTCTTGGGATCAGTTTTCATGATCTCTTGATCATCGTCATCACCTAGTCCAATCATATTAAGCATGCCTTGGAATAAACCGGTTTTTCTTTCCGTCAAAGGTACCTCAATATTTGAATCTACACGTTCAGTTTTTGGTAGGTTTTCACGATTGACAGTACGAGTATCACCTTCAATATGATCAAGTTTGTCATCCGTAAAAAACAGCGTTAAGCGTCGTTGCTCGCGATTGCCATTTCCTGGATGAAAGCTGTAAACATAATCCCAGCGGTCAGGGTGAAAAGTATCAATTAGTAACGGTGTACCCATTACATAAGCGACCTGTTTCTTCGTCATCTCAGGCTTTAGTTGATTGATCATATCTTGGGTAACATCGTTTCCTTGTTGAATATCGATACGATAAACACCAGGAATTTTATCAGTGCTACAAGCACTAAGCGATAATATTAAGATGGAAAAGGTGTAAATGAGAAGCTTTTTCATTTATATTAAGTACTATATTAATTAACCAAGTTGCGATGATACGCTAATCATACAGTTTCGACGAGGCATCTATACAATGGAAAGTCAGGATTTAAGAAAGGCAGGATTGAAGGTTACGTTACCAAGGCTAAAGGTATTAGAGATTTTAGAAACATCTGACCTTCGCCACATGAGTGCGGAAGATGTATATAAAGCCTTGTTAGAAATGGGCGAGGAAATAGGTTTAGCGACAGTTTACCGCGTATTAACCCAGTTTGAAGGTGCGGGATTAGTCTCGCGATTGAGTATTGATGGTGGTCACGCTGTATTTGAATTAGAAGATGGTTCTCATCATGACCATTTATTTTGTGTGCGCTGTAATCGTATTGAAGAATTTATTGATGATGTTATTGAACAACGCCAACGCGATATTGCCGCGGAAAAAGGCTTTGAAATGACCGATCATAGTCTCTATATTTACGGCATTTGTCGTCACTGCCAAAAGACCAAATAAGCAAAGTCTTAATCGTGTGTGTGTTCTAGCATTTCTTTAGCATGTAAGCGGGTTGTTTCAGTCAAATTTACACCGCCCAACATGCGAGCAATTTCTTCGATACGTTGTTGCTGATTAAGTAGGGTGATTTCTATATGCGTACTAGCTCGACCCTGTTTTTTATTCACTTGTAATTGTTGGTGTGCTTGCGCAGCAACTTGTGGCAAATGGGTGATACAAATAACTTGTTGAGTGAGAGCAAGCTTCCTTAAATGACTGCCTACAATCTCTGCAATGCCTCCACCGATACCGACATCGACCTCATCAAAGACTAGTGTTGGTACACTTCGCGTACCAGCTGTAACAACCTGAATAGCGAGGCTAATACGCGCTAATTCACCGCCAGAGGCTACTTTACCTAGTTCTCCTGCGGCTTGTCCAGGATTGGTACTCACTAATAACTGAATGTGGTCGGCGCCCATTTCATTAAATTTGCCATTGGCCATTGGAGTGATTATCAATTCAATTCGACCGCCAGGTATGGCAAGTTGTTGTATGGTCCGTGTGATATCTTCTGCCAAGGGTTTGGCTGCTTTTAACCGTTGTGAGCTTAATTTTTTGCATAGGCTAAGACAAACTTTTTCTTGTTCAACTAGGACTTGTTGCAACTGTTCATTTTGGTTGTCTAAGTTTTCTAAGCTTGCTAATTCCTCGCACAGTTGTTGGTAGTGAGCGGGCAGTGATTCGATCTCTATATGATGTTTACGTGCAAGATTATGTAACACCGTTAACTGCGATTCAATCTCATCTAAACGACTTGGATCAAGATCGGTATTATCTAAATAATGGCGTAATTCAGTACTACATTCATCAAGTTGAATGACTGTTGAATTGAGCGCTTCTACTAAATTGGCAAATTGTGGCTCAATGTTCTGTAATTTTTCCAAGTCGGCTAATACTTTGGCAATAATGTCGTATGCAGCGCCTTCTTCTTGATCAAAAATTTGATGTAAGCTGGACTCGGCGGCATCGTTTAGCTGTGAGGCATGGGCGATAAGTTGTTGATCGCGTAATAACTGTTCAACGAAATCTTCAGTCAATTCTAAAGGTTCGAGTTCTTTAACTTGGTATCGCAATAATTCTAAGCGAGCAGCATACTCTTGCGATTGTTGCTTCATATCGGCGAGTTGTTGCTTGGTTGTTTGCCACTGTTTGTACGCGATTGCTAAGTCAACTAATAAAGGCTTTGTTTTGGCGACAGTATCCAGTAACAGCCGCTGAGTTTCATTGCGGACGAGCGATTGATGTGCATGTTGGCCGTGAATATCGATTGTACGTTCACTGATCGCACGTAACTGCGTGAGTGGCACTGTTCTGCCATTGATATAAGCACGCGAACGCCCGTCTTTGCTAATGGTTCTGCGAAGATGACATTGTTCGTCATCATCTAGCTCTTGTTCTATTAACCATTTTTGCAAAACTGGGTTTTGAGAAGTATCAAAACTAGCCGCAATTTCAGCACGTTCTTCACCGAAACGGATCATATTTGAATCGGCACGATCGCCGAGAACAAGGCTCATAGCATCGACTAAAATAGATTTTCCAGCGCCAGTTTCACCTGTTAGAGAGGTCATACCATTGGTAAAACTTAATTCCAGATCATCTACTACCGCCAAGTGGCGGACACTTAAATTAGTTAGCATGTAAGTTTACGTCCCCACTCAAGTTTGGCGCGTAGGATGGAATAATGGTCATGATCTTCCAAATGTAATAATTTGATAGTGCTGGGATGGCGTTCGATGCGAATGATATCACCAGCTTGTAATTCTTTGCCTGGACGCCCATCGCAGGTGACCATGGCAGATGTGTCGTTATTATCGCTTAATACAATATCAATGATACTGTTGGCTGCGACAACTAAAGGCCTATTACTCAAAGTGTGAGGACAGACTGTCGCCAAAACTAAGACGTCAAGATTGACATCAAGAATCGGTCCGCCGGCTGACATTGCATAGGCGGTTGATCCGGTCGGTGTAGCAATGACTAGACCGTCAGCACGTTGACTGTTTAAGAATCGACCGTTTATATATGTTTCAAATTCGATCATATGAAGGCTTTGATGCGAATGAACGACAACATCATTCATCGCTTTGCCGATAAATTTTGCGGTGTCATTTATAACGCTAGCTTGCATTAAAAATCGTGTGTCTTCTCGATAATGACCTGCTAAAATTTCTGATAGTTGCGGCGCTAGTTTTGCTAAGGTGAGATCGGCTAAAAATCCCAAACGACCTACATTAATACCGACGAGGCACATTCCACTACCAGAGAGCGCTCTTGATGCCGAGAGTAAGGTGCCATCACCACCAATAGCAATCGTAAGATCTACCTGTTGCGGGAAATCGCTAATCGAAACGACCTTTAGTTCAGGTAAAAAGCTAAGGGGTTCATTGACAAAAATAGTCCGCGATTGAGATAGTAAGAATTCAGTTATTTGAACCACTGCTTTTTCCATAACGGGATCGTCTTTACGGATAAAAAGTCCTATGCGTTCAAAAGTTGAGTTCATACAAATAACAACACTCTAAAAAATATTAATTAATAAGATAGTAATTGTTTTGTGATAGAAAACCAAAATTAAAATAGTTTATAGCCGCTTCTTATTTAAATAGAACTAACAGATTAGATAGAAAATGCTAAAATACTCTTATTTTTATTTAACTATCCTTATCGGAGATTACAGATGGCGATTGAACGCACCATTTCTATTATCAAACCAGACGCAGTAGCAAAAAATGTTATTGGCGATATTTACTCACGCTTTGAAAAAGCGGGTTTAAGCATCGTAGCAGCAAGAATGATTCACTTAACACAAGTTCAAGCAGAAGGTTTTTATGCTGAGCACAGCGCACGACCTTTCTTTAAAGACCTCGTTAGCTTTATGACTTCGGGCCCGGTTATGGTTCAAGTATTAGAAGGCGAAGGCGCAGTTTTGAAAAATCGTGATTTGATGGGCGCAACTAACCCAGCTGATGCTGAAGCCGGCACAATCCGTGCAGATTTCGCAGAAAGCATTGATGAAAATGCAGCTCATGGTTCTGATTCAGTTGAAAGTGCAGCACGTGAAATTGCATATTTCTTTACTGAAGATCAACTTTGTGTACGCACACGATAAGCGAGCGTTAATGATTATGTCGCGTACGAATCTATTAGGTTTAGACCTTAGAGGTCTAGAAGAATTTTTTGATCAGATTGATGAGAAATCTTTCCGTGCGCGTCAGTTATTGCAATGGATTCACCAATATAGGGTCGTTGATTTTGCTGAAATGACGAATTTGAGCAAAGTCTTACGAGAAAAGTTATTAGAGGTTGCTGAAGTTAAGCCACCTGAAGTGTTGCATGAGCATATTTCAACAGATGGCACGCGAAAGTGGATCATCCGATTGTCATGCGGTAATTCAATTGAAACGGTATATATACCAGAGAAAGGACGTGGCACTTTATGCGTGTCATCACAAGTGGGTTGTGCCTTAGCCTGCACGTTCTGTTCAACAGCACAACAAGGCTTCAATCGTAATTTGACCGCTAGCGAAATTATTGGGCAAGTATGGTTGGCTAATGAGGCCTTAGGTAAAGATCCTAAGGGTAATCGCGTGGTAACTAATGTCGTGATGATGGGCATGGGTGAACCGTTAGCTAATTACAAGAATGTAATTTCTGCGATGAATCTAATGCGTGATGATTTAGCCTATGGTATCTCATGGCGCCGAGTTACGTTGAGTACCTCAGGTATGGTGCCGATGATTGATAAGTTGCGTGAAGATTGCCACGTTAGTCTTGCCATCTCACTACATGCTGCTAACGATAAATTACGCAGTGAAATTATCCCACTGAACGATAAGTATCCTATTGCTGAATTATTAGCCGCTTGTAAACGTTATGTAGACGTCCAGCAACGTCGTCACATCACCATTGAATATGTAATGCTGAAAGATATAAATGATTCGGCCCAAGATGCCAAAGATTTGATAAGGATCTTGAAAGATCTACCGACCAAAATAAATCTAATACCGTTTAACCCATTTCCGGGGACGGATTATGTATGTTCGTCTAAGACAGTAATTTTACGTTTTCAGAAACAATTAACTGATGCTGGATTAGTGGCTACAGTGAGAAAAACCCGTGGCGATGATATTGTAGCAGCTTGCGGTCAGTTAGCGGGTGAAGTGCAAGATAAAACTCGGAGAGCAGAACGTCGCCTTGCGGCACAAAAACTTGTTGCATCACTATGATGACGAGATTAATGGCCAAGAGCGGTGTATTAATGCTAGTTGTAGTACTAGCAGGCTGCACATCTACTGGTGGAACGCGAACACCGACTGAGTATATTGCACCGGATGAAAAAGCTGCAGAAATCAATATGCGATTAGGTTTGAACTATATGCAACGTGGTGACTATCAGGTGGCATTGGATAAGTTACAACGGTCATTACAGCAAGACCCAAATTTACCCAGTACGCATAATACGATAGGTGTTTTATACCAGCGCTTAGGGGAGATGGAAAAAGCCGAACATCACTTCCAAGAAGCAGTTGAACGGTCGCCCGACTATTCTGAAGCACAAAACAATTATGGTGTTTTTTTGTGCGAACAGAAACGTTATAAAGAAGCTGAACAACGATTTTTACAGGCAATAAAAAATCCACTTTATACTGATGCTGACCAAGCACTTGAAAATGCTGGGATTTGTGTTGGTTTAATTCCTGATGCTACCTTAGCAGAGCAGCATTTCCGTAAAGCCTTACAAATTAATCCACGATTAAGTAAATCATTATTACAAATGTCGGAACTAAGTTATCTAAATATTGAATATGACCAAGCAAAATCTTATCTGGATCGCTATCAAGCTGTTTCACAATGGTCACCACAAGCGTTGTTATTAGCTATTAAACTAGCTAGTAAAATGGGAGATAAAGATGCCGTTGCTAGCTATAGCTTAATCTTACGCGCTCGATTCCCTGATTCAGATGAGGCGCTACAGGTTACAAAAGGACAGTATTAAATGATCACCGATGTTAATGATAATGAAATAATAATCGATAAAACCCTAACACTCGGCAAACGTCTTTCTCAGGCGAGAGAGGCGAAAAAATTAACTATTGGAGATATTGCTACTGAATTAAGACTCTCTAAGCAGACGATTGAACTTATTGAAAATGAAAGCTGGAGTGAACTTCATGGCCGAGCTTATGCTAGAGGCTACTTCACTAACTATGTTAAGTATCTTGGTTTGCCAGAAGATGAGTTTTTAGCGGCATTTAATATTGAATATACTATAGCTGAACCCACTCTATCAGTCGCTCGAAATCAAATTGAAATTACTAACAAAAAATTTGTTTGGCTACCCAGTTTATTGTTTATTATCGTATTAGTTATTGGCTGGCTTGCATTTCAGCAAATGGATAATACGGCTGAGATTGGGATGGAGGAGGCTTCACCTTCATTTCTCTCAACGCCAGATAACAACTCTACTTCTTCTAAAGATAAGACCAGCAAAGAATATGAGGATATTGTGCCATACTCTCAGATAGAGATGAATGAGCAAGATCAACTTGTAAGCGCAGATACGGAAATTCTGGTTAATAGCGAACAAAGTAAAGATGCGTCTAGAGATATCTCCGAAATAGTTATGGGTACAGAATTAGAGGCTGTTGGATTAGAAGGCGACCTTACTGAAGAATCGATTAATAATGAACTTACGCCTGAAAATGCTGTGGTAACCTCAACTGAAGAATCGATTAATAATAAACTCACGCCTGAAAATACTACGCTAACCTCATTAGAAGCGATGCTTGATTTACGTTTTAGTGATGAATGTTGGGTTCAAGTGAGGGACGCAGACAATAAGATTTTGCTTGATAAGTTAATGACAAAAAATGATTCAATTATCTTGAAGGGACGAATTCCTTTCACCGTTACGCTTGGTCGCGCATCAGTTACGCAAATTAGATTTAATGATGAACTGTTTGACCCATCGGCGTTTACGGAACGAGATGTAGCACGATTTACTTTAGGAGCAGAGTCTTAATGGCATCACCGACCAATATTATTCGCAGAAAATCTAGACAAATCATGGTTGGTAATGTGCCTGTGGGTGGCGATGCCCCTATTGCTGTTCAAAGCATGACCAATACAGAAACCTGTGATGTAAATGCAACCGTAGCACAAATTATTGCCTTACAAAATGTAGGCGCTGATATTGTAAGAGTCTCTGTACCGAGTATGGATGCGGCGGAAGCATTTGGTGAAATCAAAAAGAGAGTCAATATACCCTTGGTTGCTGACATTCACTTTGATTACAAGATTGCACTACGTGTGGCAGAACTAGGCGTTGATTGTTTACGTATTAATCCAGGTAACATCGGTCGAGAAGACCGCGTTCGTTCGGTTATTGATAGCGCACGTGACCATGGAATTCCAATTCGAATTGGTGTCAATGCCGGCTCTTTAGAAAAAGATTTACAAAAAAAATATGGTGAGCCAACACCTGCTGCCTTAGTGGAATCAGCTTTGCGGCATATTGATATTCTGGATAGATTGAATTATCCCGAATTTAAGGTGAGCTTAAAGGCATCGGATGTGTTCATGACGGTACAAGCCTACCGCATATTGGCATCACAAATTGAACAACCCTTACATTTAGGTATTACTGAAGCGGGTGGTTTACGTTCAGGCTCAGTGAAGTCTGCTATCGGTTTGGGCATGTTATTAGCAGAGGGTATTGGCGACACTATTAGGGTGTCACTAGCAGCTGATCCGGTTGAAGAAATTCGTGTCGGTTTTGATATTTTGAAAAGTCTTAGAATTAGAAATAAAGGCATAAACTTAATTGCCTGCCCATCATGCTCGCGCCAACAATTTGATGTTATTTCCACAGTCAATGAACTAGAACGTCGTCTAGAAGATATTTTAGAGCCGATGGATGTCGCGGTTATTGGTTGCGTAGTTAATGGTCCTGGTGAAGCAAAAGAGGCTACTTTTGGACTCGCAGGCGGTGAGCCAAATTTACTTTATGTTGATGGCAAGCCTAGTCATAAGGTCGATAATAAATCGATCGTTGATGAGTTGGAGCGGGAAATACGACAACGTATTGCCCGTCAGCAACAGGTATCACATCCAGAAAAAATTATTCCAATAAAGGTACTAAGTTAAGCGTGGCTGAAATTATCCGTTCTATTCGGGGAATGAATGACATTCTCCCAGATGTTACACCTTACTGGCAGGCAGTTGAGTCTGCTTTGAAAAAAGTGTTAACGAGTTATGGCTATCAGGAAATTCGTTTTCCGATTGTTGAAAAAACTGAGTTATTCTGCCGCTCTATTGGTGAAGTGACTGATATTGTCGAAAAAGAAATGTATACCTTTGCGGATCGTAATGGCGATAATTTGACCTTGCGACCCGAAGGTACTGCAGGTTGTGTTCGTGCGGCGATGCAAAATGGCATGCTTAATCAAACGCAACGGCTTTGGTATATGGGACCAATGTTTCGCCATGAGCGGCCCCAGAAGGGGCGTTATCGACAGTTTCATCAAGTAGGTGTTGAGGCATATGGTTTTAATGGACCTGATATCGATGCTGAGATGATTTTGATGACAGCGCGCTTGTGGAAAACATTAGGTTTAAAAGGTGCTAGTTTACAAATCAATTCACTGGGTTCTACAGAGGCACGCTTAGCATATCGTGATGTATTGGTCGCCTATTTTGAAATGCATCAAGATGAATTGGATGAAGACAGTCAGCGACGACTTCATACTAATCCATTGCGTATTTTAGACAGCAAAAATCCAGCAATGCAGGCACTAAATGATGCCGCTCCTAAATTAATTGATCACCTAGATGATGAATCGAGGCAAGAATTTGCTATCTTATGCCAAATACTTGATCAGGCAGGTTTAGTTTATGAGATCAATCCTCGCTTAGTACGTGGCTTAGATTATTATGGCAAAACAGTGTTTGAATGGGTTACCGACCAATTAGGTTCACAAGGCACGATATGTGCTGGTGGTCGATATGATGGTTTGGTTGCTCAACTTGGTGGAAAAGGCGCAACAGCCATTGGTTTTGCCATTGGGTTGGAGCGCTTAATTTCGCTATTAGAGGCAACCGACTCTTTACCTGAGACAGATGCAGTTGATGTGTATTTAGTCGCTGTCGGTGAGGCCGCCGCGAGTCAATCATTACTATTGGCAGAGCAGTTGCGTGACCAGCTTCCTGATTTAAAATTGATTACTCACTGTGGTGGTGGTAGTTTTAAAAACCAATTTAAACGTGCAGATAGAAGTGGTGCCCGCTGGACTTTTATTTTGGGTGACGATGAAATAAATAAAAAAGTAGTAGGCGTGAAAACAATGGTAACTGGCGAGCAAGAAACTATTGCGTGGAATGCAATAGCGGATTATTTACAACAATAAAAATAGAAGAATACAATGACCCCCTTAAATATACCTGAATGGCAGTCCTTAGTTCGTCACTATTCTGACCTCAAATTTTTATCTATGCGTGAACAATTTGCATTAGATTCTGATCGTGTTCATAATTTTTCATTAAAAAGTGGCGATTTGCTTTTAGATTATTCAAAAAATCGTATCACTAAAGAAACCGTGGAAAAATTACTGGCGTTAGCTGAGTCAGTCAATATCCCAGACTGGATTGAACGAATGTTCTCTGGTGAAGCGATCAATAACACGGAAGGTAGAGCCGTGCTTCATACCGCTTTACGTAATCGAAGTAATACACCAGTAATGGTTGATGGTGAAGACGTGATGCTTGCTGTCAATGCAGTGTTATCACAAATGAAAAACTTCTGTCATCAAGTTCATAGTGGTGAATGGCTTGGCTACTCTGGCAAGAAGATTACAGATATCGTAAATATTGGTATTGGTGGTTCAGATCTTGGTCCTGCGATGATATGTGATGCGCTTGAACCATATGGCATTGAAGGTATCAGTGTTCATTTTGTATCCAATGTTGATGGTACTGATCTAAGTACTACACTTGAGAACCTTAACCAAGAAACAACGTTATTTGTGGTCGCGTCTAAGACCTTCACTACGCAAGAAACACTAACCAATGCTCAATCAGCTCGTTCGTGGTTTTTGAAAACGGCTAAGCAGCCTGATGTAGCTAAACATTTTGTCGCGGTGTCTACAAATGCCAAAGCAGTTACTGAGTTTGGTATTGACACTGCGAATATGTTTGAAATTTGGGATTGGGTCGGCGGTCGTTATTCATTGTGGAGTGCCATTGGATTACCTATTGCGCTTTATGTAGGCATGGATAATTTTGAGCGACTGCTTGATGGTGGCCATGAAATGGATAACCATTTCCGTAACCAACCATTGTCTGAAAACATGCCGGTAATTATGGGTTTATTAGGTGTGTGGTACATTAATTTCTTCGGTGCACATACTCACGCGATAGTGCCTTATGATCACTCACTCGCCCGTTTTCCTAGTCATATGCAACAATTAGATATGGAAAGTAACGGTAAAGTGACTAATCGTGAAGGGCATCGTATAAGTTATAGAACGGGTCCTGTTATTTGGGGAACGCCTGGTACCAACGGTCAACATGCCTACTTCCAACTTATCCATCAAGGTACACAATTAATACCTGTTGATTTTGTCTTGCCAGTTAACAGCCATTATCCTGAATGTGACCACCAAGCTATTTTGTTAGCAAATGGTTTAGCACAATCAGAAGCATTAATGAAAGGCAAAAATGCTGAAGAAGTACGCATTGAATTGGCAGAAGAGGGATATGAAGGTAAGGCTTTGGAGGCATTGTTGCCACATAAAGTATTCCCTGGTAATCGCCCAAGTAACACCTTGATAGTCCCTAAATTAACACCTGAAATGCTAGGTCAGCTAGTTGCACTATATGAACATAAAGTATTTGTTCAGGGTGTGATTTGGAATATTAACTCATTTGACCAGTGGGGTGTTGAGCTTGGCAAACAGCTTGCGAAAGCTATTCTGCCTGATCTACAAGATGGAGCTGAAATCTCAGCTCATGATAGTTCTACTACTAACTTGATTAAACTAATCCGTTCTCTTCGAGATTAAAATTCAAAAAATGACCCTTTAGTATTGGTGTATTAGCATTATGGTGATGACTTGGTTGGTTTACACCATGATGCTAATGTATCAATCCATGCTGGATGGTCATTAAGACACGGAATTAAGGTTAGTTTCTTGCCGCCGGCCTCAGTGAATACTTCTTGACCTCTAATCGCAATCTCTTCTAATGTTTCCAAACAATCAGTAACAAATGCCGGGCAAATCACTAATACATTTTTTACGTTAGATCGGGCAAGTTCACGTAAGCGATCTTCAGTATTCGGCCCCAGCCATTTGGCTCGACCTAAACGAGACTGAAAGGCGACTGAGTAATTATCTTGTGCTAGCCCTAACTTATTTACCAACAATTGCGTAGTACGCATAACCTGATGTTTATAGCAGGTTTTATGAGCATCATTGGGCTGTTGGCAACAATCAGATCGTTGAAGGCAATGCTGACCCGATTTGTCGAGTTTAGTGATATGTGACTCTGGTAAGCCATGGTAACTGAACAAGATGTGATCATAGTCTTCTTTTAAATAGGGCTGTGCACTTAATGCCAGGGCATCGATATAATCGGGATTGTCATAAAACGGGGCAACTACCGTTAATGTGAGCTTTAGTTGGTGTTTAGCAATAATACGTTTAGCTTCTTCGATAGAGGTCGCGACAGTGCTTTCAGCATAGTGAGGGTATAAAGGAATATATAATATTTCATCAATCTCTGGCCCCTGACTCAATGCTAATAATTCACTTTCGATGCTAGGATTACCATAGCGCATAGCTATTGAAACTGGCATTTCTAAACTTGCTTGCACGGCTTCTTTTAAACGACGCGATAATACGATTAATGGTGAACCAGCATCCATCCAAACACTTTTATAGGCTTCAGCTGATGCTTTTGGGCGTTTTGGTAACACAAATAAACTGACTATCATTCTGCGTATTAACCAGGGTAATTGAATCACATAGCGATCCATCAAAAACTGATTAAGATAGCGTCTGACAGAAGGTGTGTCAGCATTATCAGGCGAACCTAGATTAACAAGTAAAACAGCTCTATTAGTCATATTAATTCATTTATTAGTGGATAAAACATCATTTAAGGCTAACGTAACATTAGTATAAGCAAAGTGAAAGCCCATTGATTGGGCTTTTTCAGGTCTGGCGTTCTGTCCAGTGAGTAATAGACGAGACATTTCACCTAATAAGCACTTGAGTAACAGTGCGGGCACAGGAATAAATGCAAAACGATGAAGTTGTCTTGCTAGTGAGGCAGTGAATACTTTATTCGTAACGGGATTAGGAGAGCAGGCATTAAAAACGCCATCAGCTCGACGGTCTTCTAATATAAAAGCGAGTAGATTGGTCATATCGGTCAAATGAATCCACGGCATAAATTGCTCTCCATGGCCCAGTTTACCGCCAAGACCTAATTTGAATGGTAGTAACATTTTTTGCAAAAAACCACCTTTTGCCGCTAATACTAAACCAGTACGCACTATACAAACTCGGATCCCAGTTTGTTTAGCTTTTAAAGCTGATTTTTCCCAAGCTTCACATAAATGATGTGTATATTCATCATGATAATTACTCTGTTCGGTTATAAGCTCAGAACCACAATCACCATACCATCCAACTGCTGACCCGCTGATTAAACACTCTGGTTTAAACTGACGTTCAGCGATCCACTCGACAAGGTCATGGGTTAAATCTATTCTGCTGGCTTCCAATTCTGTTTTGCGAGTTTTTGACCATCGTTTATCTGCAATCGCTTCGCCAGCCAAGTTAATGACAGCATCAATAACAACATTATCACCTATTTCAGAAAGTGATTTTATGCCTGCCACTTGTTGACCGCATTTTTGGGGGACAGTATTTGGATTTCGGCTCAGCACAGTGATTTGATAATTTTTATCAAGCAATTTTTTACATAAAGCGGAACCTATTAGTCCCGTACCTCCTGTTATTAAAACATGTCTCATATGCATCGCCCTAGATTACTTGAATCATATCATGACACATATCTATACAAAATAAAATTGTTGTATAACTATTTTTGTATTGTTATTCTAAAGTCAATTAAGAAAGGTGTCATCAATGAAAATTAGAGTAGGGATCAGTAGCTGTTTACTGGGCAACGAAGTTCGTTTCGATGGCGGGCATAAACACTCGCGCTTGTGTAGTGAAACACTGTCACGCTATTTTGATTTTGTTGCGGAGTGTCCTGAAGTTGGTATAGGCATGACTATTCCTCGCAGGCCTATTCGCTTGATTGGTGATGTTGATGCGCCTCAAGTAGTAGCTGTCCATGACAACACAATTAATTTCACCGATAAGATGAATAAGTTTAGTCAGGATAAAGCACAACAGCTTGATGATCTTTGTGGTTATATCTTCATGAAAAATTCGCCCAGCTGTGGTGTTTATCGGGTCAAGGTCTATCAAGAAAATGGCTATCCTGCGGCGGATGCTGGTCGAGGTGTTTACGCCAAAGCAGTAATGGAGGCTAAGCCTTTATTACCCGTTGAAGAATCTGGTCGATTGGCTGATGCCACGTTACGAGAAAACTTCATCACACGGGTGTTTGCTTATCATAATTGGCAACAACTTAAACAGCAGGGATTGAGTTATCACGCCATTATTGAGTTTCATGCGAGTTATAAATATTGTTTAATGGCTCATTCACCGGCCCGTTATGTTGAGCTAGGGCGTATGCTAGCGGATGCAGGTAAGCACGACGTCGCTGATTTAGGTGAACGATATTTCACCTTATTGATGACAGAGTTAAGTAGCTTAGCATCACGAAAAACGCATACCAATGTACTTATGCATTTACAGGGTTATTTGAAAAAAGTGTTATCAGCGCAAGAAAAACAAGAGATCTCTAAGATAATTGATCAATATCGCACTGCACAAGTTCCGTTGATAGTGCCTATCACCATATTAAAGCATCACTTTAGTAATCATCCCGATCCTTATATTGCCAAACAGGTTTATTTACAACCTTATCCCGAGGATTTGAGTTTACGAAATGCAATCTGAACGAATATTCAATATCGGATATGTTAGCCAACAAACTGGTGTAGCAGCTGTCACTTTACGTGCATGGGAACGACGCTATGGTTTAATTAAACCGGAGAGAACGCCCAAAGGACATCGGTGCTACAAACAGGCTAATATCGATGAAATTCATCTAATTATAGGCTGGCTTAATAGAGGCGTATCTATCAGTAAGGTCGCCCCATTACTAGCCAGTAATAAAGACTTTAAACAAGTGCCAGAGAGTCATAATCATTGGCTAAAGACACAACAGAAGATACTTACTGAACTCATTAAATTAAGGCCACGAAGTTTAAATCAATTGATCGATCTGCTTAATAAATCGACACCATTTATAAGCTTATGCGAAAATGTTTACCAACCATTCCAGCTTTTATTAAAGGAGCGTTGGCAAGCTAAAGAGCATGGTTACGAATTAGAATTACAGTTATGGCAGCAGTGCTGGCAACGACAAATAAGCTTGATGACATTACGGGCTGATAAGCAAAAATCCAACGCTCATTGCATGGTAGTCAATTTAGGTTCTGAACGACCCTCATTAGATTACTGGTTATTTCATGGCTTGTTATTACAGGCAGGTCTACGAATTGATGCTATTAATAACATCAAGGATATAGCATGCTTAAATAGATTAAATCAGACAGATGGACTCCCTATTATTTTATTTGCTGATCGACGTTTAAATATTCTAGAAATGAAGCAGTTATCCAAACTTATAACATCATGGTCATGTAACTCATTTTGTGCGGGTCGGGTAGCGGATATTCATAGTGAACATTTAACTGAATTAGAGATTAAATTTAAGGGAGGAAGTGCTAGTGAATGTTGGCAATCAGCTAAATTTCAGGCTTGGTTAGTAAGTATAGGACAGCAATAATGTCACATCAATTAGTTTGGTTTCGTAATGATTTACGTGTAAGTGATAATCCTGCACTCTATCATGCCTGCGAACAAGGCAAAGCCGTCAGTGCAATATATATTGCTACCCCACAGCAATGGCGCGAACATGATGAAGCCGATGTGAAAATAGATTTTTGGCGGCGCAATTTACTATGCTTACAAAATGCGCTAGCCGAGTTAAATATTGAGCTACATTTTTTCCAAGTTGACAGCTATCAACAGATCCCCCTTTTAATTGAAAAAATCTGCCAACAGTGGGAAATTGAACGACTTCATTTTAATCATGAATACCCCATTAATGAGCGCCTTAGAGATCAAAATGTGATTGATAGTTGTAGAAAAATTACTGTCGAGTATCAAAATTATCATGATCAGTTATTATTGCCGCCTTCGACAGTAAGAACGAAAACTGGCACGCCGTTTAAAGTGTTTACGCCTTTTGCAAAAGAGGCTAAACAACAACTGGAACAATCGTTATATTTATACCCTACACCACCGTCACAAATAGCTATCACTTTGCCGGAGTTGGCAGAAGAGTCTGGGCTTAAAGATATAATATGGCCAAATATCTCACAAGATATCCAGCATTTTTGGCCTGCTGGGGAACACCATGCCTTTTCAAGGCTTGTTAACTTTTGTCAGAAAACTATCGGTAATTATAAACAACACCGTGATATCCCTTCATTAGGCGGCACTAGTCGCTTATCGCCTTATCTAGCGAGCGGTATTATTTCAGTACGTCAGTGTTGGAATGCATCTTGGCAATATTGTGAACCTAATGACAGCGTACATGTTTGGCAGAATGAACTGTTATGGCGTGAGTTTTATAAACATGTGCTGATAGATTATCCGTATGTTTCACGTCATAAGCCATGGAAACCGCTAACAGAGAAAATTGAATGGCGTCAAAATGAGCAGGAATTAATGGCATGGCAACAAGGCCAGACAGGATTTCCACTTATTGATGCTGCAATGAGACAGTTACTTGCTCGCGGCTGGATGCATAATAGATTACGTATGGTCACTGCCATGTTTTTGAGTAAACATTTATTGCTAGATTGGCGCTTAGGTGAACGCTGGTTTATGCAGCATCTTATTGATGGGGAGCTAGCTGCTAATAATGGGGGATGGCAATGGTCAGCATCAACGGGCACTGATTCTGTACCTTATTTCAGGATCTTCAATCCTGTTACACAATCTAAGCGTTTTGATCCAGAAGGTGAATTTATTCGCCATTACGTACCTGAACTAGCTCATTTATCTGACAAAGAAATTCATATGCCAACAAAAATGAATAGACCGAGAGGCTATCCTGAACCGATGGTTGATTTGAGTGTTGGACGTAATCGTGCGTTAGCTACATTTAAATTATTAGCAGAAGAATGATAGCTAACTTTTAACTAGCTTGGCAAAAGCTACAAGCTGACAAACATTAAATGCTATCTTTTTGTTGAGAGCGTATTTCTTGTGCCAGAATTTCTAGCTTTTTGGCATTTTTTTCCAGTGTAGAAACAACCGATACATTGATGGCTGACTCAATCATTAGCGTAAGTTCGTCATAGTGTTTTTTTGTGATTAGCTTGTTGATACTTATAGGTAACGTTGCCTTAAAATGTTCGACAACCTGTTCTGCATGCACGTATTCATTGTTAAGAGACATCTTTTTCCCTCCGTGAGAAAACATGTAGTACGGGTTCATAGACCAATTTTGGATCAGCAATGGCCATAATATTTGTTTCTTTATCATCGTAAGGTAAGTTATTAAGAAAGTGGCTCATGCAATTTAAACGCGCTTGCTTTTTATCATTTGATTTCACCACAGTCCATGGCGAGCGCGGGGTATGGCGATACATGAACATGGCTTCTTTTGCCGCAGTATAATCATCCCATTTGTCGAGTGATGCCACATCTATAGGGCTGAGCTTCCAGCGTTTTAAAGGATCTTTCTTTCTATCCTGAAAGCGCGAAAATTCTTCATCACGACTTACAGAAAACCAATATTTGAATAGACGAACACCACTATCAATTAACATTTTCTCAAATTCTGGTACTTGAACTAAAAATTGCTGATATTCATCTTCAGTGCAGAAATTCATCACCCGTTCTACGCCGGCACGGTTATACCATGAACGATCAAACAAGACGATTTCACCAGCAGTGGGCAATTGTTCAACATAGCGTTGAAAATACCACTGACCCCGTTCTGTATTACCAGGCTTTTCTAATGCTACTACGCGTGCGCCGCGAGGGTTAAGATGTTCCATATAGCGTTTTATAGCCCCGCCTTTGCCGGCGGCATCTCTCCCCTCGAACAATACAATAATACGTTCGCCATTCTTCTTCGCCCAATTTTGGACTTTTAAGAGCTCAATCTGTAAGATTTCTTTCTGTTTATCGTATTCTCGTCGAGATAAACTATTTTGTTTGGACATGAGATGAACAATTTAGCCTATTTTACGTAATACTAAACCTGCAAGTGGCGGAAGGTTTAGCGAAACAGAATAAGGTCGGTCTGACCAGGGTTGTTTTTCAGCAACAATTTCAAGCTTATTTTCAAAGTTACTACCACCATAAAATTCAGAATCTGAATTCAGCATGATTTCATAACATCCTGCTTCAGGCACACCTATCCGGTAATTTTTTCTAGGTACAGGAGTGAAATTGAAGATTGTTATGACAAAGTCATTACCATTTTTACGAAGGTAACTGAGTATGGAATGTTCGCGGTCATTACAATCAATCCATTCAAAACCATGCGGATCAAAATCATGCACGTGCAACGCGGGTGTTTCAGTGTAAGTTTTATTTAAGTCAGCTACTAGTGTTTGCATGCCCTTATGAAGCGGATACTCAAGTACATACCAATCTAAAGCTTGTTCACTGTTCCATTCTGTACCTTGAGCAAATTCTGAGCCCATAAACAGTAACTTCTTACCTGGGTATGTAAACATGAAGGTGTAAAGCAACCTTAAATTAGCAAAGCGCTGCCAATCATCACCGGGCATTTTGTTGAGCATTGATTTTTTGCCATGAACGACCTCATCATGTGAAAACGGTAAGACAAAGTTTTCGGTGAAAGCGTATAGCAAGCCGAATGTTAGCGCATCGTGATGGTAGCGACGATGGATAGCATCTTCTTTCATATATTCAAGAATGTCATGCATCCAACCCATATTCCATTTCATTGAAAAACCAAGTCCCCCCATATGTGCAGGACGCGAGACCATTGGGTAGGATGTTGATTCTTCAGCGGCAATCAAACAGCCTGGGTGTTCTTTGTGCAATACGGTGTTCATTTGTTTCAAGAAATCAATTACTTCAAGATTTTCGCGGCCACCGTATTGATTAGGTATCCACTGCCCATCTTCACGTGAATAATCGAGATACAGCATTGACGCTACTGCATCTACACGCAAACCATCGATATGGAATTCTTCTAGCCAATAAAAAGCGCTAGATAACAGGAAGTTAGTAACTTCACTTCGGCCATAGTTGAAAATTAATGTACCCCAATCTTGATGTTCCCCTTGGCGAGGATCAGCATGTTCGTACAGGGCACTGCCATCAAATTTAGCTAAACCATGAGCATCTTTAGGAAAATGTCCCGGTACCCAGTCAAGAATGATACCAATGTTATTTTGATGACATTGATCAATAAAATAGCGCAGTTCATCAGGCGTACCGAAACGACTGGTAGGTGAGAAATAGCCTGTTGTTTGATAGCCCCAAGAGATATCAAGTGGATGTTCTGTAATAGGCAATAGTTCAATATGAGTAAAGCCCATTTTTTTTACGTAGGGAACCATTTGCTCAGCAAAATCGCGATAGGTGAGGAACGCGCCTAGTTCATTACGTCTCCATGAACCTAAATGTACTTCATAAACTGAATGTGGTTGATGTAACCAGTCGGTGCCTTGGCGTTTTGTCATCCAGTCAGAATCTTGCCATTGATGAACACTTGTTGTCGCTACAACCGATGCGGTTCCTGGACGTAATTCAGCTTGTTGGGCGTAAGGGTCCATTTTTGAATGAAGTGAACCATCGTGTTGATTTTTAATTTCAAATTTATATAAGTCACCAGCGGTAAGTCCTGGGATAAACAATTCCCATACACCACTACCACCGCGGACACGCATGGGGTGACATCGCCCATCCCAGCTATTGAAACCGCCTACAACGCTGACGCGCTGAGCACTTGGTGCCCAAGTTGCAAACAAGACACCATCAACTCCATCAATTTGTTGTTGATGAGCTCCTAAAATTCGGTAAGCATGCCAATGTTTACCTTCAGAAAATAAATGAATATCAAATTCTGATAGTTGGGGAGGGAAGCAATATGGATCAACCTGACTAATAGGAATGCCACTGCCTGTGAGGCGATTAACTTTATACGGCAAGATGAGATCGATGCTATTGCCAGTCCATTGGAAAAGATCAGTGCCTTCAATGCGGCTTAAAACAATGTCATTATTCAACCAAGCTTTACTGGTATCTGGCAAAAAAAGCGTAACGGTTGTTGTCTCTTGATTGGTATGCGGCCCAAGGATACTAAAAGGATCATGGTGACTAGCTTCTATAATTTTAATTAAGTCATCGGATAATGTTTTGGCTACAATCATGATTTGGATCCTAAATTTTATTTTTTTATTGCCGTATTTGAGTGCTTGTGGCAGGCTAATAGCCAATTAGTAACGATTAGGTTAACCAGCCAACGGAGAACTCATATGGCAGATAATAGCACGCGATTCGTAAGTCGTCTTACTCGCGATACTTTAGCACTTGTTCTAGCAGGAGGGCGGGGCTCTCGACTTAAGCAGTTAACTGATTGGCGAGCAAAACCAGCGGTACCGTTTGGTGGTAAATTTAGAATCATCGATTTCCCCTTATCAAATTGTGTGAATTCAGGGATACGTAGGGTTGGCGTATTAACCCAATATAAAGCGCATTCATTAATGCGCCATATTCAGCAGGGCTGGGGCTTTATGCGCGGTGAGTTGGGTGAGTTTGTTGAGTTATTACCTGCTTCGCAACGAACTGAACAGGGTTGGTATACCGGAACAGCGGATGCTGTTTATCAAAATGTCGATATTTTAAGAAATCATGGCCCAGAATATGTACTTATTCTAGCCGGCGATCATATTTACAAAATGGATTACGGTGACATGATAGCTGAACATGTCGCGCAAGGCGCAGACATGACAATTGGTTGTTTAGAAGTGCCATTGGAAGAAGCAAAAGCCTTTGGTGTTATGTCGGTTGATGTCAATCGTCGTATAGTCGCCTTCGATGAAAAGCCCGATAACCCAACGCCGATGCCTGGTAGAAAAGATTCTGCGTTAGCCTCAATGGGTATTTATGTTTTTAATGCGGCATTTTTATATGAACAATTAATTAAAGATGCGGATACACCCAATTCAACACATGATTTTGGACATGACATTATCCCAGCTCTGATTGCCAAATATAAAGTACTAGCATTTCCCTATAAAGATGTACAAGGAAATGACCCAGGTTACTGGCGCGATGTGGGTACTATTGATGCATTTTGGTCTGCTAATTTAGAACTGATAGGCATCACGCCTGAATTGAATTTATACGATGATGATTGGCCAATCTGGACACATCAAGCGCAATTACCTCCAGCAAAATTTGTATTTGATGATGATGACCGTCGAGGTATGGCTGTTGATTCTATGGTCTCTGGCGGCTGTATTATTTCTGGTGCGGTAGTAAGGCATTCTGTGTTGTTTTCTAAAGTAGCAATACAAAGCTATTCAACACTTAATAATTGTGTCGTCCTACCGGATGTAACTGTTGGAAGAAACTGTCGGTTGACCAAAGTCGTCCTAGATAAAGGTTGTGAAGTTCCTGATGGCACTATTATTGGCGAAGACCCCATTGCAGACGCAGAAAAATATGAAATATCTCCATCTGGTGTGGTGTTAGTTACTCCTGAAATGTTAGGACAGAATTATCGTTATGTTAGATAATTTGTTAGTTTCATGCAGAGAAATGCACCAACCTTTTTATTTTTATAGTGAGTTCAATTTTTATGGCAGATAAGTTAAAAGTAGTTATATGTTGGCATATGCACCAGCCACAATATAGTGAACCTTTGGGGGGAATGTATCAGTTACCCTGGACTTATTTACATGCGATTAAAGATTATGTTGATATGGCCTGGCATTTAGAAAATGTGCCAGGGGCTAAGGCGGTCGTTAACTTTGCACCAACATTAATTGAGCAAATTGACGATTACGATCAACAGTTAAAATCTCGCTTCAAAGGCACAGGTCGATTGAAAGATCCTTTGTTAATTGCCTTAGACTCTCCTGTGCAACCTGTGCATATTGAAGAGCGACAAAAGCTGATTAATGATTGTTTACGAGCCAATGAAGAAAAACTGATCGCACCATTTCCACGCTTTGAAAAATTAGTGAAAATGGCGCGATGGTTTTTACAACTGCCTAGTAGACTGTATTATATCAACGACCAATTTATGATTGATCTAGTGGTGTGGTACCATCTGGCCTGGATCGGTGAATCGGTCAGACGCTCTGATGTTCGGATTCAAGAATTAATGAAGAAAGGTAAGCACTTTACCTTCCACGATCGTCGTCAATTAATGACCGTCATTGGTGAATTGCTCAGTGATTTAATTCCTCGTTATCGTCGCTTAGCTGAAACGGGTCGTGTTGAACTATCGGTAACTCCTTATGCTCATCCCATTGTGCCTTTATTGCTCGATATTAATACGACGCATGAAGCAATGCCTGATGCGCCGTTGCCTAAAATAACAAAATATCCGGGTGGTGAAGAACGTGTACATTGGCATATGGAAGAAGGTTTACGCGTTTTTGAATCATTTTTTGGTTTTAGACCTAAAGGATGCTGGCCATCAGAAGGTGCCGTTTCAACTGAAACATTAAAAATAATCACCCAGCACGGTTTTGATTGGGCTGCCTCTGGTGAAAATGTATTGCGAAATAGTTTGCAGTTATCTGGTATTCAGGATGCAAGTATTCACAAACCATACAAATTACCCGGTGCATCACCGGCTTGTTTCTATCGTGACGATGGACTCTCAGATTTAATCGGTTTTACTTATACTAAGTGGGGCGCAGATGATGCTGTAGACGATTTCATTAAACATTTATTAACCATTAAATCTAATTCAAAAGACGAAAAAGACCGGGTGGTCTCCGTTATATTAGATGGTGAAAATGCATGGGAATATTATTCTTATAATGGTTATTATTTCTTGCAAACGCTCTATACGCGCTTAGCGGAACATCCTGAAATTGATTTAACCACCTTCTCTGAATGTTTGAAAAAAGGTGTGCAAGCAACTGAGTTACCGAAAATGGTCGGTGGTAGTTGGGTTTATGGTTCGTATTCAACATGGATCGGTGATAAAGATAAAAATCACGGCTGGGACCTTTTAAGTGAAGCGAAACAGTGCTACGACAAGGTGATGGCAAAGGAAAAATTTGATCCAGAAACATTAAATGCTTTGCAAAGGCAATTGGCAATCTGTGAAGGTTCAGATTGGTTCTGGTGGTTTGGTGATTACAACTCATCAGATAGTGTTAGTGACTTTGAGCGTTTGTTCCGTCTGCATTTATCCAATCTTTACCAAATGTTAGGTGAAGAAGTGCCAGATACTCTGTCAGCAGCTGTTTCACAAGGTGGAGGCGGTATTGAGCAAGGTGGAACCATGCGGCGCGGTGGTTAATTTATGAAACAAGCACGGGTGTTTCATAAGAGAAGAACTGGTATCTTACTCCATATTACTAGTTTACCTTCAGGGAGATTAGGCGAAGATGCCTATCGATTTGTTGATTTATTAGAAAAAGCAGGCGTCTCTGTTTGGCAGATGTTGCCTTTAGGGCCCACACATAGTGATGGTTCCCCTTATCAGTGTTTATCTGCACATGCTGGGAATACAAAGCTAATTTGTATGAAGATGCTTAAGCAGAAACCATGGGCTAATGCAGTCGAAATCGATGGGTTAAAGCGTTCGGCTAAAATCGCGCAAGCTTACTACCAGTTTATAATGCGAGCAAGTGACGAAGATAAGCAAGCATTTACTAGTTTTATTGATTCACAGCAATATTGGTTAGAAGATTATGTATTGTTTCGTGAGATTAGGCTGTTGCAGCAACAAACAGCATGGTTTCAATGGCCAGCAGGCTTACGTGACCGAAATGAAATGGCACTACAAAAAGTGTGTATTGATCGTAAAGATGCATTGAATATTCGGCGGTTTGAGCAATTTATCTTTGCGCAGCAGTGGCAAGATTTGAAAAGCTATGCCAATGAGCATGGTGTATTATTGTTTGGTGACATGCCTATTTTTGTTGCACATGATAGTGTTGATGTTTGGGCTAATCCGGAATTATTTACCTTAAATAGTAATGGGCAGCCAGAAAAAGTGGCGGGCGTACCACCAGATTATTTTTCTGAAACAGGTCAACGTTGGGGAAATCCACTCTATCGTTGGGATGAACATAGTAAAACGGGCTTTCTATGGTGGCAACGTCGCTTACAAACACAGCTGGATTTATTTGATCTAATACGTATTGATCATTTCAGAGGATTTGAAGCCTGTTGGGAAATCCCTGCCGATTGTGCTACGGCAGTCGAAGGACAATGGGTACCTGCACCGGGAGATGCATTGTTTGGTGCCTTATTAGCCACTTTTGGCGAACTGCCTTTAGTTGCTGAAGACCTCGGCATTATTACTGATGAAGTGACTGCTTTACGTGAAAAATATGGCATGCCAGGTATGAAGATTTTGCAATTTGCCTTTGGTGGCGATGCTAGTAATCCATATTTACCACATCAACATTGCCAAGATAGCGTTGCTTATACGGGAACGCATGATAACGATACGACTATGGGTTGGTTTGATAGCTTGGATGAAACTACCAAAGCGCATGTCCATGAATATTTTGGCGAAACGACAGAAGCGATGCCATGGTTACTGGTTCGCGCTCTACTTCAATCTGTTTCACAGTTAGCAGTGCTTCCCATGCAAGATTTATTGGCCTTGGGTGGAGAACATAGAATGAATGTACCCGGTACTACTGAAGGTAACTGGGCATGGCAACTTGATTGGGACATGGTTGATGAGGACTGTGTACCTAAATTGAAAAACTTAAATAAATTATATGGGCGAAGTTGAATATGAGTGACCCTAGTTCTTTAAAATATGCAGAAACACACGAATGGGTTCGCCCTGAAGATGGCGGCGAATTAACGGTAGGTGTAACCGAGCATGCTCAAGATTTACTCGGTGACCTTGTGTTTGCTGAGTTACCAGAAGTCGGGCAGCGTTTTGCGGCAAAAGAAGAATGTATGTTGTTAGAATCAGTTAAAGCAGCATCAGATATTTATATGCCAGTGAGTGGTGAGATCTCAGCAATTAATATGGCATTAGTCGATGAGCCTGAACTAATAAATCAACAACCATTTGGCGATGGTTGGTTGTTTAAAATTCATCCAGATAATGTAGCTGACATAGATGGACTTTTATCAGCAGAGGCTTACGAGAAATCTTTAGATGAATAAATATAATTAGATCAGGCGAGGTAAATAGCACCCAGTACTACTGGGTGCTTGGCACCAGTAACAGAAGGTAAGTTGCCGGTTTTGTTGTTAATCGTTCTATAGGCTAACCATGCAAATGCACCCGCTTCAACCCAGTCTGGGTGTAGACCCAAGGCGGCTGTTGTAGCAATTTTTTTGTCGCTAAGCAAAGCTTGTAGCCGGTTCATTAGATGATTATTGTGAGCACCACCACCACATATAAATACTGAACTATAAGACTTGGCATAAGTCGAAATATCATTAGCAATAGTTTGTGCAGTTAGTTCGGTAAGCGTTGCTTGGATATCAGAAGGGGGAATTTCTTGTTTGTAGCCAGCTAATTTGGTCTCACACCATTGCTTGTTGAATAATTCACGCCCCGTACTTTTAGGAATGGCTTGTTTAAAGTAAGCCTCGTCAAGCAAAGTTCTTAGAATTTCATTATTGCATTTTCCTGAAGCCGCCCATTCACCTGAGTGATCGTAAGGTTTGTTCAGTTTTAATTTAGTCCAATAATCAAGAAGTACATTACCTGGTCCAGTATCAAAACCAATAACAGATCCATCTGATGAGGCCGGTAGCAAAGTAATATTGCTAATACCACCGATATTGACGATTACTCTATCTTCATTAACCGTTCTGAATAATGATTGATGGAATGCAGGAACAAGTGGCGCTCCTTGGCCTCCAGCGGCTATGTCACGCTGGCGAAAGTCAGCTATGGTCGTAATGCCAGTGATTTCAGCTATAAGGCTAGCATCGCCAATCTGCAAGCTAAATGGAAATTCTCCAAGGGGAGAATGAAATACGGTTTGGCCATGACTACCTATCGCAGTAACATCTTTGGCATCTAGCTTTTGTGCGGCTAGTAATGTATTGATTGATGAACCGATTAATTGACCTAAAGCAATGTCAATTTCACCAAGATCTTGTAGATTAGATGCCTGATTAACTATCAGCAGTTGAAGTTTCCGATAAAGCGTTTCAGGAAACTGAAACGTTTCTGCTACAACGAGCCGGAATTCGCCTGATTCCGATAGCGATGTTAACGCAACATCAATTCCATCAAGGCTAGTCCCTGACATTACCCCAATAAAATAACTCACTTGAGTTTTATCTATCGTTAAGCGCTAAACGTATTTCGCTAAGATTGTTAAGTTGAGCTAATAAGGGAAGTGACTTTTGGTTAAAATCATTTCGATATTTCTTAGGTAATGGTTCTGCTTTTGGTAAGGCAACCGTAAGCGGATTACGGTGAACACCATTAATTCGGAACTCATAATGTAAATGCGGGCCTGTGGCTAGGCCACTCATACCAAGGTAACCAATCACGTCTCCTTGCTTAACGCGGCTGCCTCTATTGATACCTTTTTTAAACTTAGACATATGTGCATATAACGTGGTGTATTTACCAGCATGAGATAGGATGACCGTACGCCCATAACCACCTTTATTACCAACAAAATCAACTTTGCCATCACCAGTCGCGAGAATAGGTGTGCCGATAGCTGCCGCGTAATCCACTCCTTGATGTGGACGACTAGTCTTTAGAATGGGGTGTTTTCGGTTAGGATTGAACTTAGAACTGATACGAGAAAAATGTACGGGTGTACGACTAAAAGCTTTGCGCATGCTCTCACCATTTGGCGTGTAGTAATGGCTTGAGTCTTTGTCATCCTTGTAACGAACTGCACGATATGTATTGCCATGATTAGTAAATTCTGCGGCTAAAATATCGCCATCACCAATTTTATTACCATCCAAATAATCTTCTTCATAAACTACGGTGAAATTATCACCTTGGCGAAGATCTAAAGCAAAATCGATATCCCATCCAAATACATAAGCTAACTCCATCACTAAGTTATCAGATAAGTTTGCTGCGATACCGGCTTCAAATAAAGAGCTTTTAATGGTACCTGTCGCATTCGTTTGACGTTTTTCAACTTCACGAGTGACTAGATTTGTCTTATAACCTTCAGCGGTGAGTTTAATATCTAAGCTCTTAATAGCGCTAAGTTGTAACTGTAGTTGCTGTAAAGTTTTAGGATCTTGCATATTGTCAAAACCGAACCTTAATACTTGGCCAGGTCTAAGATTAAGCAATGGTTTTATGTCTTTTCCCAATTGAGTGATGTTATGGGTATCACTCGCACCAAGTCCAACGCTTTGGAAAATAAGTGATAGATTATCACCTGATTTAACGGTTACTTCATGCCAATTTAATTCGGATTTAGATGTTGATGCCTGTTCTGAGTTAGCGTTAGTTTTGTTATTGGTTTTAACTGTATATTGCAAATCATCAATTGCTTGCTGTTCAACTGCCGCAATTTCGATATCATGTTTTTCGATAGATGTAGTAGCAACTTCAGCATTAGCAACAGGAGTATCAATGGCGCTAATCGCGGCCAAATTCTCTTTTTTATTGTGGAGAGTAGATATCGATGGTATTGATTGCATTTCTGCGGACAAATTAGGCAAATCTATAATTTTAGATTCCAAACTTGTGTCTGCGGGTTGGATAGTCGCTAAAACAATGCCTGTAATAAATACGCCTGCAAACGTAAGTACTGACAGTGCTAATAAGTGACTGCGCTTAGCAAAGCGTGGTTTTGTAGAAAATATATTGGCTTGTTTAGATGATGGGATTAGTCTATTTCGTTTCATCGCTAAACTCTATAGTAGATGCATAAAGCAGCATTCTCTCAGTATTTTCACAGTATGGGAAGCCTATTGGTTCACAGTTAGGGATAATTGAAATAATTAATCTCGTTTAACGGCTCACACACTGCTAAAATTATCAGTATGAAAAGCAATAAAAATCTAATCTTTGATGCTCAACATATTTGGCATCCATACAGTAGTCTTGTTAAACCATCATCTATTCATGAAGTGGCATCCGCTGAGGGCGTTCGACTATGCTTAGCAGATGGCCGTGAGATTATTGATGGCATGTCATCGTGGTGGTCGACTATTCATGGTTACAATCATCCACGGCTGAACGATGCCGCAAAATATCAGATTGATCAAATGTCACATGTGATGTTTGGAGGGCTGACTCATCAGCCTGCGGTTGATTTAGTGCGTAAATTAATCGACATGACTGCAGAACCTTTGCAGTACGTATTTTTAGCTGATTCCGGTTCGATTTCGGTGGAAGTAGCGATTAAAATGGCCATTCAATATTGGTTTGCTCAGGGTTTTACTAGCAAGCAAAGATTATTAACTGTTCGTAATGGCTACCATGGCGATAGCTTTGGTGCCATGGCAGTTAGTGATCCAGAAAATGGTATGCACAGCATGTTTGAGCAAGTATTGCCTAAACATTTTTTTGCACCTGCGCCAACGTGTCGCACCGATGAAGAGTGGCAAGATAGCGATATTGCTGAATTTCGCCAGTTATTAACTGACAATCAGCAGGAAATAGCCGCCGTTATTATTGAGCCTCTAGTGCAGGGTGCAGGCGGAATGCGTTTCTATTGTCCTGAATATCTCCGTCAAATACGAGCATTGTGTAATCAATATGATATCTTATTAATTCTTGATGAAATAGCCACAGGTTTTGGTCGAACGGGTAGTTTATTTGCCTATGAACAAGCAGATATCTGTCCAGATATTTTATGTGTAGGTAAAGCGCTCACGGGCGGCTATATGACGCTAGCTGCTACGATGTGTACTGATAAAGTGGTTAATGGCATCGCGACCGATGGCACCGGAGCATTGATGCATGGCCCCACATTTATGGGCAATCCATTAGCTTGCCGCGTGGCCTGTGAAAGCTTAGACATATTATTGGAATCTGATTGGCAAGGCCAAGTGAAAGCTATCGAACAGCAACTGATAAATGAGTTGTTGCCATATCAATCTAATGAGATTGTAAAAGAAGTGAGAGTGAAGGGGGCTATCGGCGTGGTTGAGCTACATCAGCCGATGGATCAATATATGGATTGGTTATCAGAATTTATTGTCGATCAAGGCGTGTGGATCCGACCTTTTAGAAATCTGATTTATATTATGCCGCCTTATGTTATTAGCTCAGCGGATCTAAGCCATTTAACCACCGCCATCGGTGCGATTATTGATCGACTGTCGTTGTGAAGGGTAGAGTGGCACTAACGGCTCATCGACACTTTTAGACGAAGATTGTTTGGTTTGCTTAGCCACAACCTCTTGCAACAATCCTGAACCATCCCACGCCAGTTTGTCCTTGCCATATAAAGCCTGATTAAGTTTCGTTAATTCAGCTTGAAAAGCAGCATCACAATAGGTATTCAGCTCAACTAAGTTGGTAATTTTATAGCTGAACGTTGCCCATTTAATAAGCGCCTGTTGGGCGGATTGTGGATTGTTTTCCGCACAGGCTATTTTAAGTTCTTTGATGATTTCTTTCAGTTTAACGGGAGTGTTTTCCATTGTAGATTTTATCTTTATTCGGGGTTTGTTAAAACGCGACCAGAATATAAATAATAAAGTGAGCATCCAAGCAATGCCAAACCCCAGTGTTGCCCAGAACCAAATATTACTGGGTGCGATAGCAGATGGTGTTGGCGTTATTTCTGGCGGTTGTTGCGATGACTGTATTGCTGGAGCCTTAACACTTGGGTTTGCTGGTTCCGATGCTATTGCGACTAATGTCACTGCCGGAAGTTGGGCCTGTTCCATCTCTTGAGTTTGAGTGTTAAACCAAGGGACATTGATTGTGGGTAAAATGAAGTTACCGGCTGTTGAGGCTATAAACGCTATTTTTTGTTCGCGTATGGCAATAATGCCATCGCCAGATTTTTGATCGTTAATCACAGCTTGATCAGGATAAACTTTAAGCTCCTGGGTAACTTGTTGCGTGCTGAGTTCTGGTAACTGACTTGACGTTGCTCCCTTGGCAAGAATTGTTAGGGTACGGGTGATGGGTTCGCCAACCTTGACTTGTAAAGTATCATTTGACCATGTTTCTTTTAACGCTAGTTGTTCGGCGGGTAACCAATGATCGCCCTCAAAACCGGCAGGTGTAGCTTGTAAATTTAAGTTAATTTCTTTTGATAAAATACGCTTAGTGAGCGTGTTTTGGTTACTGAAAAAACTATTAAAACGTGAACGAGGGTCATCAGTGATGACATCTGCTGTTAACACTAAAGGCGCAATTGTATTTACACCACTTTGTTGAGGAAAAATGGCATATTTGCGTTCGGTTACCAGATAAGACACGCCTTTTAATTTTGTATTGTATTGATGATCTTCCCCTAGTTTTTCAACTACAGCATTATCAAGCTTAGGATCTGACAGTGTCGCTTGAGCAAGATTAATCCTTTGATACAAGCGTACGGTATACAGAACTTGCGCCTGTACATAAGCATTAGTGGGGCTTGCTTCAACTTCTAGAAATAACTCATTATATTCCGATATCGCATTCAATGGTGTTGTTTCAATGACCGTTATTGATAAAGGTTGAGACATATCATTGCCGAAAGAAATCGCCGGTATTTGTAAGTTACCACTCCGTTTTGCCATCACACTCAACGTCCATCGAATCGTTTTTTTAGTTGAGCCATTTAACCAAGATAATTGACTACTTTTCTGTTGATTAAGAATGTCAAAGTCTTGTTTCAACGGAGCAAAGTTAGGATCGTCATCAGGTGAGTCTGTTGTGGAAAAGGTTAATTGGAATGAGTCAGTAATTGTAATAGGAGTTCTATCAACAGCTACGACAATTTTAGCGGCACTGACTGACGCTGAAAATAGCATAAATAACAACATCACAGATATAGATGATCTGACGACTTGCCCCTTATTAAGGGCTATTAAAATGGTCGATGTAAACGTATTTACCATGTTTTTTCCTGTTGAGTGCTTTGATTACCTTGACTGTATTGATATTTGAATTTGCGTTTTAATAAACCGGCAGGATCATCGGGAATACGTTTGAGCCATTGTTCCTGTGCTTGTTTTTGTTCACTGTCAGCATTAGATTTTTGATCAGTTTGCCGCTGAGCGGATTCTTTATGTGCATCTTGTTGTTTTTTTGAAGCTTGCTCTGATTCAGCTTGCTTGGCTTGATCTTTTTGTTCCGCTTCAGTAGATTTTTGCTGTTCATCTTCTGCTTGTTGCTGAGCTTTATCATGTTCATTGTTTTGTTCTTTCTGATCTTGACTAGCTTGATCGTTAGTAGCGTCTTCTGACTGTTTATTCTGCTGATCTTGTTGATTATCTGATTGTTCTGACGACTTACTGTCTTTATCATCGCTTTGTTTTTGCTTGGCTGAATCGGACTGTTGCTTGTTTTTATCTTTATCCTGCTTTTGATCTTGTTGCTCTTTTTGCAAAGCCTCTTCGACAAGGTTTTTATTGTAAAGCGCATCTTGATGCTCAGGATTAAGCTGCAATGCTTTTTGATAGGTTTTCAAAGCCTGTTCTAATTTACCTGCTTTAGCTAAAGCAGTTGCTTGATTGTAATAAATATCAGCGCTGTGTTGCTCAAGCGGCTGCAAAGTCTCAGCGGCTTGTTGATATTTTTCAGCTTTATATTGCGCCGCGGCTTGCCATTCAGGTGATTGAAACTGAGCGGCTGCTTGTCCATATTGCTGTTCATTGAATGCCTGTTGTGCTTGTTGATCGGGTGTTTTCCATAAATATTGCCACTCATAGGCATAGCTATCTTGTGGATAATTCATTAAAACGATCAGGGGAATGACCAGCAAGCCTTTTCTAAAGTATAAAGCTGCCAATGGTAATAAAATTAGCAATAACCAAGGCCCTTGTTCAATCCATTGTTCGACCAAATGTTTGGAGTCATCCGTCGCTTGTTGTGTGGTGGCAGCATTAGTATTGGCTATTAGGGATTTAATATCACTATCATCGCTACTGATAGTTTGATAAGTACCACCGCCAGTGCGGGCAAGGGATGTAAGTTGTGATGTGACTAATCTTGGTACAACAATATTGCCTTGACTATCTTTCAAAAAACCACCGTCTGCCATCTTAATCGGGGCACCTTCGATCGTGCCAATACCCAATATAGATAGTTTATAGTTACCTAAAACATCTTTAGCTTGGGCAACTGAATCAGCATTAATGGCATCAGCAATAAGTAAAATTGAACCCTGTTGTTGTCCTCCTTGTTGTAATAATTCAACGGCTAGGTTGAGTGCGGCCAGTGTATTGCTTCCCTGACTTGGCATGATGTCGGTATTTAATGCATTGAGTTGGTTGCTGATCGTCGCACTATCGCTAGTTAATGGTGTCACGGTGAATGCATCGCCAGCATAAACCATCAGGGCGGTTAAGCCATCTTTACGCTGTTGCAATATATCGGCAATTTTATAACGCGCCCGAATTAAGCGACTAGGTTTGATATCGGTAGCATTCATCGAGCGAGAAAGGTCGAGTGCAATCACTAATGCCGCATCATTACGAAAAGTGGGTGTTGGCAAGCGTTCCCAGGTAGGGCCTGCTAAGGCAATAATGGCTAATAGACTAGCAATTGACATCGCAATTGAAGACCAGCGTCGCTTAGGGTGTTTATCGCTGTCTTGCAAAATGAATGGCAGTAAAGCGTCATCACATACTTCTGACCAGTTGCCATAAGCGAGCTTATTTCTAAGTGAAAGTATGATAAATATTGCCGCCGGTAACAGCACTAGAAACCAATATGGTCTTATAAAATGAAAGTCATCAAAACTCATGATTATCTTAAGCGCCCCACTAATCGAACAAGTGAAATAATCCCCGCGAGCAACAAAGCGAGCCCCAAAGGCCATGGGTAAAGCTCGTTCAGCGGCCTAAAGTATTGCTTATCTTTTTCTACTGGTTCTAGTTGATCAAGCAATTGATAGATCTTTTCAAGTTCTTGGGTATTTCTAGCACGAAAATATTTCCCCCCCGTTTTATCTGCGATGGCTGTTAATGTCTTTTCATCCAAATCGCTAGATGGATTCACCTTCTGATCACCAAATAAGCTTCGAATAATCAT
Organism: Pseudomonadota bacterium; assembly: GCA_030576275.1. Classification (GTDB taxonomy): domain Bacteria; phylum Pseudomonadota; class Gammaproteobacteria; order Nitrosococcales; family Methylophagaceae. Next base: position 6,164 of record JALIBN010000008.1, on the reverse strand, counting down.
TTCATCGGCACCGATACCAATCGTATAAATTTTCAGTTGATGACTTGCCGCTAGCTCAGCCGCTTGTAATGGTGACACTTCACCTGCCGTATTAGCGCCATCGGTGAGCAGAATAAGTACATGGCTATTTGCTTGCTGATCCTCCATGCGTTTTACAGCGAGACCAATAGCATCGCCAATCGATGTCGCTGGTTTATCGTCGGTGATGCCAATAAAGGCTTCATCTAATAAGGTGGCCACCGTTTGGCGATCAAAGGTCAGTGGTGTTTGCACATAAGCCGTGGTCCCAAACAATATTAAACCCAGACGATCACCCACTCGGCGATCGATAAAGTTGGTAGCAACTCGTTTAGTAGCTGATAAACGATCGACACGCTGGTTACTAATAATGAAGTCTTCTTGTTGCATACTACCTGACACATCGACCGCTAACATTAAGTCTCGACCTGATATGGCTTGTTCAATGGGTTCACCCAACCATTGTGGACGACAGCTTGCTGACACCAATAATACCCAAGCGATAGCAGCTAAAATTAATGGCCATTGCTGTTGAGGTGAAACCTTGGTGGTTTCATCACTCCCAAAATCATCAAGAAACGGGACTTTTAAAGCGGCCTGTTCAGCAGGTGTTTGTGAAGGCACTAACCAACGTACTAACAAGGGCAATGGGAGGGCAAGTAACAGCCAAGGCCAGTCAAAATGAATCATGGTTTCTGTCCTTTTAACCACGTTTCACAAAGTGTGATTAAGCCATTAATATCCAGCTCATCAGGTGCGGATTGTCTAAACTGTACTTCGGCTAAGCATTGCCCAATACCTTCGCTAAAAGGAGATCCATCAACGCCATTATCTAAATACGTTAACCATGCTCTACCGGTTAAACCTGCACTTTTTTGGCGGGGTGCGAGACTGATTGAGACGCGACGTAACCAGGTTGAGAGTTGTTGTAGTTTTTGCAAATCATCGGTATTGGGCTCCTCTTTGATCGTTGCGAGCAGGCGTTTAGCACTTTTGACTGTCGTGTTACGGGTAAGGCGTTTATATAACCACCAAGCGCCAAAAACGAGCAGGGGAATTAATACTAGTAATAACCACCATCCCATCGCTGGTGGCCACCAAGAAATGGCCTCAGGTAAATGAATGTCCCGTAAAGCTAAACTTTGTTCCATTAGCGTATAACCTCTAGCGGATCATCTTTGGTACTGCATTGCAACAAGGTCATTTGCCATTTTTTACTTAGCGTTTGTAAATGAAGTTGTTGTTGCTGAAAGCGTTGTTGATATTTCGCTAATCGTTGATTATCGCTACTGTCGACAATGATGTCGCGTATGGCATCGGTAAAGCGAAAGCGGCCTTTAGTTGGCAGTTGGCTTTCTAGTGGATCGTAAATGTTAATTAGCACCACCTCACAATGACGACCTAATTTTGATAGATGCAATTCAGCCGTATCAGTCAAACCTCGAAAATCACTGATCACATACACTAAACTACCTGGCCGAGTGTGTTGAATAAGCCTAGTTAATACGCCTTCCAATGACACGTTGGCATCATTTGCACAATCAGGTTTCACTAAAGCATTTAAAAAGTGTAACACTGCATGCTTGCCGCCTTTGGGTTTGATTTCCTGACAGCCGTGTTCATTAAATATTTGGCCACCAATTCTATCGCCATTGGCTTGAGCCAACCATGCTAACAAGCCTGCTATTTTTGCCGCCTGAACCGACTTAAAAACACCGCGCGTTGCAAAGGCCATGGCGGGGCGATAATCCACCGAAATAAACACCGGACGCTCGCGCTCTTCTCGATAAACCTTGGTATGCGTCTTGTCGCTACGTGCTGTTACTCGCCAATCGATACTTCGGATATCATCGCCGGCTTGATAGATGCGAGTTTCATCAAACTCCATGCCGCGGCCTTTAAATCGAGATACATACTCACCGTTTTGGCCAGCTTTTATTTGATGACGACGTAGTTTTAACATGGAGATTGATTTGGCCAGATCAATCAGTGTGTTTAACCGAATCGAAACTAGGTCAGTATTAGTTTGTAGCGCAGAGTTCACCTTTGATTATCCTGCTTAAGGAACGGCAACACGGGCAATTAATTCTTTAATAACACGACCAGTGGTAATACCTTCTGCTTCAGCTTCATAAGATAAAATCAAACGATGGCGTAATACATCAAAGGCGATATCTTGAATATCTTCAGGAGTGACAAAATCACGTTGTTGCAACCATGCTTTAGCACGAGCCCCACGATCCAAAGAAATGCTGGCACGTGGGCTAGCACCATATTGGATCCATGAGGCCATGTCTTCGCCATAAACACTTGGGTTACGTGTAGCGATAATGAGTTGCAATAAATACTCTTCCAAGGCATCACTCATAAACACATCTAACACTTCTTTTCGTGCAGTTAATAAGCTTTGTTGGCTAATCTTTGTTTGTCCCGATGGAGCTGAATTGAGTTCGCCGCGTGCTTCTGCACGAGCTAAATGTAAAATATCTTTTTCATGTTGAGCATGTGGATAGTCAATTTTTACATGCAACATAAAGCGATCTAATTGCGCCTCGGGAAGTGGATAAGTACCTTCCTGCTCAATCGGGTTTTGTGTCGCCATCACCATAAATAACTCGGGCAATGGATAGGTCGCCGCACCGACCGTAATTTGTCTTTCTGCCATCGCTTCTAATAATGCGGCTTGCACTTTAGCCGGTGAACGATTGATCTCATCTGCCAGAATTAGGTTATGAAATAACGGGCCTTTTTGAAATTCAAAGTTCCCTTGTTGTGGGCGGTAGATTTCGGTACCAGTTAAATCAGCAGGTAATAAATCCGGGGTGAACTGCACACGATGGAAGTTCGCTTCAATGCCTCTGCTCAGCACATTAATCGCCCGCGTTTTAGCTAATCCTGGGGCACCTTCAACCAATATATGTCCATCGGCTAATAGTGCGATGAGCATGCGTTCTACCAAAACTTCTTGTCCAATAATCTGCTTGCTGATGTAGGTTTTAAGTTGTTGAACCGCAATCTGTGAATTAGTCAAACTTGCCTCTATCATGCTTGGTGTTCCTTACAATTTTACGTTGTTATGTGTCGTTATTATTAGTTCTAGTCATTTTGCGACATCAGGTGTTATTACAGGACTGTATGACGGTAGTCTTGTTCAAAAGTTCCGTTTATATCGGATTTTTGTAGTGTTAGTTGATAAATTTGGCAATGTAGGCTAAATGAACCCAGATAATCAAACAGCGTATCTTCTTTTAACAAATGAGACTTTAATTTTGATGTGGTCGATCGTATTAGGGGATTGCTTTGGTCTAATTTTAAAACTTAACGCAACCGATTTTAATATAACCAAATGGTATAATAAAATAAATATACAGTCTTTAATTAAATAAAGAAAGCATCATAAAATAGCGTTCTTAAATCAGTGCAACTATGCCCTGCTTGCCATTACTCGGAACGCGTATTATGAAAATTCGTAGATTAGATATAGATGATAAATCTATTAACCAAGAACATGAGGCACTTGGTATTCCACCACTAGAATATGAAGTAACCCACCCGTCTGATCACCCATTACTTCGTATTGCCAGCTATTTGGTATTTGCAATCTTAACTGGACTGCTTTTATATTTAGCCTATCGTTTGTTTTTAGGTGGCAATATTCGAAGCGGCTCAGAAATTATTACTGATGCCATGCATGACCCGATGTTTTGGAGTGCCTTACTGGTAGGGCTAATCGCACAAATTATTGATGGCGCACTAGGTATGGCTTATGGCATTACATCAAGCAGTTTTTTACTTTCAGTTGGTGCATCGCCAGCCATGGCGAGTGGCGCAACACATTTGGCGGAAGTCTTCACCTCTGGAGTGTCTGGTGTATCGCATCTAAAAATGGGCAACGTTAATAAAAAACTATTGTTTAGTTTGCTCATCCCTGGCATTGTTGGAGGCTTGATCGGCACCTATATTTTGAGCAGTATAGATGGCAACGTGTTGAAGCCATACATCAGTTTGTATTTATTGGTGATGGGCCTCTATGTATTAAGTAAGGCTTTTCGACAAATTCAAGCACGCTACGAAATTAAGGCTTTGAAGATTGCGCCTCTAGCACTTTTTGGTGGCCTTATGGATACCACAGGTGGTGGCGGTTGGGGACCAATTGTAACAACCTCATTGGTAGGATCTGGACATGATCCTAGAACTACCATTGGTTCAGTGAACTTTGCTGAGTTTTTTCTCACCGTTACTGTTGCTACAGCACTATTTTCAATTCTAGATCAAAGCGTCTGGATCATTGTTGCCGGCTTGGTGATTGGTGGCTTATTTGCCGCACCTTTTGCCGCATACGTCACCCGTCATCTCAATACCAAAACGTTGTTGATGCTGGTCGGTTCATTGATAAGTTTGATCAGTGTATTTAATTTATATAAGGCATTTATTCACATTTAAGCGTTACGATTGATTCCCGATAAATCACTTTGATTTGAGTAATAAAAAGCCTACTAATTAGCTTAAGTAAATTAAGAATAATTAGAGTTTTTATTGAGGTTTTTGATGCAGAAGGTAGCAGTATTTCAACATGCAGAAGGTGAATGGATAGGTTCGATGACGGATTGGTTTGCAGATAAAGACTTCCAATTGCAAACGTACCGTTTAGATTTAAATGAATCTTTGCCAACAGTTGAACAATTTGATTGGTTATTGATTATGGGCGGGCCGATGAGCGCTTATGATGAAGACATACATTCTTGGCTTGTCGCTGAAAAAAAGATAATTAAAGAAGCCATTGAGTCAGATAAAACTATTCTTGGCATCTGTTTAGGCGGGCAGTTAATTGCCAGTTCAATGGGCGCTGATGTTTATAGAAATGCGGAACAGGAAGTGGGTTGGCATGCTATTACCAAAACGGATTCCTGTGCTAATTGGATGCCTGATACGCTAGTTCCACTAAGTTGGCACTATGATTGTTTTGAGCTACCAGATGGTGCGATTCCTTTTGCGTCTAGCGCTATTACGCCGTATCAAGGATTTAAATTAGGTGAAAATGTATGGGCACTTCAGTTCCATCTGGAGGCTCAGGACAATACCGTCAGTTCTTTTCTTGCACTAGATGACGAAGGGTTGCCGTTAGGAGAGTATGTACAGAGTGAAGCGGAAATATTTACGACTCAACATCTAGAGCAGTGTCGTCAGGCATTATATTCTTTACTGGAACAAATGAATTCGCGGCAAGCCTTATCCAATATCAGTATCGCGTGTTCTATATTTTAAAGATAAGTCAGCTATCTATATCTTGAGATTGGTATATTCATCGGCTTAAAGTGCTTTTAACATCCTCGGCTCCTGTTTAAGAACTTGTGTGTAATTTTCGGTAGTTTTCACCTCACCGTAGGCCAACTCTTATTTTACTATTCTGAGATAAACACCATTTTGTAAAAGAGGTGTCACAAATATATGGAACTTTTTCTAGATTTTATTGACGTAAATAGTGAAGCATCCTTTCGAACATTAAAAGGATGTCCTTAAACAGAAGGAGAAAAAAATGACAAAGCTGAAAACCGCACTAATTACAGGATTATTGTTATCTGTACTGTCTTTTTCGACCGCTTTCGCGGCAGATAAAACCGTGATGGCTCAAGCGGTCAAATTTGAACCGATGGTTGTAGAAATATCGCCGGGAGACTCTGTGAGCTGGAGGAACATGCCTACACATAATGTTCAGATGATGTTGGTACCTAAAGGGGCCGATAAATTCACAACCAAATTAGGTGATAATTTCAGTCACAAATTCGAAAAAGAAGGTGTCTATGTTTATCAGTGTGATCCGCATATCGGCTATGGTATGGGGGGTGTAGTGATCGTTGGTAATCCAGTCAATCTTGATGCGCTCAAGTCAGCAGAAGTATCTGGTGGTTTAGGAAGAGTTTTAGACGAGGCAATCAAATCTGCTGAAAAAATGTAAGTTTCATCCTGAATCCCCCAAAAACTAATAGGGTTTGACTCGGTTGATATTAGTGATAAATGAGTGTGTCGGGGGCTAACAAAGTAAATAACCGTTGCAAAACCCTCTATATTCAATTTTTGCCATTGGGCTAAGATCCGATAAATGAGTGATAAGCAAACAGTACTAAGCATCTCCGAGGCGCAGAACC
>JALIBN010000007.1 GCA_030576275.1 Pseudomonadota bacterium | reverse complement strand
GTTCTTTATTAGCTATGACTAGCTCAATAGCTGATTTATCTTCTTCTTGAAACCGTAGTTCTTCATTTTCCATGACTAGCTCTCAATAGCTGATTTATCTTTCACGTTATGTGGAAAGAGTAATTCTTTGCAGCCACTTAATGTATAAGTATTGAGTATTCTTATAACTTTTAGCATCATAAACCCGTATTTGTTTACACTCACTAATCTTAAAGCTGCTCCAGACTGTAAAAATATATTAACATGGGCTTGATTACAATAGTTTGTCAATCAGCACAGTTCAATACGCAGATTAATACTGATTAGAATGTTTTGGATTGTAGATAAACGATCTAGTCCAGAAAATACAGCTAGCCAATCAATGCAGAGGAAGGCTAAGTAATGTATTGATGGCTACATCAATGACCGGTAATGGCACAAAGGAGACAAATATTAAAATTGATTGGTTTTCAGCCCTGCTAGTTACATTACTTATAGCAACATTGTTAGCATTTTCCATCGGATATTTTCCGTATCCTTACGGTTGGATTGTTATTACAATTGTACTCATAGCTAGACTAACTGCTAATAATGGAAAAAATGACAGCTAACGACCCAAAGCAGACATTGCATCTCAATCTATCTGAATAAGTAATATATACTTTGAAATTAAGGGAAGTAAGCCGACGGAGCATAACGCCCTGTTTTGTCTTGCATATTTACTTACTAGGCATTACAGTCAGTATATGTGTAAGAATTAAAGGGAAATAGTCTTCCCGTTAACAACAAGCTACACGTCAAATACTGACATAACTCGAGGTGCAGTCATGAAGCAGGCGATCATATTAGGGCTCCTCTTATTTGCAGTGAGCGTGTCGGCAGGTGAGCTAGTAGAAGATGTTATAAAATGCAATATGGCATCCAGTATGGCAGGTAAATACCAATCCCTTAAACAGCGCTTCTCTAGTGTAGAGGATGCTTTAAGAGGGTCGACTGACCCCGATGAGATTGCAATTGCTACTAAGATATTTAACGATGTAGACCCTAGGTATACTCCAAAGGAGATTAAATCTAAGTTCTTTGATTACTGTGTTAAAGCACTTGTCGAGATAAGAGCTAATGAGCTTACTCTGTAGCACTCAGTAAAATCATTGACTTGTCTAGAAGTGGAAAAACATTGGAATATGGGGGGCTAAGGTTAAGGTCGAGAGTTAATGTTAGCGTTGTATGATAATAAAAAGCCGCAATAAGTCAATCTATTACGGCTTTTTATTATGTTGTGACAGGAATTATATTAATTTGGTTGAAAGGAGCATTGACCAGCAGTATATACATAGTTAGCAGGGCAGGTTGTAGCCGCCGGCTTGTCATTTGTTTTCAGTGTATTTAGCATAAAGAACGGTTCAAACGGGGAGCTTGCTTTGAACAGGTAATCAACACCAATATTAGAATAAGGGCCTTGAAGACTAATGCCTGCAAACAAGCCATTGCTAAAGTCATAACCTGCACCGACTTCACTTTGTACTTTTTCTTGACCATTAAAATATTTAGCACGTAATTTACCTGGCGTAACCCCACCCACTAGATTGAATGACATCGAAATATCGCCACCATCAGTGTCACCATTCGCGTCAACTTGAGCATGACGAAAACCCAAGACAAACTCTGGCGTCATTGTCTTGCCAAACGTCCATTTTAAGGCCGCATAGCCACGATTTACAGTATCTGTTCCGCCGCCAGTAGGCGCGACAGGAAATACTATAGCGGTCGCTGACATAGGTAGTAATACTGCAAGCCCAAGTGCTAGCGATAGTTTTTTGATAGACATGATGTTTCCAGTGAGTTTTTTTGTTTTGAATATCTGACATAACTACTTGATAAGCAGTTTAATGACCCATTATACTCAACTTTGGAATAACAGGACATTTAAAATATTGCGGCTTCGATGGTACTCATTTAGGTATTCAGGTTGCGTGATAATAATGGAGTTTGTAAGTCACTCCTGACGACTGCTGATGCGTCAGCTGATTACTGCGGTGGCCATGGCTAGACGAATGGCTGCTTCACGCCCTGAGTCATTCAACAAGCTTTTTATGCAGTTAAAAGAGGTGAGCCTCTCTCTTTCAACGCTTTTAAATATTTTGATTCATTATAAGCTATCCCCATTTTCCAACATTTAAAAAGGATCCTTACCTACTTATAAGCCAGCGCTCTTACCGCTGATTGATGTGAGTTACCTTTTGCTTTTTGTTGGGCATAATAAAGGCCTGCCCAATAAGATTGTCCAACACTTTTCGCCGCCCATTCTATAAAGCTCTGACGAATGAATTTTGAGCATTGCCAACGCCAGTGAACCCAGTTCTTTTGGTCACTACGTTCAGTTACGGGTGATAAACCCGCATAGTTTTGTATTTCTTGTGCACTGTTGAAACGGGACTTATCTTCACCTAATGCAGCTAAAAGCCTAGGAGCAAGACAAGTTCCTGTGCCAGGTAGTGAGATAAATATAGAGGCATCTTCCATGCTGGTAAAAAGGTTACTTATTTGGGTATCGTATTCTCGAATATTATCAATTAATACCAGCATTTGTTTAGCGAGTGCAACGACAAAAGCTTGATCTGGCACAATGAGGGAATCATCGTTAGTGAGGGGAATGGCGTCTCTGATAGATGCAATACGCGCGGGTGTCTTTTTGACCGCTGGGCCGTCCTTCGAGTTTAGTAGCTTCGCTACCGTGCTTGTTCGAACAGGCTTCAATTCGCCTAAGTTTGGAAATCTAATGAGGAACTGACAGAATAGTGCTGTGTCTCGGTGTGAGAACCAATTTAATGGTTGTGTGTAATATTGTTTCAGAGCACTTATGAGACGATAGCATGCCGGCGTTTATCGTCTACTAATAATCTACGTTGCTCAACCAAAAGCGTTAATGTTCTTGTTTTTTTCACTGCTAGGTTTTAAAGGTGTTATCTTTTTTGGGTAATTTAGCATCATATCTAACGCTAACTCAGCGTCGGACGGATCGTCTTTCGAACCACTTGGGAACATGGCTTGTCGGTATCGTGCAAGTGTTAATCCATGAATAGGGTAGACCGTGACGAAGCTATATTTTTGTGATGCGTAGACTATAGGTCCTTTGTTTAACTCCACTGCAATAGCGGTATTGCCTTTCACTTTTTGGTGTAAGCTTTGGATCCAATCGTCGATCGATTCAGGTGAATGTGAAATCACGCTAAACGTACGCAGACTCTCTCCTTTAACTTGAACACATATATCGTGCTTTTTGTCAGCCCAATCAAGCCCGACATATACAGAAAAGTTATCTTGAGTATTCTTCATGGCAAATCTCCCGTTACTGAAATTTGTTATGTATTCTTTACTCTTCGAAAGAAATATAGACAGCATTTTAAGGCAAGCCCTGAGTATTCGATTTGAGTAAAGTAACTCAATGCCTCGAAAGAAAAGTGGTGTTCATTAAATGATGGTGACACAATATTCGTAAGCAAAGAGCACATAACCCTACCAACCTAACTATAGATTAGTAGGGTTCAAAGACTATAGTTGGCACGTTTGTGACGGATTGTTCAAAGGTCGCTTGTCGACCCAATATAGTAACTCTGACTATGCTTTAATAGGTTGATTAAAAGGTGAAAAATTGTAATTATAGAGAATATAAAAAGACTGATAAACGGATACGAATTCTTGTTTTGTCTTTTCTATATACTAAACGGAGTGTGGTATTATTATGATGTCTAGTCAAAAATCTATGAATACCCATAAAACTAAAAAATGTTTAACGTACCGAAGAGTCTGTTAAACATACTGTTAAAGGTTCTCATGAATAAACTTCTGATCATAGATTATTACACCGACATCCTTTGTGTTTGGGCTTGGATTGCACAACGACGTATCGATGAGTTGAATCAAAAATTAGAAAATAAAATTGAACTTCAATATTACTATGTCGATGTGTTCGGTGACGTACCAACAAAAATAAAGTCACAATGGAAACAAAAGAATGGGTACGTGGGTTTTGCAGAACATATACAGAAATCTGCATCGGTCTTTGAACACGCTCACATAAACCCTAAGATATGGAGCGAGGTTAGACCTATAACTTCTGCCAATGCTCATTTAGTGCTAAAGGCTGTAGAAATAACCTATGATAAAAGCAAAAGTATCGATATGGCGCTTAAATTTCGAACAGCATTTTTTAAAGATGCTTTGGATATTGGTAACCTTGAGATTCTCTTTGATTTAATTAAAGCTAATGGTTTAAGCCAAAATATAATTAATACAAGCATCCAGGATGGCTCCGCTATGTCCGCATTAATGAATGATTACCAGAAATCAAATCAACAAGGTATAAAAGGAAGTCCTTCTTATGTTATTAATGGCGGCCGTCAAACCTTATACGGTAACGTAGGTTACCGTGTACTTCTTGCTAATTTAGAAGAGCTTTTAAATAATCCAGAAGATGAGGCAAGCTGGTGTTAAAAATCTTTAACTAATGCATCATAGACGATGCTAGTACCTCGCGGGCCTTATGCGAGCGTTAAACGATTGACTGCTTCTGGCTTTTAAGCGACGAATGTCTCAAAGGTATCCTTACAACCCACAACGGACAGTGAGTCCGTATCGAAACTTAGCTTCTCTCGATTTAGTAGTCGATTAACAATCAGCCTTTCTTAAGCAACGCTTCAAACTCATCAATCGGCATCGGCTCACCAAAGAGGTAACCTTGATAATCCGAGCAGCCGATATCTAACAAGCATTGTCTTTGCTCCTCGGTTTCTACCCCTTCGGCAATAACATTAATATTCAAGCTATTCGCCATGCTAATAATCGCGATCACAATGGCTTTATCACTTGCACCTGCCGTAATATCACGCACAAAAGACCGGTCTATTTTCAATTCATTGAGTGGTAGTATTTTAAGGTATTTTAATGATGAGTAGCCTGTTCCAAAGTCATCTAATGAAAAGCAGATACCTATTTTGTTCAGCGCATTCATTGTTTTCATTATGTCGCTGATATTTTTGACCAACATACTTTCAGTCAGTTCTAGCTTGAGTCGTGCAGGGTTAACCTTATGCATTTGCAGGGTTTCTTTGACTTGTTTTACAAAGTCTTTTTGATGAAATTGCCTGGCGCTTATGTTGATACTTAGGACAAGGTCTCGCGTTAGTGGGTTTTTTTGCCATATTTTAAGCTGCGCACAAGCAGTATCTAGCACCCATTGTCCGATAGGTAAAATCAGTCTTGATTCTTCTGCCAAATCAATGAAGTCGGATGGACAAATAATGCCGCGCTCAGGGTGTTTCCAGCGTATTAATGCTTCGGCGCCAATTGGGCGACCAGTACTGTCAACCTGAATTTGACAATACAATTGAAAGGAATTGTTTTTAATGGCTTCTCGTAGATCTTTTTCCATGTCGGCTCGGGCAACAATAACTTCTTGCATCTTGGGATCATAGAAGCATATGGAATTACGTCCGTCGGTTTTAGCTTGATACATTGCAATATCAGCTTGTTTTAATATTACGTCTAACGCTACTTTATTATCCCCGAATATTGTCATTCCGATACTAGCGCTGGAGTGATATTCATGCCCATCAAGCTGGTAGGGTTGATTCAGTGAGTACAATATTTTTTGAGCGATAACTTCAGTTTGAGTCGCGGCTTCAAACGTTTCGATGCTTAACGCTTCCAATAGCACTACAAACTCATCACCGCCCATTCGCGCGACAGTATCAGCTTCACGGATACAATGTGAAATACGCGTCGCAACTTGTTGCAAAAGTAAATCACCGAAATGATGTCCTAAGCTATCATTTAGTGTCTTAAAGTGATCAATATCAAGTAGCATCACTGCACAGCTTGGTTCAAGTCGACTACAGGTGAGTAGCGCATGTTTGACTCTGTCGGCAAATAAGCGGCGATTGGGCAACAGGGTCAATGGGTCATAGAACGCTAGACTCTTAATTTCATCCTCGACTGCTCTTCTTTCGGTAATGTCAATAAATGTAGATACGTAATAAGAGATTGCGTCATCTTGATCTTTCACTACTTTAATAGTGAGAAATTGTTGATAAGCCTCACCATTCTTGCGAATGCTCAATATTTCTCCTTCCCACTGCCCCTCTTGGTTGGCTCGCGACCATGCCGCCTCATTGAGTATCTTGTCTTGGTGACCGAACAGGATTGGTGGGAGCTCCTGACCGATGACGTCTTCGACGGTGTGGCCTGTAATAGTATTAAAAGCAAGATTCACACGTAGAATATTGTTGTTTTTATCTGTTACAACGATGGCTGCTGAAGACTCAAAGGCGGCAGCGGCGATGCTAAGCGCTTGATTGGTAATAACCAGCTCGGTAGCCCGTTTTTCTTTCTCTTCGTTTTGAAAGATTAGCTCTTTAGTCGCCACGATGAGCTCGGCCGCTCGTTTGTCCTTCTCTTCGTTTTGAAAGAGCAATTTCTTAGATGCGATAACGAGCTCGGCAGCCCGTTTTTCTTTCTCGTCATTTTCGAAGAGTAAGTTCTGAGTGG
>JALIBN010000006.1:3516-75126 GCA_030576275.1 Pseudomonadota bacterium | reverse complement strand
AATGGTTATTATTATCGCTGACTGCATTGCTTATTTCAGTAGTAGGTGACCTTTTCGAGAGCTTATTTAAGCGCTGTCATAACATTAAAGATAGCGGTAATTTATTGCCCGGTCATGGTGGTATGTTAGATCGAATGGATAGTTTAATCGCTGCAGTGCCAGTATTTACCGCGGGTTTGTTTTTATTAGGAGCATTTTAAATGCAAGCTGTGACCCTATTAGGCTCAACAGGCTCAATCGGCGTTAGCACTTTGGATGTATTGTCTCAGCATCCTGATAAATATTGGATTTATGCACTTACGGCAAACCAGTCAGTAGAAAGACTATTTGAACAATGCCAATGTTTTAACCCTGAAATAGCTGTAATGTTGGATGAGCATGCAGCTTTGCAGTTAGCCGAAAAATTAAAAGCTATTGGTAGTACAACGCAGGTTATGTTTGGTTTAGAAGCATTATCGACGGTCGCCGAGAGTGAACATACCGATTATGTTGTTGCTGCAATTGTAGGCGCTGCAGGTTTGTTACCAACGCTTGCCGCCGCGCGTGCTGGCAAACACATCATGTTGGCAAATAAAGAGGCCTTAGTGATGAGCGGTGGTCTGTTTATGCGTGAAGTCGAAGCTCATGGTGCGACTTTATTGCCAGTAGATAGCGAACACAATGCGATATGGCAATGTTTGCCTGTCGGTTCAAAGCAACAATATCATTATGATGGCAAGGGTGTACGTAAAATAATTCTAACGGCATCTGGCGGTCCTTTTAGAGATTATGCTTTGGCCGATCTTGAATATGTGACCCCAGAGCAAGCTGTAGCTCATCCTAATTGGTCAATGGGCCAAAAGATATCAGTCGATTCTGCAACGATGATGAATAAGGGCTTAGAGGTGATTGAAGCTCATTGGCTGTTTGGTTTGCCAGCATCACAAATTGATGTGTTGTTACATCGTCAAAGCATCATTCATTCGATGGTTGATTATGTTGATGGTTCAGTATTGGCTCAGATGGGTAATCCTGACATGAGAACGCCCATTGCAAATGCTCTGGCATGGCCTAATAGAATTGAATCAGGTGTTGAACCTTTGAATTTGGCGACCATAGGTAGACTAGACTTTTCAGTGGCTGATCATAAACACTTTCCTTGTTTAGCATTGGCATACCAAGCATTAAATGCTGGCGGTACTAGCACGGCAATTTTAAATGCTGCCAATGAAGTGGCTGTTGAAGCCTTTTTACAAAGACAGATTAAGTTCACGCAAATCCCGAAAATCATTGAGCAGGTATTAGCAACAATCACCGCACATGATGGCGATACAATAGAACAAATATTAGCTGATGATGCCCTAGCGCGTGCCTTAGCTACAGAGTTGACACTATAATATGCAGTCACTGTTATTTTTTATTTTAGCGCTAGCAATATTGGTTGTGGTGCATGAATTTGGTCATTTTTGGGTTGCTCGACGCTGTGGCGTAAAGGTTCTTAAGTTTTCAGTTGGATTTGGCAAACCCTTATGGCAAAAACAAGGTAAAGACGGCACTGAATATATTTTAGCGGCTATTCCCTTGGGTGGATTTGTTAAGATGCTTGATGAACGCGAAGGTGATGTTGCCGCTGAGGATTTAGATAAAACATTCAATCGAAAACCACTACGTTCACGCGTCGCAATTGTGGCTGCTGGGCCTATTGCGAATTTGTTATTTGCAGTTTTAGCGTACTGGATTATTTTTATTGTCGGTATTCCGGGCCTTCGGTCAATTATTGATGAAGTCGCGACAGAATCACCTGCTGCCTATGCGCAATTAATCGGAGGTGATGAAATTCTCCGTGTTGATGGTCGTGATACACCAACTTGGAATGCCGTGCATACAGCCATCGCTAAGATCGCAGAAAATGGTGGCATTGCAGAGTTAATCGTAAATACTGGTGGTACTGAACTCTCGCGTTCAATGAATATACCAAAGTGGCGGTTTGATTCTGCCGCACCAGAGTCACTACTACAGGTGTTAGGAATCAGCCCCATTAACATCGCTTTTAAACCTGTTCTGGGTTCAATTATAGAAGGCGGAGCGGCCGACCGTGCTGGTCTACAAATCGGTGACGAATTAATAGCTGCCGATGATGTGGCCATTGATAGTTGGTCAGGTTGGGTAGCATTGATTAGAGCTAACCCTGAGAGCGAACTAATGGTTAAGATTAAACGAACTGAGCAAAATATAAGTGTAATCTTAATGCCGCAGCGAACTACGGATAATGTAGGGAAAATTGGAGCGGGAGTTGATGTTAGTCAGACCACCATGCCAAGTGATTTAGAAGCAGAATTACGATATTCACCCATCTCTGCATTAGGTCAGGCGGTGCTTGAAACGTGGCAATTTTCTAGTGCGACAGTTAAAAGTCTCGGCGGAATGTTGTTAGGAACCGTATCAAGTAAAAATATCGGTGGTCCAATTACTATCGCGCAATATGCTGGTGCTTCAGCAGAACGCGGTGTAATGTCATTCATCAGCTTTTTAGCAATGATTAGCATTAGTTTAGGAATATTGAATTTGTTGCCCATTCCTATATTAGATGGTGGCCATTTAGCGATGTATTTTGTGGAATGGTTACGTGGCTCACCTTTATCTGAACAGGCCCAATTACAAGGGCAAAAGGTTGGTATCGTATTACTTTTGATGCTAATGTTTCTGGCCTTTTTCAATGACTTATCAAGACTGTTTGGATAATGGGGCAAATTACGGTTACACTAGCGTTTTTTCGTCCGTGAAAACTTAATAATAATGACAAAGATACTTCAGATAATTGTATTACTGTTACTCACCAGCATAGCTTTGGCAGAGTCTTTTACTATAAAAGATATTCGGGTTGAGGGATTACAGCGCATCTCGGCAGGTACTGTCTTTAACTTTCTGACTGTGAAAGTTGGCGACGAGATGACAGATAATGATGCAAAAAGCATCATTCGTGCGCTATTTAAATCAAAATATTTCAATGACGTTGAAGTGGAACATCAAGATGGCGTCTTAGTCATTAAAGTCAGTGAACGACCAGCGATATCGAGTATTGAGTTTATTGGTAATAAAGATCTTGATAGTAAAGAATTATTAAAATCACTTAGTCAAATTGGCTTCTCTGAAGGCCAAGTATACGAAAAAGCAATGCTTGAGCGTGTAGAGCTCGAATTAGAACGCCAATATTTCAGCCGTGGAAAATACGGCGTTACGATTGAATCTGAGGTGACGCCTTTATCTCGCAATCGTGTTGCAGTTCGTATTACGATGGCGGAAGGCGTGATCGCAACTATCGGCAGTATCAATATTGTAGGTAACACGGCCTATGAAGAAGAAGATTTACTTGCAGATTTTGAATCAACTACAGGTGGTTGGTTGTCAGTTTTTACCAGTGACAATCAATATTCACGTCAAAAATTATCAGCTGATCTGGAAACGTTACGCTCATTTTATTTAGATCGGGGCTATGTAGATTTCACCGTGGAATCTACTCAAGTGACTATTACCGATGATAAAAAACACATGTTTATCACCATTAATATTTCAGAAGGTGAGCGTTATAAGATAAAAGAAGTACGCCTCGCTGGTGATTTGATCGCGCCAGAAAATGAATTATTTGAATTAGTGACGATTAGAAAAGATGCTGTTTTCTCGCGCAAGGCAATCACTAAAACTACCGAATCTTTAACTGGCCGTTTAGGTGATGATGGTTATGCCTTTGCGAATGTTAATGCGGTCCCATCGATCGACCGTGAAAATAAAGAGGTTTCACTTACCTTCTTTATAGACCCCGGCCGTCGCGCTTATGTCCGCAGAATTAATATTGCGGGTAATAGTAAAACACGTGATGTAGTTTTACGCCGCGAAATGCGTCAGCAAGAAGCATCATGGATCTCGACTAAGGATGTAAATCAATCTCGTGCTAGGATTCAACGCCTCGGTTATTTTGAAGATGTAAACGTTGAAACGAATCCAGTTTCCGCTACGGCAGATCAAGTCGACCTCAATTATAATGTGACCGAGATGGCCTCAGGTAGTTTGTCTGCTGGTATAGGTTTTTCACAGTCAGATGGTTTGATATTTAATGCCAATGTTACCCAAAAGAACTTTTTAGGTAGTGGTAAACATATTAACTTTGGTTTTAATAACAGTAGTGTAAACACCGTCTATAGCTTTGGTTATACCAATCCGTTTGCGACAGTTGACGGCATTAGCCAAGGCTTTAATGCCTTTTATAGGCAAACAGATACAACAGAAGCTAATTTAGCTCGTTATAACACCGATGTATGGGGTGGAGATATTAGCTTTGGTATCCCGATTTCGGAATCAAACCGCATTCGCTTAGCATTAGGTTATGAAAACACAACACTGAAGCTTCCTAACGATAATGTTATCCAGCGCTACCAAGACTTTGTTGATAAAGAAGGCACTGAGTTTGATACTTGGACTCTAACGTTAGGCTGGTCAAACGATAGTCGCGACAATGCAACTTTGCCAACAAATGGTATGAACCAAAGTTTATCTGCTGAAGTCTCAGTACCTGTTGGGTCACTACAATATTATAAATTACGTTATAAAAATGATTGGTATCACCCAATTAGTGATTCTTTGACACTAGCTTTAGGCGGTAATCTTGGTTATGCAGATGGTTATGGTGATACAGAAGAATTACCATTCTTCCAAAATTTCTACGCCGGCGGTATGCGAAGTGTACGAGGCTTCCAATCAAATACATTAGGTATTAAAGAAGATGGACAAGCATTAGGTGGTAACTTCCTAGTAACAGGTGGTGCTGAAATTATCTTTCCTGTACCGTTCATGAAAAAAACATTAAAATCATTTCGTTTGAGCGCATTTACTGATTTTGGTAATGTCTACGACGTCAATGAGGATTTTGATACTAGTTTATTACGTTATTCTGCAGGTCTCTCTGCCATATGGATATCACCATTTGGTGCGATGTCATTCAGTGTGGCGGCACCATTTAATGAGCAAGTAGGTGATACTACCGAATCCTTCCAGTTCTCGTTAGGCTCAACATTTTAGTTAAATTGCAATGGAGAAAAGTGTGAAAAAAATGAAGTTAAGTTGGTTGTTATTGGCACTTGCTGTTGTAGGCACATCAGTAAATGCAGCAGAATTGAAAATAGGTGTTGTCAATGCAGGTGCCGTTCTTGATCAATCGCCTCAAAAAACACAGGCATTATCTCGTTTAGAAAAAGAATTTTCGGCGCGAGGTAAATCATTAGAAGGTAAGCTTAAAAACCTAAGAGCCGATCAAGATAAATTAGCAAAAGATGGTGCGATCCTCGGTGCTGATGAACAAAAAACCAAAGAACGTAAAATCTTGTCTGACCAACGCGAATTAAAACGTCTACAAGATGAATATAGCGAAGATTTATCTATTCGTCGTAATGAAGAATTACGCAAATTAGAACAAAAAATTGCACAAACTATTGTTGATCTAGCTAAAAAAGAATCTTATGACTTGGTTGTATATCAAGGCGTAATTTATGCTAGTGAAAAGGTAGATATGACGGCCAAAGTATTAGAATTACTTAAAGCTCAAAAGTAGACGAGTTATATAGTGGCTTGGACACTAGCTGAAATAGCTAAACATATTGACGGTGTTGTAGTTGGCGATGAATCATTTCTAGTAGATAGCTTTGCAACATTGAAGCACGCTTCAAAACAGCAAATTAGCTTTTTATCAAATTTAAAATATAAAAAGTTTCTAGCTACGAGTTCGGCTGGTGCAGTTATTGTATCAGCCGAAGCCGCTACACTAGCGCCTAATAACGCGATAGTCGTAGACGATCCATACGTGGCCTATGCTAAGGCGACCAGATTACTCAATCCCTTAAGATATTATAATGCTGGAATTTCCGCTAATGCAGTAATAAGTCCTGATGCGTTGATACATGAGAGTGCCTCGATAGCTCCACATGTAGTGATTGAATCAGGTGTCGAAATAGCAGCGAGCGTAGTAATTGGTCCTAACTGTGTAATTCTTGCGGGAGTTAAAGTCGGGACAGGATCAAGGCTAACTGCTAATATCACCTTATGTGAAGGTGTTCAAATCGGTGAGCGTTGTATTATCCATCCAGGGGTAGTTATTGGTGCTGATGGCTTTGGCATTGCTAATGATCAAGGTGCATGGATAAAAGTACCTCAAATTGGTAGTGTTATAATTGGCGACGATGTCGAAATCGGCGCTAATACAACGATAGACCGTGGAGCAATTGAGAATACGGTTATTGGCCAAGGAGTGAAGTTAGATAATCAAATCCAAATTGGACACAATACGATTATCGGTGATCATACTGTGATTGCCGGCTGTGTTGGCATCGCTGGTAGTACTACAATTGGCAATAATTGTGTAATTGGCGGAGGTGTAGGTATTGGCGGCCATCTTTCTATTGCTGATGGCGTGCAACTGACCGGAATGACCATGGTTACTAAGTCAATTACTAGTTCTGGAGTGTATTCTTCAGGTATACCTGCTGAACCAACAGCACAGTGGCATAAAAATGTAATACGCTACCGACAAATGGATAAATTAGTCGCACGGGTTAAAGAATTAGAGAAAAAATTAATATAGATTTATCCTGATTGACGTATTTACTACTGCTAAGCTAAAAATAGACATAATATTAATCTAATTAACAAAACGTTAAGGATCACAGCATTGAACACTATCGATATACATGAAATACAGCGATTGTTACCTCATCGGTATCCATTTTTATTAGTCGATCGTGTTATTGAATATACGCCAGGCGAACATTTAGTTGCAATTAAGAATATTACATTCAATGAACCACAATTTACTGGTCACTTCCCTCAGAGAGTCATTATGCCTGGCGTATTAATACTTGAGGCTTTGGCTCAAGCGACTGGATTATTGGCATTTAAGACGGCTGATGATGTACAGTCTGATAATGCACTTTATTACCTTGCAGGTATCGATAACGCCCGATTTAAGAAACCTGTCGAACCTGGTGATCAGCTAAGATTAGAAGTTAAATTAGTTAAAAATAAACGTAATTTTTGGAAATTCAGTGCTGAAGCGTCTGTTGATGGTGAGACAGTTGTTTCTGCAGATATTATGTGTGTGCATCAAGAAATGCCTAAATGATCCACAAAACAGCAATCATTGATCCTTCGGCGATCCTTGCCGATAACGTAACTATCGGTGCCTATTCAATCATTGGTGCAAACGTTGAGATTGGCGCTAATTGTGAAATCGGCCCTCATGTTGTGATCAATGGACCGACAAAGATTGGTAATAATAATAAAATATACCAATTTTCGTCGATCGGAGAAGATCCCCAAGATAAAAAATATGCTGGTGAAGCCACATTATTAGAAATTGGCGATAATAACCTCATTCGTGAATCTGTTACCGTTAATCGCGGGACAGTTCAGGGCGGGGGCATTACTAAGATAGGTAGCGATAATTGGATCATGGCATATGTACATATAGCTCATGATTGTATTTTGGGTAACGATAATATTATCGCAAACAACACATCATTAGCGGGTCACGTTAGTATTGATGATTTTGTTATCCTCGGGGGCTTCAGCTTAGTCAGCCAGTTTAATAAAATTGGTTCATATGCTTTTAGCGCTATGGGTAGTGTTATTTCGCGTAACATACCGCCCTATGTTTTAGTTTCAGGGCATATGGCAAAACCAATTGGCGTTAATGTTGAAGGCTTGCGTCGTCGCCATTTTTCTGATGAGCAAATAAAGAATATCAAACAAGCTTATAAATTAGTCTATCGTTCAGGCTTACGAATTGAGGAGGCTGAGTTGAAACTGGAACAACTTAGCCAAGATCAGCCTGAATTAGCTATTTTATGTGAGTTCTTGAATATCCAACAAGGTGGTATCATCCGCTAAATATGTTCTTGAAATCTTTCAACAAGATTGCTTATCGAAATACTTCTCCACCAATTAGCCTCAAAATTTAAATAAATGAAATATTCGATGAACTACTTCCATGTATTTCATCGAACTCTTGAATTAATCGTTAGCTGGTGTAGAACTTATCTTATGTATGCTCAAATCTGCGCCATCATATTCTTCTTCTTGGGACAAGCGTAAGCCCATTACTTTTTTAAGTATTCCATAGACCACATAACCACCGATAAATGCGATGCTGATACCCAAGGCAGTACCGATAAGTTGTGAAGGCAGACTTACACCACCCAGGCCACCAAGTGCCTGTTGACCAAATATACCAGCTGCAACCCCTCCCCAAAGCCCGCAAATACCATGTAAAGGCCAAACACCAAGAACATCATCTATTTTCCACTTGTTTTGGGTGAGGGTAAAGGCATATACGAATAAACCACCTGCAATACCACCAGTTACAAGCGCCCCTAGGGGATGCATAACGTCTGAGCCCGCACAAATGGCGACTAATCCTGCTAATGGACCGTTATGTACGAAACCAGGATCATTACGTCCTACTAAGCAAGCGACTAATATGCCACCTACCATTGCCATTAATGAATTAACGGCTACGAGACCACTAATACCACCCACTTCTTGTGCTGACATTACATTGAAACCAAACCAGCCTACAGTGAGTATCCATGCACCTAATGCTAGAAAAGGAATATTCGAGGGAGGATGTGCAAATATTTCTCCTTTTTTACCATAACGT
The DNA here is from genome assembly GCA_030576275.1 of Pseudomonadota bacterium. Classification (GTDB taxonomy): domain Bacteria; phylum Pseudomonadota; class Gammaproteobacteria; order Nitrosococcales; family Methylophagaceae. The sequence continues at coordinate 66,446 of JALIBN010000006.1, read as the reverse complement.
CCATGACGGGGACCGAGATGTAAAACTGCCGCTAACGCAATCCATCCGCCTACACCGTGAACTACAACTGAACCGGCAAAATCATGAAAACTTGCGCCATAAGTAGTTTCTAACCAAGATTGGAAACCAAACATGTTATTCCAGCTTATACCTTCAAATAATGGATATATAAAACCAGCCAACATAAACGTTGCGATAAGTTGCGGATTAAATTTCGCCCGTTCGGCAATGCCGCCAGAGACGATTGCAGGAATAGCGGCAGCAAAAGTTAGTAAGAAAAAGAATTTCACTAGCTCGTAACCATTACTGTCTATTAATTTGGGCGCAGCTTGAAAGAAATCCACACCATAAGCGATGCTGTAACCGATAAAAAAGTAGGCAATAGTTGATATCGCAAAATCCACAATGATCTTGACTAGAGCATTAACTTGATTTTTTTTACGCACTGTACCGACTTCTAAAAAAGCAAATCCAGCATGCATAGCAAGCACCATTATAGCGCCTAGTAAAATAAATAGAACATCAGTAGCGTCATGCACTGTGATTTCCTTTGCAATTAATAAAATGAACTCAACTTTAAGCAATTATTGCACCAAAATAGACATGTATATGTAATTCAGTAACTTAACAATGACCGCATTCACTTTATTATAACTAATTGCACAGTTGTGGTGCGTAGGCTTGCTTGATGTAACATGTTGGTGCGGGAAAATGTCTTAACCACTTTCACTGTAGAACAACGTATAATTAGAGGTTGTATAAAATTAATAATTTGCTATAACGGCAACCGAGGACTGAATAGATGGACATTTACGCTTCAGATGATGAAAAAGGTGAAGAAATAAAACAGTGGTGGCGAGATAATGGTCGCGCTGTAATTATCGGAATCGTATTTGGTGTAGCACTGCTATTCTCAGGTCGCTATTGGCTTAATTACCAGACAACATTGGCTGAACAAGCATCGTCGAGCTATCAACAATTAGTAACATTACTAACTGAAGATAAAAAAGTTGAAGCAGACGAAAAAACTCAGCTACTTTTAAGTGAATTTTCATCAACGCCATATGCTGTTTTTGCCGCTTTTGATATGGCTAAAAAAGCAGTTGAACTTAATGATAATGAAACTGCCAAAACTTATCTGCAGTGGATAATTGACCATGCTGAGTTATCAGGTCACAAATCACTGGCACAGTTACGACTTAGCGAATTATTATTATTAGAATCAAAATTCGATCTAGCACTTGAGTTATTAGCGCAGCCTAGATCAGTCAGTTTCTCATCACTATTTTCTGAGCTACAAGGCGATATTCTAATGGCGCAAGGTAAAGATAGCGAGGCAAGGTCAGCATATCAAACTGCGTTGATGACACTAGGACAAGGTCAGCCTCGTCAGAGCATAATACAACTTAAACTTGATGATGTGGCTATACCTCAATGATAGCTAAAATGTATCGAATTACTTTTGTGTTTGCTTTAATTTCAACACTAACAGCTTGTGGTACGGTAAGTGGCTGGTTTAAGGATGATGTTTACGAAGTGCCAGCTACAGAATTAACAGAATTTAACCATGAATTTGAACCGACAATTGCATGGTCGACCGATACTGGTGGCTCTGATGATATCTACAGTAGTCTAGCGCCTTGGATACAGGGAGATAATGTTATCGCAGTTGATTCGCAAGGCGAAGTGAATAGCTATGATGCCCAAACGGGTAAACGTCAATGGCGGGTAAACCTTAAAGTCCCAGTGGCTACGGGTGTTGGCGGCGGTGAAGGCCTTATTCTAGTAGGTACTAAAGATGGTCTAATACTCGCATTAGATGAACTTAACGGCAATTTACTTTGGAAAGTGAAGTTAAGCAGTGAAGTACTCGCACCACCAAAAGCTACTCAGGGGGTTGTTGTCGCCAGCACTTCTGATGGACGCATGACGGGGCTATCTAAGACGGATGGTCATGTGCTATGGAATTATCAACGTGCGGTGCCTTTATTAAGCTTACGTGGTGCTAGTGCACCTGTATTAGCTGACGATAAAGTAATTGCTGGCTATGCCAATGGCAAATTAGTGGCTTTGTCGATTATCGATGGCAAGGTAATGTGGGAGAAAAGTATTGCAGTGCCTCGCGGTAGAACAGAACTTGATCGCCTAGTTGATATAGATGCAGATCCTGTTGTTGTAAACAATACAGTCTATGTTGTCGCTTATCACGGCCGTGTAGTTGCTTTATCTCTTGATGATGGGACTTTTCTGTGGACTCACGATATGTCTTCACGTTCTGGTTTAGATGTTGTTGTCGGTGATGCTGTTTATGTTAGTGACGATGAAGGCAATGTTTGGGCCTTACAAGATGGATCAGGTGATTCTCTTTGGCGACAAACACGTTTATTAAGACGTCAACTGACAGCGCCAGTTGTGGTCGGTGACAATTTGATTGTCGGCGATTTTGAAGGTTACATACACTGGATATCTCGTCAAGATGGTCGTTTTACTGCGCGCGTTAAAGTTGCCAGTACTGCTATCCGTAGCAAACCAGTGGTGAGCAATGATTTGGTCTATGTTATGGCCGCCGATGGAACATTAACCGCATTCCGGATCAAATAATATGAAGTCAGTTATCGCCTTAGTAGGGCGTCCTAATGTTGGTAAATCAACGCTATTTAACCGTTTAACAAAAAGTCGAGATGCCTTGGTTGCTGATTTCTCAGGCCTAACTCGTGACAGAATTTATGGCACAGTTAAAAGTGATGGCTGTGACTTTATTTTGATTGACACCGGTGGTATGACAGAACAAGCCGACAGTATGTCTGGTTTAATGCGTAAGCAAGCAGATCTGGCCATACAAGAATCTGATTTAGTATTATTTCTAGTCGACGGTCGTGCTGGAATGACCTCAGACGACCAAAATATTGCCCAAACCTTACGCAATGTTGGTAAGCCTATAATTTTAGTAATTAATAAGTCAGAAGGTGAACAGCGTGAGCTGGTTTCTGCAGATTTTTATGCTCTAGGCTTGGGTGAACCACAAGTTATTTCTGCTTCACAAGGCCGTGGTACGGCTAACTTGATCGCCGCAATCACTGATATCCTGCCAGCAGCATTGGCAGTAGAAAGTGATGAAGAAGAAGAAAATGAAGAAACGAGAATGGGGATTCGTCTGGCTGTTTTAGGGCGGCCGAATGTAGGTAAATCGACATTAATCAATCGTATTATGGGTGAAGAACGCGTAGTCGCTTTTGATGAGCCCGGTACCACGCGAGATAGTATTCATATCCCATTTGAAAAAGATGGTACTCGTTATACCCTAATTGATACGGCTGGGGTACGTAGACGTTCTAAAGTATCTGAAATGTTAGAAAAATTCAGTATCGTAAAAACATTACAGGCCTTAGAAGAAGCTAACGTTGTTTTATTAGTATTAGATGCACACGATGGCATTGTGGAACAAGATCTCCACCTTGCCGGACTCATTTTACAAAGTGGACGTGCTCTAGTTATTGCTGTTAATAAGTGGGATGGTTTAGAAAAAGGTGAACGCGACTGGGTAACGACCAATATTGAACGTCGCATCCCATTCTTAAATTTTGCTAATACTCATTTTATCTCTGCCCTACACGGAAGTGGAGTAGGTTTGTTATTTAAGTCTGTTAAACAGGCTTATGAGTCTGCTATGGCACAAATTCCGACACCTCGCTTAACTCGTGTGTTGGAAGATGCTGTTGCTGATCATCAGCCACCGATGGTCAATGGTCGTAGAATTAAGTTTCGTTATGCTCATCTTGGTGGCAAAAATCCACCACGTATTATTATTCATGGTAATCAAACGGATAAGACGCCAAATAGTTATATGAAGTATTTAGAAAATACCTTCCGGACAGTGTTGAAGTTACATGGCACACCGATCATGATTGAATTTAAAATGAGTGACAATCCGTTTAAGGATAAGAAGAAAAAATTAACAAATGAGCAATTAGTTAAAAAGAGACGTTTGGAAAATCAACATTCAAATTTGAAAAAACGCCGTGATTAAGGATTATTGTTTCAGTTAAGAATAGTTTCTAACATTTTAGAATTTCAGATTAGTTGCACAAATAAAAACATCAGATACCGCTCTATATAGCCAGAGCGGTTATCTTTGAAAATTATTTGACGATTGTGATTACAAGCCGTCAGTATTGTTTTTCACCCAACGTTCACCGTCTTCTCTGGTCTCTTTTTTCCAGAATGGTGCGTTATGCTTTAATTCTTCAATTAACCAACTACAGGCATCTAGCGCCGCACGGCGATGGGCTGACCAGCAAGCTATCAACACAATCGGATCGGCTGGGCTTATGTCTCCTACACGATGAATAATCAATGTATCAAGCAAGTTCCAACGTTGTTTGACCTGTTGTTCTAATTGATTCAAATAACGTTGAGTCATAGCAGGATAATGTTCTAATACCATATGTGAAACATCGGCATTGTCATTAAAATCTCGCATCGAACCGATAAAGGTGGCTGTAGCTCCGAATTGATTAGCAAGTGCAGATTCTTGTTGATGATCAACAATGGCTTGCCAAGGGTCAAGTGTCAGTTGCTCGATATGACTAGACATATTAACCGCCAGTTACTGGAGGGAAAAAAGCAACTTCGTCACCATCTTCTACAGGACTAGTAAATTGAGCGTATTCGAGGTTGATCGCCACTAGAACATTGATCGGGCGCTTAGCTTTATCCGTAGCGATATCCCATGCTTCACCCGCAGATCTAGCGTGGTTAATCGTGGTATCACCAACACCAATGGTTTCACGGAGACTGGCAAAAAATTTGACTTGAATGCTCATCTGGTTAATTGTTTCACTATTAAAATTAAAAGGATACCACTCATGGCTGATTTAACACACTTTAATCAAGCGGGCGAAGCGCATATGGTTGATGTTGGAGCAAAACAAATTACCAAACGGGTTGCTGTCGCAGAAGGCCAAATATTGATGCTGGATAAGACATTAAAACTTATCCGAGAGGGCAATCACAAAAAGGGTGATGTACTAGGAATTGCACGCATTTCTGGGATTATGGCCGCTAAACGTACCTCTGATTTAATTCCACTTTGTCATCCACTAGCTTTGACTAAAGTGACGGTAGATTTCAATATTTTGGAGGATGACGTCGCAGTGCAATGTCGTGCTCAAGTTGAAACTAGTGGTCAAACTGGTGTAGAAATGGAGGCATTAACGGCGGTGCAAATTGCGCTGTTAACCATTTACGATATGTGTAAGGCTGTTGATCGTGGCATGGTTATGACGGATATTCGTTTACTTGAAAAAGCAGGTGGTAAGTCCGGCCATTGGGTTCGAGAGCTTTAACAACAAAACTAAAATTTAGGAAAATATGTCTTTAAAGGTCACGCTAATACCAGAACGCGAGACAGCATATCCAGAAAATCCTGATAAAGAATGCCTAAATTGACTACTTTGTAGTAATTCAGTGATAAATGAAAAAAATAAAGTGGTGCATTTGGGTTTAGGTTTAAATTATCGTGATGCTGGCGAGTTAGGTGCAACATCGTTTAAACATTAGCCTGACGCGCATATTGATGGCATTACGCTTTGAAGCGATAGTTGGAGAAGGCGATGTCGATTCATACACGGTGGGTTTGAATTGGTTTGCTACACCTAAGTTTACGTTTCAGTGCAAATTATGTTGATGTACTAAATGTAAAAGGTGGTGCTTAAGATAACCAAGAACCAAGTTTATTCCAAGTACATAGCCAGTGGCATTTTAAGAAATAACGTTGTAGTAAGAAGGAAAACATAATGATAATGAAAAAATGGCTATCTATAGCTTCTATCCTCACAATTTCACTGTTCTCGGTGACCACACACGCTGTAGAACATTTAAAAATATCAACGACAACCAGTACTGAAAATTCAGGTTTATTGGCAGTATTAGATCCTGTGTTCGAAGCTAAATATAATGTAAAAGTTGATGTTATTGCAGTTGGTACAGGTAAAGCCTTGAAAATTGGTAGTAATGGAGATGTTGATGTGGTCTTTGTTCATGCGCCAGCGGCAGAATTGAAATATGTTGAAAGTGGTGACTTTATTGATCGTAAAGCAGTTATGCATAATGATTTTGTTATAGTTGGTTCGGTAACTGATCCCGCAAATATTGCTCAAGCAAAATCCGCAAGTGAAGCTTTACAACGTATTGCAATGACTAAGGCCGATTTTATCTCACGAGGCGATGATTCAGGTACACATAAAAAAGAAAAACTATTATGGTTAGCAGTTGATGTAAAACCTGAAGGCTCTTGGTATATCCAGGCGGGGCAGGGAATGGGGGCCGTTTTAACCATTGCTGATGAAAAACAAGCTTATGCAATGGCTGACCGCGGTACTCAAATCGCATACGCCGATAAAATGAGTTTAAAAGTGTTGTTTGAGGGCGATGAGGCATTGTTTAATCCCTACCATGTGATGGCAGTTAATCCTGAAAAACAGCCGCATGTCAGATATGACCTCGCTAAAAAGTACATTGAATTTGTGACTAGTGAGGAAGGGCAGGCAATTATCGCTGGATTCAAGAAGTCGGGTCAGCAGTTATTTTATCCTGACGCAATAAACTAGTTTGGACTAATAAAAAAGCCGGTAATGAATCAAACATTACCGGCTTTTTATTGAGGAATGACTTAGTTGGATTTACGACTTTTAGACATTAGCTCATGCATAAAATACGCATGTCTGGGTCAGTAGGCATTTAGTCTTTTGGCTTATCTTCTTCCATCATTTCGATAGCAGAATCCGCAACATCATTTGCCATTTCAGTGGTTGCATCATAAGCATTAGATGTAGTGTCACTAACTGATTCAGCTGCTTGCTCAGTCATTTCTACAGCGCTATCCATAACTGATTTGTCTGCATCAGCGGTATTGTCAGTGCTTTCGCCGCAAGCAGAGATAAGTAAGAAAGAAGCCATTAAAGCTGACAATGTTAATTTGTTCATGGTAAAACTCCTAGATTGGTTTAAAGAATAAACGTTGTAACTCGTATAGCTTATCCCTGACTGAGCAAGCTACGCAAGTCAATTATTGCAGCGTTCGCGCGGGAGATATAAGACGCCATTACTAATGAATGATTAGCCATTAAACCGAAGCCGCTACCATTTAAAATAACTGGGCTCCAAATAGCTTCTTGACTTGCTTCTAGTTCACGAATAATTTGCCGTAAACTAATTAACGCATTTTTCTTAACTAAAATATCGGAGAAATCATATTCAACGGCCTTTAATAAGTGGATTAATGCCCATGCTGAGCCGCGCGTTTCGTAAAAGACATCATCTATCTTGGTCCATGGTGTTTGAGTGGTCAGTTCAGCGGGCCCTGTAGTTGATTGGTTAGCCGCCGGATCACCTGCCAGATCAGTGTTAATGCGAATTTGTCCAACACTCGCGCTTAGCCGTTGTGACAAACTGCCGAGGCGTTTTTCTACAATAGCTAACCAAGCGGCTAAGTTATCAGCACGTGCATAAAATTGAGCATCATCTTGTTCAACATTACTCAGACGGGTTAGGTAAGATTCGAGCGCCGTGATTGCTTTTCTATATTCATTTTCAGTGGGAGGAAACATCCATGATTCTGAGTTGAAATTAAATTGCGGTTCGGCAATTGCAAGATCAGAATCTTCCAGCGACTGAGATTGTGAGCGACTAATGTCATTGCGCAAAGCACGAGCGTAATCACGAATTTGTACCAACACACCAAACTCGAAGTTTGGTACATTATCCATCCAAATTGAAGGCGGTATAACATCGTTACTGAGGTAACCGCCTGGTTTATTTAGTAATGAGTTGCCAAGTGCAATCAAAGTCGAAGTTGATACGTAGCCGGTTACTAACTGTTGACGTGTTTGGGCTGCCAACTGTTTTGCTTGCTCTACAGGATCGAAATCGTTAGGTCGACGATCCCACCACAACATGGTGATGAGTAGTATTAAAACAATGCTTGTAATAAGAACTACCGAGAATTTTAATGTCTTTTTACGTGAGCTCGAGTCATTAAAATTACCAAGAATGTTGTAGCCAATATCTCGTCCGAGTTGAATAAATTGTTTTAATGCCATGTTGGATTTATTGCCCTAAATACAAAAATGTTTAATAAGTAGATTATGCCCTTAAGTGAATGATGGCAATACTAATATAGCGATAATTAGTAAATCTAACTTGACTTGTAGTGCCTAACCTCAGAATAATGTGCGGTTATGAAGAATAATTGATGGGGCGGGGAGATGCTTTTATTATGACATTGAGAATTGAGATCGAAGATCTGGCTAAGCATTTTGGTGCTATTAAAGCCGTGGATGGCGTGTCATTTTCAGTCAAAAAAGGTGAGGTTTTAGGTTTTCTAGGACCAAATGGTGCAGGAAAATCAACCACCATGAAGATGATTACCGGATTTTTGGCCCCTACACGAGGAACCGTAAGGGTCTGTGGACATGATGTATTAACCGACCCCATTTCAGTCAAAGCGTGTTTGGGCTATTTGCCAGAAGGCGCGCCAGCCTATGCGGATATGACACCAGATGGTTTTTTACGCTTTATTGCTGATATTCGCGGGCTATCAGGTGCAGATAAAAAACGAGCTGTCGCTTCTGCTGCTGACCGTGCCCAAATCAAAACCGTGATGTTCCAACCCATTGAAACCTTATCTAAAGGGTACAAACGCCGCGTTGGGCTAGCGCAAGCTATATTACACAATCCGCCAGTTTTGATTTTAGACGAGCCTACGGATGGTTTGGATCCTAATCAAAAACATGAAGTACGTACCTTAATCAATGAGATGGCACACGATAAAGCGATCATCATTTCAACGCATATTCTTGAAGAAGTTCATGCCCTTTGTACACGTAATGTGGTTATTGCAAATGGACAGATCCAATTCGATGGTACACCGAGTCAGCTAGAAGCTATGTCTGATTATCATAATGCCGTATGTGTCTCGGTAGCGAATGTTGATGGCAATGCATTTGCAACCTTTCTGAATGGCCTTGAGTTTATTGCTAAGATTGAAACGCTATCAGCAAACCGTGGTTTTCGTATTTATCCTGCTAATGGGCGACAAATCACACTTGAATTAGCACAAGTCATTCGTGGTAATGGCTGGGAAATAGATTCGCTTTATACTGAAAATGGTCGTTTAGATGAAGTTTTCCGCACTATTACAATGGGTGCAACGGGCAGTTTACGGAGTAGCACCTAATGAATATGCGTAACATCTGGTTTATTATGAAACGTGAGCTGAGTGGCTATTTTGCTACGCCAGTTGCGTATGTTTTTATTATTATCTTTTTATTACTGACTGGTTTTTCAACCTTTTTTGTTGGTAATTTCTTTGAACGTGGCGAAGCGGATTTATACCCATTTTTTTCCATGCACCCTTGGATCTATGTGTTGTTGATTCCTGCGATCTCAATGCGTTTATGGTCTGAAGAACGCAAAAATGGCTCGATTGAATTACTGATGACATTACCAGTATCGGTATTTGAAGCCGTTTTAGGTAAGTTTCTTGCGGCATGGGCGTTTACAGGTCTAGCTTTGCTATTGAATTTTCCATTATGGATTACGGTTAATTATTTGGGCTCACCTGATAACGGTGTCATTTTTGCCGGTTTCTTAGGTAGTTTATTGATGGCGGGTGGTTTCTTAGCAATTGGTGCTTGTATCTCTGCGACAACTAAAAACCAGGTTATTGCCTTTGTATTAAGTTTGATTGTTAGCTTGATCTTCGTATTGAGTGGCTATGGCATAGTATTGGACTTTTTTAGTGGTTGGGCGCCTACAGCGTTGATTCATGCGATAAGCTCTTTCAGCTTTTTGACCCATTTTGATGCAATTTCAAAGGGCGTCATTGATATACGAGATATGCTGTATTTCGCTTCTGTCATCATGGTTTGGCTATTTGCTAATGCCATTGTTGTTAATGCCCGTAAGGCCGATTAGGAATTTAAGCTAATTATGAATAAACAACTATTATCGACCCTTGGTCTAGTACTGGCCATTATCCTATTTTTGTCATTTAACATTGTGACTAATGGTAATTTAAAATCAGCACGTATCGATTTGACTCAAGATAATTTATATACCTTGTCAGAAGGTACCTTAAATATTATCAAGTCATTGAAAGAGCCGCTTACGCTGAGATTTTATTATTCAGATAAAGTCGCACAGGAATTGCCTAGCGTAAAAGCCTATGCACAGCGTGTTCAAGAGTTATTAGAAGAATACCAGCGCGCAGCAGATGGCATGATCAATTTGATTGTGATTAATCCTGAACCGTTTTCTGATAATGAACAACGTGCTGAAGACTACGGATTACAGGCAGTGCCTATCGACGGTAAAACTGATCAACTGTATTTCGGTCTAGTCGGTAGTAACTTATTAGATGGCGTCGAAAACATTTCTTTTTTCCAACCCGAAAAAGAAGACGTACTTGAATATGATTTAACCAAACTTGTTTATAAACTATCTAGTGCCGATAAAAAAACTATCGCTATTGTCAGTTCTTTGCCGGTAGACGGTGAAGGATATGATCCTTTGAAGGGTTATGCACCAACAAATGATGGGCCTAAACCTTGGGCGGTAATGGCTGAATTGCGCCAGATGTTTAATGTGTCAGTGTTACCTATAGATATCAAACGAATCCCATCTAGCATTGATGTGTTAATGGTTATTCATCCAAAAGAATTAGAAGATGGTATTTTATTTGCTATCGATCAGTATGTTTTGGCTGGTGGTAAATTAATTACGTTTGTAGATCCTTATGCTGAAATAGATATCCCAGAAAAAGATCCTGATAACCCGATGAATGCGATGTTGGCATCACACAGTTCAAATATGCCTACTCTATTTAGGGCTTGGGGGTTTGAGCGTTCGCCGACTGACGTTGTCGCTGATCGTAAAACTGCGATAAAAGTTGATTTTGGTGCTAGAACTAATAATCAACCGATTGATTATGTGTTGTGGCAGGCAATTCCATCAGAACAGATGAATGGAGAGCAAGCGATTACCAATCATTTGAAAAAAGTTGAAATGGCCACTGCTGGCCGCTTCCAAACCATCGATGGTGCTACAACTAAGTTTATTCCTCTTATTTCATCAAGTAACGAAGCCATGATGGTTGACAAACGGGTTGTACAATTCCGTAATGATCCGATGGCTTTATTAACTAAGTATCAAGCAGGAACCTTAAGTTATCCTATTGCTGTTCGCGTGACAGGTCCTGTTAAATCAGCTTTTCCTAATGGTTTGAAAAATGAGGCTGGTGTTGCTGAAAAACCATCTGGTTACTTGAGCGAATCTAAGCAGGATATCGATGTTATTGCGGTTGCCGACGTGGACATGCTACAAGACCGATTCTGGGTGCAATTACAAGATTTTTACGGAAAAGAGATTGCTTATAGCACGTCTAATAATATTGATTTTTTAATCAATGCTATTGATGAATTAACAGATAGTCATGGTTTGATTAGTGTCCGCTCTCGTGTTGGTTTTTCTCGGCCATTTGAACGCGTTTTAAATTTACAACGTGAGGCAGAAAAAAACTATCGAACTAAAGAACGTGAGTTACAAAAAATATTAACAGAAACTGAACAACACATCGCCAGAATGCAAGTTGAACGTAGCGGTAGTGGTGAAGAACTTCTGAATGATGACCAGAAGCAAGAAATTGCGGATCTACGAATGATGAAGAATAAAACCCAACAACAATTACGTGAAGTACAGGGTAAATTACGTCAGGATATTGATAAGCTTGATACTCAGCTTAAATTCTTTAATATTGGTCTGGTACCTATACTGGTCGCATTTTTAGCCGTGCTCACGGGCTGGATGCGTGTTCGTAAACGTACTAAAGGTCGTCATCAATAGTAAGTTAGACTCGATACTCTACTAGGTTTGTAAACATGATAAAAAAATTAAATAGTCTCACAATATTATTCCTTATCACTACGGTAATGGTGGTGCTAATGTTAATCACTATTCAAGCTCCGAGTGATAATAATGACGATGAGGGTTTATTGTTCCCAGACTTATTTGGGCAATTGAATCTTATCGATACGCTTAAGTTTAAAAGTGCACAAGATGAATTCACCTTGTTTAAAAAGGGCGAGGATTGGTTTATTAAGGAACGTTTAAATTATCCTGCAGATTTTGATGCGGTCAAACGTGCATTGATTGACCTTAGTGATACTAAAATTCTGGAACGTAAGACTGAAAATCCTGAACAATATCCTTTGTTAGGTGTCGCTGGCCTTGATGAGGGTGGAGATTCTTTAACCTTAACCATGTTAAATGGTGATAAGGCTATAGCTGGGCTAGTTTTAGGTAATGAACGAGAAACTACATCAGCAATGGGTGCAAAGCAGTTCTATGTTCGTAGAGAAGGCGAAGCAAGGGCTTGGTTAGCTGAAGGTTATTTGAATATTAATCCACTAATGTTGAACTGGATTAAAAGTGAAGTCATTAACATTGCTCGTGAACGCATTGCTGAAGTCAATATTATCCAACCTAATGGTCAAACAGCCACGGTGGTTAATTTAGGCGTAAAAGATAAGTTTGGTACACCGCAATCGTTAGATAAAACAGTATTTAAATATGAGCAACTGGGTTATGACATCGCAGGTACTTTGTTTCAATTACGAATGGAAGATGTTAAAGCCGCTAAAGATTTTTCAAGAAATGGAGCAGAAGTTGTTACTGCGGAATTTATTACTTTTGATGGTTTGAAAGTTATCACAAAAACATCATTTAATGATGGTTTCTACTTTACTACTTTTCATGCTGAGTTTGTTGCCTCTGCCATTAAAGTGGCGCCAAGTGATATACAAGAATTGAATGTATTACAAACGCCACAACAAGTACAAACAGAAGTTACTGAAATTAATAATGAGTTGCGCGATTGGGTGTACCGTTTTGGTGGTTTCGTAGGTACTAATATGATGCGTGCAAAAGCTGATATGGTGACCGAATCTGAGAATGTCATTCCGATGCCAGCCGACGCAATGGGCTTTGGATCGTAAAGTGGCTTATAAGTAGCAACTGCAAAAAAAAGCGCCTTAACTGGCGCTTTTTTGCAGTTAAATAATATTTATTGCTCCAGTTACAACTCTTCAATTAATGCTTGTAAACTGATGGCGATATCATTGGGGGAAAATTTCGGAATGAATTTATCTGCTCCACAATGTCGACCATTGTATTGTTGAAGTCAGCACTCCCTGATGAATGTAATAAAATTTTAATATTCTGTAAGCGAGGATCTTTACGAATTTTACTGGTGAGGGCGTAACCATCCATTTCAGTCATTTCAATGTCAGAGATCAATATTGCGATATGCTGTTTTACATCAATGCCGTCATTAGCCCACATTAGCAGTTGTTGCAGTGCTTCTTTGCCATCATGGGGTATAGTTGTGTCTATACCCAGTTGTTGCATAGTACGTTTGGTTTGATTATCGGCAACGCTAAAATCATCCGCCACTAAAATATGCGGGTGATAGTCAGCATTTTGACTCGTAAAATTATCAATTAAATTGTTAGATACTATGTCATCAGCACCTACTACTTCAGAGATGATTTTCAACATCGATAATCTCAATCAATTCTTTATCAAGTTTAGTGAAGGCCGTCATATAGCTGTCATGACCTAATGCTGAAGGTGGCGGTAAGTTATCAGCTCAGCTAGTATTAACGATACGTTAAATATTGCTGACTAAAGCCCTGAATTGAGCGATTGTATTCGGTAATTATTACATACGCTTTACTGAGGTCGTTAGCGGTTGGCCGCCAATGCCCAGCGATAAATCAAAATACTAATCGCTTGACCACGGATGCGAGCTGCGCCTCGGATAACGGGGTGTGAAAATGGTAATTTAGTTAAAACGGGGCAGGGAATGGCTTCACATACCTTAAATACACTCATGCCAAATGTTTGTGTTGTGCCTAATTAAAAAAGCAGTAATTCAAGGCGATTGTGACCTACTAGTCGTGTTCGCTGTTCTACACCTTCAATCATACTGGCCATTATGTTGAACTCCTTAATTTAATATAACTAATGACGATAGGCATGTTAATTGCTTATTAAATGTTAAACCGCTGAATGTCATAAAAATGACATTACGATAAATAATGAGGGTAACGTCATGGTTGTTAATTGGAAGCATAAACTAAGCCTAGTCTGTGGCATATTTGTGTCATTTAGTCTTTCTGCCGATACTTTACATGCTCTAGATAGAATCGAGCAAGTGGCATATGAGTATGCACTTAAACAGGCGCAAGCGAGTTACGACAATCCACAAATTGCAATGGATTCGTTAGATGATCGATTGCGGCTACAAGCCTGTGAGGGAGCACTTGATGTATTCTCATCTAATGGGGTTGTTGATTTAGGTAATCAGACAATAGGGGTTAAATGCAACTCTCCGGTAGCGTGGACAGTCTATGTACCTGTTAAAGTTAAAGTGATGAAATCCGTAGTGGTGGCGAGTAGGCCTTTATCGTCAAATCAATTAATCACACAAGACGATATCAAATTACTGCAATGGGATATCGGTAGTTTGCAACATGGTTATCTAAACAGCACTCAATTAGTCATTGGCCAACAATTAAAGTATCCAGTATCGATGGGATCTGTAATTAAACCGAATAGTCTTCAAGCTCAAAAAATAGTTCATCGTGGTGATCAGATTATGTTGGTGGCTATGGCAGGTCAAATGGAAGTAAGAATGATTGGCACTGCTTTAGATGATGCAACATTGGGTGAACGTGTAAAAGTTAAAAACAGGACTTCTAAACGTATTGTGGAAGGAATAGTTGATGCTCCAGGGATAGTTAAAGTATCGCTGTAAATAATTGAGATAAAAAGTGTACAAAAAAACTCAAGTTTTTATTATTCTGGCCGATGTATTAATCAGACTCTGAAGGAGATAAATAATGTCAGAAATAAATACGATAAAAACGACAAGCCAACTAGCGCTAAATACTAACCGAAGTAGCAATGCTCAGGTGAATTCTGCTAGCGATAAAATGCAAGGCGTAGCAGTAAATTCATCAGCGGTTGATACGGTGAGTTTAACCGATACTGCAACGCAGCTACGGTCACTACAACAAACTTTAGCAGATGCGCCTGCAGTCGATACTGACCGCGTATCAGCTTTAAAAGCCGCTATTGAAGAAGGCTCTTACAATGTAGATCCTGCTGAACTAGCCAGTAATATGATCAATTTCGAGCAACAGCTCGGTTAGGTGAATACCCATGACAATGACTTCATTACAGAAACTACATAGTATCTTACAGTCAGAACAGTCGACAGCTTCTCAGTTGCTGGCGATGCTTAAATATGAACGTAGTGCACTGACGAAGTCGGATGTTGAGACAATGACTGATCTAACAGCTAAAAAACAGCCCTTAGTTGTCACCTTAGAACAGTTGGGACGTCAACGTGAAACACTATTACAAGCGGAAGGTTTTTCGGCAGGTAAAGATGGCTTAGCGGCTTTTATTGCCAATCAAACAGAACAGCATTCACGGATATTGAATAGCATGGTAGATGGATTAAAAATTACTGCAAGGGCTTGTCGAGAACACAATCAAGTTAATGGTGGTATTGTTAATGTAAATCGCCAATATCTTCAGCAAGCGATGAATATCTTGCGTGGACGTGACATGGCGCCTAGTGCATACGGACCTGGAGGCGAGTATACCAATCAAGTGGTGCGGCAACCGCTATTAGGAAGAGTGTAAGTCGATGTTCAAATTACAAAATGTTCCAACAGTATTATGATTAGTATTTATTGTGAACCCATCTATCGTATTCTTATAGCCTAAATGCGAGTTTCCTTACCTTATTCGGTAACAATTTTAAGTCATTGATTTTCGAGTTTTATTTGTGATAGCTTAATTGTCAAGCATCCAATAATTTATCGTAACCCATAAGCTGGTGTTAGTTATAAAATTCCGTCGTCATCCGCCATTAAATTATCAAGGCTCGTCAAATGACCACGGATTTTTTCACGATTAGCTAGTTTACCTTGTGCTACTAAGGGCAGATCGGTGAACTGGATGACATTTTTATCAATAAGAGTATTGATTAGATCTTCAAGGACACGAACTAGTGCCACATCGGATGAAGACAGAACTGTCTTAACATCATTACTATTGGCTACCTGTTTGATAAAATCAATAAGCTCGGCATTATCTAGAGAAATGTATTCCTGAGCATCATTTTGCCGTGTTTCAAAAATTTCGGTTATTTCGCCATTAATATTACGATTTATATAGGGCATTTTTATACCTGTAATGTTAGATTAAGGATATTCTATCATTCGTATTTCATTCTTAATTTGACATGTAAGTAAGTGATGAAATATTAACGTCGAACTGGTGTCAGACCTACATTCTACTGATAATCTATCAAATCAGACCAAATGATGATATTAATTTTTGTATTCTGTGATAAAGTTCGCGTTTAAATTTGGTCATTTATAAAACTTCTTTGTCAAGGATACTAATGTAAATATGTCTGAACAATCAACACCATTAGAAAAAGCTAAGCAGTGGCAAGCTGGTGACGGTCAGCAGACATTGGATGACCCTCTACTTAATTGCTTAACGCTACTCAGCAAGTTGTTAAATAAACCACATAGTGCAGAATCGTTAATTCATGGCTTACCTTTAGTTGATAATAAGTTAACACCTAAGCTATTTGAACGTGCAGCAGAGCGGGCTGGCCTAACATCGAAAATCGTTAAACGTCCCCTACGACGAATATCCAATTTAGTTTTGCCTGCAGTATTATTGCTCGAAAACAGTAATGCTTGCATCGTGCTGGAATTTAAGAAAAAAACGGCAAGGGTTATTTTCCCAGAAGTTGGTGAGGCTGAAGCTGAAATCCCGCTGGCGGATTTAAATGCCGTCTATGCAGGCTATGCCATTTTTATCAAATCAGTTCATTTATTCGATAAACGGACAGACTCTTCAGTAATACCGAAGACTAAACACTGGTTTTGGGGAACAATATTACGCTTTTGGCCGATTTATGGTGAAGTATTTATTGCATCAATTTTGCTTAATTCTTTTGCTTTGGCATCACCATTGTTTATCATGAACGTTTATGACCGTGTTGTACCTAATCGTGCTATTGAAACCTTATGGGTATTAGCGATAGGTGTGGCAACCGTGTTTATTTTCGACTTGCTTCTACGATCCTTACGCGGTTATTTCATTGATATGGCTGGGAAGAAAGCAGATGTAATTCTATCTGCCACTATATTTGAAAAGGTGATGGGCATTAAAATGGCCTCTCGATCAAATTCAGTCGGTTCATTTGCCAATAATATGCATGAGTTTGAATCTTTCCGAGATTTTTTTACCTCAGCAACATTGACAACATTAATTGATTTGCCTTTTATGTTCTTATTTATCTTTGTTATTTGGACAATTTCGGGTGAACTAGCCTATGTGCCATTAATTGCCATTCCATTAGGGATTCTAGTTAGCCTTATCATTCAGGTTCCACTGAGCAAAACAATTCAAAATCTATTTCGTCATTCTGGGCAAAAAAGTGCCACTTTAATAGAAACCTTAACGGGATTAGAGACAATTAAGAGCATTGGTGCCGAATCTCAAATTCAGCGTAAATGGGAACAAACAATAGGGTTTATCGCAAAATATAGTCAAAGATCTCGGCTGTTATCATCAATGGCCGTAAATTTCACTGCATTTTTACAGCAAATGGCCTCAGTAAGTGTTGTGGTATTTGGCGTTTACAAAATAGCTGAAGGCGATATCACCATGGGGGCCTTAATTGCCAGTACTATTTTAACTGGTAGGGCTTTAGCCCCGCTGGGTCAGGTGGCTGGTATTTTGACGCGATATCATCAATCAAAAGCAGCATTAAGTTCATTAGATCATTTGATGAATCTACCCGTAGAACGGCCATCTGGTAGAGAATTTTTACATCGCCCTGATTTTAAAGGCAATATCGAATTCAAAAAGGTATCATTCCGCTATCCTGAACAACCTATGGATGCGCTATCTGAAGTGTCCTTTAGTATAAAGGAAGGTGAGAAGGTCGCTTTCATCGGTCGTATTGGTTCAGGTAAAAGCTCAATTGAGAAACTATTATTGGGTTTATACGAGCCACTTGACGGTTCGATCTTATTAGATGGAACGGATATTAGGCAAATTGATCCTGTCGATTTACGAAGAAATATAGGCTATGCACCACAAGATGTAGTGCTATTTTTTGGCAGTATACGTGACAATATTGTTATGGGCGCTCCATTTTCTGATGATGATGCAGTAATTAAAGCGGCTGATATAGCGGGTGTTACTGAATTTGTTAACCGACATCCTGCAGGTTTTGATTTGCCGGTTGGTGAACGAGGAGAAGGGCTCTCCGGTGGGCAGCGGCAGAGTGTTGCTGTAGCTAGAGCATTGCTACAAGATTGCCCTGTATTAGTACTGGATGAGCCTACTAATGCGATGGATAATAGTACCGAAGATCAATTTAAATCAAAATTGAAAGCCCATTTAGTAGACAAAACAATGATATTAGTGACTCATAAAGCATCTTTACTTAGTTTAGTTGATAGAATTATTGTGATGGATCAAGGGCGCCTAGTTGCTGATGGTCCTCGCGAACAAATACTAGTGGCTCTTAAAAACGGTCATATTAAAGTGTCAAAAGGATAGCGTTATGGCATGGTTAAAACGTACCCATCCTGATGATGCTGAATTTATGTCAGAAGTAAGTGCCGCTACATTGGAATCAGCCCATCGAGCTGGCCATTCATTATTGATATTAAGTGTTGCATTTTTCCTTGTTGCAGGCTGGTGGGCTTATATTACGAGCCTTGATGAAGTGACTAGGGGCGAGGGCAAAGTTATACCTACTAGTAAAATTCAAGTAATACAGAATTTAGAAGGTGGAATACTGTCTGACGTTTTGGTGACAGAAGGTCAGATTGTTGAGAAGGATCAGGTGTTATTGAAAATTGATGACACACGTTTTTCCTCTTCAGTGAGAGAAACAGAGCTTAAATATTACGAGTTATTAGCACGTAGTACACGATTAAAAGCTGAAAGTGACGGTGTTGATTTTATTGTGCCAGAAGAGGTCATAAGCGCTAATCCTATACTGGCCGGAAACGAAAGGGCATTATATCTGTCACGGCAACGTGAATTGAGAGCTGCCATTCAAGTATTAGAGCAGCAACAAGCGCAACGTAGACAAGAATTGATAGAACGACGAGCGAAACAATCACAATTAATAGAAGGCTATGAACTCAGCAATAAAGAATTAAAGATGTCTGAACCGTTAGTAGACCTTGGTGTTATATCTGAAGTGGAAGTGTTGCGCTTGAAGCGAACAGTAAATCAACTATATGGTGAAATGGAAGCCAATCGTTTGGCCATTCCACGCACACAGTCAGCATTAAATGAAGCACAACAAAAAGTAATAGAACAAACGATTCAGTTTAAGACGGATGCTGCTAGTCAGTTCTCCGAAGTAAATGCTGAGTTGAGCAGAACCAGAGAAACTATTTTTTCTGCAAAAGATCGAGTAACACGCACTCAGGTTCGCTCGCCATTAAAGGGTACGATTAAGCAGTTAAAAATTAATACCGTTGGTGGTATTATTCAACCAGGCATGGATTTACTTGAGATTGTACCGATAGAAGATAATCTGTTGATTGAAGCTAAAATTAGACCTTCTGACATTGCTTTTTTACGCCCTGGTCAAGAGGCGATGGTTAAATTGACGGCCTATGATTTTTCAATTTACGGCGGATTGCCAGCAAAATTGGAGCGAATTAGTGCCGACACAATCAAAGACGAGAAAGATGAAAGTTTTTATTTGATTTACTTACGTACAGATAAGAACTATATTTTTCATAAAAATGTTAAGTTAAATATTATTCCAGGGATGACCACTACTGTAGATATCTTGACAGGTAAAAAAACAGTCTTTGATTATTTGCTGAAGCCCATCCTTAAAGCCAAAAATGAGGCATTAAGGGAACGATGATGTTGAGAGAGCGATCATGTTAATAGATGCGACGATAACCCCTGAGTTATTAAAAAAGAGTGTGTGCATAGCCATTCCTGATGAAGATGAGTGTAAAGCTATTTCCGTAAACTTGCCTGCTCATTATGTCGCCTCGAATTGTTATACATTGGCTGATTTATTGGACACTATAATTAATAAGCAACCGGACCTTGTTTTATGTCATGAGGATTTAATTAGAGATCAACAAATTTCATTAATATCTGCGATTAAAGAGACAAGTCCCACTACACAAATTTTAGTATTGGGCGTTGGCCGGGCTATTGAGAGCCAAATCGCACTATTGAAACAAGGGGCTCGTGGTTATTTTGATAATCACTTACCCCCAGAAAAATTGCACTTTGCCATGCATTCGATATTACATGGAGAAGTTTGGGTTGAACGTTATGTTATCTCGAGTTTGATTGATGAATTAACACAGGTTGCCATCCCTAAAATATCGTTGGAACAGCAGCAGTCCCTAGCGTTACTGTCACCTAAAGAAATTGAGGTGGCGACATTGGTCAGTCATGGGGCAACAAATAAAATGATTGCTTATAAAATGGCAATAACAGAACGTACTGTCAAAGCTCATTTAACGACCATTTTTCAAAAGCTAGATATTTCAGATCGACTGTCACTGGCTATTTTCTTTAGAGATTTGCGTTAAGGCTATATACGAAAAGAATATTTATATGATATTGTTTAGTATAAAGATAAATCGTATTATTTCAATTTATGAATTAGTTTATTCAAGGAATTAAAAGTGAAATTTATAAAATCAACAAAACTCATGATTACCGCGGCACTATGTATGGGGTCAATTTCATTATCAGCAACTACCTTAGAGCAAGCAGTTGATACTACGATAAAAACTAATCCAGATGTGCTGGCAGCCAGTAATGAACGAAATGCCGTGGCAGAAGAGGTGAATCAAGCTAAGGCGGGATACCTACCAACCATTGACCTAGCAATTGGAACTGGTTGGGAATCTAGTGATAATCCTACAACGCGAACGCCAGGCTCTCACAAAGACGTACATATGAATCGCGATGAAGCGAGCATCAATTTACGTCAAATGTTATTTGATGGCATGGCAACCAAAAATGAAACCCGCCGACAAACGGCTCGAACCGATTCACGAGCCTATGGTGTATTTGGTGCCTCTGAAAACACCGCACTAGAAGCCGTTGATGCTTATTTAAATGTATTGCGTCAACAAAAGCTAGTGGAATTGGCGACAACTAACCTTGAAGCCCATGAGCGCACACATGATCAAATTAGATTACGTAGCGAACGTGGTGTGGGACGTGGCTCGGACATGGACCAAAGCAAAGGCCGACTTGCATTAGCTAAAGCCAATCAAATTGCAGAGCAAAGTAATTTACGTGATGCAGAGACAACTTATTTACGAGTTATAGGATTAGCTAGCGAATCATTGAGCGAACCGGAATCACCGTTAAATCTAATCCCTGCCACGCTAGATGAAGCTATTAGCCGAGGCATAGACAATCACCCTACTTTAAAGTCTGCTCAAGCTGATGTTGAATCTGCAAATGCTCAACATGACACGGCGGTATCTCCTTTCTATCCGCGTGTTGATTTTGAATTAGGTGCAACAGCAAATAATGATCTTGATGGTGTTGATGGTCATAATAATGATGTTACCGCTATGTTTCGCTTACGTTACAACTTGTTAAATGGTGGTAAAGACAGTGCTCGTCGCCAAGAAACAGGCTATTTAATCAACCAAGCTTCAGAAATTCGCAATAATACCCATCGCCAAGTCGAACAAAGTGTGCGATTGTCGTGGAATGCATTACAAACTGTTACAAATCAAATGGAGTACTTTAAGCTACATGTTGATTCAAGCGAAAGCTCAAGAGATGCTTATCAACAACAATTTAGTCTTGGCCAACGTACCTTATTAGATTTATTAGACTCTGAAAATGAAGTTTTCACCGCGCGTCAAGATTTAGTAAATGCGCAATATGATCAATTGTTTGCGATGTACCGGATTCTAAATAGCATAGGCAGTTTGTTGCAAGGACTTGATGTGGCATTACCTGAGGCAGCTATGACGTTAACAAGCGCTGAACAATAAATAATTTCCCGAAATAGTTTTAAAAGCCACTATTTCTATAGTGGCTTTTTTTATGTCAGATAGTTGAAATCGTTGATGTTACTTTTTAGTTTTACTGGGTCGTGATATCATAAAACGATTGCCCAATTAGAGGCGTTTTTAAAGAAGAATCTATGAGTAAACAGTCATCATTTTCATACGAAGAGCTTTTGCAGTGCGGTCGCGGCGAAATGTTCGGCCCTGGCAATGCACAATTACCTACCCCGAATATGCTGATGATGGATCGTATTATTCATATTTCTAATGAAGGCGGAAAATACGGCAAAGGTGAAATTATTGCCGAATTAGATATTACGCCAGAATTGTGGTTTTTTGCATGTCATTTTCCTGGTGATCCTGTAATGCCTGGCTGCCTTGGCTTAGATGCTATGTGGCAATTGGTTGGGTTTTTCTTAGGCTGGGATGGTAATCCTGGTCGTGGTCGTGCATTAGGTTCAGGAGAAGTTAAATTCTCTGGACAAGTGGTACCAACAGCGAAAAAAGTGACGTATAAACTCGATTTAAAACGTGTTATTGCACGTAAATTAGTTTTAGCGATAGCGGATGGCTCTGTCTCTGTCGATGGCCGCGAAATATACACAGCAAAAGACCTAAAAGTAGGTTTATTTACTTCCACTGAAGATTTTTAGGAAATAGCAATGAAACGTGTAGTAATCACAGGTTTAGGTATTACATCTTGTTTGGGTTTAGATGCGGCAACCGTTACAGAGTCATTACGTTTAGGGCGTTCAGGCATTCGATTTAAACAAGAATATGCTGATATGGGGTTTCGTAGTCATGTTGCTGGTAGCGTTGATATCGACTTTAAAGAGTTTATCGACCGCAAAACATTACGGTTTATGGGTGATGCTGCCGCATATGCTTATATTTCGATGCAACAAGCCATTACTGATTCTGGTTTAACTGATGAGCAGGTGTCTAATCCACGAACAGGCCTCGTTATGGGGTCTGGTGGTGCATCATCATCCAATCAAGTTGAAGCCGCTGATATTTTGCGTGAAAAAGGTATTAAACGTGTTGGACCATATCGCGTTACCCAAGTTATGGGTAGTACGACATCAGCATGTTTAGCCACACCATTTAAAATTAAAGGTGTGAATTATTCAATGTCATCTGCCTGTGCGACAAGTGCACATTGTATTGGTAATGCCATGGAGCAAATTCAACTCGGTAAGCAAGATATTGTCTTTGCTGGCGGTGCTGAAGAAGAACATTGGACTATGAGTTCATTGTTTGACGCGATGGGTGCATTATCGACCAAATATAACGACACCCCTGAAAAAGCATCTCGGGCCTATGATGCTGACCGTGATGGATTTGTTATTGCGGGTGGTGGTGGTGTATTAGTATTAGAAGAATATGAACACGCTAAAGCTCGCGGCGCAAAAATTTACGCAGAATTAACCGGTTATGCCGCAACATCTGATGGCTATGACATGGTTGCTCCTTCAGGTGAAGGTGCTGTGCGTTGTATGCAACTTGCAACCGCAACCGTAAGAGCGCCCATTGATTATATTAATGCCCATGGAACTAGTACGCCAGTAGGTGATTTGGCCGAGCTAGGCGCGGTTAAAAAAGCCTTTGGTGACAATGTTCCTATCGTTGGTTCAACTAAGTCATTGTCAGGACATTCATTAGGTGCTGCGGGTGTACAAGAAGCAATTTATTGTTTATTGATGATGGAAAATGATTTTATTGCCGCATCAGCAAACATTGATAATATTGATCCTCAAGCAGCAGGTATTCCTATTATTCGTGAACGTAAAGACAATGCTGGTTTAAAAACGGTGATGTCAAATAGCTTTGGTTTTGGTGGCACTAACGCCAGTTTAGTATTTGAAAAGATCGTTGATTAATTTGATTAGTTGATTCATTTTGAGCGACATTGAATTAAAAAGGCCACCTTATCAGGTGGCCGTTTTATTTAAACAATAACGTGTTTAGTTACACAAGATCTTCATCAGTGACTGGACCACGTTTGCCAGAAAGTGATTCTTGAATCAGGCTAATAAGTTTAGTTTTCTTCTCTGGGTCATCCAAATGTTTAGAGCTAAAAGTAATGCCATATTTACTCGCATATTGTTGAACTATCATCACTAAAACGGTTTCATCTTCCACCTAAATATCCCCAAATTGTCATAAAATGACACCATTATAAACACACGACACAATAAATTATCATTCAATGAAACTATATTATCAAACCATTGGCACAGGTCAGCCTCTTATTATCTTGCATGGCTTGTTCGGATCCTCTGATAATTGGCAGGCCGTAGCCAAACAATTAGCTACACATGCACAAGTAATCACGGTCGATTTACGCAATCACGGTCGTTCACCCCATAGTTCACAACAAACTTATGCTTTGATGGTTGAAGATTTGGCCGAATTATTTGAGCTATTAAAGTTAGATAAAGCCGATATCATTGGTCATTCGATGGGTGGCAAATTAGCGATGTCGTTTAGTCTGCATTATCCACAAAGGCTACGCAAACTAGTAGTGGTGGATATTGCACCGAAACAATACCATGATGAACATAGTGCTATATTTAGGGCTTTATTAGCTTTAGACTTATCCTTATACACGAGTCGTAATGAGGTTAATGATGCATTGAAAACAGCTTTGCCAAATAAAGCCGTACGGCAATTTTTATTAATGAATCTCGCCTTAAACGGCGCACAACTGAGCTGGCGAATAAATTTACAGGCTTTGTATGATAATTATTCTCAACTGCTTGCGGCCGTTTGTGAAGATGAAACAATAATGATTCCCAGTTGTTTTATTCGTGGTGGTCAATCAGATTATGTCGGGGATGAGGATATTGATTTAATTAGAACCTGCTTTCCATATGCAGAACTAGCAACCATTGAGCAAGCAGGTCATTGGGTACATGCTGAGGCGCCCCAACAATTGTTGACTAAAATAACTGAGTTTCTTGATTATGATTAAACCGGAAATATTGGAAAGACTTATTTCATTTCGTCGTGAGCGCGATTGGGAACAGTTTCATAACCCCAAAGATTTAGCCATTTCTTTGTCTATCGAAGCATCTGAATTATTAGAATGGTTTCAATGGAAAACTAATGATGAAATAAATATCCAGCTTAAATCTGAAAAACGACAAGCACTGGAGGACGAACTAGCTGATGTAACAGCATATTTAGCTTATCTTTGTCATGACCTCGGTGTCGATATCAATCAGGCTTTGGCGACTAAAATAGATAAAAACGCGAAAAAATATCCTGTCGATCAAGTCAAAGGCCGAGCAGATAAATATACAGAATATTCATGAGTGCGAGCAATAATGCTACGATACGACGAAATTAAATATGTTTGAAGGTATGATTGATTTATGAACGCAATTGTTTTTCTTATTCAATGTCCTGATCAAAAAGGTTTGGTCGCTGGCATAACAAGTTTTTTTGCGGAACGAGATTTTAATATTCTGCATTGCCAACAATATACCGACATACAAGATGGTCAGTATTTCATGCGGATAAAGCTGGAAGATGATGTCCAGTCAGACCGCGCACTATTAGAGCAAGAATTTACGGTATTTGCTAATCGCTTGGGCCTAACATGGTCAGTGCGCTATTCAGATCAACCTTACCGCGTTGCCCTGTTGGTAACAAGGGCCTCACATTGCCCTTATGATTTATTGTTGCGAGAGTTGGAAGGTGAATTGAAGTGTGAAATTCCACTGATAATCGCTAATCATAACGATCTTGCAAATATGGCAAAACAATTTGCTAAACCCTTCTATCATCTACCTATTACTAAAGATACCAAAGCGCAACAAGAAGCTCAAATAAATGCCTTACTCGATGAATATAAAATTGATTTGATCGTCATGGCGCGTTACATGCAAATTCTCTCTGAAAAATTTGTTCAGCAACATGCGGGGAGCGTCATTAATATTCATCATGGATTTTTACCTGCATTTCAGGGGGCGAAACCCTATCACCAAGCCTATGATCGCGGCGTGAAAATAATTGGTGCGACATCACATTATGCTACTGCAGACTTAGATGAAGGCCCAATAATAGATCAAGGAGTCGAGCGCGTCATGCACGACAATAGCCCTGAAGACTTAGTGATGATAGGTAAAGATATCGAACGATTAGTATTAGCACGTGCTGTTAAAGCCCATATCGAACATCGTATTATTATCTCCGGTCGTCGTACGATTGTCTTTTCTGAAGGTGCTTGATTCCAATTAGTGAACTGCTTATTAATAAGCAGTAATAACTTTAATAATTTATAGTCAACCGGAATCATGTTATGAGTACTGAAGGTCATACCTTATCTAGTCAAGCGCAATTGCTGGCCGAACCCTTAGAACATTTAATTAATCGGGGTGGTATAGAAGTGCCGATGTTGCCTGAAGTGGCTAATAAAGCACTTTTATTGGCACAAAATTCAGATTCAGATGCTAGCGAAATGGCCCAGCTCATACAAAGTGATCAATCTTTAGCTGGTCATGTTATGCGGATTGCCAACTCAGCAGCTTATACGCCGATGTCTAATTTAGTCTCATTACAGCAAGCTATCGCACGTCTTGGCATGGGTGTTATTAGTGAAATTGCATTAACTGCCGCTATCGGTGCCAAGATGTTTAACACGCCAGGTTATGAATCATATGTCGCGGGTGTTTGGCGTCATGCTTTGGCAACATCACTATGGGCAAAAGAAGTAGCACGACATTGCCGAAGTAATGTCGAAGTGGCTTTTCTAGCTGGGCTACTTCATTCTATAGGCCGTCCTGCCATATTGCAGACAATCATTGAATTGGCTAAAAAAGATCAAGTAGATCTTACTGTAGAAGACATTCATCAACTGGAAAACACATACTCCCATCGAGTGAGTGAGGCGGTAGTTAATTTATGGAAAATGCCGACATTAGTGGTTGAAGCTGTCAGTTCTTACACAGATTACAATAATGCCTTAGCGACAAGTTCACAGACAGCACAGGTTACTATTGGTGCTAGATTTGCCACCTATATGTTGACGCCAGAAAAGTTAGACAAAGAAACTTTATTTGTTCTCCCCGCCCTTGCGACACTAAATCTCTATCAAGATGAGGTCGAAAGTTTATTAAACCAGACAGATGCCATTAAAGCCCGATTAGAGGGGTATCATCATGAGTAATAAGGAGTTTGATTATGATGTATTTGTTATTGGTAGCGGGCCCGCCGGGCAAAAATCTGCAATTCAAGCCGCTAAAGCTGACCAGCGTGTTGCTATAGTTGAGCTTGATAGTTTATTTGGCGGTGCATGTGTTCATCGCGGCACTATTCCATCAAAAACCCTGCGTGAAAATGCACTTCGTGTAAAAAATATGCGTCAAAATGCTGCACTAGCTGATTTTAAGCTGGGTGAAGATACTGAGATGGTTACCTTGATCGATCGTCTGGACGAAGTGCTTAAATCGCATGATAAGTACATGCGTAAACAAATGGATCGTAATAAAGTCGAACGGATTCATGGGCGTGCTAGCTTTATTGATAATCAAACAATTAAAATTACTAAGGTCGGTGGTGACACTACTGATGTGCGTGCGAAGATTATCATTATCGCCGCTGGTTCTTACCCACGTACTCCAGATAATATTCCCATCGATCACGAGCATATCTTTGACAGCGATTCAATCTTATCAATGTTGTATTTGCCATCGAGCCTTACGGTATTAGGCGGGGGCGTCATTGCCAGTGAATATGCCACTATCTTTCAGGCTTTAGGTGTTAAAGTCACCATGATAGATCGTTACCCAACCCCACTTGGCTTTTTAGATAGTGATATGACGGATACTTTTGCCAAAGCCTTTACCAATATGGGCGGCACATGGATGGGCAACCAAAATGTTGAAAAGGTCTACTGGGATGATATCAGTGAGGTCATTACAGAATGTGCTGATGGTACTGTAATTCGTAGTCAAAAATTATTATGTGCGGCGGGTCGTCTTGCCAATGTGAAAGGTTTACAGCTTGAAAATGCAGGTTTAGCATTGAATGACAGAGGCTTAATAAGTGTTGATGAAAACCTCCGGACTATTGTTGCGAATATTTATGCCGCTGGTGATGTTATTGGTCCACCTTCCTTGGCATCAGCATCGATGGAGCAAGGACGTCGCGCCTCGTGTAATGCATTAGGAATAAATACTGGCATGATGGGGCAACTCATTCCTGCCGGTATTTATTCTATTCCTGAGTTATCCTCAGTAGGTTTGACTGAGAAACAAGCGCGGGAACAATATGGCGATGTAATCGTGGGAATCGCCTCGTTTGCAGAAGTTGCTCGCGGTCAGATCTCAGGTAATACTGAAGGCATGTTAAAAATTGTTGCTGATCCACAAGGTAAAAAAATCCTTGGCGTGATGCTGGTGGGAGAGGGCTCAACCGAAGTAGTTCACATTGGGCATATGGCGATGTTATGTGATGCTGATGTTGATATCTTTGTCGAAAGTACCTTTAACTTCCCAACATTGGCAGAAGCATACCGTATCGCGGCCTTAGCGATTTTAGTAAAACGACCGACGTAACACGTTAGGAGTAAAAAGTACTGATGAAAACAATTATGATTACTGGTGCAACATCTGGTTTTGGTGAAGCCACAGCTCGATTATTTGCAAGCTTTGGCTGGAAATTAATTCTTACGGGCCGACGCCAACAACGCTTGAAGGCTTTACAGCTTGAATTAGGTGGGCCTCAACAAGTACATATTTGTTGTTTCGATATTACGGATCGCAATGCAGTGGAACATGCATTTAACACTTTACCTGACTCATTTTCCAATATTGACGTTTTACTGAATAATGCAGGACTTGCTTTAGGCTTAGAACCCGCTGATAAGACTGATCTCGATGATTGGGATAAAATGGTTGATACCAATATTAAAGGTTTAATGTATTGCACCAGAACTGTGTTGCCTAAGATGAAGCAACAAGGAAGCGGTTACATTATTAATATTGGTTCAGTAGCAGGTAATTGGCCCTATCCTGGCGGTAATGTTTATTGTGCTAGTAAGGCCTTTGTAAGACAATTTTCATTGGCAATTCGTGCTGATTTATTGGGCACTGGAATTAGGGTTACTAATATCGAACCAGGCAATGCTGAAACTGAATTTTCGATGGTACGTTTTAAAAATGATAAACAACGTGCTGAAGGAGTTTATCAACAAACGGTCGCATTAACGGCTCAAGATATTGCTGATACGGTATTTTGGTTAGCAAGCACGCCAGCGCATGTTAATGTCACTACAATGGAAATAATGCCCACTGAGCAAGCAACGGGTCCGTTGGCTATTTATCGAAAAGAAAAATGACAAATAAAGATAAAGATGTTGTAACTAGCTTAAGAGAACAACCAGCTTGTTGGGTTCGGTTGAGCTTGTCCAGCATCTAAATACTTCATGCCTTTAACACAGCGAATTACCACCCAAATTACAGCGAAAACAATGACTAAGTAGCCAATGAAGATCATGGTTAATAAGGCACCTATAAAGAAGTATAAAAAGCCAATCCAAAATGTACGAATTTGAAACTGATAATGTGTTTGTAACCATTCTGGAGCATCAGCTTTATTTATATAAGCCATTACAACAGCAATTAAGCCAAGAAAAGGGATAAGGATATTGGCTAAAAATAAAATATAAATTAATTTTGGTGTAGATGTACTGACGGGTACTTCTGACATGGTTAATCCTTTAATTAAAAACTGAAAAAAGTTTACTTTATCAGAGTTTCGATCTTGCATCTATTTAACAATGGCTTGGTAATAAGCACCATTAATAATAGTGTCCAAACGGTAATGGCGCCTGTAGGTAAATCAAATATCAGTGAAGCGATTAGACCAAGAATATAAGCGCCTAAACCGATCATATAGGCGATGAATAGTCTGTTTTTCACATTGATGATATGACTACTAGCTAGTGCTGGCAGAATCAAGCTAGCAAACACCAGATATATCCCAACTAATTGTACTGACGCGGTTATCGCTAAGGAAAATACCAAATAAAACAACATGGGACGTTGCGTACAATTAAATGTAAACCATACAATTAATAGCGGGATGTATAGTGCCATCACCCAGAGTAATTGTTCATAACTGACCCATAATATCTGCCCAACTAATAAATCATGTAGTAACGCACCACTATGTGGTGCGTTACTGGTTAATAACAAACCACCACTTGCAGCCAAGACAAAGAGCAGACCGATTAACGCTTCTAAACTACGAGCATGGTGTCGTTCCAACCAATGAATAAGTGCCGCGCCTGTAATAGCACTTAAACCAGCAAATAATTGGATTTGCCATGTAGCTAGTTCTCCGCCAAAAACAGTGGCAGCTATGACGCCTAAAGCGGCAATTTGAGCAATGGCAATATCAATAAAAATAATGCCACGTTTAAGGACTTCTTGTCCTAAGGGTACATGAGTGGAAAGGACGAGAGCACCCGCCAAAAAGGCGGGTACAATCAACATAAGATCAAAATCTGACCAGATCATTTATTGGCATCCAATAAGCGCTGAATGGTGTCATCGAACAAAGTAAACAAATTTGTACTTTCGGCATCGCCGCCAATTGTAAAAGGTAGTGTTACTTTGGTTATTCCTGTCTTATCAACTAACCAATCAGTTGCTCTTGATGGTTGATAAGCTGCATGAATAACTATATTCGCTGGTGTAACTTTCAGCTTATTAAGCACCGTATTTAAGTCATCAACTGTCGGTGGGACACCAGCTTTAACCTCAAGTACTGCGACTTTATTTAAACCTAACCAGTCAAATAAATAACCCCAGCTATTGTGTTGCACTACAACTGAGACTCCTTTGAGTGGCGCAGCTTGTTGTTGCCACTTATTGATTGCTAACTGCCAACGTTGACTAAAGTCTTGCCAGCGTTGTTCATATAAAGCAGCATTAGCACCATCAAGTGCTTGTAATCGTATTGTTAGTGCTTCAGCGACATTTAAAATGTTCACTGGGCTGGTTTGGATGTGTGGATTGCCAGCGGCATGAACATCACCTTGACTACGATCCAGCACTATTGGAACCTCAGATAACCTGACGAAATTGGCTGCCATAAAATAGCCAGTGGCCCCTGTTTGAATAGCGGCATTTCCTGACTTTTGTTGCAGTAATGGTAACCAACCTACTTCTAATTCCCCACCTGTACACACTAACAAATCAGCACGTCTAGCTTTGGCTATTAGGCTAGGACGAGCTTGGATATAATGGGGGTCCTGCAAACCCGTCGTCGCAGAAAAAACGGTAACATGATCGCCACCTAACTCTTCACTTAATGAAGCCCATTCAGGTTCACAGGCGAAAATATTGATATCTGCCAATGCTGTATGAATAAATAATAACGGTAATAATGCAATTAATTTTTTCATCATCATTCTCCTTAATAACTATGAGCGCCATGGGCACCTAGGCTAACGGTATATTGCAATAACAATTGTAAATCATCGTCATTGTAAGATTGGTCGTAATTGACTTGAGCACGGATACGGCTGAATTCGCTCGGTAAATATTCAACCATTACACTGCTACGTTGTGGGTTGTTATATTTACCATCAAGTCCCGCATCAGCTAATAATTCATTATCTGAAGCCTTGTGATCACTACCCACCCAGTCGTACCTTAGGCCTGAGCGCCATTGTGGATTAAATTGATAAACGCCTTCTACATAACCGCCGTATTGCTTGCCATCATAATTTGCAAACTCATTGCCATGCGTGATGTCCCCATCGTCATTTAACAAGAAATATTCACCAACAAGGCTGAAGTTTTGTTGGCGAAAGTTACCATTTTTGGCCCATTTGTAGACTAGCGATACGTTGCTAATATCAGTGTCACCATTAAATAGTGCAGAAGTGTCTGGTTCAGCACCATGGCTGTGGCCACCACTATATTGACGATCTTCAGGGTTTGACTGCCAATGTGACATGCTGGCTTGCCAGCTACTTTCAATCCCAATATCGCCGCCTGTTTTAGCGTAGATTAACCAATCACCAATCCCATTGTGGTCGCCACCACCTGGATAGCTATCTCCCGCGCCAACGGTAGCACCTATTTCAAATAGTTGATCAGTAGGCAATACATAAGCGAGTTTTAAGCCATCAGTTGATAATTGATTACCAAATAAACCACGGTAAATAAGGGGGGCATCGGCGAAGTTCCATGTATGTATATGGCGTTGATTTAAATAACCAATCGGTGCGAAGAAGCGGCCTGCACGTGCGGTAAGTCCATTTCCTAAGCCCAGTGATTCAATAAAAGCTTCTTCAATCTCGACTTCAGTTGACCCTTCGTGTTCATGAATTGCTAATGTTGCTTGACCGTATAAGGCTTGATCGATATTTGCACTAAGTGTTAACTCACTTTCACCCAGTGAAAAACCTTGCTTACCAAGTTCGCCTTCACCTTGCAGAGCAAAACCATCCAAAGCATAGTCTTCTGGATTATTTTGATATTGATTAAAGCTACCATTCAATACCATGCTGATGGCAGGGTTAAAGCTATTTTTAGATGTTGAACTATTGGCAATAGGTGATGGTGGTGCGTTATTTATCGTGTCATTAAGTTCTGTTGTAGACGATTCATTGACAGCAAGGCGTTGTTCTAATTGATTAATACGCTGTTCGTAATCGGCACGCATTTGAGTTATTTCAGCTTTTAAGTCACTCAGATCGTCAGCAAAAATGGGTGAGGCAGGCGCAAGCACCGCCGCAATAAGCAGTGTTAATTTTAATGGTTTCATTGTTTTTTCTCATAGCATAAGTTGCAGAAAAGAGTCATCAAAAGACGGAGCAATTCTGTAAAAATAAAGTGGTGCTTTATTGACTATGAAAAGGTGGGTGGGCCGCGGATAGTGTGATTTTCACGTAAGCGTTTTAATGCATAGGTGATGGTGACTGATGGTTCAACAACACTACACTGAGTCGTTAGTTGAGGAAGAATGGGTGAGACTAGATCAAGTGTAGGAGTATGACTGACACTCTCAAATCGTTGACATTGATCGCTGGTAACATGAAAGCGATGTTCCGTATCATGCCAAATAGCAAACGACTGCATTAACACCACAAGTGCTGTTAGCAGGTAAAGCCATTGACGTTGTTTAATGATGCGATTCACGGGTATGATTTAGTTACTGGACTAATAATTCAGAAAGCAGAGTTTCATAGATAGTCGATAAAATGTCAAGGTCGGCAACGGATACACATTCATCAATTTGATGAATGGTCGCATTAAGTGGGCCTAGTTCTATCACTTGGGCACCCGTTGGCGCTATAAATCGACCGTCTGATGTACCGCCTGAGGTTGATAATTCAGTGTCGTAACCCGTGGTTGATTTTATAGCTCGTTTCACTGCATCAACTAAAGCGCCACTAGCTGTTCGGAATGGTCTGCCAGATAACTCCCATTTCAAATCATAGTTTAAACCATGGCTATCTAATATGCTTTGGACATGTTGTTGTAATTGTTTATGCGTTACTTCAGTTGAATAACGGAAATTAAATACCACATCCGCAGTACCTGGAATGACGTTGGTTACGCCTGTGCCAGAATTTAGATTGGATACTTGAAAGCTAGTCGGTGGAAAATCTTCATTGCCCTGATCCCATTCAACAGCACATAACTCAGTTAATGCAGGCACAAGCAAGTGAATTGGATTTTTAGCTAAATGCGGATAGGCAATATGACCTTGTTTGCCTTTAACTGTAAGTTTACCGTTCAATGAACCACGACGACCATTTTTTACCACATCACCCACTTTACTGGTGCTGGTGGGCTCACCTACGATACACCAGTCAATTTTTTCGTTACGTGCTTCTAAGGTTTCGATGACTTTGATCGTGCCACCTGTTGCTGGACCTTCTTCATCGCTGGTAATTAAAAAGGCGATGCTACCAGAGTGATCAGAATGTTCGACAACAAAACGTTCACAAGCCGTAACAAATGCTGCGATACTACCCTTCATGTCAGCGGCACCACGACCATATAACAGACCATCGCGAATTTCAGGAGCGAACGGTGCTGATGACCAATTTTCTTCCGGACCCGTTGGCACAACATCAGTGTGACCTGCAAAAGCCAATACTGGCGATTGCGTACCACGGCGAGCCCAAATATTATCGGTCCAATCACCTTCTTGGCCAAAACGTAAGTGCTCGATGGTAAACCCTATGGCTGACAATCTTTCTGCTAATAATTGTTGGCAACCAAAATCTTCTGGCGTCACACTTGGACGACTAATGAGGTCTTGTGTTAATTGTAGTGTATCGGTCATAGCTTAATTCCACATATTATTATAAGTCTAACCCTAAAGTTACCAGCAGACCGGCAAGACCTAGCATGGAAACATCGGCGCCATAGCGACCTGTTTTATAGCCAAAGCTGGGAATAATCGCTGGGGCGGTACCAAAGTTATTGAGGGGTATCTTATCTTGGTATTCACCATGGTAACCATGAATTAAACCTGCAGTTAACTTGGTATGAAAACCTTCAAATGAACCATGGTAGTTCCAGTTTTTACCCACATATAAATATTGAGAAAACTGTCCGAAAGAGTTATCAAATAATGCTAATCCCAATGACCAATCATTAGATTTTATAGCTTCTAAACTGATTAAAACATTAGATCCATCATGATTGTCACTGGCGCTGTAATGGGTATAGGTGCCACCTTGCAAGTACAGATGGTCATAGTCGTACCAGTGTTCTTCTGCTTGAGAGATTAAAGGGCTAAGCAGTATTATATATAACAAAAAACGAATAATTTTCACACGGGTCCAGTTAGAGAAGGGATTTGTAATGAACTTCGTCAAACCCTACCAAAATAGTGTCATTGTTCACTAATACTGGCCGTTTAATAATCGAAGGAAAAGCTAACATGAGTCCTATAGCACTTTCTTTATTAATGGTATCGCGTTGTGTTTGATCAACTTGTCGCCACGTAGTGCTACGTTTGTTTAGCAAGGTTTCCCAACTGACAGATTGTAACCAAAACTGGATTGTTTTTTCATCTATTCCATCATCTCGAAAGTCATGAAATTGAAAAGCCACGCCGTTAGCTTCTAACCAACGGCGTGATTTTTTAACGGTATCGCAGTTCTTAATGCCGTAAACAGTGGTCATTAAATATCGCGTAATAATTCGTTAATACCTACTTTACCGCGTGTTTTGGCATCAACTTGTTTTACGATAACGGCGCAGTAAAGGCTGTAAATACCACATTTAGATGGTAAGTTACCTGAGACTACGACAGAGCCGGCGGGGATACGACCATATGAAATTTCGCCGGTCATACGGTTGAATATTTTAGTGCTTTGACCAATGTAAACGCCCATTGAAATAACGGCGCCTTCTTCAACAATAACACCTTCAACTACTTCAGAACGAGCACCGATGAAGCAGTTGTCTTCAATGATTGTTGGGCCTGCTTGTAAAGGTTCTAAAACACCACCGATACCTACACCACCAGAAAGGTGAACGTTTTTACCAATTTGGGCACATGAACCAACGGTTGCCCATGTATCTACCATGGTGCCAGAATCAACATAAGCACCAATGTTAACGTATGAAGGCATCAAGACAACGCTTGGTGCGATATAAGAACCACGACGTACATTGGCTGGTGGCACAACACGGATACCTGCTTTATTAAAATCTTCTTCACTAAAGCTAGCGAACTTAGGTTCAACTTTATCGTAGAAGTTAGTTTCACCACCATTCATGATTCTGTTGTCGTTCAAACGGAAAGACAGTAGTACGGCTTTTTTTAGCCATTCGTTAACAATCCAGTCGCCATTTTGTTTTTCAGCAACGCGGGCAGTACCGTTATCTAACATGGCTAATGCTTGGTCTACGGCATTTTTAACCTTTGCTTCTGCATTGGCTGGCGTAATGTCTGCACGGCGTTCAAAGGCTTCTTCAATAATTTGTTGAATATCGCTCATTTTATTTCTCCAATTAGGGACGTAGGGGTGTGATTGTCGTCGTTCATAAGGTTTTAATTAATTTTACAATTCTGTGGGCGGCATCTATACATTCATCTATGGGCGCAACTAAGGCCATGCGGACACGATGTGAGCCTGGATTAGTATTGTTATTGTCTCGCGCTAAAAAACTACCCGGCAACACGGTGACATTTTGTTCATCAAATAAGCGACGAGCAAAATCAGTGTCAGATATCGTCGTTTCAGCCCAAAGGTAAAAACTGGCCTCCGGTAAAGTGACATTCATTACTGGTGATAGTATGGCGAGTACAGCATCAAATTTTTCTCGATAAAGTTGACGGTTAGTGACCACATGTTGTTCATCATTCCATGCCGTAATTGAAGCCGCTTGAGTTGACGGTGGCATGGCGCAACCATGATAGGTACGGTAACGTAGAAAGTCTTTCATTATTTTAGCATCACCAGCCACAAAACCAGAACGTAGGCCCGGTGCATTAGATCGTTTGGATAAACTATGAAAAACCACGCAACGACTTAAATCAGTATAACCCGCGACAACAGCGGCCTGTAATAGACCGACAGGAGGACGTGCCTCATCAAAATACAGCTCGGAATAACATTCATCGGAAGCAATGATAAAGTTATGTTTGTGAGCAAGTTCGATTAGCTTAGTTAATGTTGCTTGTTCAATGACCGCACCGGTCGGATTACCAGGGCTACATAAATATAACAACTGGCAACGATCCCACACATCAGGAGACACACTGTCAAAGTCTGGCATAAAGTTGTTTTCAGCGGTGCAATTAAGAAAATAGGGATGCGCGCCTGCTAAAATCGCCGCGCCTTCATAGATTTGATAGAAGGGATTGGGCATCACAATGAGTGGTGTATGTTCTGTGCGATCAACCACTGCTTGAGCGAGAGCAAATAGTGCTTCACGAGTACCATTAACAGGTAATATTTGCGTATTAGCATCAATATTACCTGCAAGATGAAAACGATTATCTAACCAAGTAGCGATAGCCTGACGCAATTCAGTTGAACCCGCTGTAGTGGGGTAATTAGATAAGCCGTGCAAATGCTCGATTACTGCCTCGGTAATGAATCCCGGGGTTGGATGTTTAGGTTCACCAATCGATAGCGCGATATGAGGCAGATTAGACGGCGGCGTGCATCCTGCTTTTAGTTGCGCAAGTTTTTCGAACGGATAGGGATGCAAGTGAGCTAGATCTGGATTCATAAGAAGTAAACATTAAATAAAGCCGACTATTATAACGGGTTATAGCTCAGTCGTGGTATAAGGTTCGCCATGAATATACAACATACAACACACAATCGTTTAGCTATCGCCGCCTTGTTATTTTCTTCAAGCTTATGGGGAGTAATCTGGTACCCCTTACGCTGGTTAGATGAGGCCGGCATGTCCGCGGTGTGGAGTTCCTTAGTTATGTATCTTGCAGCTGGTGCACTAGCGCTTCCTTTTTTATTCAAAAGGAATATTTTTAACGCAAGCAATCGCAGAGATTTGTTATTTTTGGCCATTGCTGCCGGCATTACCAATATTGCTTTTCTGGTGGCCTTGACGGAAGGTCAAGTGATGCGAGTCATGTTGCTCTTTTATTTGTCACCGATATGGTCTGTCTTACTCAGTCGATGGTGGTTAAAAGAACACTTGTCTTCATCGGCCATTGCAATGTTATGCCTAGCAATGACAGGATCATTGGTGATGTTGTGGGATGCTAGTGTTGGCTGGCCTTGGCCACATGGTTTAGCTGATTGGTTGGCCTTAATAGCGGGCATCATGTTTTCAATAAATAATGTATTGGCCCGAAAATTGGCTAATGTATCGATGGCGGCTAAAACGGGCGTTATTTGGTGGGGTGTTGTTATAGCATCAGTACTTGTCCTCGTTTGGCAACAGGCACCAGTACCAGCTGTGACCATCAATGTTTGGATAGTTGCTAGCTTAGTAGGCCTTCTAGGCATCGTGGTAATGACTGTAACAGTGTTATACGGCATAGCTCGCATGCCTATCTATCATTCATCAGTTATCATGTTATTTGAGTTAGTGGTGGCTGCTATGGCCGCTTGGGCGTTAACGAACGAGGTGATGTCATTGCAAGAATGGATGGGGGGCGGTCTTATCATGCTAGCAGCTTATGGTGTCGCTAAATCAGAAGCTTAAACATATACAATAAATAGGGGTTTTTATGATTAAATCAATAGCACATGCTAGCTTTTTAGTGGCTGATGTTGCTCGGGCTTTAAAGTTTTATTGCGGCGTATTAGATATTCATTTAAATGAACATCGACCTAATTTCCCATTTGATGGCGCTTGGTTAGATCTTAATGCCGAAGGCCAGCAATTACATTTAATGCAATTACCTAATCCTGATTCAAAGGAAGGTCGTCCTGAACATGGCGGAAAAGATAAACATATTGCATTGGTTGTTGATGACTTAGATGCTTTAGCTGAAAGATTAGAGGGGGCAAATGTGACGTTTTCCAGAAGTAAGTCTGGTCGCGCAGCTTTCTTTTGTCGTGATCCAGATGGTAATGCCTTGGAATTTTCTGAAGACTTTACCCCTCAAAAGTAGGGTAGGATTGTTCAGGTTTTCCTAGATCAACGACTTACAGAGTTACTCACAGTATCTGTGGATAACTCTGTGGTTAACTTATGGGGAAATCGCTAAGTCTTTAATCTGTAACAATCTATAGTGTATGGTCAAAATTTAACCATTAAGTTTAATTTCAATATAATCAGGTAGTTATTAAATTATCATAGCCGTTACAAATTGAAAAAGATCAGTTAAAACTGGCTCCTACTTTAAATACTCTCAAGTGCATAACTTGCTCAGATGTCAAGTGTTAAGTCGAAATTTTAGTGAATTTTTATTGATGCTTACAAGTATATTTATGAGTGCAGTTTTTATCTCTAAATGACCATTCTGAGCTTGGATCTGATTCATTGACCTGACTTAGTCAGCTAGTCGCCGATTATTTTTTTCTCCTTACGATAGTAATAAATTAAGTGATCAATCCTTTGTTAGCAGTCTTTATTTCATCTCGATGAACGTTGACCAATATATTTATTTTAGCAAGATTTTACACAAGCTAATCTGATAAGAATAGATACTAAATAGTGACTATTTGAGTCGTAAATTTCATGATCAATGACTTACAGACTTACTCACAATATCTGTGGATAACTCTGTGGGTAACATGCCGACAAATCGCTAAGTCATTATTTTGTAACAATCTACCGCAGTTTGGTTAAAATTCATCCACTATAATAATATTGATAAAAATCAACTAGATAGCGCGCTAAGTAATAGTTTCAATGACTTAGCGATGACTCTTGTGACTGTTATGAGATAGTGGCCCTTACTGGTGCATAACTCTCTTATTGGATTAACAGATTATGGTGATTATTGTCTAGATAATGCTGGAAATTGTTTGTCATCGTGGGCCGCGTCTTCTTGGCCCGATGGTGCTAGCCTATGTAACTCAAGATCTTTGAAGTTGAATAATTCATTATCAGCTAATTGTGAGGGTGAAATATTTTGAAAGCTTCGAAAAATATTTTCTAATCGACCAGGTTGCTGTTTTTCCCAACCTTGTAACATGTCTTTAATGACTTGCCGTTGTAAGTTCTCTTGTGAACCACATAAATTGCAAGGAATGATCGGAA
This sequence comes from Pseudomonadota bacterium, assembly GCA_030576275.1. Lineage (GTDB taxonomy): Bacteria > Pseudomonadota > Gammaproteobacteria > Nitrosococcales > Methylophagaceae. The sequence goes on along the minus strand of JALIBN010000006.1, from coordinate 26,572 downwards.
ACTGTTGATGATCAGAATAGCGAATAATGTCTGATTCTTTGCAGTAAGCTAGTGGGCGAATCAAAATGTTTGTTTTGTCATCACTCAATAATTTGGGTGGCATAGCTTTAAGTTTGCTGCCATAAAACATATTGAGAAAAGCCGTTTCGATAATATCATCACGATGATGGCCTAAAGCTATTTTAGTGATACCATTTTGACGAGCATAACCATATAAGGACCCGCGACGGAGACGAGAGCAGATCCCGCATGTAGTTTTGCCTTCAGGCACAATCTCTTTAACGATGCTGTAGGTGTCTTTTTCAATAATATGAAAAGGCACACCAATGGAAGCTAGATATTCAGGTAAAACATGTTCAGGAAACCCCGGCTGTTTTTGGTCAAGATTAACGGCAATGATGTCGAACGAAATGGGTGCATGCTTTTGAAGGTTCAGTAAAATATCTAGCATGGTGTAACTGTCTTTACCACCTGACAGGCAAACCATTACCTTGTCGCCATCTTCAATCATGTTGTAATCAGCAATTGCTTGACCAACGTTACGGCGAAGTCGTTTGCGTAATTTATTAATTTCGAGTCTTTGTTTTGCTGTTGTGGCTAATTCTGACATTTAAATAAGGCCTGAAAAGGGTTGTACTGTAACGAGACTGTTAGCGGCTATTCCATCGCATTTCTCATCTAAAAGTATGAAACAGTTGGCAGTGCTCATTGAGCGTAAGATGCCTGAACCTTGGCTACCTGTTATTTTTACTTTTGTGCTGCCATCATTATCTCTGAATAAAATGGCTCGTTGATATTCGAAGCGGCCTGGCCGTTTACGAATAGCATCGGTACAGTTCACTTGAAATGTAGTTACATCAGGTTCTGTTTCACCCATTAATTTTCGAAGAGCGGGCGCCACAAACTGATAGAACGTTACCATTACAGAAACAGGGTTACCGGGGAGGCCAAAAAATAGCGAATCATTGATTTGGCCAAAGGCAAGGGGGCGACCAGGTCTCATTGCTATTTTCCAGAAATCGACCTGACCTAATTCTGCTAACATTTCTTTTACGTAGTCCGCATCACCTACTGAAACACCACCTGAACTAATAATGACATCAGCCTGCTCAGCGGCTTGAAGTAAGGTTTGGCGAAGGGGCTCTTTTTGATCCGGCACCACGCCCATATCTAGCACTTCCACATCGAGGCGTTTTAACATGCCATAAAGGGTATATCGGTTGCTGTCGTAGATTTGACCTGTTGCCAATGTTTCACCAATGGATTTAAGTTCATCGCCAGTGGAAAAAAAAGCAACTCGGAGCCGACGAGAGACATTAACTTCAGCAATACCAAGTGAAGCGATTAGACCGAGATCTGCTGGAATAATCCGTCGACCGGCAGAGAGAACGACATCGCCAGTTTTTAAATCTTCGCCTATATAACGGACATGGTTACCTTTCGGCTGTTTACCGTGAATGGTGATAATGTTGTCAGTCACCGCCACTTGTTCTTGCATGACGATAGTATCGCATTCGCTTGGCACAACAGCGCCCGTCATGATCCGAATACATTCACCCGCATTGACAGTACCTTGGAATGGTTGGCCTGCAAAGGCAATTCCCACTTTTTTAAGACTAAATGAATCATTAGTGATGTCAATACTTCTAATGGCATAGCCGTCCATTGCTGAGTTGTTGTGAGCTGGGACATTGAGTGGTGAAATGATATCATCAAGTAAAATACGACCTAAAGCATCGCGTATTGGACAACGTTGCCAAGCCGTTAATGGTGTAATTAACGAAGCGATACGTTGCCTAGCGTCATCAATACTGAGTCTATTTTGATCTTCTGGATCAGCGCAGCTGTTTTGTGGAATAAATTCTGACATGGTGTTAATGAGTCCAACTTTCAATAAAATGTGCTAGGTAATCCGCAATAGCAGCGATATCGTTAATATCAAGTTGTTCGATATTACGTTCAAGATCAAGTGGCTGATCGCTGGCGATGGCAATAATATTTTGGTCTGCGGGATAAAGAAAAGGCTTATCTAAACTACATCGGTGCAATTCAACTTTAGCAATAGACTCATGTTTGAAACCTTCAACTAAAATAAGATCGAGTTTAGAGCAGTCAAGTCTAGGAACTAATGTAGATAAACTAGGTTCGGTTAGCGTGTCGGATTGTACTTCCACTAATGCCATTAATCGACTAGATGAAACCAATACTTGTTGGGCACCAGCTTGGCGAATTTCATAGCTGTCCTTTCCCGGGACATCAATATCAAAATTATGATGGGCATGTTTGATCACTGCAACTTCCAATCCTTTCGCATTTAGCGCGGGGATTAATTGGCGTAATAAGGTCGTTTTACCGGTGCCACTAAATGCCGCGAATCCAATTAAAGGTATCGGCGACTGAACGCGAGTCTGATGTGTCACTAGATCTTCAGGATGATTAACATTGATAAAGGAATTAGGTTGATCGGAAAAATCAACGATAGCCAAGGCATGACTTTTTAACCATACATCAATTTTACGACCACCTTGTTGTAGATAGCTTTCGAGATCAGGATGTAGTCGGCAGGGGATCAGGCAAAATACCGGTTGTAATCGATCGCCATTGTGGGCGACGGCAATATCTGCATGCTCAATTAATAATGTTTCCATCATCCGTTGGCGTAATTGGGTGGAAATATTGGGTGAGTCACAAGGTGCAGTGAGAATATAATCAGTATCCACAGTTTGCATGGCGCTCAACATACCTGCCAGTGGGCCGCAAAAATTATCTAAGCTGTCACTAATAACGGGATATTTAAACGCCTTATACTTGTCGATATTACGATTGGCATTAATTACTAGAGTGTCTACTTGCGGTTTTAAAGTCGAGATGACGTGAGCAATCAGAGGTTTATGATTGAACAGAATAAGGCCTTTATCTTCGCCACCCATGCGGCGAGCTTGTCCACCTGCCAAAATGACACCGGTAACAGTGGGAGTAGATGATGTATTCATGATGATTCGCTGTTATTCTCTATGGGGTAAACTAAAATAGATGAGGGGTACACCCATGCAAAAATCATGGATATCATGGGCTTCGGCACTTATTATACTGATAAACTCACCACTCGTATGGTCTGGCTCACTGAACATTGTTGTCGTGGGGTTATTTAGTGGTAAAGCGGTACTGACGATCAACGAACAACAGCGTTTATTAGAAGTAGGTAATATTAGTCCTGAAGGCGTAAAACTCATTTCTGCGACAAGCCAGAGTGCAATTATTGAAGTGGAAGGGGTTCAAAAAAAATACCTTTTAGGTTCACAAGTTGGAGGTCTTTTCGCTCCCCCTGCCAAGCAACCAATGGTGAGTATATGGCCAAATGATGGCATGTATCTGACGGTTGGAAGCGTCAATGGCTACAGCGTCGATTTTCTTATTGATACTGGAGCATCAGTTGTTGCCTTCAATGCTGCAACCGCAATACGCTTGGGATTGGACTATCTTAATGCGCCGGCGGGTATGGTACAAACTGCATCGGGTGTAGAAAAGGCCTATCAAGTTACCCTGGACCAGATTCAAGTAGGCGATATTAAATTACATAATATCGAAGCTATGGTGCTTGATGGCCCACAACCCGAACGTGCCTTATTAGGTATGACGTTTTTGGGGCAAGTTGAAATATCGCGCTCGGATGAACGCATGGATTTGAAAAAAAAATATTAACAGCTTGAAAATAGGACTGGCTTATTTAGGCTTAAGTAGGTCTGGAGTTTTCTTATTAGTAGATAAGGCATAATTATGCAGTGGAATAGAAAAATTTCTGGCTATTTAGCCTTTAGCTTCATTGTTCTAATGATATTGGTATTTGTAACACGCAATATGATGATTGATGATTTACCTGACTTTAAATCATTTTCCGACGTGAAAGATAAAAAAAGGCACTTCTTTGATTTTATACGTCCGATAGTTGAGGCTGAAAATAAAAAAGTGCTTATGAATAGAGAGAAATTACTGATGCTTGAACAGCAATACAGTAATGTTAATACTATGCATCCAAATGATGAAAAATGGGTAAAGAACTTGGCCAAAATATATAAAGTCAGGATCGATACTTTAGATGACCAAGCGGCATGGACCTCCTTAAAGCATCGTGTCGATATTGTGCCTGTACCGCTGGCATTAGCGCAATCTGCTAATGAATCAGGTTGGGGAACATCACGTTTCGCACAGGAAGGAAATAATTTTTTCGGGCAATGGTGTTTTATCGAGGGCTGTGGTCTTGTTCCCGCTAGAAGAGGCAACGGGGAAACGCATGAAGTCGCTGTCTTTAATTCCGTTGAGGAATCGGTTGCTTATTATATTTTAAATTTGAACACCTTAAACGCTTATCAGCCACTACGAACAATACGCCAAGAACATCGAGAGGAAGGCAAGACATCGACTGGTTTGGCATTGGCCGTAGGCTTAAACAAGTACTCTGAACGTGGTGAAGAATACGTGGAAGACATTCAGGCGATGATCCGTATCAATAAGCCGTTAATGTTGAGTCAGTAGGTATATTTATACAAATAAAAAAGCCTCCTGCTAGAATCTGTTAACAGGAGGCTTTTAATTTAAGCTGATTTGATTTTACTTTTAATCAAAACCTTTACTAATTAAAGCATAAGCAGAGTGGTTATGAATCGATTCAAAGTTTTCTGATTCGACGGTATAAGCATTGATACGCTTGTCATCATTGAATCGAGCAGCAATATCACGCACGATATCTTCAACAAATTTTGGATTGTCATAGGCTTTTTCTGTGACATATTTTTCATCTGGTCGTTTAAGAAGACCATATATTTCACATGAAGCTTCTGACTCGACTACGTCAATTAAGTCTTCAATCCACATGAAGCTTTCAACCCGTACTGTTACGGTAACGTGTGAACGCTGATTATGTGCGCCGTAGTCAGAGATGTTTTTTGAACATGGACAAAGGCTGGTCACCGGCACCACGACTTTGACAGTCATCATCGTTTTATCGCCAGTGATTTCACCGATAAAGCTAACTTGATAATCCATCAAACTTTTTACTTTACTGATTGGAGCCTCTTTATTAACAAAATAAGGGAAGTCCATCTCAATGTAACCAGATTCAGCTTGTAAGCGTTCAGTCATTTCGCCTAACATTTCACGGAATGATTTCACGGTGATCTCACGCTCATGTTGATTTAAAATCTCAACAAAACGTGACATATGTGTACCTTTAAATTGGTGCGGTAGGTTCACATACATATTAAAGTTAGCGATAGTATTTTGTTCACCAGTGGTACGGTCGCTGATTTTTATCGGATGTTGAATATCTTTAATACCGACTTTATCTATTGCGATATGGCGTTTATCAGCTATATTTTGAACATCTTCGATTTCATCGCAGCAATCTGGTTTTTTAGCAGTAGTCATGTCTTTCTTAGTCCTCACTGTAACGTACACAGGCGCGATCAGTTTCCCAAAGGGTCACACCAGAGATTTTAGCTGAGTCGATATTTAACGTTTCGCTCAGATTTTGATAAAAATATTGGGCAATATTTTCTGCTGTAGGATTAACGGTATCGAAAGGTGGAATATCATTTAGATAACGGTGATCAAGCTTTTTAGCGAGTTCACGAGCGGCATTTTTGATGGTTTTAAAATCCATGCCCATGCCATGTCCATTCAGAGCAGTCGCGGTCACTTCAACTTCTAACTTCCAGTTGTGACCATGCATGCGGCTACAATCACCAGGGTAATCTCGAAGGGTATGTGCTGAGGCAAAATCTGCCAATATTTTTAAGGTATAGGTTGGGCTACTCATAGTTGACTATTATACTCGGGAATTAGGGCGACTAACAGGATATTATGCCGGAAAATGATTGTTGACTGTATCTATAATGCCTTGAGCATCTAAACCACAGCTACTTAACATTTGTTTATGTTCACCATGATCGATGAATTTATCGGGCAACCCCATAATTTTAATGGCTGTAGTATTGCCGATGGCAAGTAGGTGTTCGGCGACGGCGCTACCTGCTCCACCAAGGTGTGTATTTTCTTCAATGGTGATAATTAAATCGTGCGTGGCTGCCATTTGATCTATTAGTGCATTATCCAATGGTTTTACAAATCGCATATTGACCACGGTTGCATTAAGTCGTTCTGCTGCATCAAGCGCAGGTTGGACCATGCTACCAAAAGCAAGAATTGCGACTTTTTGGCCTTGGCGTTTTAGTTCTGCCTTGCCAATTTCGATGGTTTCTAAGTTTGGCGAGATCAATGAGCCATTTCCTGAGCCGCGTGGATAACGCACTGCAGTTGGTCCATTATGTTTGTAACCTGTGGTGAGCATTTGACGACATTCATTTTCATCTGCAGGTGCCATCACGACCATATTTGGAATGCAGCGGAGGTAACTCAAATCGAAGGTGCCTGCATGCGTCGCACCATCAGCACCCACTAAGCCCCCTCGGTCGATGGCAAATAAAACTGGTAAGTTTTGCAAGGCAACATCATGAATTAACTGATCGTAAGCACGTTGTAAAAACGTAGAGTAAATAGCAACGACAGGTTTTTTACCTTCACAAGCCATGCCAGCAGCCAGAGTAACTGCATGTTGTTCGGCAATACCAACATCAAAATAACGGTCAGGATAAAGTTTCGCAAACTCATTTAAGCCTGAACCATCGGACATCGCCGGTGTAATACCAATTAAATCTTCTGATTCTCGCGCCATGTCACATAACCATTGCCCAAAGACTTGTGTGTAACTCGGACTGGTTGATGAGGTGCTCCCAGCGGGGCTTACACCATGATATTTACCAGGCTGTTGTTCTGCTGGTTCATACCCTTTGCCTTTTTTGGTTACGATGTGAAGAAATTGTGGGCCTTTGCGTTCACGCAAATTGCCTAAGGTTGTCATTAAAATATCAAGATCGTGACCATCAATTGGACCTATGTAGTTAAAGCCCATCTCTTCAAACAAAGTGCCTGGAATCATCATGCCTTTGACATGCTCTTCGGCTCGACGAGCAAATTCCCATGCCGAAGGTAGTTTTTCAAGTACTTTTTTACTGCCTTCGCGGGCAGATGCGTAAAACTTGCCTGATAACAGACGAGCAAGATAATTCGACATGCCGCCAACATTCTTGGAAATAGACATTTCATTATCATTAAGGATAACGAGTAAGTTGGCACTTAAATCACCGGCGTGGGCTAAAGCTTCATAGGCTTGGCCTGCGGTGAGTGCGCCATCGCCAATGATGGCGACTGCGCGGCGAGAATCACCATTAGCCTGTGCTACGATAGCCATGCCTAATGCGGCACTGATTGATGTGCTGGAATGCCCGACACCAAAGTGGTCATAGTGACTTTCGCTACGTTTTGGAAAACCTGACAAGCCTCCTGCTTGGCGCATGGTATGCATTTGATCGCGGCGACCAGTAAGAATTTTGTGAACGTAACTTTGGTGGCCTACATCCCAGACAAAACGATCATCAGGCGTGTTAAATATGTAATGCAATGCTATCGTTAGTTCAATTACACCTAAGTTAGATGAAATATGACCACCGGTTTGTTGCACGCTATTTACGATTAGTGCTCTAATTTCCTCGGCAAGTTGTGGCAACTGTTTTTTATCCAGCTTACGTAAATCCGCTGGACTATTAATGTGAGCGAGTAAGGTATCCATAGGTGTCGCCATATTTTAGTGTGACCGTTGCACCACAAAGCTGGCTAGCGCCGCAAGTGCTTGTGTATTGAAGGGTAAATCATCAAGTTGGGCTAGAGCTTCATCTCTCAAATCGAGAGCTTTTTGTTGCGCAGCCTCTAAGCCCATGAGAGCCGGATAGGTTGGCTTATTCAGCGCGAGATCGGCACCTTGAGTTTTGCCTAGGGTATCAGTGTCAGCAATAAGATCAAGGACATCATCTTGCACCTGAAAGGCTAAACCTATGCACTGTGCATATTTATCGAGTTTAACTAAGGTTGCGATGTCTATCTGTGGGAAGGCTAGTGCCCCAAGACGTACACTAGCACAGATCAATGCTCCCGTTTTAAGCTGATGCATAGACTGTAATGTATCTAGAGTGAGTGTTTTTCCGACAGATTCAAGATCGATGGCTTGGCCGCCTGCCATGCCTAACACACCAGATTGTTGCGCGAGAGTTTTGACCATTTGACATAGTTGTTCAGGTGCCAAAGTATTTTCGCATAGTGTTTCAAATGCTAATGATTGCAAGGCATCACCAACTAATAACGCTGTGGCATCATCATATTTTTTGTGACAAGTTGGCAGGCCACGACGTAAGTTGTCATTGTCCATGATAGGCATGTCATCATGAACTAGTGAATATGCGTGAATCATTTCTACAGCACATGCTGGTGCATCAAGCAGGTCTAAATCTACACCTAAGGCTTCGCCGGTTGCATAAACCAGTAAGGCGCGCATACGTTTACCGCCGTTGAGACAGGAATAACGCATAGCTTCAACCAATCGGTTTGAAGTGGTTTGACTGAGATGGCTAGTATCAGGCAGTCGAGCGGTGAGTGCTTGTTCGATGCGCAGTTGATGCAGTTGTCGCCAATTAGAAAGAATAAAAGTGTCGGTCACGATTCAGTGGTATTACTATCAAAATCTACTAAGTTTGATTGACCTGATTGTTGTATTAACATTTGCACTTTTTGTTCGGCAGCTTGCAAAGCATCCTGACAATCTCGAGTAAGCAATACGCCACTTTCATAAAGTTTCAGTGATTCTTCAAGGCTAATATCACCTTGCTCGAGGCGATTAACCAGAGATTCTAGCTCAGTTACTGAGGCTTCATAATTCAGTTTTTTTCGTCTTACGGCCATGCCCATCTCTACACAAAGTTTAATCAGCTAGCATTATATGTTAAACAACGTTTTATTGCCCACTGGATTGTTTTGCCGCTAGCCGTTAGGCTTAACAGCTTTAATTACGCTTACAACTACAACTAAACAGATTTGATATAACAGAACTATGCAAAAAATAATTCGTGGGTTTTATAATTTACCTTCGTCAGCTAATGGCCGACGCGACGGTTGTGTTGCCACTATTGGTAATTTTGATGGCGTACATTTAGGTCATCATGCAGTATTAAATCAACTAGCGATGAAGGGCGATGCACTCGGTTTACCGGTTGTAGTGATTACATTTGAACCCCAGCCTAATGAGTTTTTTTCTCCTGATAAAGCGCCGGCTCGCTTAAGTCGTTTCCGTGAAAAAATAGAGGCATTGCGCTGTTATGCTATTCAACAGCTTTGTGTGTTGCGTTTCAATCATAAATTAGCTCAAATGACCGCTGAAGAATTTATTGATCAATTGCTTGTTACTGGCTTGAATGTTCGATATTTAGTTGTGGGTGATGATTTTAAATTCGGCAAAGATCGACAAGGAAATTTTGCTTCACTACAACAAGCGGGTAAAGACAAAGGTTTTCAAGTCGTTAATATGCACACCTTTTCTATTGACAGTAGGCGAGTGAGTAGCACCCGAATTCGCCATGCATTAGAAACAGGTGACTTGATACTAGCTGAGAAGTTACTTGGTCGTCCTTATCGCATGAGTGGCAGAGTGGCACATGGTGATAAACGAGGCCGTACTATGGGATATCCCACTGCCAATATCCATCTTCATCGTCATAAAGTGCCGTTGAGTGGCGTATATGCTGTGCGCTTCTTTGGTATTGAAGATGAACCCATTCAGGGTGTCGCAAATGTTGGTATTCGGCCGACATTCGGAGCTGAACACGCTCTGTTAGAGGTTCATTTGTTTGATTTTAAACGTGATATTTATGGCGAACATGTTCAAGTACACTTCTTACGAAAATTACGTGATGAGAAAAAGTTTGAGAGTTTGGATTCGTTGATTGCTCAAATTGATATAGATTGTAAACAAGCCAGGCTATTTTTTGCTGAACCGCCTGTAGAGTGAACAGAACATTAGTATTCTTGTCGGCACTATTATTGATAAGATATGTAGTATAAAAAAACAGATAAGTAGGCACTAACACTATGAAGATCCTAATTAGTAACGATGATGGTTATATGGCCAAAGGTATTCGGGCTTTAGCTGATGCAATGTCAAGCATTGGCGAGATCACTGTCGTTGCGCCAGATCGAAATCGCAGTGGCGCGAGCAATTCCCTGACTTTGGAAAATCCGTTACGAGTAAATAGGCTGGAAAATGGTATCTATCGTGTCGAAGGAACGCCGACCGATTGTGTCCATTTAGCGATTACAGGCTTGTTAGATGAAGAGCCAGATATGGTGGTATCAGGTATTAATGCCGGTGCTAATTTAGGTGACGATGTATTGTATTCTGGTACGGTAGCGGCAGCGATGGAAGGTCGGTTTTTAGGTTTGCCAGCGATCGCAATTTCACTTAACGGTCATACCGCAACGCATTATGAAACGGCTGCTTGGGCGGCGAAAAAAATCGTCATGCACCTACAACAATCATCACTACCAGCAGATACAATTTTAAATGTTAATGTGCCTGACTTACCGATTGATCAGATTATCGGTTTTGAAAGTACTCGGTTAGGTCATCGTCATAAAGCTGCGCCGCTGATCAAGGAATTTGATCCAAGAGGCCGTGAGATGTTTTGGATAGGACCTGCGGGCGAAGAACAAGATGCTGGGCCGGGCACTGATTTTGATGCGATTCGCCGCGGCGCTATATCTGTGACGCCATTGCAAATCGATTTGACCAGTTATAAGGCCATTGATGGTGTTGCTAAATGGTTGCAAGGCGTAGTCATATGAGTGATGCGTTCCAAGGTATTGGTATGACATCACAGCGGACAAGAGATCGATTAATCGGGCGTTTAAAAGAACAAGGTATTCATAATACAGATGTTTTGGCAGTGATGAAATCTTTGCCACGACATTTGTTTGTAGAAGAAGCTTTAGCAAGCCGTGCTTATGAAGATACGGCCTTACCAATAGGACATGGCCAAACGATTTCACAGCCTTTTATCGTTGCTCGAATGACGGAAATTTTGTTAGAAGGTTCGCCTAAGAAAAAAGTACTGGAAGTAGGTACTGGCTCCGGTTATCAAACAGCGGTTTTGTCACGACTGGTTGACCGAGTATTTAGTGTTGAACGTATTTCGTTACTACAAAATCAAGCACGTGAACGTTTTTACAATTTGAAATTAAATAATATTCGTTTAAAACACAGTGATGGCAACTGGGGTTGGGAAGAAAACGCGCCCTACGACAGCATTATCGTCACGTGTGCACCGGAACATGTTCCGGAAAATCTATTGAAACAATTAGCACCCGGTGGACGTTTAGTTATTCCCGTAGGCGGCAGTGTCGGTCAATCATTACGAGTGATAGACCGAAATGGAAATAGCTTTGAAGAAACAATATTAGACGATGTTAGTTTTGTGCCTTTTTTGAATGGCCAAATTTAATGAGCTTATTTTCCAAATTATATGATCAGGTTCTGCAATGGTCTCGGCATAAATACGCCGTTTATTGGTTAGCCTTAGTCAGTTTTACTGAGTCGTCGTGCTTTTTGATACCGCCAGATGTCATGTTGGCGCCAATGACCTTAGCTAAACCCGAAAAAGCATGGTTTTATGCCGGCCTAACAACTGTAAGCTCGGTGTTGGGCGGTCTATTAGGCTATGTGATCGGCATGACTGCTTTTCAATTTATCGAGCCTTGGTTAGTCTCCTTGGGCTACATTGATTCGTATCATCTTGCTGAACAATGGTTTGCACAATGGGGCTTTTGGGCAATATTTTTAGCAGGGTTTACACCTATACCTTACAAAGTATTTACCATTGCTTCTGGTGTGGCTGGTATGGCTTTAGTCCCGTTTATCGTAGGTTCAGCTATTGGCCGTGGGATGCGTTTTTTCTTAGTGGCTGGCTTAATGCGATGGGGTGGCGTGCGCTTAGAAGCGGTGTTACGCACCTGGATTGATCGTATCGGTTGGGCTGTGGTTATATTATTGATTACAGGTTATTTGATCTTCGCATAATTATGAGAATCATTGTAATACTGCTTATGTTAACGTTGACCGCCTGTGGTGGAAGCCTAGCAGTGGTTCCTGTTGGTAGTTATGGCGACAACTCAAAAACAGCTAGTAATTTCGGATCTGCTTCAAGGTCAGGATCGGTTTACAAGGTTAAAAAAGGCGATACTTTATATTCAATCAGCTTTCGTTATGGAATGGATTACAAAGAATTAGCTAAAATTAATAATATTCGATCACCTTATAATATTTATGTCGATCAAAAAATATATTTTAAACAGACTAAAAAAGCGACTAATTACAACAAACCCGTTGTGAAACAAAAGGTCGAGACCAAGACAAAATCAACACAATGGCAACCTGCATCACAAACTAAGCAGGCAACGACATCAACACCCAACAAGTCACCGCCACCGAGTAGTTCAGGTAATCAAAATCTAAACTGGCGCTGGCCAACAGCTGGCAAGGTAATTTCAACGTATTCCATCTCATCTGCAGGTAGGAAAGGAATAGATATAGCCGGGAAATCAGGACAAGCGGTAATTGCATCAGCATCAGGCAAGGTCGTTTATAGTGGAAATGGCTTGGCGAGATACGGTAATTTATTGATTATTAAACATAATGATGTCTATCTGAGTGCCTATGCCCACAATAAAACTTTATTAGTCAAAGAAGGGCAGTATGTGAAGGCCGGCCAAAATATTGCAACGCTTGGTCGTAGTGGTGCCCAGCAGGAACAGTTACATTTTGAAATTAGACGTAATGGCAAGCCGGTTGATCCTTTACGTTTCTTACCTAAACAATAATTAATATGTCGAATACGCTACAATAACGAGCTTTATGCTACTTATAGTAGCTATCTTATAGTCATTATCAAAAGGATACCCCGTTGGAACTAGGCGCAACAATGCAACGAATTAAAGAACTCCGAGGTCGTTGTGACGATCTTAGGGGGTATCTTTGACTATGATGTAAAAGCTGAACAATTAATTGAGGTTACCCGCGAACTGGAGTCACCTACCGTTTGGGACAATCCCGAACGAGCACAATCCTTAGGTAAGGAACGCGCTAGTTTAGAACGGATAGTTACCACCTTAGCAGGTCATCACACGACACTCGATGATGCCAAAGAATTGCTTGAAATGGCGGTAGAAGAACAAGATCAAGATACTTTCGATGTGGTGAAACAGGATCTCGATACCCTAGAAAAAGCCTTGGAGAAACTTGAATTTCAACGCATGTTTTCCGGAAAAATGGATATCAATAATGCCTATTTAGATATTCAATCTGGTTCAGGTGGCACGGAAGCACAAGATTGGGCCAATATGATTTTGCGCATGTATCTTCGCTGGGGCGAAGCACAAGGGTTTAAGGTTGAGCTGGTTGAAGCTTCTTCCGGTGAGGTTGCAGGCATCAAAAGTGCGACGATTCATTTTGAAGGTGAATATGCCTTTGGTTTACTAAGAACTGAAACGGGTGTCCATCGCCTAGTGCGTAAATCACCATTTGATTCTGGCGCACGCCGCCATACCTCATTTGCATCAGTATTTGTATATCCTGAAGTCGATGAAAATATCGAAATAGAAATTAATAAAGCCGATTTAAGAGTCGATACCTATCGTGCCAGTGGTGCCGGTGGTCAGCATGTAAATAAGACTGATTCCGCCATTCGTATAACGCATATTCCGACCAATACTGTGGTGCAATGTCAGAACCAACGTTCTCAGCATCAAAATAGAGACACGGCAATGAATCTGTTACGTGCCAAGCTATACGAGCTGGAATTACACAAACAGAATGAAGAAAAACAATCAGCTGAAGATGCTAAATCAGATATTGGTTGGGGTAGCCAAATTCGTTCTTACGTTTTAGATCAATCCCGGATCAAAGATTTACGAACTAATGTAGAAACGGGTAATACCCAAGCAGTTTTAGATGGTGATTTAGACTTATTTATTGAAGCATCCCTAAAGTCGGGATTGTAAAAGAGACCAATGATGACAAACGAAATTGAACAAGACGAAAACCGATTAATTGCCCAACGTCGTGAAAAATTGGCAGCGTTGCGTGAACAGGGTAATCCCTTTCCGAATGATTTTCGTCGTAACGTAGTCAATGCTGAATTAACAGTTGAGTATGAGCATACTTCTGCTGAAGAATTAAGTGCTACACCGCGACGCGTTAAAATAGCTGGTCGCTTGATGACCAAACGAGTGATGGGTAAAGCCAGTTTTGCCAATATTCGCGATATGTCAGGCGACATGCAGTTATACGTTAAACGTGATGATTTAGCCGAAGGTGTTTATGGTGATTTTAAACGTTGGGACTTAGGCGATATTATTGCTGCTGAAGGGGTGATGTTTCGTACTCAAAAAGGCGAATTATCGGTACTAGTGGATGATATCCGTCTATTAACCAAATCGTTACGTCCGCTGCCTGAAAAATTCCATGGTTTGTCTGATCAAGAAACGCGTTATCGTCAACGTTATGTTGATTTGATTATGAACGAAGCAAGCCGTAAAACATTTATTATTCGCACACGGATTATTGATGGTATTCGTCGATTTTTGATGGCAAAAGACTATTTAGAAGTCGAAACCCCAATGATGCAGGCGATCCCAGGTGGTGCAACAGCAAAACCGTTTACTACTTTCCATAATGCCTTAGATATGGACTTATTCCTGCGCATTGCACCGGAACTGTATCTAAAACGTCTAGTTGTCGGTGGTTTTGAGCGAGTGTTTGAAATTAACCGTAATTTCCGCAATGAAGGTTTATCAACACGTCATAACCCTGAATTTACCATGGTCGAGTTTTATCAGGCTTATGCTGATTTTAAAGATTTGATGGATCTGACAGAAGAAATGCTACGCACCGTGACTCAAGATGTATTGGGTACATCACAAGTCCATTATCAAGGCACTGATTTGGATTTTGCAAAACCCTTCCATCGTATGACTGTAATTGAATCGATATTAGATTTTAACGCCGATATTTCTGCCGAGCAATTGGCAACAATAGAAGCTGCAACCACTGTCGCTGAAGGTCTAGGTATCCCATTAAAAGCAAGTTACGGTTTAGGTAAAATCCAAATCGAAATCTTTGAGAAAACCGTCGAGCATCGCTTGATGGAACCGACCTTTATCACCGCATATCCAACCGAAGTTTCACCATTGGCTCGTCGTAGCGATGCCGATCCTTTTGTGACAGATCGCTTTGAATTTTTTGTCGGTGGTCGAGAAATCGCCAATGGCTTCTCAGAGTTAAATGACGCTGAAGATCAAGCTGAACGTTTTCAAGCGCAAGTAGCGGATAAAGACGCAGGTGATGATGAAGCGATGCATTTTGATGCTGATTATATTCGCGCATTAGAATACGGAATGCCACCTACAGCAGGTGAGGGGATTGGTATTGATCGCTTGGTGATGTTGCTAACTGATTCACCGTCGATTAGAGATGTATTGTTATTCCCGCATATGCGACCAGAGTAAAATTTATATTTAAGCATAAAAAAAGGCTATTTCCGCAAGGAGATAGCCTTTTTTATGACATGAGCCTAGCGTCTAAATTACAACTTACATTGCGGAAAATAATGCTAGGGCCTCAGCATATTCTGCACTGTTTTCTTCAAGTTCGACGACATTGATATTGGTATCAATATTGAGTTTTGAAAATGCTTTAATATTTTGTAGTTGTTGTTCAGAGAGTGCTTTATCGGTATTTATATAGCTTTGTAAATTAGCAACTTGAATAATATCAACTAAGTCTGGAGCGTTTCCTGTATTACGATGATAATCTTCGTGTTCAGCTGCAACGGCAATCAAACTTTCTGGAAATTTCCAACTTCTTAAAATAGCAGCACCAATACGTGTATGTAATCGTGAGATCAGACTGTCTAGTAGTACTGTATTTTTGAGTATTTCTGGGGATTCTTCAGCTTTCATTAATATTGGTAACACGCCAATATCGTGTATTAAGCCTGCGAGCATGGCTTCGTCGGCTTTAATACCCGGTTTTTTAGAGGCAATGACCTGACTGATAGCGGCAACTTCTGTACTGTGTTCCCACAAGTCATGTAGGCGTTTTTCCAATCGATTTGAAGTGGCCTGAAACATTTGTTCCATTACTAGGCTTGTCACCAGATTCCTGACCATTGTCAGACCTAATCGAGAAACAGCCATTTGGATGCTTTCCACAGGCACACGACCACGGTATAAAGCGCTATTGGAGACTTTGAGCAGGCGCGTAGATAATGCGGGATCAGTGACAATGATGTCAGCTAATTTTGCTGAGGTGCAATCAGGATCATCTACAACATCTCGAACTCTCAATGCGACTTCAGGTAAGGTCGGTAAGACCAAGGTACCATCTTCTAAATCAGCTATAATTTCGTTATAAAAAGTTTCTTGTTCAGTCATAATGATAAGTTCTGTAGAATGTTAAGATTGTAGTGCTGACCATTTTCAGTTATTTTGCTTGGTTTGCCAACCGTTATTGCTATTTTCAGGTACTTAAGTGAACGACGACTTCCCTAGAATTAAACGCCTTCCGCCCTATGTGTTCAATATCGTTAACGATTTGAAGGCAAAAGCCCGTGCGCGCGGTGAAGATATTATCGATTTCGGTATGGGTAATCCAGACCAACCTGCGCCGCCGCATGTTATCGAAAAATTAATCGAGGCAGCCCAGCGTCCAGATACTCATCGTTACTCGGTATCGCGGGGAATTCCTCGTTTACGCAAAGCCATTTGCGATTGGTATCAACGTCAGTTTGATGTGACACTTGATCCAGAAACCGAAACGATTGTTACCATCGGTTCGAAAGAAGGCCTTGCGCATTTGGCATTGGCCACCGTTGGGCCAGGTGATGCCATATTAGTTCCGAATCCTGCTTACCCGATCCATCCATATGGTTTTGTTATTTCTGGTGCCGATATCCGCCACGTACCATTAGTTCCTGGCGGTGATTTTTTCGCTGAACTCGAAAAATCAGTGAAAGATTCATGGCCAAAACCAAAAATGCTGGTCTTAAACTTTCCTGGCAATCCGACGACCCAGTGCGTTGATTTGGAATTTTTTGAAAAAGTTGTCGCATTTGCTAAAGAACACCAAATTTGGGTGGTGCATGATTTAGCGTATGGCGAAATTACTTTTGATGGTTATAAAGCACCATCGATTTTACAAGTGCCCGGTGCGATTGATGTTGCTGTAGAGTTTTATACTTTATCTAAAACTTATAATATGCCTGGTTGGCGTGTGGGCTTTATGTCGGGTAATCCAACCTTGGTGGCCGCGTTAGCAAGAATGAAATCATATCTTGATTATGGCATGTTTACGCCGATTCAAGTTGCTGCTATTGCTGCTTTGGATGGTCCACAAGAATGTGTCGCTGAAATAGTTGAAACCTATAGGAAGCGCCGCGATGTACTCTGCGACGGCTTAAACTCTATTGGTTGGAAAGTGGAAAAGCCAAAGGCTACAATGTTTGTTTGGGCTCAGATCCCAGAGAAATATCGTGAAATGGGCTCATTAGAATTCACTAAGAAATTATTACAAGAAGCGAAAGTAGCGGTATCACCAGGCATCGGTTTTGGTGAATATGGCGATGATCACGTTCGTTTTGGTTTAATTGAAAATGAACACCGCACACGTCAAGCGATCCGAGGGATCCGTGATATGTTTAAAAATAGTTAGGGGATAGTTTTGCACTCAGTAAAAATCGGAATTTTAGGCTTAGGTACAGTGGGCGGTGGTACGGTTAATGTATTGACCCGCAATGCAAAAGAAATTAGTCGTCGAGCAGGTCGTGATATTGAAATTGCATGGGCTGCTGACCGTGATCTAGATTCACCGAAGATTTGTAAGACTGATGGTATCTCATTGACAGATGATGCTATGGCTATCATTAACAATCCTGAAATTGAAATTGTTGTTGAATTGATTGGTGGTACAGGCATTGCTCGTGAATTAGTAATGAAGGCTATTGAAAATGGCAAACATGTTGTTACCGCCAATAAAGCATTAATTGCATTGCACGGTAATGAGCTATTTGCTAAAGCCCAGGAAAAGGGTGTTACGATAAGCTTTGAAGCAGCAGTTGCCGGTGGTATTCCAATTATAAAAGCGATGCGTGAAGGTTTAGCTGGTAATCGAATTGAATGGTTGGCCGGTATTATCAATGGTACGGGTAACTTCATTCTTACCGAAATGCGTGATAAAGGTCGTGACTTTGCTGAGGTATTAACTGAAGCTCAGGCTTTAGGTTATGCAGAAGCTGATCCGACTTTTGATGTTGAAGGTATTGATGCTGCTCATAAATTGACCATCATGGCTTCAATAGCCTTTGGTATACCATTGCAATTTAACAAGGCCTATACCGAAGGTATTAGCAAAATTTCACAAGAAGATGTGAAAAATGCGGGTGAGTTGGGTTATCGAATCAAACATTTAGGTATCGCAAAAAAAACACCACAAGGTATTGAGTTACGTGTTCATCCAACATTAATTCCTCATCGTCGTTTAATCGCTAATGTTGATGGCGTGATGAACGCTATTTTGGTGCATGGTGATGCTGTCGGCTCGACACTTTATTACGGTGCTGGTGCGGGTTCTGATGCAACGGCTTCAGCTGTAGTTGCCGATATTGTTGATGTTGTGCGAGCGTTGACTTCCGACCCTGAAAATCGGGTGCCGCATTTAGCCTTCAAACCAGACTCATTAGATAACACGCCTATAATGCCAATGTCTCAAGTGGTTACTTCGTACTATTTACGGATCGCTACAGAAGATAAATTAGGTGTACTCGCTGATATCACCCGTATCTTAAGTGTCAATGGCATTAGTATTGAAGCGATAGTACAAAAAGAACCTGAACAGCAAGGTGGCATGGTGCCGCTGATCATGCTGACCCATGAGGTTTTAGAAAAAAATATGGATGCAGCGATTATGCAAATCGAAGCATTAAGCACCGTTAAGGATTCAGTCATGCGGATTCGTATGGAATCATTAGGATAGAGCTGACGTAAGTTAAGCACTCCCAGTACATATAGATATTTAAAGAGGAAATTTTATGCCATTTCGTCCACGTTACACCGGTCTAATTGAACGTTACCGTGACCGCTTACCGGTCAGTGCTGATACCAAAATAATCAGCTTGGGTGAAGGTAATACGCCTTTATTAAAACTGAATAATATTCCAAAACATATCGGTAAAAATGTTGAGATTTACGTCAAATATGAAGGTTTAAATCCTACGGGCTCATTTAAAGACCGTGGAATGACCATGGCGGTGACTAAAGCAGTTGAAGCAGGTAGTAAGGCGATTATTTGTGCGTCAACAGGTAATACTTCAGCAGCCGCAGCTGCCTATGCTGCACGAGCAGGTATTACAGCGTTTGTATTGATTCCTGATGGCAAAATTGCCTTAGGTAAATTAGCGCAAGCGATGATGCATGATGCGGTTGTTATTCAAATCAAAGGTAACTTTGATGAAGGTATGCAATTAGTAAAAGACGTGGCTGAACATGCGCCGGTCACTATTGTTAATTCAATTAATCCTTATCGTCTGCAAGGTCAAAAAACAGCGGCATTTGAAATTGTTGAAGAATTGGGACGTGCCCCTGATTATCACTGCCTGCCAGTGGGTAATGCCGGTAACATCACCGCGCATTGGATTGGTTATAGCGAATATGCATCAAAATGTGGTGATCATGTAACCGATGCATGTGCACTTTGCCGTGGTGAATGTAAATTTACTAAAGATGCCGTTATTAGTAGTCGCCCCAAAATGATTGGTTATCAAGCTTCTGGCAGTGCGCCATTTATGCGTGGGAAAATGGTTGATGATCCTGAAACAGTGGCCACAGCAATTCGCATTGGTCATCCACAAAGCTGGGATATGGCGTGGAAAGTTAAAGAAGAATCTGAAGGATGGTTTGATGAATGTGATGATGACATCATCTTAGCCACACAAAAATTATTAGCTGAGAAAGAAGGTATCTTCTGTGAGCCTGCTTCAGCTACCTCATTAGCCGGTGCAATTAGAGATATCCAATCAGGAAAAATCCCTGAAGGCAGTACTGTTGTATGTACCTTGACCGGACATGGTTTGAAAGATCCTGATATCGCTATTAAACAAAGCACATCACCTCTCATTACAGTGGATGCGAAACTTGATGCGGTACGTGATGCTATTTTGAGTAATATGGCTAGATAAATGGATAAGGTCGAGTTTTCAGAACCCAATGAGGCTGAAAGAAAAGCGGCAAAAGTGCCTCATGATATTTTTTTAAGCAACTTGATTATGAACCATATTTTGTTGTTTACTGCGATCTCGACTTTCGGTCCGCAATATTTATATTTTATGGCGCTAGTACCGATATTTTCAGTAATGGCTCTGGCATATACATTCTACCGAGCAAGTAAAGTAAAACGTGAAGATAGTGAGTTCATCTATATACACTGGCAAATCGCACGGCGCTGGAGCTTATTATTTACTTATGCTTTGTTATTGCTGAGCTCGGTATCACTGCTAGGGTGGTTAGCTAATCAGCACCTAGGGCTTATGAAAGAAGCTGTTTATGGCTTGATTGGTGGTTTTGGGATATTACCTACATTGGTAACGGTTTTGGTGCTGATTGTGATTGAATCAGATTCATTGCATCATGCCCGAGTAGGCACAATTCCAAAATGGGCTTTACGACGATTTCTAGATATTGAAGGTTAATACTTAGCTAATCGTTCTATAACTTTCTCACGCCATTCGTCAGATAATTCTAGCGTTTCAGCGGCAGTTTGCATCACTTTTTCAGCACCTATAAAGTCGTCATCAAAGTAGGCAGAAAATAACGTTTTTACTGACAATTTATTTGGGTGTTGATAACTACGCACAACTTCGTCGCCGGCTTCAATTGCTCCAGTCTGTATTACTTTGAAGTATATGCCCGTGTAACCATATTGAATAAATTGTTTAGGCATTGTCGTTGAATCAAATGCGATACCTAGTTTAAAGCAAGGTATTCTCGGTTGTGTTATTTCTAGAATGCAATCCGCGATGTGTAATCGATCACCAATGCATAATGCGGCTTCATCTAAACCATGAATCGTTAAGTTTTCACCAAACTGGCCGTAATGTAACTCAGGTCTATCGAGCGCTTGTTTCCAATAATCGTAGTGCTCAGTAGCATAACTATAAATAGCTTTGTGGCCACCACCATGATTTTCTAAATCGACTTGTTGATCGCCGGCTAATTTAAACGGGTGAACAGCTACTTTGCCCGAGATGGGCTTTTTAAAAATACTGGTCGAAATTCGGGTGCCATTGTAGTCAATCTCAACAGGAAGCGAGACATTGACTGAAACGAGTTTCATTGTTTATGTGGCACAACCGAATGTATTACTAAATTATTTTCAAAGAACACTACAAAGTCAGTATAGATCCAGCGAGCGATCGGTGGTTGACCGACAGCGGCGATTTTTTGCTCAGGTTGACCGAATTTCTGTTCAACAGTTGCCATGGACATGCCCTGTATTGGACGTAAAATGCCTTCGGGGCTGTTGGCTACCTGATTAGTAGGATCGGCTATAGAAATGACTTCTGCTTGGCTAAGCGACGTTGCCGATAGCAATACGCAAGCAAGCAAGGTAAAGGTACTTTTTTTCATGGGCAGAACTCCTTTAGATAATATAAACAGCATACTATTCTGGTAAGAATAGCTCAATCAATACATTAAGATAACGCTGACCTTTTTCTGTCGGACGAATAAAGTGTATATCTCTAGTTAATAATCCTTCTTGTTCAGCATATTGTAGCGCTTTGTCGATATGAGAAATAGGCAAGCCAGCATGTTGATAAAATAACGGCGTAGGAAAACCATCCGTTAGTCTTAAAGCATTCAACATAAACTCAAATCCAATATCTCTTTTACTTATTACTTCCTCAGTTAATATAACTGACGGTGAGCCGGCGGTATCAATAAAAGCTTGGGGTTGCTTTTGTTTAGAACGGCGAGTAATGGTTTGTTTCGCCGCATCGGTTATTTTGCCATGAGCGCCTGCGCCAATACCTAAATAATCACCAAACTGCCAATAATTGAGATTATGTTGACAACGATTTTTACCTTTAGCGTAAGCAGATACCTCATATTGCTGATAACCAGCTTCCGCGAGTTGCTGTTGATTTGCTATCTGCCAGTCAATTATCGGATCTTCATCAGGTAAGGTAGGCGGATTTTGATAAAACAAGGTGTTAGGTTCAAGGGTTAGTTGATAATACGAGATATGGCTAGGGGCAAGTGCTATTGCCGTGGCGACATCATGGCGAGCCGTTTTTTCAGTTTGGTGAGGTAAGCCAAACATCAGATCTAAATTAAAATTATCAAAGCCTACTTTATGGGCCGTTTCAATGGCTTTGATGGCTTGTTTACTGTCGTGAATTCGACCTAAAGCAGTGAGCGATTGATCATTAAAACTTTGAACGCCAATAGATAAACGGTTAATTCCTAAATCACGATAGTCGGAAAAACGCTGCGCTTCAAAGGTACCCGGATTAGCTTCTAGGGTAATTTCGGCATGAGGACTTAATGGAATTAAGGCGCGGATGGATGAAAATAAACGCTCATAGGCTTCAGCTGAAAATAAACTGGGTGTACCGCCACCGATAAAGATGTTTTGAACGGTGCGGCCCCAAACGGAAGGCATTTCTTGCTCCAAATCACGGATCAATGCATCTATATAACTAGCTTCTGGTAAATTGTCTGGCGACTTATGTGAATTGAAATCACAATACGGACATTTACGCACACACCAAGGCACATGAATATAAAGGCTAAGCGGTGGTAGAGTAGTGAAATTAAACATAGTTATTTATTAGTCCCAAATTTCCAGTCGGGTTTCCAGCCAGATTTCCATAGTGTTAATGGAATAATCGCCGGTGGTTCGCCATTGTTATCAAACCATGAGTCTACGGCATATCGAGTATTGGATTCGATTTCGGTAATGGTTGCGGTGTTATGCGGAGAAAATAATCCACCGCGAGAGGTTCGTGATGCC
>JALIBN010000006.1:0-3416 GCA_030576275.1 Pseudomonadota bacterium | reverse complement strand
TGCCCGCTTGTTGCCCTGTCATTGTTTCGAGTAAGGCAATCGCTAATTTAATTTGCTTACGTTCTTGTTGTGCATTATCTGCTGGTGGAGAAAATAATGCCTCTACCTTTGACCATTGTGTCTTTGATAAATGGATAAAGGCGATTTTAGAGCAGGTATATCCATGACAAATCGAATAATTATTGGGCGTTGGATATTCAATAAAAGGCCGGTTGATGCTCGCTGTCAGCTCTTGGATATTATCTACGATGAAGATAGGCTTTATAGGTGCGAGTAAAGTGCTGTTAGTGCTACAGCCGGCTACTATTATCAGACTGATAATAGTAGCCGGCATTTTTATATTGTTAGTGGGGCAGTATTTTATCAATTTTATTGACCAGATTACCTACAGCTCCAGGAATAGCGACTTTAGGATCACCTTTCACTTCACTGCGGAACTCTTTGACCAATTTGTTTTCTTTGGTATCAAACACTCGTACGATGAGATAAGAAAATAAGTAGGTCGGTTTGTGTAAACGACCTATTAATATGTAATCAGCATCATGGCTTAGCCCTAATTCGGCTGCACATTTCGCACAATCAAATAAGTAACCGGTACTTTTGTCGGCAGCATTTTTAGCTTCGCTTGATACTTCAACAACAGTAAAACCTTCTTTATTACTTAGTCCTTGGCGAAGAAATAGTTCAATATTACTGAGATTTTGTTGTTCTTGGGCATCAATTTCTGCGACTTTTTGTGGATCAGATAATTTCATCGTTAAATCTAATAATTCAAAATATGGCACAGCAATTTTAGTCTCAGCCAACGCTGAATGGGTGATTAACACCAATGATAACAATAAGAATTTAATACTTACTTTCATGTTGAATTTCCTCAATAAATTTTTGGATTGCCTTGCCACGATGACTTATGACGTGTTTTTGTTCAGATGATAATTCTGCAGCGCTACATTGTAGTTCCGGCACCCAAAAAATTGGATCGTAACCAAAGCCACCGTCACCCATCGGTGCATGTAAAATTCGCCCCTGCCAGTCTGCTTGGCAAATTAGCGGGGTAGGGTCTTTAGAGTGACGCATCAGAACTAATAGACACTGATAACGAGCATTTCGTTCACGATCAGGTACACCAGTTAGAGCCGTCAAAAGTGCATTGAGATTATCTTGATCACCAGCACTGTCGCCAGCAAAGCGTGCTGAATAAATCCCCGGTGCGCCGAGTAAATAATCTACCTCAAGACCAGAATCATCAGCGATGGCGGGTAATCCAGTATGTTCGCAAGCATTTCGCGCTTTGATAATGGCATTTTCAACAAATGTTAAACCGGTTTCTTCGGCCTCAGGCACATTAAACTCAGATTGCGGTACCACTTCGATATCTAGTGGTGCAAACAGCTCGGCAAACTCACGGAGCTTGCCCTTATTACCACTGGCTAAAACTATTTTATTCATAATAAAGCTACTTTTATAGTGCTAAAGCATCACGTTGATGCTGCAACAAATTCTCAATACCGCCACCCGCTAAGGCTAACATCGCGTTTAATTCTTCAGGGCGAAAAGCATGGCCTTCAGCAGTACCCTGAACTTCAATATAAGCGCCGGCTTCGTTCATTACCACATTCATATCAGTTTCAGCATTAGAATCTTCAGCATAATCAAGATCAAGTACTGGCACACCTTTATATATACCCACTGAAACTGATGCCACTTGACCATGTAATGGATTTTTTTTGATTTTTTTCTTATTGAGGAGGTAAGTCATCGCATCATGTAAAGCCACAAAAGCGCCAGTGATTGATGCCGTACGCGTGCCACCATCAGCTTGAATAACATCACAATCTATGGTGATGCTACGTTCGCCAAGGCCTTTC
Source organism: Pseudomonadota bacterium (assembly GCA_030576275.1). Lineage (GTDB taxonomy): Bacteria > Pseudomonadota > Gammaproteobacteria > Nitrosococcales > Methylophagaceae. Next base: position 1,548 of record JALIBN010000006.1, on the reverse strand, counting down.
AAGTCAATCGCTGCACGCAATGAACGACCAATTAAACGTTGGATCTCCATGGTACGACCACCTTGTTGACCGCGTGCAGCTTCACGTTGCATTCTACTACCGGTTGAACGAGGCAACATACCATATTCTGCAGTAACCCAACCTTCACCCTTGCCACGTAAGAAATGAGGAATACGTTCTTCAACTGAAGCAGTACACAAGACCTTAGTATCGCCAAACTCGACTAAAACCGATCCCTCAGCATGTTTGGTGTAGTTGCGAGTGATTGTGATTTCACGAAGTTCATTGGCTTGACGACCGCTTGGACGCATAGATCTTTCCCTTAAATAACAAAAATAATGCCGCTATTATACGTGGCTGAATGTTATTACTGACTCTTTTCGTTAAGATGTCTTGTTTACATACTCTTTCAGGAATAATCGTGACACGAAGCATGACCGCATTCGCTCGCCAAGAAGCGCCAACAGAACAAGGTGATTTAACATGGGAAATCCGTAGTGTTAATCATCGTTATCTTGAAGTATCACTCCGCTTGGATGAACGTTTTCGACCGTTAGAGATGAAAATAAGGAAATTATTTGCTGACAAATTAACGCGCGGTAAAGTGGATGCTGTATTACGTTATAAAGCACCCGAACAACAGCAAGCTGCATTAGAGATTAATCAGGATTTAGCTAAATCACTTATCGCAAGTTGTGACGAATTAGCCATGATGACCACTCGCCCAGCGCCAATTAACATGCTTGATGTATTGCAATGGCCCGGTGTATTAAAAGCCAATACTCCCGATCAAAAAACACTCGATCAAGCGATAATGACCTCGGTCAATAAAGCGATAAAAGAATTAATCGAGACGCGCGAAACAGAAGGTGCGGCATTACAACAAATGATCGAACAGCGCTGCATTGATATAAATAATATCGCTATTGAAACTCGCAAAAATATGCCCGTTATTCTAGAGCAACACCGCCAACGTTTGGCTGACCGCGTGGCAGATCTACAAGTGAACCTTGACCCAGAACGGCTTGAGCAAGAAATGGTCATATTAGCGCAAAAAAGCGATGTCGCTGAAGAATTAGACCGGCTGCAAAGTCATATTATCGAAGTACAAAATGTTTTGCAGCGTGATGAGCCCATTGGGCGACGCCTAGACTTCTTAATGCAAGAATTGAATCGTGAGGCCAATACTCTGGCATCAAAATCGATCGATACCGGTACAACACGCAACTCAGTGGACTTGAAAGTACTAATTGAACAGATGCGCGAGCAGATCCAAAACATAGAATAAGGTTCAGACATTACAAGCAGGAGTTAAGGATTGACGTTCACTTATAAAATAAACGATAGCTAAGTTACAAGTTACTTTGGTGCTAGTACCAAAGTACACTAGATTGATTCTTTACTAAGGAGGAGACTTGCCATCACGTAATGTATTCATCATAACCATGAATACACGGATTGTAAGTTTTTCTTGGGAGAGAAATCATGGCTAGTCAAATTGGTATTGTTAAAGCACTTATCGGTACAGCAACAGCAACATCTGCTGAT
>JALIBN010000005.1 GCA_030576275.1 Pseudomonadota bacterium | reverse complement strand
AGATACTCTGCACGTTGATATAAACTACGTATTAAAGGTGCGACCTTTTGGCTATTTATTTGAGCTGGGCGCTAAGATTACATTACATACCTACTTTTATAATAGTTCAGTGTTCTAAGAATTTTCAATGTGTTGACTGTGTAAACTGTGGCTATATCGAATCAACTTAATTGCTGGAGTTGAACCATAATAAGACTTTTCACGACATATAAGAGTCAAGATAACAGCTGATATTTGCAAGAGACCATACTGAAATTGAAACTTGATTGAATGGTGACGATGAGTGCTTTTAGTGACAGTTTTTTAGTGTATTATCGACACAGATAAATCTGATTTAAACATCAACGATCTCAACAATCTACAGAAAGTTGAGGGTCTAACGATTGTCTCGTTTGAAAAAAAATTCTAAAAAGGAAATTTATTAGGGAAATAGATTCTACTAATAAAGCATCGCTTCAATTGTATTACGCAGTTAACAATATTTCTTTAGAGACAAAGGCTATTAATAGTTGGTAGTATCAATTTTAATTTATGACTCGAGGATATCTGCATTTGGGTAGCCTAATTGACGCCAGGCTTCATACAATATTATCGCAGTAGCATTAGAAAGATTTAGACTACGACTATTAGCTTGCATAGGGATTCTAATTTTATCAGTGGTTGTCATATGGTTTAGTATTTCAATAGGCAGGCCTCTTGATTCAGGGCCAAATAGAAAAACATCCTCATCCTGATAGCTTGCTTCATTATGATGTTTTGTTGTTTTTGTTGTACATGCAAATAAGCGTCGGCCTGCAAGCCAAAGCATAAATTCTTTAATATTATGATGAATTTTGACGTTAGAAAACTCGTGGTAATCTAGACCAGCTCTACGTAGGCGTTTATCATCAAGTTCAAAGCCTAGAGGTTCAATTAGGTGTAATTGGGCGCCAGCATTAGCACAAAGTCTAATTATATTACCTGTGTTAGGTGGGATCTCAGGTTCAAATAATGCAATATGTAACATTAAATAGTACTTTCGTTTTGGGCAGTAACTACAACGTGAACAGTTAAGAGTTGTCCAGGCCTTAATAATGAGCGGTCGCTTAACCCATTCCAATCGAGCAACTGTGCCACGCTAACTTTAAATCGCTGTGATATTTTCCAAAGTGAATCACCGCTTTTTGTGACGTAACTAATCTTTTTAGTCTTATTATCTGTTGATTTTATTTTTGTCCAGATAACTAGTTTTTGGCCGACACTTAGCAAGTCTTTAGGTGATTTGTCATTCCACTGAGCAAGCTCCATCACATCAATGCTATGTTTAATAGCTATATCCCACCATGTATCGCCGGCATTTACAGCATAAATTTGTTTATGTCCTGTCGGTGATACTCGCTCTTGACTAGCTATTTGTTGAATGCTGGCCGTTATTGAGGAATTACTCGCAGAGTTTGATACAGTAGGAATTAGCAAATTACTTCCTAAACGAATTAAATTACTCCTTGCTAGGCCATTAGCTTTTTTTATGGCTGTAACGGTCGTTTTATAACGTTTAGAAATAGATTGAAGTGAATCACCTAGTGCCACGGTATGTTTAGTCCAAGTCATCTGCTTATCAATTGCTAGCTCATCTAATCCCTGCTGAAAGATATCGGCTTTATCAAGAGGCACGACTATGCGATGAGGGCCATTAGGTGCCGTTGCAGAGCGATTAAATCCTGGATTGAGCTGATGGATTTCGTCTGTACTTATTTCGGCAAGTTTAGCGGCTAGCGCTAAGTCTATTTGTGAACCGGTATCAACCACGGTAAAAAATGGAGTGTCTTCAATAGAATTAAGTGTTAGGTTATAGTCAGCAGGCTCATTTAATAGGTGAGCAATCGCCATAAATTTGGGCACATAGTTAGTTGTTTCTTGTGGAAGATTAAGTGACCAGAAATCAGTCGGCATACCTAGTTCTTGGTTATGTTTTATGGCTCGTCCTACTGTGCCTTCCCCACTATTATATGCGGCTAGTGCAAGTTGCCAATCTCCGAAATCAGTATGGAGTTTTTGTAAATAATCTAACGCAGCATCTGTAGATTCGATAATGTCTCGTCGTCCGTCATACCACCAGTTTTGGTCCAGTCCGAAAACTCTACCAGTGGCTGGCATGAATTGCCATAAGCCAGAAGCGTTGCTACTAGAATTAGCTAAAGGCTGGAAAGAGCTCTCGATCACCGGTAAGAATGCGAGCTCGAGCGGCATGTTACGCTTTTCTAATTCGTCAACGATATAGTAAAGATATGGTTTAGCCCGATCAGCTACCGTATTTATATAGTCTGGTCGACTTGCAAACCAGTCGAGCTGTTTTTGAGTTTCAGGATTTAAGGTGTTTTCTTCAATGCCGTAACCATTACGAATTCTTTGCCACAAATCGATCGTCGGTAGAGGAAGTGCAATATCTTGAGATTCACTATTGCGGTAATTAACATGACGATTTTGCAACGTCTCTTGCCGTTTTCCGTAAGCTCGATGCCATGGAGTATCACCCGTTTTTGGGGATTGTCTAGAGGCTGAACGCTCAACGTTATCTGGTTTGACAGGCGTAAATGTACCGCTACATGCTGAAAGTAGCAGTAACATACTCAGAGGAAGACCGTAGTGGCTTAGTGATTTTATTGATAACATAGCTGCTAATTATAAAGTACATTGACCTACGTGTCTGTGACTTTAATCTCTTGGGCATAGTAACTATAGATTATATAATGAATGCGCTAGACTATGCAGTAAATTAAATACATTAGAGGCGTAATTTTGAGCGTATTTCATGGGCAACTGTCCAAAATGGCCGTCACATTGCCAGAAAATAATAACCACGTTGATTATCAAATGGTACTTGGAGAACAGCGGATTGCCATGAGGCCGTTAATTGGCCATAAAATCAACCTTAAATTTGCTGGTGAGATACATTGTATCGCCTGTGACCGACGAATCAAAAAATCTTATTCTGGTGGATACTGCTTCCCTTGTTCACAAAAATTAGCACAATGTGATCTTTGTATTATGAAACCTGAAACCTGCCATTACGATGCAGGAACTTGCCGAGAGCCGGAATGGGGTGAAGCTTTTTGTATGCAAGATCACATCGTATATTTGGCTAATAGCTCAGGCATAAAAGTAGGCATAACGCGCATCAACCAAATACCTACTCGCTGGATTGATCAGGGTGCAAGCCAAGCTTTACCGATATTTCGTGTTAAAAGTCGTTATCAATCGGGCTTAGTAGAAGTGATTTTTAAGAAGCACGTATCGGATCGAACTGATTGGCGCAAGATGCTTAAAGGAGAGCCTGAAAACATTGACTTGTTGGAAATACGAGATCGATTAATGCTCGAATGCCGTGAAGACATCATTACTCTGCAACAGCGGTTTGGCGAGCCGGCAATCTTGCCCTTGGCTAATCAAGAAGTGGTTACTATTTCCTATCCTGTTCAGCAGTACCCAGACAAAGTTAAATCGTTCAATTTTGATAAAACTTCTGAGATTACCGGTGTATTGGAGGGAATAAAAGGGCAGTATCTTATTTTTGACACCGGCGTGATCAATCTCCGTAAGTTCACCGGTTACAACATAACCATGGTAGTTGAATGATGTTGTATAAATTAATGCGCACGTTGATGTTTCAGCTCGAGGCTGAAAAAGCACATCATTTGGGCTTGCAGGGCCTCGCTCTGGTCCAAATGTCGGGATTATCATCGTTACTTTATTCGAAAGTGGCAACGGCGCCTGTAAAGGTGATGGGCATAGACTTTCCCAATGCTGTGGGATTAGCCGCTGGTCTCGATAAAAATGGTGATTATATTGATGCCTTAGCCGCCATTGGTTTTGGTTTTATAGAAATTGGTACAGTGACACCTCGACCTCAGGCTGGTAATCCGAAACCTAGGCTGTTTAGGTTGCCTGAAGCGAACGCTTTCATCAACCGGATGGGCTTTAATAATTTGGGCGTTGAACACTTGGTTGAGCAAGTTAAAATAGCCAAACAAGATACGATCATCGGTATAAATATTGGCAAAAATTTCGATACACCGGTTGAAAATGCGGTTGATGATTATTTGATCGGACTAAAAAAAGTCTATTCTTCAGCAGATTATATAACTATAAATATTTCATCGCCGAATACACCAGGTTTGAGAGCCTTACAGTTTGGTGAGTCGCTCAATGAATTATTAGCCGCGTTAAAAGAAGAGCAAAGCTCACTACAGCAGCAACACCAACGCTACGTACCTATGGCCGTAAAAGTAGCGCCAGATCTTAATGCAGATGAAGTTATACAGCTTGCAAAAGCTTTCGAACAATTTGAAATTGACGCCGTTATTGCAACAAATACCACCATGTCACGTGAAGAGGTAATTGGATTACCCTTTAGTGGAGAAATGGGTGGCTTAAGCGGCGGTCCTCTTTTCGATAAATCTACAGAAATTGTAAGACAATTTCGTCAAGAGTTGCCACAAAACTTGCCGATAATCGCGGCAGGTGGGATTATGTCGGGCGAAGATGCAGTAGCAAAATTAGATGCAGGTGCAGAACTTGTACAAATTTACAGCGGTTTTATCTATCAAGGACCAAAACTGGTCAGTGATATAGTTCATGCAATTAATGAGAGGATGTAAAAGATGGATGCAGTAGCTCAGAGTCCAGTAGGATTATTTTTAATGAATTTTGTTACGGCAGTAGCGATCTTGATTGTTGGTCGCGTTGTTATTAGATGGCTCATCAAGTTACTTCGTAAGATTATGGTTCGTGCCGACCTTGACCCTATTCTGGTTAATTTTGCCAGTTCGATCACCACAGGGATTCTGTTAGTCATTCTATTGATTGCCGCTATAGATCGTTTAGGTGTTGATACAACCTCTTTTATTGCTGTGTTAGGTGCTGCCGGTTTAGCCGTTGGTTTAGCGCTTAAAGATTCATTACAGAACTTTGCCGCTGGGATAATGATGATTATCTTTCGTCCGTTTAAGCTAGGTGACTTTATTGAAGCCGGCGGTGTCAACGGTGTTGTTGAAAAGATAAGTGTATTCAGCACCATTATGAAAACAGGTGATAATCGCGAAATCATAATCCCTAACGGTCAAATTTATGCTGGGGCAATTACAAATTATTCTGCTCGTGATACTCGTCGTATCGACTTGGTGTTTGGTATCGGTTATGACGATGATATGTTGAAAGCAAAGCAGATTATGGCAGATGTTTTGACGGCACATGAACTGATTTTAGAAGACCCCGCTCCTGCTGTCGCAGTCGTTGAATTGGCAGATAGCAGTGTGAACTTTAATGTTCGCCCTTGGGTCAAATCTGGTGACTATTGGGCGGTGCGTGCAGATATATTACAACAAATCAAGTTAGCGTTCGATAAAAACCATATATCTATACCATATCCTCAAATGGATATTCATAGTAAGTAAGAGTCAGATTTGTAAATCTAAAATAGCCGATGTTAACACTGACTCGACATGCGATTTTAAGTTGAGGTTAGATCAATCATGAAAATACAAATGACATTATTGGCATTACCGATAGCACTTTTGGTGGGGTGTGTAGGCAGTACGGCAGTTCGTTATGATTCCTATCCGCATTATGAACATTCCGATGTGTATTATCGAACTGGGCCGCCACCTCATGCTCCAGCGCATGGTTATCGGCATCATTACCACAATCACGATATGATTTATGATTCTGGTATTCGAGCGTATATCATCGTCGGCATGCCTGATTATTACTATGATAATGGTTTTTACTTCCGATATAGTAATATTGGATGGCAGTTCAGTGGCAGTTTGAATGATGGTTGGAAAGCGACTGACGAGCGTCGAGTACCTAGAACATTATGGAATACTAGATCTAAAAAACAGCACTACGATAATGATCAACGAGGCAAATCTTACAACTATAAATCAGACAAAGACCAACAGCGAAGTGGCCATCAAGATAATAGAGGCAATTCAGACAAAGATCGGTCAAGAAACGATTATCAAGATAACAGAAGCAATTCGGGCAAAGCTCAGTCTAGAAACGGTCATCAAGATAACAGCGGTAACTCTGAAAGAAATCAGTCTAGGAATGATCAAAAAAATAACAGCCGTGATGGCGATAAATATGGTGATGATTACAACCACAGGAGTGATGGTGGTTATCGCTAGTAACAATAATCAGGCTAGCTGAGACAATTAAAACTGATCTTTCCAAGATCGTAAGGTAGTGAATACCTCCGCAGAACTAGTTAATTGTTGCCCGGAAAATTGTTGGCTAGCAAGAATAATTTCAGGTTGCTGACAACGTAGGAAAGGGTTTGTCTTTAGTTCGAGTTCTAATAGTGATGGCAGACTGGGTTTGCCATTCATCACTAAGGCATCGGTATCGATCATACGTTGTTTAATGTCCGCATTATTAGGTTCAACGTGAATAGCAAAGCGAAGGTTAGCTTGGGTATACTCATGTGCGCAAAAAATCTTTGTCTGCTCAGGTAATCTGGCAATTAATTGTAATGAATGATGAAGTTGCTCTGCAGACCCACCTAATAAGCGACCACAGCCAGCGCCAAATAATGTATCGCCACAAAATAAGTTGCCCTCGATTAAAAAAGCGATATGGCCACTAGTATGTCCCGGAACATCAAGTACTGTCAGCGATGAAAATGCCGGGTCAATCTTAAGATCGTCGCAGGCGGTAAGTGGATAAGTTAGAGATGGAATGGCTTCATATTTTGGACCATAAACAGGAATGTCATAGTGTTTCACTAATTCCTTAATCCCCGCAATATGGTCACTGTGGTGGTGCGTAATTAACAGTGCGACAGGGTTCAATTGTTGTTGCTCAATGGCTTCTATAACCGGTTTAGGATCACCTGGATCAACAATTAACAGCTTTCTAGAATTCTGCTCTTGAATGAACCAGATATAATTATCGTTAAAAGCGGGCACGGCTTGAATGTTTAACATGATACTTCCACTGTTGGGGTCGATATGATCGATTATAAAACGGATATACAAAAAAAAATGATTACTTGGTGGCAAAGTCCACTAGGGTGCTCTGTTTTAAAGCAAGAAAAAAGTGCCTTGCAATCTTTATCTAAACATTTTTATGGAAATTATCAATTCCAATTAGGTTTGGAGCAAAGATTATTGCCCGAAGTTCCACGCAGTAGGATGCAGAAAATCATGGGGCAATCGGCTGATCTCGATGGACGTAATGAATCGCTGCCCTTTAAATGCCACAGCCTAGATACTTTACTTTTAGTGCATGTGATAGAGTTTTCGACCGATCCTCATCAGGTGTTACGTGAGGCCGAGCGAGTGTTAGAATCCGATGGTACTTTGGTTTTATGTTGTTTTAACCCATGGAGTTTCTGGGGGTTACGGCGCTTGTTTTCATTTACAGCTACACCACCTTGGCATGGACATTTTTTTAGCCAGACTAGAATTAAAGATTGGTTAGCATTGCTGAATTTTGAGGTGGCGGCGACTGAACGCTTAGTGTTTCATCCGCCAATTCAGTCAGAACGATGGCTGACGAGGTCACTGATGCTCGAGCGAGTCGGTAAACGATTATGGCCGATTTTCTCGGGGGTTACGATCTTAGTGGCGACAAAGCGGACTATACCGCTGACCCGTATTACGATGTATGAACACGTAAAACATTTGTTTCCGACTGGGCGCTTAGTCTCTAAGCCGATCGCAAGAGAAAAGAATAATGGATAAAATAGAAATTTTTACCGATGGTGCTTGTAGTGGTAATCCAGGACCTGGTGGCTGGGGAGCCATATTACGAACCAAAGGAGTGGAAAAAGAGCTGTCTGGTGGCGACAAAGATACAACCAATAATCGTATGGAAATGATGGCGGTGATTGCGGCATTGGAAGCATTGACCAGACCCTGTGAGGTTACAGTCACAACAGATTCTCAATATGTTATGAAAGGGATGATGGAATGGCTACCTGGCTGGAAAAAGCGCAATTGGTTAACGGCGGGCAAAAAACCAGTTAAAAATGTTGACCTGTGGCAGAGAATGGAAAAAGCCGCAACTAGTCATAAGCTACACTGGGTATGGGTTCGAGGTCATCAAGGTCATGCAGAAAATGAACGTGCAGATCATTTAGCTATAACGGCGCGCGAGCAAATTGCTAAGTAATTAAAAATAAAAATTTAAGCGGAGTAGGAATTTTGGCTGAACAACAAATCAAGCGGCAGGTGGTGCTAGATACCGAAACGACAGGTTTAAGTACAGCAGATGATCATCGCATTATTGAAATTGGTTGTGTTGAGTTGATTAATCGTCGATTGACAGGTGAACGGTTTCACCAATATATCAATCCGAAACGTGAGATTGATGCTGGTGCTATGGAAGTTCATGGTATTACACCACAATTTTTAGCTGATAAACCGTTATTTTCATCCGTTGTAAATGATTTTATGCGCTTTATTGATGGTGCTGAATTGATTATTCATAACGCGGCATTTGACGTGGGGTTTTTAAACCATGAATTATCAAAATTAAAAGGTGAAAAGCGCAAGATTGCTGATGTTTGTAATGTGTTAGATACCCTGAAACTAGCCCGAGATAAACATCCCGGACAGAAAAATAATTTGGATGCTTTATGTCGACGTTATTTCGTTGATAATTCAAATCGCGAGTTGCATGGGGCATTACTAGACGCCGAGATCTTGGCCGATGTTTATTTAGCAATGACCGGCGGACAAGTCAGCCTTTCTTTAGCGGCTGAAGTGCCTGTTGCTAATAATAAAGTCCATGATTTGGAATTTTTGACTCAAACGCAACGGGGTCCGTTTCGCGTTATAAAAGCTAATAAAGATGAATTACTTGCCCACGAAGAAAATTTACAGCGACTTGATAAAGTCACCGCTGGTCAATGTCTGTGGTTAAGCATCGATAATCAGGTTATTACTAAGAATTAAGTGTAATTAATGTAAAAAACTCAATTATTGGCTTGAAATTAATTTTTTCATCCCCAATTATTTGGATTGTGATAAATAACCCGGAAAGTTGAATTATGAGTAATGAAGACATCGATAACATCGATAATACGGAAGCAGAAAATAATACAGAAGCAGACAATTTTGAACCTGAAGTAGAGATCAATGCCGATCCAGCTGCATTGCTGGAAGATGCTCGCAATAAAGCCGATGAACACTGGAATGAACTACTACGTGCTCGTGCAGACATGGAAAATTTACGTCGCCGCCAAGCGCGCGATTTAGAAAATGCCCATAAACATGCCCTAGATAGATTTGTCGCTGAATTATTGCCAGTCTACGACAGTATGGAATTAGGTTTAAATGCTTCTAATGCTGATGGTGCATCATTAGAAGCTGTAAGTAATGGTTTAGAAATGACGATGAAAATGTTCTTATCATCGATCAATAAATTTGGTTTAGAGCCTGTGGTCCCTGCTGATGGAGATGACTTTGATCCTGAGTTGCATCAAGCAATGGCCATGCAAGAAGTTGATGGCATCGACGCTAATAAAGTATTAACTGTTGCACAAAAAGGCTTCCAATTTAATGGCCGTTTATTGCGCCCTGCAATGGTCGTTGTTTCTCAATAAAAAATAACATTAGATACGGTATGGGCTTGAAATTCTATTTCGCCCCCCCACCTAATAACCAGAAGCTGGAAAAACCAGTATAAATTTTAAGAATGATGGAGTAAAAATAATGGGTAGAATTATTGGTATTGACTTAGGAACAACAAATTCCTGTGTTGCAGTATTAGAAGATGGTAAAGCACGCATAATTGAAAATAGCGAAGGTGATCGCACCACGCCATCTATTGTGGCATTTACTAAAGATGGCGAAGTTATTGTTGGTCAATCAGCTAAACGTCAAGCGGTAACCAATCCTAAAAATACTTTATTTGCAATCAAACGCTTAATTGGTCGTAAATTTAAAGATGATGTTGTGCAACGCGACATTGATATGGTGGCCTATAAAATCGTAGAAGCTGATAATGGCGATGCTTGGGTTGATGCTAACGGTAAAAAAATGGCACCACCAGAAATCTCTGCCCGTGTTTTGATGAAGATGAAAAAAACAGCAGAAGAATTTTTGGGTGAAGAAGTAACTGAAGCGGTTGTTACCGTTCCTGCATACTTTAATGACTCACAACGTCAAGCAACCAAAGATGCTGGTAAAATTGCTGGTCTAGAAATCAAACGTATCATCAATGAGCCAACGGCTGCCGCATTAGCTTACGGTATGGATAAAAAACGTGGCGATTCTAAAATTGTTGTTTACGATTTAGGTGGCGGTACATTTGATGTGTCTGTTATTGAAATTGCTGACATCGAAGGTGAACATCAGTTCGAAGTATTATCAACAAATGGTGATACATTCCTTGGTGGTGAAGATTTCGACCAACGCATCATCGAGCATTTAGTTGAAGAATTCAAAAAAGACCAAGGCATTGATTTGTCGAAAGATCCTTTGGCATTGCAACGCCTTAAAGATGCGGCTGAAAAAGCAAAAATCGAATTATCTACAAGCCAACAAACAGATATTAACCTTCCTTATGTAACGGCAGATGCGTCTGGCCCTAAACATATGGAATTACGTTTAACACGTGCTAAATTAGAATCATTAGTTGAAGATTTAATCACGCGTAGCTTAGCGCCATGCAGACAAGCAATTAAAGATTCAGGTTTGTCTTTATCTGAAATCGACGATGTTATCTTGGTTGGTGGTCAAACACGTATGCCTAAGGTTCAAGAAGCCGTTAAAGAATTATTCGGTAAAGAACCTCGCAAAGATGTAAACCCCGATGAAGCCGTTGCCGCTGGTGCAGCGATTCAAGCCGCGGTATTGTCTGGTGAAGTGAAAGACGTATTGTTGCTAGACGTTACACCATTGAGCCTTGGTATTGAGACAATGGGTGGCGTAATGACCAAGCTCGTTGAGAAAAATACAACGATCCCAACAAAAGCGAACCAAACGTTCTCAACTGCAGATGATAATCAACCGGCAGTAACGATTCATGTTTTACAAGGTGAACGTGAAGTTGCGTCAGCTAATAAATCATTAGGTCGTTTTGACTTAGCTGATATTCCAGCTGCACCACGTGGTCAACCACAAATCGAAGTAACTTTCGACATTGATGCCAATGGTATTTTGAATGTGTCGGCTAAAGATAAAGTAACGGGTAAACAACAATCTATCGTGATTAAAGCATCTAGTGGTTTGTCTGATGAAGAAGTCGAACAAATGGTCAAAGATGCTGAAGCTCATGCGGAAGAAGATCGTAAATTCCATGAGTTAGTTACTGCTCGTAACCAAGCAGATGGCTTGATTCATTCAACTAAAAAATCAATTACTGACTTAGGTGACAAGTTAGAAGCTGAAGAAAAAGTGAAAATTGAAGCGGCGATTACTGATTTAGAAGAAGCCATTAAAGGTGAAGATAAAGCAGATATCGAAGCTAAAACAGCAGCGTTAACGGAAGCTTCGGGTAAACTGGCGGAAAAAGCTTATGCAGAAAACGCAGAAGCGGGTGAAGCTACAGCTGATGCTGCTAAAGATGCTGACGATGTAGTTGATGCTGAATTTGAAGAAGTTGATGACGACAAAAAATAATTTTTAATTAGATCATGTTTAATCAGAAACAGGCGTGGGATTATCTCACGCCTGTTTTGTTATATTGGATGTACGTAGAAATTTATTAGGTAAAAACAAAGATGGCCAAACGAGATTGTTACGAAATATTAGAGGTGTCACGCACCGCGACAGAAGCTGAAATTAAAAAGGCTTATCGTCGTATGGCAATGAAATATCATCCAGATCGTAATCCTGATAATGCAGGTGCAGAAGAACATTTCAAAGAGGCAAAAGAAGCCTATGAGATTTTATCTGATGCTCGAAAACGTGCGGCTTATGATCAGTTTGGTCATGCAGGTGTTGATCCGTCAGGTGGCGGTGGTCGTCAGCAAGGCGGCGCTGGTGGCTTTAGTGATATTTTTGGCGATGTTTTTAATGATATTTTTGGCCAATCAGGTGGTGGTGGCAGACAAAGTTATCGCGGGGCGGATCTTCGCTACCATTTAGATTTAACTCTTGAAGAAGCGGTGGCGGGTACGACACAAAAAATTCGTATTCCAGTGCATGTAAACTGTAAAACATGTGACGGCAGTGGAGCTAAAAAAGGCACACAACCTGTTACATGTACAACCTGTGCCGGTCATGGTCAGGTTCGAATGCAGCAAGGTTTCTTTTCAGTACAGCAAGCTTGTCCGCATTGTCACGGTACCGGTCAGATGATTAAAGAGCCGTGTGTCGATTGTCACGGTGAAGGCCAAATCCAAGAACATAAAACCTTATCGGTTAAAGTGCCAGCAGGTGTTGATACTGGTGATCGCATTCGCCTATCTGGTGAGGGTGAAGCGGGTAGTGGTGGTGCAGGCCCAGGTGATTTATATGTTGAGATGCAAGTGCAACGACATGACGTATTCACCCGTGATGGTAGCAATTTGTATTGCGATGTGCCAATAAGTTTTGTTACGGCAACCTTGGGTGGGGAACAAGAAGTACCCACATTAGATGGTAAAGCCAGCTTGAAAATTCCTGATGGAACGCAGACTGGTCAGCAGTTCCGGTTACGTGGAAAAGGTATCAAGTCTGTGCGTGGTGGTGCTATTGGTGATTTAATGTGCCGAGTGATAATAGAGACTCCTGTTAAGCTATCCAAGAAACAAAAAGAATTATTGCAGGAGTTTGAAGAAACCTTGCAAGGTAGTAGTCACAGTAAACATAGCCCAAAACACAGTTCGTGGTTGGATGCGGTTAAAAAGTTTTTTGATTAAGCAATGAGTTAGTCATTTACTTTTCGCTAGTGTTTAGTCACAAGAAATAGTAAAACGAATGAGATGACGGTATTTATTTAGATTTAAGTGGGATAAAAATAATGGCAACACGTATAGCAATCAATGGCGCAGCCGGTCGAATGGGCCGTTGTTTAATTCAGGCTGTAGAACAGACCGAAGGCTTAGAATTAAGCGCTGCGATTGATCGCGCTGATTCAAGTCTGTTGGGTGCTGATGCAGGGGAATTAGCGGGCGTTGGCAAATTGGGTATTGCCATAAGCTCTGATGTAGCAGTTGCCACAGCTAATTCAGATGTCATTATTGATTTTACCTTACCAGAAGTAACGATGGCTTTATTGCCTCACTGTGTTGCCAACCAATGTCATTTGGTTATTGGTACCACAGGCTTTAGTGCAGAACATAAAACCGAGATTGAACAGGCCGCCCAGCAGATTTCGATGATACTAGCACCCAATATGAGTGTCGGTGTTAACTTGTCACTTAAATTATTAGATATTGCGGCTCGCGTGTTGGGCAATGATGTAGATATTGAAATTATCGAAGCACATCACCGCCATAAAGTAGATGCCCCTTCTGGTACGGCGTTGCGTATGGGTGAAGTGGTGGCCGATGCCTTAGGTCGTGATCTTAAAACTTGTGCTGTATATGGCCGCGAAGGCCGAACGGGTGAACGAGATCGAAACACCATTGGTTTTGCTACGGTTCGCGCAGGTGATATTGTTGGCGATCATACGGTAATGTTTGCCACAGAGGGCGAACGAGTCGAAATTACCCACAAAGCATCCAGTCGTATGACTTTTGCTTTAGGAGCGATGCGGGCCTCGACTTGGTTAATGGCGCATCAATCTGGCTTATATGACATGCAAGATGTTTTAAACTTGCGAGACTAAATATAAACGATACAAACGTTTTGTTTGAGTGGTTTGTACCGTGAGCCAGCCTTCAAAATGCCTATGTAATTTAATAGCGACTGGCAGTCTCACGAGCCTGTTTGGCACCGCTAGTATTGCCTGCTGCGTCACGAATAAACGCAATTAAATTCCAAAACTGATTGAGCTGATCAGGCTGCCCTTGAACGATAGATACGCCTTTCAAAGCGACTTGTTCGGCGAGACCGTAATCTTGAAGTGTTAGATGGGTATTCGCTAAAGCGTAATACACCTGCGGATCGCGAGGCGCTATACGCTGTGCACGCTGTAAACTGGTTTGAGCGGAGCGTAAATCACCCTGTTTAGAATAGCTATTTGCTTCATTGAGTAAAGCTATAACAGCGGTGTTTTGTTGCGCGGGTTCAATCACCGAAGGTGATATGGGGACCGAAATAGCATTAGGCTCAGTCGTCAAAGGCGCAGTGGATTGTTGTGATTGATTAACCGTTTCCTCTGGTAGCGCAATCGCGATGGCACT
Organism: Pseudomonadota bacterium; assembly: GCA_030576275.1. GTDB lineage: Bacteria > Pseudomonadota > Gammaproteobacteria > Nitrosococcales > Methylophagaceae. The sequence continues at coordinate 66,769 of JALIBN010000005.1, read as the reverse complement.
GTCGTTTACTACAGGCTTCGTTTGTTCAACTCTTGGCGAAGTATTATTGCGGTCTTCAGTTGGAACCACTAGCGTGCTAGAACAGCCAGCCATTGCTAGAACTGCACTTAATATTGCAATACGGTATGTGTTTGTTGTCAATTTCATTTTTTACCTAAACAGCTGTTTAACCCAATTAATGGATTGTGATACGGGATCGTTATACTGACCTACACAATCTACAGCTAACGTTGGTCCCGTACCTAATAAGAATGGAATTTGTTGAGCGCCAGTACAGTGCTCGACCGATAGTTGACCGCTTTGTTGATCTATCCACAAATACTCAATGCCTTCAGGCGATGCGGCAACAAATGGCTCGAGTGTTTCAGTTGCCATATAGTCTATCCATGCTTGTAATGCACCACTTGAACCAGTTAATGGCAGTGAAGCATTATCATCTTGCCCTAGCCAAACAATGGCGAGTCGATTACCGGTAAATCCTGCAAACCAACTATCTCTTTGTTGATCTGAAGTGCCTGTTTTACCGGCAGCATTAATGTTTGCTGGTAAGTGTTGGTAGATAGATCTTGCCGTACCACTACGAGCCGTTTCTTGCATCATATACTGTAGTAAATGAATAGAATTACTACTAATTGTCTGTTTAAGCTGGAAGGGATAACTTGATAATTCCTGTCCAGCATTATCGGTTACCATGCGAATTGAGCGTAATGGCATTTGAAAACCGTTAGCGGCAATAGTTTGATACATAGTAGCGACTTCCATAGGTGATAAACCTTGTGCGCCTAGTAATAAAGACGGGAAAGCATCCATTGGCCGAGTCACGCCTAAACGTTGTAGTGTATTGATCACCTTATCAAGTCCTAGAGCCATGCCTAGACGTGCTGTTGCCAAGTTATAGGAATGAGCTATTGCTTGATGTAATGGCACCATGCCGTGAGATTGATGATTAAAGTTTTCTGGGCTCCAAACTTGGCCATCTTTCATCGTCAGCGTATATGGAGAGTCGTCCACTTTACTAATTAATGTGTAACCTTGTTCAATTGCTGTTAAATAAACGGCAGGTTTGACGAGTGAGCCGATAGGGCGTATAGCATCTAGTGCTCTGTTAAAGCCTTGATAGCGCGTTTGGCGACCACCGACAATAGCAATCACCTCACCTGTTTGTGGCTCAGTAACTACCATACTACCTTGCAATTGTTTTATCTTACTGCCATGTCGTTTTTCTAGTTTAGATATTGTATTTACAAGTGCCGCTTCTGCTTTATTTTGGGCGATAGGATTTAAGCTGGTAAATACCCGTAAGCCTTCGGAGTTTAAATCTTGGTCACGGTACGTTTCGCGTAATTGTCGTTTGACGAGGTCTAAATAAGCAGGGTAAGCCCCTTTGAGTAAACTCGCTCGTTTCACTATGCCTAGTGGCATGGCAACGGCTTGCTTATACTGTGAATCAGTGATTGAATTTTGCTCATTTAATACTTTGAGTACTAGATCACGGCGTCTTTTTGAACGTTCTGGATGGCGTCTAGGATCGTAATAAGAGGGACCTTTAACCAAACCAGCTAACAAGGCAACTTGATGTAACTTTAGCTCTTGGATTGGTTGTGCAAAATAATAGTTAGATGCCAAGCCAAAACCATGGATGGCACGCGCGCCTTCTTGACCGACATAGATTTCATTGAGGTAGGCCTCTAGGATCTCATCTTTACTATAGTGAAGCTCCAATAGCATGGCCATTGGGATTTCCATTAATTTTCGAGCTAGATTGCGATCTGAGTTCAGATAGAAATTTTTGATCAATTGCTGAGTGAGGGTGCTACCACCTTGTACAAAGCTACCTGCTTTAATATTGATCCACATCGCACGGGCGATGCCTTTGGGTGAGATTCCTATATGCTCATAATAATCACGATCTTCAATGGCAATTAAAGCATCAAGAAGACCTTGAGGTGCTTCCTGTAATTGAATTAAATCACGGTCTTCATTATTTAATGGATAGATTCCTCCAACAAGGATGGGTTCTAAACGAACAACTGGTATCTGGTTGCCTTGATAAGTACTGATATTGGTTAACTGATCGTTAAAAAAGTCCAAAACAAGTTGTTGAGCGTGCTCATTACCATCAGGGAAATTAAATCCACGAGAATATATAATGGCTTTAGTGGTAGAAAATTCTGCCTGACCTGGCTGAGTAACCTTGCTGACAAATTGGTAACCAAGACCACGCAACTCAATTTTCAAGTCATCAATAGAGAGGGGCAAGCCTGCATAAAGTTCTAAAGGGCGTGCGAATACCTTTGCAGGCACAGCCCAGCGCTTTCCCTCGAATTGCTGGCGTATATGAATATCAACAAACACCAGCGCGATGCCAAAAAGGACTATCATCGCAAAAAATAGTTTATATGACAGTGTGAGCAATTTCTGTTTGAAGGTCGGTGTTGTTTTTTTTGCTTTACGAGATCGCGTCGGCTTTTTTGTTGTGGCCATAATTAGAGTTTGACGGTCCTTAAGTAAGAATTAGCTGTTTCAACGGATCTGGAATAATTTACAATGTATTTATAATCGAGCCAATTAGTACGCATTTTGGCTAGTAGAGTTCAATTTTAACAGGCTTTTAAAGTCTAAACTTGAAGATAGTTCAAAAATTACTGGCATAGCATGCTTAACATACAAAAAATAAAAACAGAACTCGCTTATTATCGCGCTTTAACGATGGACAGGCGTACGCCAGTAATCGCTAAATGGCTGATTGTTGCAGCGGTTGCCTATCTGTTAATGCCGTTTGATTTGATACCTGATTTTATTCCAATTCTAGGACAGCTAGACGACCTGATCATTGTGCCAGGTTTAGTATGGCTGGGTCTGCGCTGTATTCCCTTGACCTTGAAGCAAGAAATCCGTCGTGCTGTTGACAAAGATCGCTAGGTTTATTTTTCAGAGTAGGCATTTAAGTCTATAAACAGACTAGTAATTTAGCATTATTCTAGTTTGTCTGGTAAAATCTCCAATCCTTAAAATTATCAATTATGGTTTTTTTTTAGCAAATGTAGCTAAAAAAGGCTAACTTACACGAGAGCCTATGGTCAGTTTAGAAACTCCAATTTGTGATTTTGACTTGCCTGCTATTGATTTCTCATTGCTTGGAACGGATGGGAAAATATGGACTCTCGACCAGTGTCGTGGTGAGAATGGCTTACTGGTTATGTTCATTTGTAACCATTGTCCATACGTTAAAGCGATTTTAGAACGCTTGGTTCGAGATACCAACGAATTAAAAAAATTGGGTATTAACACCGTGGCGATTATGTCTAATGATCCTGCTGATTACCAAGAAGACTCTTTTGAAAACATGCAACGTGTTGCAAAAGAAAATAGTTTTTCTTTCCCGTATTTGTATGACGAAACACAGCAAATTGCCCAAACCTACGGAGCAGTGTGTACCCCCGATTTCTTTGGTTATAACAAAGATCTTCAATTGCAGTACCGCGGTCGTTTAGACGCAAGTCGAAAAGAAGCTGCAGCACCGGACGCACGACGAGATTTATTTGAAGCAATGAAATACGTTGCTGAGACAGGTCGTGGTCCACAACAACAAATACCTAGTATAGGGTGCTCGATCAAATGGCGAGCAGCTTAATTTTTTTAAATAGGAGTATATAAACAATGGCTACACGTAGACATTTAGCAAACGCCATCCGTGCTTTAAGCATGGATGCAGTACAAAAGGCTCAATCGGGTCATCCAGGCGCGCCTATGGGTATGGCGGATATCGCTGAAGTATTGTGGAATGATCACTTAAAACACAACCCGACTAATCCAGAATGGTCTGACCGCGATCGTTTTATTTTGTCGAATGGTCACGGTTCAATGTTGATTTATTCATTGTTGCATTTGTCAGGTTATGACTTGCCAATGTCATCACTTGCTTCTTTCCGTCAGCTTCACTCGCAATGTGCGGGTCACCCTGAATACGGTTATGCACCAGGCATAGAAACAACAACGGGTCCTTTAGGTCAAGGTATCACTAACGGTGTTGGTTTTGCGATGGCTGAAAAATTAATGGCTGATCAATTCAACAAGCCTGGCCATGAGATCGTTGACCACAACACTTATGTATTCTTGGGTGATGGTTGTTTGATGGAAGGTGTATCTCATGAAGCTTGCGCATTAGCAGGTACTTGGGGCCTTGGTAAATTGGTTGCATTCTGGGATGACAACAACATCTCTATCGATGGTCACATTGACGGTTGGTACACAGATGACACTGTTAAGCGTTTTGAAGCTTATGGTTGGCACGTACAATCAGTAGATGGACACGATGCAGCCGCAATCTCTGCTGCTGTTACTGCCGCCAAAGCAATTACAGACAAGCCGTCTATGATTTGCTGTAAAACAATCATCGGTTTTGGTTCACCAAATAAATCTGGTAGCCACGACTGTCATGGTGCTGCTTTGGGTGAAGAAGAAGTTGCATTAACACGTAAAGAATTAGATTGGAACTACGCTCCTTTCGAAATTCCTGCTGATGTATACGAAGGTTGGGATGCTAAAGCTGCCGGTGCAGTCAAAGAAGCTGCTTGGAATGCTAAATTTGATGCTTATGCTGCAGAATACCCAGAATTAGCTGCAGAATTCACACGTCGCATGGCGAAAGACTTACCAGCAAACTGGACTGAAGCTACTGATGCAATCATTGCTGAAACTAACGAAGCCGCAGCTAGCCTAGCGTCTCGTCAAGCATCACAAAAAACAATTGCTGCTTTGGCACCTTTATTGCCTGAATTTTTAGGTGGTTCTGCTGACTTAACAGGTTCTAACTTAACTAGCTGTGCAAGCTTCAAACACGTATCAGGTAAAGAGCCTGGTAACTACATCTCTTACGGTGTACGTGAGTTTGGTATGTATGCAATAATGAACGGTATGGCTCTTCACGGTGGTTTGATCCCATTCGGTGGCACATTCCACATGTTCTCTGATTATGCTAAATCTGCATTACGTATGGCTGCATTGATGAAAATCCGTACTATTGCGGTATTAACACATGATTCTATTGGTCAAGGTGAAGATGGTCCTACTCATCAACCAATCGAAAATACTGCTGCAATGCGTTATATCCCTAATATGGATGTATGGCGTCCTGCTGATTCAGTTGAGGTTGCTGTTGCATGGACGGCGGCTGTTGAACGTGCCGATGGTCCTTCTAGCTTAGTATTGAGCCGTCAAGGTATTCCTGGTCGTAAGCATGATGTTGCTGATTTTGCAGCTATGCGCAAAGGTGCATACATCCTCTCTGAAGCAAAAGGTTCTGCTGATGTGATCTTGATTGCTACCGGTTCTGAAGTAGATTTAGCTGCACAAGCTCAAGTTGCGTTGGCTGCCGATGGCATCAATGCACGTGTTGTATCTATGCCTTCAACGAACGTGTTTGATCGTCAAGATCAAGCATATAAAGATAGTATTCTGACTCCAGGCGTTAAACGTGTTGCGATTGAAGCGGGTGTAACTGACTTCTGGCGCAAATATGTTGGTCTAGAAGGTGGCGTTGTTGGTATCGATACGTTTGGTGAATCTGCACCAGGTGGCGTTTTGATGAAACACTTCGGTTTCACCGTTGAAAACGTAGTTAAAACGGTAAAAGAAACACTATAAAAGTATTTTAAAAAGACTTTTATAGATTAAACCTAATGGCGGATGGGCGTAAGCACACCCGCCATTATTATATTTAAATCTAAGAAATCCTTATCTAAAATAGTCATAAGCTTTATTGGAAAATGAGTTTTTAGTGTTTGTTATAGGTAATCTAGGGTAATGACTGTCAGCTATCACATAAGTAAAAGTTATGTTGGGTATCAATATATTTGACTGTGGTTAGAGCTATAAATGAGTTGCACTTGCTCAATGTGATAATAACTGATAAAAAGTAGGGATGATTATTGTGGTGTGAGATTAATTGCACAAACTGATTTCATCGTTACAGTTAATCAATTCAGTGCATTTTGCGATACAGCATCTCAAATTATGCAGTCTTAGATGATAAATCTTGCCTTAAAAGCGATATAAATCACTTTACTGTTTTAGCTTTTAATCTTAATTGAAGACGAAAGGAAAAAGAGAATGACAATTAAAGTTGGTATTAATGGTTTTGGTCGTATTGGCCGCATGGCATTCCGTGCTGCCGCTAAAGACTTTCAAGACATTGAAATTGTAGCAATTAATGATTTGTTAGAACCTGAGTATTTAGCGTATATGTTGAAACATGACTCAGTTCATGGCCTTTTTTCTGGTGATGTATCTGTTGTCGATGGTCATTTAGTTGTTGATGGCAAAACTATTCGTATCACAGCTGAACGTAATCCTGCCGATTTGAAATGGGATGAGGTCGGTGCCGATCTTATTTTAGAATGTACGGGTTTCTTTTTAACTAAAGAGTCTTGCCAAGCACATCTCGATGCGGGCGCTAAAAAAGTCGTGCAATCAGCGCCATCAAAAGATGACACGCCAATGTTTGTATTTGGTGTGAATGATGATAAATATAAAGGTGAAGCAATTGTTTCTGCGGCATCTTGCACAACCAACTGTTTGGCTCCTATCGCCAAAGTGGTCAATGATAACTTTGGTATTAAACGTGGTTTGATGACTACCGTTCATGCTGCCACAGCAACGCAAAAAACAGTAGATGGTCCATCAATGAAAGACTGGCGGGGTGGTCGTGGTATTTTAGAAAATATCATACCATCTTCAACGGGAGCTGCAAAAGCAGTGGGTGTCGTATTGCCTGAACTGAACGGTAAATTAACCGGTATGGCTTTCCGTGTGCCAACATCAGATGTCTCTGTCGTTGATTTGACTGTGGAGCTAGAAAAGGAGGCTTCCTATGCAGAAATCTGTGCAGTAATGAAAGCGGCTTCTGAGCAAGGACCATTAAAAGGTGTCTTAGGTTACACAGAGGAAAAAGTGGTTTCTACTGACTTCCGCGGAAATACCGCACCATCAACATTTGATGCTGGTGCTGGTATTGCTCTAGACAGCACGTTTGTTAAGCTAGTTGCATGGTATGATAATGAGTATGGTTACACCTGCAATATGATGCGTTTAGTAGAATTAGTAGGTAAATAAGCAAGGTATTGTTACTTTGCTGACTAGAGTAGCAATATGCATAAATTTAAAAGCTCCTACAGCGTAAGCATAGGAGCTTTTTTTGTTTTATGAGCTTATAGTTAACGGTGAGCATAATAATAAAAATTCAGAGAGAGGAATAAAGTATATGTCCGTGATTAAAATGTCTGACCTAGAGTTGGCTGGTAAAAGAGTATTAATTCGTCAAGATTTAAATGTCCCTTTAAAGGCCGGCGTTGTCGCTGATGGCACACGTATTCATGCTTCATTACCTACAATTAAAATTGCGATAGCTGCTGGTGCAAAGGTGATGATAATGTCGCACCTTGGAAGACCAACTGAGGGTGAGTATGAGCACAAATACTCAATGGCCCCGGTTGCTAATTATTTGACGGCATTATTAGGTCAACCAGTACGTTTAGAACAGAATTGGCTGGAACAGGATTTTATTCCAGTAGAAAATGGCGAAGTTGTCCTTTGTGAAAATGTACGCTTCAATATTGGTGAAAATGCTGATGATGATGCTTTGTCTCAACGTATGGCTCAAATGTGTGACATCTACGTGAATGATGCCTTTGGGACAGCACATCGTGCTCAGGCTTCGACTCACGGTATCGCAAAATATGCCCCAATTGCTTGTGCCGGGCCTTTGTTATCTGGCGAATTAGAAGCATTAGGCAAAGCATTAGATAATCCTGCTAGACCGATGGTGGCGATTGTTGGTGGTTCAAAAGTATCAACTAAATTAACGGTGCTGAAATCATTATCAAAAATTGTTGATCAGCTGATTGTAGGTGGTGGTATTGCAAATACTTTCATTGCGGCAGCTGGAAATAATGTGGGTCAATCATTATATGAGCCTGACTTAATCGATACTTGTAAAAAACTCACTGCGGATGCCATCGCCCGAGGAGGTTCAATTCCAGTACCAGTAGACGTTGTATGCGGTAAGGCATTTTCAGAAACGGCACTGGCTACTATTAAATTGGCAACCAATGTTGAAGATGACGATATGATTTTTGATATTGGACCAAAATCAGCCCACGAGTTATCAGAAATAATTAAAAATGCCGGTACCATTGTGTGGAATGGCCCAGTAGGCGTATTCGAATTTAATCAATTTGGTGAAGGAACAAAAGAAATCGCTATGGCGATAGCTGAATCTAACGCGTTTTCTATTGCTGGTGGTGGCGATACATTGGCTGCTGTCGCAAAATATAATATCAGCGCTGATGTTTCTTATATTTCGACGGGAGGAGGCGCTTTTCTTGAATTTCTAGAAGGCAAAGTACTACCTGCTGTAGAGATATTGGAGCAACGCGCTAAATCATAACGGAGCTGGTACCCTTGGCAGTTAAAAGAAGAACAAAAATAGTTGCAACCTTAGGGCCTGCAAGTAATAAGCGAGAAGTACTTGATGCCTTAATTGAGGCCGGCGTAGATGTTGTTAGGCTCAATTTCTCTCATGGTGAAGCAAGTGAGCATTTAGCGCTTGCAGAAACCGTACGTAGTCGTGCACGAGCTTATGGTCGTCAAGTAGGCGTCTTAGCAGATATGCAAGGCCCAAAGATTCGTATCGCCCGATTCAAAGCGGGAAAAGTATATCTAGAAGAGCAAGCTAAATTCATTTTGGATGCAGAGCTTGATTCTGATGCTGGGGATAACGAACAAGTCGGTATTGATTACAAACAATTACCGCAGGATGTTAAACGTGGCGATACCTTATTGCTTGATGATGGACGAATAGTATTTTGGGTTGAGCAGGTAGAAGGTCAAAGGGTAATTTGTCGGGTTATTATCGGAGGCGAGCTATCAAATAATAAAGGCATCAACCGCCAAGGCGGTGGATTATCAGCTGAGGCATTAACGGATAAAGACAAAGCCGATATTATTACCGCGGCTAAGATGCAGGCTGATTATATTGCCATTTCATTTCCACGTTCAGCGGAAGATATTCACTATGCTCGTAAACTATTGCGAGATGCGGGAGGCCATGGCGGCATTATTGCAAAAATAGAGCGTGCTGAAGCATTAGATGTACTTGATGAGATTATTGAAGCCTCAGATGCTGTCATGGTAGCACGCGGTGATTTGGGTGTTGAGATTGGTGATGCAGCATTACCACCCATCCAGAAAAAAATTATTCAACGTGCTAGACAGTTAAATCGCGTTGTTATTACAGCAACACAAATGATGGAGTCGATGATCACTAATGCAATCCCGACCCGAGCGGAAGTATTTGATATTGCTAATGCCGTATTAGATGGCACTGATGCCGTGATGTTGTCAGGCGAGACGGCTGTGGGTCGTTATCCTGTTAAGGTTGTTGAAGCGGTTGATCGTATTTGTCTGCAAGCCGAGCAACAACGAGAAATTCGCGTTTCACACCATCGAATGGATTCGCAGTTTGAAGAGATGGATGAAGCGATTGCCATGGCGGCCATGTATATGGCCAATCACCTTGATGTGAAGGCAATTGCCGCATTAACAGAAACAGGAACAACGCCATTATTGATGTCTCGAATTAGCTCGGGCATTCCTATTTTTGCATTGACACCACATGTCGAAACACTGGGGAAAGTAACCTTGTACCGAGGCGTTTATCCAGTGAGTTTTAATGTGGATCACGCTGATCATGCAACGTTAAATTTAGAGGCTATTCAGGAATTGCAGCGTAGCGGTGTAGTCAGCGATGGAGATATTGTCATCATCACAAAGGGTGATCTTGAAGTGCAAGGCAGCACTAACGCGCTTAAATTAGTTTGCGTTGGCGAGATGGTTAAGCCACAGGGTACAATACAAAGCTGTGAATAAATTAGCCAATTAAATCATCAAAATCATGGAGTAGCGAAATATGGCTCTAATTTCAATGCGTCAATTACTCGATTATGCGGCAGAACATAGTTTTGCTATTCCTGCATTTAATGTCAACAATATGGAACAAGTCAAGGCTATTATGCAGGCTGCCAATGCAGCCGATAGCCCAGTCATAATGCAAGGTTCAGCAGGTGCTCGCAAATACGCTGGCGAACCTTTTCTACGACATTTGATTTTAGCCGCTATAGAAGAATACCCTCATATTCCAGTCGTGATGCATCAAGACCATGGCGCCGCACCTCATGTTTGTGCGAGATCGATTCAGTCGGGTTTTAGCTCGGTGATGATGGATGGTTCTTTGCTAGAGGACATGAAAACCCCATCATCATTTGACTATAATGTTGCTGTAACGAAAAATGTCGTTGATATGGCGCATGCCTGTGGGGTATCAGTTGAAGGTGAACTGGGTTGCCTGGGCTCATTGGAAACGGGCATGATGGGAGAAGAAGATGGACATGGTGCCGCTGAACAACTTAAGCACAGCCAGTTATTAACTGACCCTGATGAAGCTGTCGCTTTTGTAAAAGCCACACAGGTGGATGCGTTAGCGGTCGCTATTGGCACCAGTCATGGTGCTTATAAGTTTACCAAGCCACCAACAGGTGACGTACTTGCTATTAGTCGTTTAAAAATATTGCAAAAAAGGTTACCGAATACCCATTTTGTCATGCATGGCTCGAGTTCGGTACCGCAAGATTGGTTAAAAATAATTAATAGCTATGGCGGTGATATTGGTCAAACGTATGGTGTGCCAGTAGATGAAATCGTTACAGGAATTAAATATGGTGTTCGTAAAGTCAATATTGATACTGACTTACGCATGGCGTCAACGGGAGCAATTAGACAGTTTTTAGCTGAAGAAAAAAATGCCAGTATATTTGACCCGCGTAAATTTTATAAAGTAGCATTGCAAGCTATGCGGATGATATGTGAAGCACGTTATGACGCTTTTGGTAGTTCGGGGCATGCCAGTAAAATTAAAACCATTCCACTCGGTAAAATGGTGGAACGTTATGCAAGTGGCGAGCTCGCAACTAATCAAGATAGATAGCTAACTTTTTGATCGAGCCGAATGCTTTTGTATTATGAGTGTTTATGCCATACAAAGGAGCATAACTACACAAGATAACTGATGGTTAGGTAGCGACACCAAATAATGAGCCGACAGCTGTCGTTAGCGCCATCGCTAAGGCGCCCCAAAAGGTTACGCGAGCTGTAGCAATCAATATCGAAGCACCTCCAGCATAGGCAGATAAAGACCCTAATAGTGCGAGAAAAATTAATGAGCTAAGCATTATTGTCCACATTAGAGCAGAGGGAGGCACTAAAAGTACCATCAGCAGAGGCATGAAAGCACCAACAGAAAAAGTGGCTGCAGAGGCAAGTGCTGCTTGAATAGGTCGAGCTGTTGATATTTTGGAAATACCTAATTCATCTCGAGCATGACTGCCCAATGCGTCATGAGCCATTAATTGTGTTGCGACTTCAGATGCTATTTGCGCGTCAAGCCCACGTCCAATATAAATTGCAGCCAATTCAGCATGTTCGTGTAGTGGTTGTGTCATTAACTCCTGACGTTCCCTTTCTAAATCGGCCTTTTCGGTATCTGACTGCGTACTAACTGATACGTATTCGCCTGCCGCCATCGACATAGCACCCGCAACTAGGCCTGCAATGCCTGCAATTAATATGTTATTTGATGTTGCTCCAGCAGCTAGAACGCCTAAGACAAGACTGGCTGTGGAAACTATTCCATCATTAGCACCAAGTACGGCCGCTCGCAGCCAGCCGAGATGTTGGGTTTTATGTTTTTCAGCGTGTCTCATGATTCTCTCCATAGTTAAGACGTTGATTTAATAATTAGATGATAATCTATCAAAAAACTTATAATTTCATTATAAACTCAAAGGTTTTTAATTAGTTAAAGTATTTGAAATGCTGATAATTGTTAGTTAACGATACAATCAGTTATTAGTACTGGTATGTAATAAGGTAAACTATGCGCTTTGATTTTATTGAGAAAAGTTCGTGCTACAGTTATTAACTATTGCTGGCGGTGGTGCTTTAGGCGCGGTATTACGTTTTGGCATGTCATCTTATGTTTATCGCTTATTAGGGCGAGATTTTCCTTATGGGACCTTAGCAGTCAATGTGGTGGGCTCTTTGTTTATGGGGATTTTATTTGTATTGTTTGTTGAGCGTGGGCTGGTATCAGCTGAGTGGCGAAGTGCGATCATCATTGGTTTTCTTGGTGCGTTCACAACGTTTTCTACTTTCTCGATTGAAACCTTGATGCTAGTGGAGTCGGGAGAGCTAAGCCGAGCAGCCTTAAATGTAGTGTTAAGCGTCACTTTATGTTTAGTTGCAACGTGGTTGGGATTGGTAATGGGAAGACAGCTTTAATATGAATACGATAACAATGGTACGGATCTACCTTTCTGAAGGCCGCGATCATTACGAACGATTAGTTAATTGGTTATATGCAGATAATCGAGTGCAAGGTGTATCTGTGTTTAGGGCGATAGAGGGATTTGGTGAAGACAGAAAGATCAGAAAATCATCACTGATGGATTTATCTTTAGAATTGCCCGTAGTTATTGAATTTTTCGACACACCAGAGATCATCGCTGGTGTTTTAGAGCAAGTACAAGAAATGGTAAAAGTCGACCATATTGTCACTTGGTCGGCACAATCTGGAATTTAAAATGTTAGACCCAAAATTATTAAGAAATGAACCTGAGAAAGCTGCTGAGTTATTGGCACGTCGTGGCTATGTGCTTGATGTTGAGCGCCTAAAAGCATTAGAGCAAGAACGCAAGCAAGCTCAATTAGATGCGCAAAATTTGCAGACAGTACGTAATAGTCGTTCTAAAATGATCGGTAAGGCAAAAGCGGCTGGCGAAGATATCTCGCCATTATTAGCTGAAATAGCACATTTAGGCGATGAGCATAAAGCGGCAGAAGCTCGTTTGGCAGATGTTTTACAACAGCTGATTGATGTGGCCATGGAATTACCTAATATTCCACAAGATGATGTGCCTGCAGGTAAAAGTGAGGATGATAATGTAGAAGTTTCACGTTGGGGTCAGCCAAAATCATTTGATTTTGAACCTAAAGATCATGTGGAACTTGGTGAAAACCTTGATGGAATGGACTTTGAAACAGCGGCTAAAATAAGCCAAGCAAGATTTGTTACGCTCAAAGGGCCACTAGCAAAACTGCAACGTGCTTTAACCCAATTTATGCTTGATCAGCATACTGAGCAGCATGGTTATACCGAAACTTATGTTCCGTATTTAGTAAATGCAGATTCATTGCGTGGTACAGGACAGTTACCAAAATTTGCTGATGATCTGTTTGCGGTAGATGGTGGTAGTTTATATTTAATTCCAACAGCCGAAGTGCCGGTGACGAACATTGTTCGCGATACCATTTCATCAGACACACAGTTGCCGATAAAATTTGTTGCTCATACTCCCTGTTTCCGAAGTGAAGCCGGATCACATGGCCGTGATGTTAGAGGCTTGATTCGTCAGCATCAGTTTGAAAAAGTCGAGTTAGTGCAAATTGTTCGCCCACAAGATTCTGCTGAAGCACATGAAGTGTTAACCGGACATGCTGAAGCCATATTACAAAAATTAGAGTTGCCATATCGAAAAGTATTGTTGTGCGTTGGCGATTTAGGCTTTTCTTCAAGCAAAACCTTCGACTTAGAAGTCTGGTTACCGAGCCAGCAAACTTACCGCGAGATTTCATCATGCAGTAATTTTGGTGACTTCCAAGCGAGACGATTGCAAGCTCGCTGGCGTAATCCTGAAACTGGAAAGCCGGAGTTAGTACATACTCTTAATGGATCTGGTTTAGCTGTTGGCCGGACATTGCTTGCAGTGATGGAAAATCATCAAGATGAACAAGGTCGAATTCATATTCCTCTAGCATTACAGCCTTATATGAATGGTAAGGAATTCATCGGTGGATGATTTTTCTATAGTTCAAAAAATAATTATTTGGGCGATTCCCGTAATATTTGCTATTACTGCTCATGAAGTTGCCCATGGCTGGGTAGCACTAAAGCTTGGTGATCGCACTGCTCAAATGTTGGGGCGTTTAACTCTTAATCCCATTAAACATATTGATCCTCTCGGCACGATTTTAATTCCGGCAGTATTATTGATGATGGGTGGGTTTGTCTTTGGATGGGCTAAACCTGTACCGGTGACCTATCAGAACTTACGAAATCCAAAAACGGATATGGCATGGGTGGCGTTAGCGGGGCCAATGGCAAACTTAGTAATGGCTATTATTTGGGCATTTGCCGCCAAAATAGGTTTTGGTCTTCTTCAATCTGATGTCGCATTAGGCGAACCTATGCTCCTTATGGGAGTAGCTGGCGTACTTATTAATTCGATGCTAATGATGCTTAATTTATTACCCTTACCGCCCTTAGATGGTGGTCGAATTTTAGTCAGTTTATTACCTGGACCCTTATCATGGCAGGTAAGCCGAATAGAACCTTATGGCTTCTTTATTTTAGTAGGTTTGCTCTATTTAGGCATAATTAGTATGTTACTGCTACCTATGATGAGTGGCTTCATTAGTATGTTGGCGATGTTATTTAACTTGCCACCACAAATATTTTCAATTTTATAGCACTACATCTTGCTCAACAAGAAGCAGGAATCAGGAGAACACATTGGATACCGTAGCATTACAATCCCGTCGTATCGTTTCAGGTATGCGTCCAACAGGACAGCTTCATCTGGGGCATTATCATGGCGTGTTAAAAAATTGGATTAAGCTTCAGCATGAATTTGATTGTTTCTTCTTTGTGGCTGATTGGCATGCCCTGACTACGCATTATGAAGACACGCAAGGCATTGAAGAAAGCGTTTGGGAAATGGTCATCGACTGGATTGCCGCAGGTATAGAACCTTCTGCCGTGTCGTTATTTTTGCAATCGCAAGTTCCAGAACATGCTGAATTACATTTGTTGTTGTCGATGATGACGCCGCTGTCATGGTTAGAACGTGTTCCTACCTATAAAGATCAGCAAGAAAAACTTAAAGAAAAAGACTTATCGACTTATGGCTTTTTGGGTTACCCATTGTTACAAAGCGCTGACATTTTAATTTATCGTGCTGGTCAAGTACCTGTCGGTGAAGATCAAGTGGTGCATGTTGAATTAACACGTGAAGTCGCGCGTCGTTTTAATCATATTTATGGCCGTGAAAAAGACTTTGAACAAAAAGCTGAAGCGGCCATTATGAAAATGGGTAAGAAAAACGCTAAGCTGTATAATAATTTGCGTAAAGCGTATCAAGAACAAGGTGATACAGAAGCATTAGAAACTGCTCGCGCTTTATTAAAAAGTCAGCAGAATTTAGCTTTAGGTGACACTGAGCGATTATTTGGATTTCTTGAAGGCGGCGGTAAGGTTATCTTGCCTGAACCTAAAGCATTATTAACGCCAGCGTCAAAAATGCCGGGCCTTGATGGCCAGAAGATGTCTAAATCTTACGGCAACACAATTGCTTTACGCGAGCCGGATGATACCTTGGCTGAGAAAGTAAAAAAAATGCCCACAGATCCCAATCGTGTTCGTCGAACCGATCCTGGTAACCCTGAGCTTTGCCCTGTATGGCAACTGCACGAAGTCTATGCAACAGAAGATCAGAAACAATGGGTACAGGAAGGCTGTCGCACAGCAGCAATAGGTTGCTTAGATTGTAAAGGGCCATTAATTGATGCCATATCGGCAGAATTAACGCCTATCCGTCAACGGGCCGTTGAGTTGAGTCAGCATCCTGAAGATGTACGTCGTATTATTCAAGATGGTAATGAAGCGGCACGTGAAGTTGCACGCGATACCTTAGAAGAAGTTCGCTCCGCAATGGGCTTAAATTATAAATAAGAGGTTTATTTCAAATCTCAAACATGTCGGGAGACAATACAAATGGCAGAAAGAATTCAAAAAATATTAGCACGAGCGGGTTACGGATCGCGTCGTCAAATTGAGACGTGGATTAAAGAAGGTAAAGTCCAGCTAAATGGTGAAGTGGCTAGCCTTGGTGATCAAGCTAATGTTGGCGATACACTGCGTATGGATGGCAAACCTTTGTCACCAAAACGCTTATGGCAGCAACCACAACAAGTTATTCTTTATAACAAACCGGTGGGCGAAGTCTGTACGCGTAAAGATCCAGAAGGTCGTCGTACTATTTTCCAATCATTACCTGCACCAGAAGAAGGTCGTTGGGTGAGTGTGGGTCGTTTAGATATTAATACTAGTGGTTTAATATTGTTAACAACGGATGGTGATTTGGCTAATAAGTTGATGCATCCTTCAAATGAAATGGATCGTGAATATGCAGTGCGTGTCTTGGGCGAGGTAACTACCGAGATAATGCAAAATCTTCGTGATGGCGTTGAACTAGAAGATGGTAAAGCAAAATTTGCCGACATCCAAGATGGTGGTGGTGAAGGTGCAAATCATTGGTACCACGTGGTTATTCAAGAAGGACGTAATCGTGAAGTTCGCCGTTTATGGGAAAGCCAAGGTGTACAAGTTAGTCGTCTGATGCGTGTACGCTATGGGCCAATTATCATTCCAAAACAACTGAAAATGGGACGTTGGATGATGGCTTTGCCTGGTGACGTTGAAGCATTGTATGACTCAGTTGATTCATTACAAACGTTGGCAACACCCAAAATAGCGGGACGTGCGCAACGCGAGAAGACCTTACGACCGCTAAAAAATATGGCATCAAAGCCATCAAAAGTTGGAGCAAAACCTTCACGTCAAAAAACAAGCACTTCAGATGTAAAATCTAAACGTGAGCCTCGGGTACGTGGACGATAAATAAATCGTAAAAATTGTTTAAAAAAAGGGGCTTTTATTTAAAAGCCCCTTTTTTATGGTGTGTATAAGCACAAGCATTAATATTATCATTACTGGTAAGGGTAGGGGCACAGACGGTTAAATTTCTACCTAATTTCTTAGCTTGATATAAAGCGTGGTCTGCTCGGTCAAACAGGCTACCACCCTGCTCACCACGGTTCAGTTCAGCGACACCTAGGCTAATAGAGAAACCATAATTAAGCTTACCATCACTGCAGATCAGTGAAAATGCGGCTACCCGAAGACGCTCTGCTAATAAATGTGCTGATTTACTATTAGTGTTACTTAAAATCAAACTGAATTCTTCACCGCCGTAGCGGAAGGCTATATCACTAGCACGCATTGTCTCAGTAATTGATTTCGCTAATAATCGTAATGCTGAATCACCGCTGCTGTGGCCATGAGTATCATTAATGATTTTGAAGTTATCAATATCTAATACAATAAGTGACATAGGCATGTGTTGACGATGAGCTAAGTCGATTTCTCGTCTTAGACAAGTATCAAAAGCACCTCGGTTATTTAACCCGGTTAATTTATCTTCTAGGGCAGCATTTTGTGCTTGACGGAATAATAGACAATTTCGAACGGGGTAAATTAATTTACATAACAGAACTTCTAATAAATGCAGATCTGTATCGCTAAATTTAGTGCGACGGGTAAGCGTTAATTCACCCAGCCATACGTTGTTCATTTCTAAGCGATAGTTGCATGAGTGATGACTTCGATTCGCGGTACTAATGTCGCAATGAACGCCATGATGTTGATAATGTAAGCTATCGTAAGGCAGTATTTTAATGATTTCTTTGTGAAACAGTCCGATAACATCATCTAATTCTAAGGATGTTTGTAAGACCGCGGGTAAGCGGGCGGCAATATATTCAATATCTTGATTGTCATCTTTGGACTGACTAAAGTTGATGGCATGACTGTCTTTACCAACCAAAGATAATTTTGCTGTTTCGGCATGAAATTGATTTTTCATAATGCTCGTCCTAGTTCTAGTTTGCGTGTTGAACTAGATACTGCTAAAAGCGTGCCAGTTAAATTATCTATATATTTCAATTGCTTGATCGTATTCGCCAGTAATTTGACGATGATTATTATTGTGCTTTGATGAGATCGCCATTTATATTAAAACTATCTTCGCTCATTAGGTATAGATAGGTCGACACGACATCTTCGGGAACAGGTAGGTTTGTTGGACTAATACCGGGAAAAGCGCGGGCATGTAGTGGCGTTTTTACCGTGCCAGGATCGATACAGTTAACACGTACTCGACCATCTGATTCCAGTTCGTCAGCAAGTTGTTTACTGAGTGATTCAATTCCAGCCTTGCCTACGCCATAACTAGACCAATATGCTTTATCTTTATGGACATCGGTAGTAAAGATAATAGAAGCGTGAGCCTGTTTATGCAATAAGGCCAGGCAGGCATGTGTTAATAAATAAGGTGCGGCAAGATTGATATGCAAGGTCTCTAGCCAAACTTGCGGATCTTGATGTAGTACAGGGGCTATCTGACCCAGTGACGCTGCGCAATGAACCAGACCATCTAAGCGACCAAAGTTATCATCTATTGAACTCGCCAGATCGTCATAATCTGAAATAGTCGCACCTTTCAAATCTAACGGATAAATTGCAGGAGTAGATAAACCTTCGGCAACGATATCATCATAAACGCGCTCTAAAGCGGGAATTTTTTTATCAAGTAATACTATAGTGGCGCCGTGGCGTGAGTAAGCTTTAGCGACGGCGGAACCAATACCACTACCGGCACCAGTGATGAGAATAACACGATCATTTAATAGACCTGGAGCGGCAGTGTATGGCATGAGTTTTTACTTGCTGGTTGGTGTAAATTGGTTGAACGTAACAATTCCGTCTATAAACTGAATACTGACAGTGCCTGTTTCATTAGTCCATTCGCTGTGTATCATAGTCAGTGAGTCCAAGGTATGTGTTTGACTCAATGTTGGCGTACCTAATAAATCTGTAATAGCTTGTTGTGTCATGCCGGCTTCGATTTTATTAGTTGGTATTGCCGCATTTGTTGTTACTTGCTCAGTAGTCGCTTCGGTATTTGTAGATTGGGCTGTCTCATTGTCACCACAGGCAACAAGTACAGAGCAGAGTAAAAGAGAGCTTAGTAAAAAACGAGTTTTATAAAACATGGTCTTCCTTTGGATATTAAAAGGGTAAAAACGACAGTATAACAAGCCCAGCAGATGATATCGACTTAAGCCAATTATTTGGTTAAAAGTAGTTTCGCGCAGTGTTGGCCATTGCGAACGGCACCTTCCAATGTTGCTGGATAACCATTGGCAACAAAATCGCCTGCTAACCACAGTCCGCTGATAGTTGTTTCGGAGAGTGGACGTTCCTGTTCAATATTTACGGTGCAGGCAAAAGTAGCGCGTTTTTCACGGATAACCAAGCTATCACTTGCTTGTTCGGGCAGGTAAGGCAACATATGATGCAATTCTTTGCTTACTAAGCTCACTAATTCAGACTTTGTTAGTTTTTCATGCTCGCCAGGGGCGCTAATGACGACTGCTAACTGGCCGGGTGATTGTGCGCTACGATCAAATACCCACTGGCTGATGGTACCAGTCATGCCAATCATAGGTGAAGGTAAGCTGATTGTGGTTGTATACTGCAAATAAACTGTGCTGATAGGATATTCAATAGGTTTATTGATTGTGAGGTAGGGAGACAGTAGATCGGCACAGTGACTGGGGCTCGTCGCCACAATAAGGTTGCTAGCGATGATTTTATGACCATCTTGGCAGATTATACCTTGAACTTTATTATCCTCGATAAGTAGCTTTTTAGCGCGAGTTTGCAGGCTGATTTTACCGCCATGCTGTTTAATGAAGTTGGCAGCAGCGATTGGAAATAGATCACCTAATGGCATTCGCGGAATCAAAGAATCAGCGGCTGATTTTCTTCGACCAAGACTCTCCTGTAATACGGTCGCTAGTCGATGAGCCGAAGCCTCTGTGATCGGTGTGTTTAAGGTCGCCAAGCAAAGAGGGACCCAGAGTTGCTTAATAAGCCGTTCGGATTGTTTAGTTAAAAGTAACCAGTCACTTACACTCATATCATCGCCGGACAATAACTTATGACTATGGGAATGTAATTTCACGACCTGATAAAAACCAGTAAGACCTGCGCTAGCAATCAGATTCCATGCTAGCGAGAATGGCCATGGTAGCCAATTTTTTGCAGAGAGTATAAGTGGCGGAAAGAAAGTGTCATATAGGGTGATATCTATAGTATAACGATCAAATGCATCTTCAGCAGAAATGCCCACTAACGCCATCATGTCTAGCATGTGTTGATAGGCACCAATCATTAAGTGCTGACCATTATCAATGACATGACCATGCCACGATACATTTCTTGCTCGACCGCCCAGTTGTTTTGCCGACTCGATCAAATGAACAGGATGACCTTGCTGAACAAGTGTAACGGCTGCCGCCAGACCGCTCCAGCCACCACCAATAATCAGGGTTGTCATGAATTAACGGGTATTTTTTCGATGTAGCCGTTTTTCACGGCGAGCGATGCGCCAAGCGAGCCATAATTTCCTAAGCGGTGTTAATGACACGCGATGTTGCATTACTTGGAAGTTATCTTTTTCAATTTCATCTAACGTGGCTTCATAAATAGCCGCCATGATGAGGCCTGTCCGCTGAGTGTAACGGTCGTTTTCAGGTAAGAGTTGTAAAGCCTGTTGGTAATATTTTTTGGCCCTTACCGTTTGAAATTTTAGTAAGTTAATGAGTTCAGGACTCGATTTAAGGGCAAGCAAATCATCGGCACTAACATTGAATTGTTGCAATTCATCTTGGGGAAGATAAATTCGACCGCGCTCAGCATCTTCTCGCACATCACGGATGATATTGGTTAGTTGTAATGCCAGGCCTAAGTTTTCGGCATATTTAAGCGTTTTTCTATCTTCATAGCCGAATATTTCTACAGATAATAAACCCACGACACTGGCCGCACGATGACAATATAAGGCTAGATTTTTAAATTCAGGGTAACTAAATTGGTCTAAGTCCATGGCCATGCCATCAATGATTTCCATGAAGTACTCTTCATGTAAATCGAAGTTTTGCAAAGCAGATTGCAATGCCAAGCCAACGGGATGAGTGGCAATACCATGGAAAGTGCGCTGAATCTCTTCGCGCCACCAAGCTAGTTTTGTACTGGCTATATCGGTATCTGCTATTTCATCGACCGTATCATCGACTTCGCGGCAAAAAGCATAAAGAGCAATGATGGCTTGGCGTTGTTGTAACGGTAGGAAACGAAAACTGTAATAAAAACTGGAGCCGCTTTTGGCTGCCTTATCTTGGCAATATTGATCAGGAGTCATCGTTGCAAACGCTCCACAACGGTGTCATTTAATAAATGAGACTCGATGATTTCATCAATATCTGCTTCAGTTTCATAATGATACCAAGTCCCTTGTGGATAAATCACTAGCATGGGACCTAAAGCACATCGATTGAGACAGCCAGCATTATTAACGCGGACTTTTTTGAGTTTTAAGTCTTTCACCTTTTGTTTAGCATAGTTGCGCAATGATTGTGCATCGTGTTGTTGGCAGCATGCTCGCCCATCATCACGCTGATGAGTGCAGAAAAATAGGTGGTGTTTATATATGTTAGTCATAAGCGAAAGGATAACGGATAACGAGGTAGAGATAAATAATTAGAATATTTATTTAATCTGCAGAGCCTTTGAAGGAAATTTTAAGCATGTCAGCTTTAAATAGTCCGAAAAAGTACCAACTTAATGTTCTTGGTGAGAAGTGCTTTACTGAAAAGTTCGCCTAGAACTTTCGGCTTATAGAAAAATCTGCAAGTGATACTAATGCTTCTTTATATTGCGAATCATTTAAAATAGACAGCGCCTGCTTTGCTTGATCTACTTCATTTTCAGCCGCTTTCGATGTGTAACCGATTGCACCTGTTGACTCAATAATAGCAATAATTTCGTTTATCTTATCTCGCTGACCTTTTTCTATCGCCTCTTTAACAATAGAGGCTTGTTCTTTTGTTCCATGTTGCATCGCGTAAATCAATGGTAAGGTTGGTTTGCCTTCAGCAAGATCATCACCAATGTTTTTACCTATAGTTTCACTTGATTCGCTATAGTCTAATAAGTCATCAACCAATTGAAACGCGCTACCAAGATGCATCGCATAACTAGCCATAGCCTGTTCTACTTCAGAGCTACTTTCGGAAATGACGGCACCTAGTAAACCAGCCGCTTCAAATAATTTAGCGGTTTTGTGATGAATGACCTCAAAATAACGTTGTTCTGTAGTGCTTGCATCATTGCAATTAAGCAACTGCAATACTTCGCCTTCTGCGATGACGTTAGTGGTATGCGACAAGACTTTCATTAAGCGCATGGATTCCATTTCAACCATCATTTCAAATGATCGAGTGTATAAAAAATCACCCACTAAAACGCTAGCCTCATTACCCCAAATACTGTTGGCTGTTTCTCGACCGCGGCGCATATCTGAATTATCGACGACATCATCATGTAATAATGTCGCGGTATGAATAAACTCGATTATTGTCGCCAAATTGATGTGATGTTGACCTTGATAACCACAAGCGCGTGCGCACAAAATCGCTAATGCGGGCCGAAGGCGTTTGCCACCACTATTTATGATGTAATGACCAAGCTGGTTAATTAATACGACATCAGACTGTAATCGAGACTGAATCATCGAATCAACAGCTACCATGTCATCTTTAATGAGGGAATAAATGGATTGAATATCCACAGGGCTTAAATCCGCCTATAATGTACGTATGAAAAATGCGTACTCTCTCATGCAGAGCAAGTAATCGCAAATATTTCACCTTGACTCACATAAGTTATTTGATCTCTTGACTAAAAGGGGATAGAATTGCCGGTCTTTTGATGGGTTACCCACAAATAACACTTACAATTATTTTGGAGACAGCGATGTACGCTATTGTCGCGACTGGCGGTAAACAATACCGAGTTAGAGAGGGCGAAACGCTCCGTGTAGAAAAATTATTTGCTGAAGCTGGTGAAACAGTTGAGTTGGATAAGGTTTTACTTATTGGTGAAGGCGATGATATTAAAATCGGCGCACCTTACCTTGAAGGCGCTAAAGTAACTGCAACTGTTGCTGCTAATGGTCGTGGCGAGAAAGTCAAGATTATTAAATTCCACCGTCGTAAACATTATCGCAGACAGGCAGGTCATCGCCAGTCTTTCACTGAAATCCAGATCACTGGCATCACAGCCTAAGATCACCGACATATTTAAGAGGATTTAAAGATGGCTCATAAGAAAGCTGGTGGTAGTACTAGAAACGGACGTGATTCGGAATCGAAACGTCTTGGTGTTAAACGCTACGGTGGTGAATCTGTTTCAGGCGGAAGTATCATTATCCGTCAACGCGGTACACGCGTTCATCCTGGAATGAATGTAGGTATTGGTAAAGACCATACATTATTTGCAAAAGCAGATGGTAAGGTTTTGTTTGAGACTAAAGGTCCAAACAGCCGTAGCTACGTAAGTATTGTTGTTGCATAAAATATAGTGTGAGCCCATTTTGGGGCAAACAGCTAAGGAGCCCCGCTGATGCGGGGCTTTTTTGTTTCTGGACGTTAATTTTAAAAATGACTAGTATGTTTAAGGTCATATAAGATGGTTGGATAGAATGAAATTTGTAGATGAAGCGAAAATTACAGTAAGTGCTGGTGGTGGCGGTAATGGCTGCCTAAGTTTTCGCCGTGAAAAATATATACCCTTTGGTGGTCCTGATGGCGGTGACGGTGGTGACGGTGGTGATCTTTATCTAATCGCTGATAAACAGGTTAATACGCTAATTGATTTCCGATACAAACGTAACTATAAAGCTGAACGTGGTGAACATGGTCGCGGAAAGTTATGTAGCGGTGCTCATGGCGAAGATCTTTATATTAACGTTCCAGCAGGCACTGAAGCATGGGATGATGACACCGATGAGCTTATTGGTGATCTAGTTAACGAAGGCGATACATTATTAGTCGCAAAAGGTGGCTGGCATGGTTTGGGTAACGCGCGTTATAAATCAAGTACCAATCGTGCGCCACGACAAACTTCTGATGGTACTCCTGGCGAAGAACGTCATTTACGTCTAGAAATGAAACTATTGGCTGATATAGGTCTATTAGGTTTACCTAATGCTGGAAAGTCTACATTTATTCGGCAAGTGTCGGCAGCTCAACCTAAAGTAGCTGATTATCCTTTTACCACTTTGCATCCTAACTTAGGTGTGGTGACAATGAAGGATGTGCGTAGTTTTGTGATTGCAGATGTACCTGGCTTAGTAGAAGGTGCCGCTGATGGCGCTGGCCTTGGGCTACAATTTCTCAAGCATTTAACACGTACCCGGCTGTTGTTGCATATGGTCGATATGGCACCTATTGATGCAAAACAAGATCCAGTTGAAAGTGTATTAACTATTAATCGCGAACTAGAACGTTATAGTGAAGCGCTTGGAAGTCAGCCTCAGTGGTTGGTACTTAATAAAATGGATTTAATCCCTGAAGACATTCGAGAAGAAATGTGTCAGGAAGTCATAGAACGACTGAATTGGCAAGGTAAAGTATTCCGTGTCAGTGGTAACTCTGGCGAAGGTTGCGACGATTTGTGTGAACAAATCATGGATTATCTAGATGAAGTAAAAGCAGCAGAGTTAGCTCAAGCTGCATTAGAAGCCGCACAGCTAGAGGAATAAACAGTGATCAGTCCGCACCAGCAACTTGTTAATACTAAACGTTGGGTTATCAAAATCGGGAGTGCTTTGCTCACTCGGGTAGGTGAAGGATTAGATTATGACCGGATCCGTTGGTTAAGTGGTGAAATTGCTGTGTTGCGTGCCCAAGGCAAAGAGGTGGTACTTGTTACCTCTGGTTCCGTATCCGCGGGTATGCAACAGTTAGGCTGGACGAAGCGTCCCCATGCTTTGCACCAACTTCAAGCCGCGGCGAGTGTTGGTCAGATGAAGTTAATTCAAGCCTATTCTTCAGAATGCAAACACCATGATATCCATACTGCGCAGATCTTACTTACCCATTCTGATTTGTCAGATCGTGGCCGCTATCTTAATGCGCGTAGTGTATTACATACCTTATTAGAAATGGGTGTTTTACCTGTTGTAAATGAAAACGATACGATTGCAACCGAAGAAATTCGTTTTGGTGATAATGATACCTTGGCTGCAATGACCGCTAACTTAGTTGAAGCTGATGTATTGGTGATTTTAACGGATCAGAATGGTTTGTATGATTCAGACCCTAGAATAAACCCTGATGCGCGGATGATTGCTGCATCAGCAGCCAGTAACCCTGCATTAGATGATATGGCAGGTGCTGGAACCGGCTCTCTGGGTCGAGGTGGAATGGCAACTAAGTTACTAGCTGCACGACGTGCTGCGCGGTCTGGTGCAGTTACGGTTATTTTATCGGGCCACGACCCTGAGAATTTACGTCATTTGGCTGCTGGTGTCGGTGTCGGTACTCTCTTGTGGCCGGATAATGAGCCGATGACGGCTCGCCAGCAATGGCTTTTAGGCCATATTCCTAAGGGACGAATTAGTTTAGACGATGGAGCGGTAAGCGTAATTCGTCAGCAAGGTCGTAGTGTGTTACCTGTTGGAGTTAAGGCGGTTGATGGTAAATTTAATCGCGGTGACCTAGTGGTATGCACTGACCTTTCTGGGCTAGAAGTTGGACGTGGACTGGTCAATTACAACGATGAAGAAGCTCGACTTATTATGGGCCATGCCAGTCGCGATATTGAAGTTTTATTAGGTTACTTAGATGACCCTGAGCTTGTTAATCGAGATAATTTAGTCATCACATCTTAAGCTTACCTTAGACATTATTACTGTTTTTAATTAAGATTATAAACCGCAGACATAAAAAAACCGACTTCATGTCGGTTTTTTTATAAAGCGAATTACGCTTTATATTCTATAGTGCGCGTACTGCGTTGTTCAAACGACTTTTGCTACGTGCAGCTGAGTTTTTATGAACAAGGCCTTTGCGAGCCATTTTATCTAGGAAAGGAACTGCAGCTTTAAAAGCAGCGGTTGCTAGATCTTTGTCACCACTGGTGATGGCAACTTTTAATTTTTTGATGCTTGTGCGCATTTCAGAACGTTGACTAGTGTTACGTTGGCGGTTATCTTCCGCTTGACGAGCGCGTTTTTTTGCTTGAGCAGAGTTTGCCAAAGTGGTTCTCCTAAAAATTAGATATTCATGTATAAAGAACAGAGCATTATCCTGATTTTTATACTGTTTGTAAATGTTATTATATAGAAAATTTTTTTACGGATACAATTTATGAGAATTATTACGGCAAATGTCAATGGAATTAGGGCGGCAGGCCGCAAAGGCTTTTTTGATTGGTTAAAGGTCACGCAGGCCGATGTGGTGTGTATACAGGAAACGAAAGCGCAAGTTGACCAGTTAGGCGATGAATTGTATCACCCTGAGGGTTATTCATGTTTTTATCATGATGCTGAAAAGAAGGGCTATAGCGGTGTCGCATTGTATTGTCGTCAGAAGCCTGATGAGGTTATCACTGGCATGGGTCATGACGATTTTGACTCCGAAGGTCGTTATATTGAAGCTAAATTTGGTAACTTAAGCGTGATCTCTCTATACATGCCATCAGGTTCGTCGAAGGAAGAACGGCAGCTATTTAAATATCGCTGCATGGACCACATGATGAGTCGCTTAGATGAAATGAAAGCTTCAGGTCGTGATTTTATTATTTGTGGTGATTGGAATATTGCGCATAAAAATGAAGATATTCGTAATTGGAAAGGTAATCAGAAAAATTCAGGGTTTTTACCTGAAGAGCGCGCATGGTTAGATACTCTATTTGATGATGTTGGGTTTGTTGATGGCTTTCGTGAGCTAGAGCAAGATGAACATCAATACACATGGTGGTCTAACCGAGGACAAGCTTGGACCAATAATGTGGGATGGCGGATTGATTATCAGGTGTTATCACCAAGCCTAAAAGGTAAAGTTTTAGTAACAGACATTTATAAGGATCAACGTTTTTCTGATCATGCGCCACTTGTTATTGATTATGACTATACGCTGATTACAGAATGACCGAGATCGTTCAACGTAAAAGTTGGGCTGAAACATTAAACTCTTTCAGACATCCTAGAGTTGTAACAATGTTATTTTATGGGATCTCCGCAGGGATACCACTATTACTGATATTTTCATCATTAAGTTTATGGTTGCGTGAAGCGGGCGTTGAGCGCGAAGCTGTGACTTATTTTAGCTGGGCGGCATTGGGCTACTCTTTTAAATTTGTCTGGGCACCGTTAGTCGATAAATTACCCTTACCTGTACTCACACGATTATTAGGTCGCCGCCGGGCGTGGTTATTGTTATCTCAACTAATGATTATGTTTGCGATTGCTTTGATGGCCTCTATTGATCCTGCTACGGATGCACTTACTGTAATGGCATGGGCGGCTGTCATGCTGGGATTTTCATCAGCAACACAAGATGTTGTGATGGATGCCTATAGAATAGAATCTGCTGAAGGTGATTTACAGGCTCTAATGTCATCTAGCTATATTGCTGGTTATCGTATCGGGATGATTATTGCGGGGGCAGGTGCTTTGTTCCTAGCTAGTTACTGGGGCTCAACAACAAATAATTATAATTATTTAGCATGGAAAATGACCTACCTTGCTATGGCGAGTGTAATGCTTGTGGGTATTATTACAACATTAATGATTCCCGAACCCGACACTGAATATAAAGACAATACGAATGCTGAAAAACGACAACATATTAGTTTTTTAGGGTTATTTATCATGGCCGCCGCTGGTTTTGTTGCTAGTTTTTATTACAGTGCCGATATCGCATTAAATATGAAGTTATCTCTTTCACTGGTACTAGGAAATAGCAATTTTGCGGCCTTTATTATTGAGTTATGCCGCTTAACAGTTGCGCTGCTTGTCGCCTTCACGGTTACTAAAGCTATGGTTCTATCTGGCTACGTTGAACAAGACTTGGTAAAAAAGACCTATATTGAACCTGTAAAGGATTTTTTCCAACGTTACGGTATGGCTTTAGCGTGGTTATTATTAGCTTTAGTTGGGCTGTATCGAATCTCTGATATTGTTCTTGGGGTGATTTCTAATGTCTTTTATCAAGATCTAGGGTTTACTAAAATCGAAATTGCTAGTGTTGTAAAAACGTTTGGCCTGTTCATGACGATTGCCGGAGGATTTTTAGGTGGACTGTTAGCCGTTCGTTTCGGCATTATGCGGATTTTGTTTTTAGGCGGCTTATTATCTGCGTTAACAAATTTACTGTTCATGCTTCTCGCCGCTACAGGCCATGACATGGTCATGTTGTACGTTGTCATATCAGCTGATAATCTGTCAGCAGGATTAGCTAGCGCGGCATTCATAGCCTTTTTATCAAGCCTGACTAATATTTCGTTTACCGCAGTTCAATATGCGATTTTTAGCTCATTAATGACATTATTACCAAAGATCTTAGGTGGCTATTCTGGCGGCATGGTTGAGGCTCTGGGTTATCAATCCTTCTTTTTAGTTACGGCATTAATGGGCCTGCCAGTATTGATACTTATCATATGGGCTGGCAAGCATTTTAAAATGAATAAAGTCGTCATACGCACATAATATGAAAAACTTATTGTTGTTACTTTTTGTGATTGCTGTCTGTTGGAAATTATTGGGTGGTGATCGGCCAGTGGAGCTTGGTCCTGGAGTGAGGATTAGTGATGAGCCGAAACAGACAACAATTGTAAAAGCTGAATCTTTTGACTTTAAAAGTTACCAAATAACACCATTAGCAAGCTTTGTTATCAAAGCAAAAGTCTTATCTAAAAATGGATATCTGATGGGCAGAGAGTCTGACTTATCACCGATAGATTTAGCTTTAGGCTGGAAAAAAATGTCTGATGAAACGGTGTTAAATCAAATTGAAATTACTCAATCAGGACGTTGGTATCATTGGCAGGTACAAGACTTCCCTATACCGCGAACTGAAATAGAGACTCAAAGTGCAAATATGCACTTAATCCCCGCTAGTAAGGCCATTGAATCAATGATTAAACAGGTCAAGCATGGTCAAATAATCGACATGCGTGGTTATCTTGTTCGAGTTGATTCCAAAGATGGCTGGCACTGGTTGAGCTCTCTAACTCGTAATGACACGGGCGCTCATGCCTGCGAACTCGTTTTTGTTCAGAGTTTTAATGTATCAGTTGCTGAATAGTTGGTAATGCCTGCAAAAACCTCGCTAGCCGACGAGCCACCTTATGCATCTGACAAACTAGGAATGAACAGATTGTTTTGCTGGCTGTTTACTGGGTTTGTGCGTACTTTCAGGTGATGAAATATAGGATAAAGCACTAAGAATATTTTGGCGGGTAATCGTGCCGACCAATCTATTATCCATGACGACGGGAAATAGTTTAAAAGAGCCCTTTAAAAATAGCTCTGCTACCTCTATTATTGGCGTCTCAATGTCGATTATATCTACGCCATGGCTCATGAATTCAGATACTCGACCGGCAGCGCCCGATTGTTGATACCCTGCATTTAAAGCAACCTTCATACAGTCTTTTTCAGATAAAAATCCAACCATATTGCCATGATTATCAATGACTGGTGCGCCTGAGATCTTAGATTCAAGCATATGATGGATTGCTGACAATATGTCCATATCGGTGGAAAATGTACATTTGTTCACAGTCATGTAATCTTTTACTTTGAGTGATGCCAACATATCTTCTCTCCGAGATTTAGTTTTTTTTCGCTTTTAATACGGCTTTTTTAAGCTCACAAATTTCTTTTTCATCTGGTGAACATGCGCCGGCGCAACTTCCTGCTAAACCAACCTGGTTTAGCCCTCCACAGCTTCCTTTAATGGCGGGACGGCCCAAAAGGACACCTATTGCCATGCCGATGATGGCTATGGCCATGATGATAAATGTAGCAATAAAAATGCTCATCATCCACCAAAATCATCAAGGAATATATTATCGCGTTCTACCCCGAGATCCTCCAACATATTAACGACGGATGAGTTCATCATCGGTGGACCGCATATATAAAATTCACAATCTTCTGGAGCGGGGTGATCTTTTAGATAGTTATCAAGCAACACATTATGAATAAACCCAGTGTAACCCGTCCAATTATCCTCTTCTGTAGGATCTGATAGTGCAATATGCCACTCAAAATTATCATTATTGGCCTGCAGAGTATCAAAGTCTTCGACATAAAACATCTCACGTACACTTCGAGCACCATACCAAAATGATATTTTGCGTTTGCTGTGTAAGCGGCGAAGATGGTCAAAGAGGTGTGACCGCATTGGTGCCATACCCGCACCACCACCAATATAGACCATCTCTTTATCAGTATCTTTGGCAAAAAAATCACCAAATGGCCCGGAGATAGTTACCTTGTCACCAGGCTTGAGATTGAAGATGAATGACGACATTTGCCCTGGTTGAATTTCATCAGCACCAGGTGGCGGAGATGCTATCCGCACATTTAACATGATAATGCCTTCTTCTTCGGGGTAGTTAGCCATAGAATAAGCACGAACCACATCATCTTTTACAGTTGATGTGTAACGCCACATATCAAAACGGTCCCAATCACCACGATATTCTTCATCAATATCAAAGGTTTTGTACTCACTAATATGTGGTGGACATTCAATTTGAATAAAGCCACCCGCTTTGAAATCAAGCTTCTCACCCGAAGGCAACTCCAAAACAAGTTCTTTGATGAAGGTGGCAACATTATCATTCGAACGGACGGTACATTCCCATTTTTTTACACCAAATACTTCTTCAGGCACTTGAATTTTCATATTTTGTTTAATGGCAACTTGGCACGATAGACGTTCACCCTGTGCCGCTTCACGTTTAGTGATATGAGACTCTTCTGTCGGTAGAATTGATCCGCCACCCTCAAATATTTTCACCTTGCATTGGCCACATGTGCCACCACCACCACAAGCTGAAGATACATATAAATTGGCATCAGCTAATGCTCCGAGTAATTTTCCACCGGCAGAGCAATTTATGGTTTTTTCATCATTGATAATAATGGAGATATTACCCGTTGATACTAGTTTTGACCGAGCGCTTAAAATCAAAAATACCAATGCCATAATAATGATGGTAAAAAGGGCGATGCCCAGTACTATTTCCATTACAGTTGAATCCCCGAGAATGCCATAAATCCTAACGCCATCAGTCCAGCAGTTATAAATGTTATACCAAGGCCTTGTAGACCATCAGGTACGTCAGAATATTTAAGTTTTTCACGTATACCTGCAATTGCTGTGATAGCCATTGCCCAGCCTAAACCACTACCTACTCCGTAGACAGCACTTTCAGCTAAGTTATAGTCTCGTTCAACCATGAACAATGTACCACCGAGGATGGCACAGTTCACCGTAATCAAAGGAAGAAATATACCCAATGCGTTGTAGAGTGCAGGTGCAAACTTATCCATGGCCATTTCTAATATTTGTACCATGGCGGCAATTACACCGATGTAACTGATTAAGCCTAAGAAACTGAGGTCTACATCAGGATAGCCAGCCCAAGCTAAGGCACCATCTTTAAGTAAAAACTGATAGATAATGTTGTTTGCTGGTACCGTTATCATTTGTACTAATATTACGGCAATGCCCAGACCAAGGGCAGTTTCAATTTTCTTAGAAACTGCCAAAAAGGTACACATACCTAGGAAAAATGATAAAGCTAAGTTCTCAATGAAAATAGATTTAATAAATAGGCTTAGGTAGTGCTCCATTTATAGGACCTCCGTGCGGTGAACCTGATGAATTTGATAATCAGCCGACTCAATTTGTTCTCTCTTAACACTACGAACAAGCCATATTATTAGACCGATTACGAAGAAAGCACTTGGAGGTAGAAGCATTAAACCATTTGGCATATACCAGCCACCCTCGTTTGCAACTGGGATGACGACATGACCAAATAATTTACCGGTACCTAGTAGCTCTCTAAAGAACGCAACTATCATCAGGATTAAGCTATAACCTAAACCGTTGCCGATGCCATCAAAGAAACTGAGTACGGGTGGGTTTTTCATGGCGAAAGCTTCGGCACGACCTAATACGATACAGTTGGTGATAATTAAGCCAACAAAGACTGATAGCTGTTTACTTGCATCATAAGCGTAGGCTTTTAATAGTTGGTCAACAATGATTACTAGTGAAGCAATAATTGTCATCTGCACTATGATGCGGATACTTGATGGAATGTGATTGCGTATTGAACTTATCATCGCACTTGAGAATGCAGTAACGGTGGTAAGAGCAATACTCATGATCAATGCTGCCGTCATGTTGGTTGTCACCGCTAGAGCGGAACAGACGCCTAATACTTGCAGTGTGATCGGGTTATTGTCAATGAGTGGATCA
Organism: Pseudomonadota bacterium; assembly: GCA_030576275.1. Lineage (GTDB taxonomy): Bacteria > Pseudomonadota > Gammaproteobacteria > Nitrosococcales > Methylophagaceae. The sequence continues at coordinate 34,345 of JALIBN010000005.1, read as the reverse complement.
ACTACACTCGATTTGATTGCGTTTGCCATTATTATTTCTCAGCCTCACTCATTTTCTTCAAATAGGGACCAAAACCATCATCGCCTAACCAGAAGTTAACAAGGTTTGATACGCCGCGACTCGTTAATGTCGCCCCCGATAGTCCATCGACTTTATGTTCAGAGCCTTCTACTTGAAAATCAACATGTCCACGAATAACTTCAATCTCTAATTCGCCTGCATCATTGAATATCTTTTTACCCTGCCATTGCTTACGCCACTTTGGGTTATCGACTTCACCGCCTAATCCTGGTGTTTCTGCATGAGAATAAAACTGCAAGCCACCAATGGTGTTAAAGTCAGACTCAAGCGACACAAAGCCATAGAGGGTTGACCATAAACCGTAGCCATGAATGGGTAATACAAGCCGTTTTATCTTGTCATCTTCCTTCAGCAAGTAGATTTTTGCGAGATTAGCGCGGCGGCTAATATTTGCAATATCTTGTTGCTGAGATAATTTGATGCTTTGAGCTGGATCGCCAGATGCTTTGCGTTGGTCGTAAGATTCAGGATCGATATCTGAGTATTCGCCGGTTTCAAGATCAACTATTTTAACTTCAAACTGTTCAAAAATCGTGTTCACATCTGAAGACTCATCAAGTAATCCGGTGACTGCGAGGATGTTCTTTTTGATGTCGGCCTGCTTATTTTCAATTTGTTTCGGCTTGAGCACTACTGCCGATGCTGACACTAATATTGAACACACTAAACAAAGCAGAAATGCAACGATGATCGTTTTCTTAGGGTCATCGTTTGGCAAGCCAAGAATCGATGCAATCAAACCTTTATTTTTATTTGTCTCTGCCATAGTCCTTAACTTCGTTTTAATCTTCGTTGAACATTGGCACGCACTACAAAATAATCAATCAGTGGCGCAAAAATGTTGGCAAACAGAATGGCAAGCATAATGCCTTCAGGGAAGGCTGGATTTACGACACGGATTAACACCGTCATAAAACCAATTAATGCGCCATAAATCCAGCGACCTTTATTAGTCATGGCCGCTGATACCGGATCCGTTGCCATAAAGATCATGCCGAATGCGAATCCCCCAAGTGTTAAATGCCAAAACCACGGTAATGCAAACATGGGGTTAGTATCGCTACCGATCCAGTTAAATAATAGGCTTGTCGCGACCATGCCGAAAAATACGCCAAAGATAATGCGATAGGAGGCAACGCGGGTATAAAGTAAAAAGGCGGCTCCTAACAAACACGCTAGGGCTGAAGTTTCAGCGAGTGAGCCTTGCATTGAACCTAAGAAAGTTTGTGTCCAAGTAAAACCGGCGTTAGTGATCGCTTCTAAACCACCGGCCGCACCTAGTGCTAGGGGTGTTGCGGCTGAATAGCCATCAATAGCGGTCCAGACTGCATCACCTGACATTTGAGCGGGGTAGGCAAAGTACAAAAAAGCACGACCGGTTAAGGCAGGATTTAAGAAGTTTTTTCCGGTACCACCAAATACTTCTTTGCCTAATACCACACCAAAAATGATACCTAAAGCAACTTGCCATAATGGTGTGGATGCTGGCAGAATCAAAGTGTATAGCATTGAGGTTACTAAGAAGCCCTCATTTACTTCGTGATTACGTACTGCTGCAAATAATACCTCAAATGCTCCGCCAGCTAGTAATGTGGTGAGGTAAATGGGTAAAAAATAAAGTAAGCCGTGAAACATGCTGGCGCTCAGACTATTGGGATCAAAACCAATACCCAAGTAACTTATGATGGAGCCTCGCCAGCCATCAAGTTCAGTCATACCCATCTCAGCCATAGCAGTATTTGCTTGATGACCTGTGTTCCAGAGCATCATTAAAATCACTGGGAATGTCGCAATTACGACATAAGACATTATTCGTTTTAGATCTATGCCATCACGCACATGAGGAGAACCACGAGTGGTATCGGCTGGCGAGTAGAGAAAAGTATCCACCATCTCAAAGACAGCAAAATACTTATGATAAGGGCCCCCTTTTTGAAATGAGGGCTCCATCCGATCAAGGAAACGTCGCAAACGGGCCATGCTTATCCTTCTTTTTCAATTTGTGTAAGGTTGCTACGCAGAACAGGGCCATAGTCGAACTTGCCTGAACAAACGAAAGAACAAAGCGCTAAATCTTCTTCGTCTAACTCTAAGGCTCCTAAGGCCTGAGCTGAGTCAGTATCGTGGACAATCAATGCGCGCAATAATTGTGTTGGTAGAATATCTAAGGGCATGACACTCTCGAATGCTCCCACGGGGACCATTGCGCGAGGACTTCCGTTTTGTGATGTTGTCAAATTAAGCTGTTTGGCACCTAATGCCTTAGATATAAATACGTTGAGCGCTGAGAATTTATCTTTGCCAAAGGGTTTTATCCAGCCAAAAAATTCACGCTCCGTTGCTTCTGCAATGACAGAAATTTGATTATGGAATCGTCCAAGGTAAGCTGCCCAGTTGCTTGCGGTATGGCCATGTAGCACTGAGCCTGAAATGACTCGCGACTGTACCTTTTGCACTTCATCTCGAACTAAATCTTCAGTGTTTGCGCCCAGTCTAGTGCGTAATAAGCGGGGTCTATTAACCAACGGTCCTGCTAATGAGATAATTCTTTCAATCCACAAATGCCCGGTAGTGAATAACTTGCCGATAGCAATGACATCTTGATAGTTAATTTGCCATACCGTCTTCTGGGCATTAACAGGAGCAAGCAAGTGAATGTGAGTACCGGCCAGACCGGCAGGATGAGGTCCAGAAAAAGTATGTGTTTCTATATTCGATGCTGAGTTAGTTGTTACCGGCGCCTTTTCAGCTTGGCAAACAAAGACCTTGCCATCAGTCAGACGGCTTAATATGGTCAGGCCATGGGCGTAATCCTCAGCATATTGACCAATAATGACTTCTGGATCGGATGCTAGAGGACTAGTATCTGTTGCGGTGACAAATATGGAATGCGGATTTTTTTCTGGAAACGGTGATTTGCTGTAAGGCCGCGTGCGTAATGCTGTCCATAAACCTGAGTTGAGTAGGTTTTCTTTTACGTCAGCTCGACTTAAACCATTTAATTCAGCAACTTTGTAGGACTGAAAAGTGATTTCATCATTACCCTCTAACTCGATAATAACCGCTTGCAATACGCGTTTAGCACCACGTTTAATCGAGGAGATTTTACCGGCACCCGGTGAGGTAAAATGAACGCGGGGATTTTTTTTGTCAGTGAAGAGTGTTTGGCCGAGTTTTACGTACTGACCTTCTTCAACAAGCATCGTTGGCTTCATGCCAACATATTCACTGCCTAGTACGGCAACCGAGGTGACGGTATTCGCATTATCAATGATCTGAGAGGGCTCGCCCGCGATGGGCAGTTTAAGCCCTTTCTTTATAGAAAAATGCATAGATGCTTGGTTGGGGGGGATTGCCCCCCTTCCGAACTCCCTTTTAACTCATGATAATGATTAGATTACTACTAGTATAAGTATTGTTTGGACAGATGGAAAGGTGTTTACCTGATACTAAATGCAAAAAATTAATATTAGGTGTTAATAAACATCTTTTAACCAGCGGAAACAAATAATAAATGCTAGTGCAGCAGCTATCGCAGCCATGCTAAAGGTTGCTGTTGGACCGGGCGATAACCAAAAATAACCACTAAACAAGCTACCAATAGCCCCTCCCGCACCAAAACCAATACTGCTATATAAGCCTTGGCCGCGACCTTGATTTTTGCCTGTAAAATGATGGTGAACCCATTCGATAGCTGCCACATGAAACGTGCCAAAACTAGCTGCATGTAGTAGCTGAGCGAACAATAATAGTGTTAAAGAATTAGGATAAAACCCGATGATAAGCCAGCGTAAAGAGCTCAAAATTAGGCTTACTAATAATACCCTGCGGACACCGTAGCGTGGTAGCCAGCGATGCATAAATAAAAACACAACGACCTCAGCAATGACGCCTAATGCCCAGAGTTGACCTATGAGTGTTCTACTGTAGTGATGTTGTTCTAAGTAAATTGTGTAAAACGTGTAATAAGGGCCGTGACTCAGCTGAACTAGAAAACAAATCGCTAAAAAAGCGAGGACTTCGGGTCGTTTTAAAATGGTCATCATTGGCTGATGAGTTAAACTTAAATGTTGTGGTGATGACTCGGGTACGGTCAAACTTATTAACCAGATTGCAAGCAAGCTAATCAGCATGGTGTAGGGGATGATGCTTGCATCGAAATGTTCTAGTAAAGCCCCTAAGAGGACGACGATAACAATAAACCCTATTGAACCCCAGATTCTGATCTTACTGTAGTGATGACTGTGTTCACCAAGATGTTGCAAGGTTGTCGCTTCAAACTGAGGAAGAGTGGCATTCCAAAAAAAACTGAAAAGCAGTAACACGCCCGCGATCCAGATATAGCTACTGCCAAAAAATACGGCCGCGAAGGCAATGGTGCTCATTAAACTGCCTAAACGGACAATCTTCATGCGCTGACCATGATGATCTGCTATCCAACTCCAAATATTGGGTGCTACGACACGAGTGACCAGTAATATTGCGGTGAATTCACCTATTTCTTGGGCTGAAAAGCCTTTCCATTGCAGGTAAAGTCCCCAGTAGGGGAGTAAGACACCTAAGGATGCAAAATAAAAAAAGTAAAAACCTGAGAGGCGCCAATAAGGCTTGTTTTGAAAGGGCACGCCTTATTTATGCTTGGGCGGGGATAATCGGCGTAGTCGTGGTGACATCCATATTTTGTCCACGGTGACGTAGCATATGATCCATTAGTACGATGGCTAACATCGCTTCGGCTATCGGCGTCGCACGAATACCAACACAAGGATCATGACGACCTTTAGTGACGACTTCAACTGCTTCACCATCAGTATTAATACTACGACCAGGAATACTCAGGCTAGATGTGGCCTTGAGTGCCATGCTGACTAAGATATCTTGACCACTCGATATTCCGCCCAGTATGCCGCCGGCATTATTACTTAAAAAACCCTCAGGTGTTATTTCGTCGCGGTGTTCCGTGCCTTTTTGGGTGACCGAATCAAATCCGGCACCAATTTCCACGCCTTTAACGGCATTGATGCTCATCATTGCATGGGCAATTTCAGCATCAAGACGATCAAAAATTGGTTCACCAAGACCTGGTGGTACATTACGAGCAATAACATTGATCCGTGCTCCGATAGAGTCACCTTTCAATGCTTTCATATAGTCTTCGATTGCTTCTTCTTTATCAGGATCTGGGCAGAAAAATGCACTTTTTTCCATATGATCCCAATCAAGCTTTTCAATCTTAACCGGACCAAGTTGAGCTAAATAACCCTGAATTTCGATGCCGTAACGATCGCGTAGATATTTTTTTGCGATACCGCCCGCCGCAACACGCATTGCCGTTTCTCGAGCAGAAGATCGGCCGCCGCCACGGTAGTCACGAAAACCATATTTGTGATGATAGGTGTAATCAGCATGCGCGGGACGGAACTGGTGCATGATGTTACCGTAATCTTTTGAACGTTGATCGGTGTTCTCAATGATCATGCCAATAGACGCACCCGTTGTTTTGCCTTCAAATACCCCAGACAGAATTTTAACTTGGTCTAACTCCTTACGTTGAGTGACATAACGAGTTTTACCTGGCCGACGACGATCAAGATCGCCTTGTAAATCAGCTTCGGTTAACGCTAGGCCGGGAGGGCAACCATCAACAATACAGCCAATGGAGGGGCCGTGACTTTCACCAAAACTAGTTATAGTGAATAATTTTCCAAAACTGTTGCCTGACATAGAAAGGTCTCAATAATTTTTTTAAACAATGAATAGAGTAGCAAATCCGAGGAATGCCATAAAACCTACAACATCAGTTACCGTGGTTAGTAATACACCACCTGATAGCGCAGGGTCGATTCCAAAGCGTTTAAGCATGATTGGTATCGTGACGCCGGCGAGGGCGGCAGCAACTAAATTGATAATAATTGCGGAACCCATCAATACGCCTAATGAGATACTACCAAACCAAAAAATGGTTACAATAGCGATAGCTATCGCCCAAATGAAGCCATTACTGGCACCCACTGCGAGTTCTTTGCGTAATAACCATCTCTGGTTTTTATCATTAAGTTGTCCCAATGCCATCGAACGAATAACTAGAGTGAGGGTTTGGCTTCCTGCAACACCACCCATACTTGCGACAATGGGCATTAAGATAGCAAGAGCGACTTGTTTTTCAATCGTTGTATCAAATAGCCCGATAACCCATGACGCCAAAAATGCGGTGAGTAAATTGACGCCTAACCATAATGAACGACGATGAATACTTTTTTTCACTGGCGCGAAGGTATCTTCATCTTCACCTAAGCCGGCCATGCTGAGCATGGAATGTTCAGCTTCATCACGGATAACATCCACCACGTCATCAATGGTAATACGACCAACAATATGATTATCTTTGTCGACAACAGGTGCAGACATAAGGTCATGCTTTTCAAATCGATGTGCCACATCCGATTCCGACATGAGTATTGGAATGGCTTTTATTTGATTTGACATCACATTACTCACCGTTAGGGAGCGACTGCGACTGACCACCTTAGATAAGGGTAATGTACCTAGGTATTTGTCTTCATGATCGACAACATAGAGGCTATCAGTATTGTCTGGTAAATCACCGAGCATGCGCAGATAACGTAACACTACTTCTAGTGTGATATCTGACCGTACGGTGACGACGTCAGTATTCATCAAACCACCAGCAGTATCTTCCTCATGTGCCAAGATGCTTTCAATTCGGCGACGATGTTGATCGTCCATGGCACGCAATACTTCTCGCATGACGTGTTCAGGTAAATCTTGCAGAATATCGGCGACATCATCAGCATCAAGATCTTCTGTAGCGCTGATCAAATCAGCAGTATCCATGTCGGTCATTAAACCAGAACGAACATCATCACCGATATAAGATAAAACCTCACCACGTAGGTCAGGAGGGATTATTGGCCAACATATTTTTCGTTCGTTAGGCGGTAATGATTCGAGTAAATGAGCGGTTTCTGCGGGATGGAGACTTGCTAGTAATCTACGCATGCGTACAAAACGCCCACTCTTTAATGCTTCAGAGAGCGTCTCAAGAGGTAGATTAATAGCATGTTGTTCATCGAGCTCTGACATGACCTAGTCTCAAAATATGGCGAACAGAGGGGAAATCTGGTAAGTGCCATATTCTAGCGGCTTGCCGAGTCACTGTGTAGTGTTAAATAGAGTGAGCTTTTGCACAAGGTGTTATTTTGGCTATGACGACATGTAAATAAACAAATGTTCATTTACATGTCTTAATCGCAGTTTTGAACAAACACGGCGCCATATTTCCACTAACAATAGTTATGCGCAAATTAGTTTGATGTGGTCTGGTCAATACTTTGGCAATGGCGGATTAAAAAATGCTTATGATGCGATAAACTTATTGCTATTGATCTGCTCCAATAAAATTTGAGCATCGCTAGTATCAGTCATATCCATTATTTGCAGTGTATTACTCGGTAGTAGCGTTAAGTCAGTTTCATTGATGATTTGTTTGACGACTAATAAGGCATTGGGATGCATACTAAAATATTCCAAACCCATGGCAAGTAAAAGCCGCGTATAACGCGGATCACCGGCCATCTCACCACACATCGAAACCGGAATATTGTATTTTTTCCCCGCTTCTAAGGTCATGTTGATTAATTTTAAGACAGCAGGATGTAGGGGATCGTAAAGATAGTTAACGTTATCATCAATACGGTCAATGGCTAAGGTATATTGAATAAGGTCATTGGTACCTATAGATAAAAAATCGACTTGTTTGGCAAACATTTCAGCACAGACTGCGCTGGCAGGGATCTCAATCATCGCGCCGATTTGAATATGGCGGTCATACTCTAATTCTTCGTTATCTAGCTCTTGCTTGCACAGCTCTAACAAGTGTTTTGCTTGCACAAGTTCTTGTGTGCTGGAAATCATTGGAAACATGATTTTAATTTTGCCAAATGCCGATGCCCGCAAAATAGCTCGAAGTTGAGTACGAAACATGGCTGGGAACTTTAAACATAGCCGAATTGCGCGAAGACCTAGCGCTGGATTAGTAGCTGTTTGACTTGAGGTACGACCACCATCGACTGTTTTATCGGCACCTAAGTCAAAGGTTCGGATGGTCACAGGTTGATTATTCATGCCTTCAACCACGTCTCGATAAGCCGCTAACTGCTCTTCTTCTTCTGGTGGTGCGCTCCGATTCATATATAAAAATTCGGTACGGTATAACCCAATACCTTGCGCACCAATATTGCTAATCGCTGAGATATCTTCAGGTAATTCAGCATTAGCCAGTAAGGTAATGGTTTTGCCATTACGGGTTTTAGTGGGTTGGGATTTGTACTTGCTGAGTGAGGCAATATGTTTATCAAATGTAATGCGACGAATCCGATATTCAGCCTCGGTTATTTCATCGGTACCAGCGAGCAACATGCCATTTTCACCATCAACAATCAGTAATTCATTATCCTGAATATAACGACGCACTGAACCGACACCGACAATCGCCGGAATGCCCAAACTTCGTGCCAGAATAGTGGTGTGTGATGTCGCACCACCATGTTCGGTAACAAAGGCTGCTATACCTTGATGTTGCATCAGTAAGGTGTCTGCCGGCGTCAAATCTTCGGCAATGATGATATGACCCTTCAGACGACCATCGGGTATTTCATGATCTGCGACATCTTGATCAGACAAAATGCGATGAATACGATTAACGACATGATCAACATCATCACGTCGTGTGCGTAAATAAGGATCATCCATTTCATTGAAAACATTGATTAAGGCATCTCGTTGTAATTGTAATGCCCATTCAGCATTACAATGGCGCGAGCGAATCATGTCTACAGGCACTTTGGAGAGCGAGGAGTCATTCAGCATCAATAAGTGTGTATCTATAAAGGCTGATACATCGGTAGGGGCATTTGCCGGGATCTGATTGCGAATGGCTTTAAGTTGTTTTTTTGCCTCTGTTAGGGCATCAAGAAACCGCTCAATTTCTTCCTCAATGGCAAAGGCGGGTATTAGATACTCACGAACATCCGGCTGATTGTGGAATAGTATGTGCGCCTTACCAATGGCGATCCCTCGCGAAACACCGATACCTTGCAGTTCAAGTGTCATTCACCTTCTCCAAAAAAAGTATTAATAAGTGTCTCAATGGCTTGTAAGGCAAGTTTAGCGTCTTCACCTTCAGCATTTATTTTTATGTCAGTTCCTTTACCCGCCGCTAACATCATTACGCCCATAATACTTTTTCCGTTAACGGTACGGCCATTACGTGACACTTGAATATCAGCATCAAATTGCGAAGCAATCGTGACAAATTTGGCGGCAGCGCGAGCGTGTAAACCTAAATTATTTATAATCGTGAATGATTGTTCAATCATAATTTATACCCCGTGTGATGACAGCAAACGATGCCTTCTATACCACCACTGATGGCTTTTTTCTCTAATTCATCAAGATTCAAGTTAGGGTAATTAAGAACGCGGATCAACATAGGCAGGTTGAGACCAGCAATGATGCGAATATCATCACGATCAGAAACAGCGCAAGCGATATTGCTTGGGGTGGAGCCAAACATATCGGTCAATATAAGAATACCGTTGCCTTGATCGAGGCCTTTAAGTTCAGTCTCAAATTGTCGCCGAATGCTTGCTGGATTATCTTTACCGCCAATGGCAAGGACTTTAGTGGGTAGGGGACAACATGACAACATTTGTCGTGCGGTATTGATTAATTCCGTTCCGATTTGATTATGGGATACGATTAAAATTCCTACAGCCATAAAAATTCTCTATGTTTAAACAAGATAGTGAAATGAGCATGATGACGTAAAACTAACCGTTTTAGTTGTTTATTTAAACGAAGTTGAATACGGATTATTTTGCCATTCATTTTGCGACGCTCATTTAAAGTGTATTGATATTATTTTAATCCATTTTCTGCAGGACATGGATTTGCTTGCATGTTTAACCAGCAAAGCAGTCGAGTGGAAAGTGAAGCGGGTGTTGCTAAAGAAAGTATCAGTAGTGGAAAAGCGTGATTTAGAACGGTATAAGATCGCTTTTTTAGAACAAGGTTAATGTTTGAATCGAACTGTTGCGTGAGTTTGATAACGTAATCAAGTTGATACTGACTTTGCCAAGCCTCGTTACCAAAGACGTTGCGAACGGAAATAAGGCCTAGTTCACGGGTATGTAATAAACCCGATAACATCGATGGGCAATGGCCTCTAACGATATTATTGGCACAACAAAAATCGACTACGTCATCTGAAATTAGTTGATGGTTTTGAGAAAGTAACTCTAATGCTAGGCTACTTTTTCCAATGGCGGGTGAACCAATAATTAAGATTCCGAAGCCCGCGACGTTCATCATTACGCCGTGGTGGCTTTCTATTAGTTCGTTTGGCTTGTCCACACTTGCTTAGTTGTCGTCACTGGCCAGCAAAATTTCAAATATTTGCTCGGCATCGTTAGCTTGGCGAATCTTGGTGCAAGTTTCTTCTTCACGGAATAAGCTGACTAATCTAGCTAATTGTTGCAAATGCTGATCATTACCATCTTCTGGAACTAATAAACCAAAAACAATATCAACAGGCTTATTATCTGCCGATTCATAGTTAACGGTTGTGGCTAAGGTCATCATCGCGGCAATGGTATGAGGTAATCCCGGGATGCGGGCGTGCGGTATTGCCACGCCCTTCCCCAAACCTGTACTACCTAGCCGTTCTCGTTCAAGTAATGCCTGAAAAATAGCATCAGCGGTTGTTGCTCCGGTATTAGCGGCTAACAACTGACTTAAGTTTTCAATAACGCGCTTTTTGCTAGTGGCGGAATCATGACAACTAATATTGTCGGCGTTAATGAGTGAAGCGGCTATGAGCATAGATAAATCCGAAATTAACCTGCGTTATGTTTCATATCATGACCATCAGCTTGGTGATGGTCTTTGATCTTGTCTTTATGTTTGATAATTTGGCGGTCAAGTTTTGCAATCAAGCTATCAATCGCGGTGTACATATTCTCACCTTCATCCGAAGCAAATAAGTCTGCACCGCTAGCATGAACAGTCGCTTCTGCTTTTTGACGATCTTTTTCTACAGAAAGGATGACATGAACATTAGTCATGTGATCAAAGTGACGCGTTAGTTTTTCAAATTTACTATTTACATGGTCACGAAGACTATCGGTGATGTCAACATGTTGTCCGGTTAAGTTTAGTTGCATTTTGCTACTCCTAAATTGATCTATAAAACTGGCTTACACCAGCCGCTTGCGTTCGTTAGAGGGGGAGATTGCCAAGGTTTCCCGATATTTCGCAATGGTTCTGCGAGCCACATTAATGCCCTGATCTACAAGAATATCAGCAATTTTACTGTCGCTGAGAGGCTTTCTTGGATTTTCGGCGAGTACTAGTTTTTTTATGATGGCACGTATTGCTGTTGCTGAACACTCCCCACCATTGTCCGTGCTGACATGGCTGGAGAAAAAATATTTCAATTCAAAAATACCACGAGGAGTATGTAAGTATTTTCGTGTGGTGACACGTGAAATCGTTGATTCATGCATTTCGACAATTTCAGCTATATAGGCCAAGACTAGCGGTTTCATGGCTTCATCACCATGGTCAAGAAATCCTTGTTGCCGATCAACAATCGCTGCTGCCACTTTTAATAAGGTGTCATTTCGACTTTGTAGGCTTTTTAAAAACCAACGTGCTTCTTGCAAATTATTCTTTAAATAGGTGTTTTCAGCACTGTTATCTGCGCGTTTAATAAGTTGTGCATAATGTTCAGCAACTTGTAAGCGAGGTGCGTTATCGGGATTAAGTGATAACTGCCAACGACCGTTTACCTTTCGAGCGTAAACGTCAGGCACGATGTATTCTGTTTTATCTTGTTGAATATGACTGCCAGGACGAGGATTGAGTAGCTGAATTGAACGTACTAATTCGGTGAGTTCTTCGTCAGTGATTTTTAAAGCGCGTTTAATTTGGGCGTAATCACGCTTGGCCAATGTATCTAAATGTTTATCAATAAGTTCGGTCAGTAATGCGAGCTGATCAATTTCAGCTTCATATAATTTAAGCTGAATTAATAAGCATTCTCGTAAATCACGTGCGGCAACACCTACCGGATCAAAATGCTGAATGCGGTGAAGTACGGCCTCGATCTCATCAAGTTCAACCTCACTATATTCATCGCCTAAACTTTGCTGGATGTCTTCGAGGGTGATTTTTAAATAACCATCATCTTCAATTGAATCGATAATAGTTGCGGCAATTTCTTGCTCGGTAGCCGAAAAAGGCGTTAAGCGCATTTGCCAAAGTAGGTGTTCTTGTAAGGAATCACCACTATTATCTTGATTGTCACGCTCTAAACCAGAATCAGAAACTTGTCCTGAGAGTAGCGATACTGGTTGGGTGTCGAAGGTGTCTTCCCACTCACTATCCGTTGGTAATTCATCGGGAATTGATGCGTTTTCAAGCTGGCTAACATCCTGATTTTCCTGGGCAATAACTTTCTCACTCTCTTGTTGAATTGCTGAATGATCATCATGATCAAAGTCATCTTCAACTTCAAGTAGAGGGTTAGTTTCCAGTGCTTCTTGAATTTCAGCTTGTAATTCAAGTGATGACAATTGCAATAAGCGAATGGCTTGTTGTAACTGTGGTGTCATCGATAGGCTTTGGCCTACACGCAACTGTAATGAGGGTTTCACAGATTTTTACAATCGAAATAAAATGTCATGAGTTTATGGTACCGCAAGTCTTATGCCATTGCCTATAGCAAAGTGTGTAAATATTAAAATACTGTCACGGCGGTGGATTTAAAGCTTAACCAAATCGTGTCTCCTAAAGACAACTTTAGACTCGAGAGGGCTTCAGGGCTAATGATCACATGGAAGCGTTCAGCACATTCGATAGTTAATCGGATGGCATTACCTTCTTCAGCGATAAGGGTTAAGCGCCCAGAAAAGCTATTACGCATGCTGGATTCTAATGGTTGCGGCGACACAATTATTTCTCGAGGATCGACGGCAAGATGGCGTGCATGGGTCAGTTTGCTGGTGACATGAATCATCATCTTACCGGTGTCAAAAAAATGTTGGTCCAATTTCCCATGATAATGATTTAATAAAGGTGCAGCGGTTATTTTCCCTGCTACAAGATTAATAGTTGCATTGGCTAGAGCTTGCGCTTGGAATCGATCATGCGTTGAAAAAATAACGGTCTTGCCCATCTGTTGAGCGAAATGATTAATACTATCTTCAAGTAGTTGTATATGACGATGATCAAGATGCGAAAAGGGTTCATCTAACAATAAAATATCAGGTTGATAGGCTATCGCACGCGCAATGGCAACGCGTTTTAACTCACCGCCAGATAAAGTATTCGCGGGCTGATCAGCCAAATCAATTAAATTGACCTGTTTAAGTGCTTGTTGAATTAGCTCTGGAATATGAGAACGCTTCACACCTTGCAGGCTCAATGCTAATCGAATGTTATCAGCCACGGTGCCTGGTAGTAGGTAGGGCTGTTGATGAACCAGTCCTATACGGCGACGTTGGCTTGGCTTGAGCTTTGAACAGACAACTTGGTTAAATAAGCGTATCGAGCCATGACTTGCACGACTAGTAAAAGCCAGTAAATTGATTAAGCTTGTTTTGCCTGCGCCATTTTCACCGAGTAGCGCTAAACATTGGTCTGATTCAATAGTCAGTTGAGAAATATTAAGTATTATCTTATTTTGTTGTTTAAGCGTAATGTCCCTTAATTCATAGGCTGATGTCATGATCTATTTAACCATGACAAGGCAAAATTAAGTGCGAAAGCAATGATTAATAATAATATTCCTAGTGCTAGCCCGAGTTCAAATTCTCCCTTGCTAGTTTCAAGCGCGATAGCGGTGGTCATCGTGCGGGTAAAGCCCTGAATATTGCCGCCTAACATCATTGCTGCTCCGACTTCGCCAATCGCACGACCGAACCCCATAACTAATGCTGCGAGTATGGCGTAACGTGTTGCCCTGATAACATGAACCGTTAATGTATAAGGTCTGGCACCTAAACTGATTAAAGTTGGAACCAAGCGAGGATCTGCTGAGTTCACGGCGGCGATAGTTAAATTCATCATGATCGGAAAAATCAAAATGGCCTCAGCGATAATAACGGCTGTAGGTGTATAAAGCAGGCCCAAATTACCGAGGGGGCCCAAACGACTAAACAGACCATAAAGTAGCAAGCCGATTACGACAGTGGGCATTGACATCAATGTGTTGAGTAAATGCTGGAGACTGGCCTTGCCTGTAAAAGTATTGAGCGCCATAGCGACGCCTGCTGGAATAGCCAATAGTGCGGCAATCAGGGTTGCTGTAATAGAAATGGAAACCGAGGTTAAAACGATGCGGTAAATATCGCCATCAAGTGAGGTAATTAAGCTAAAGGCCGCTAATAGCGACTCTATAAAGTAGTTCATCAGATATTACAGCTTATCGACTTTAAACGATTAAACCTAAACGTTGACAGACAGTGAGCGTTGGATCGGCTCTATTCATGCTGTAAAAATGTAGGCCAGGCACACCTGAATCTATTAGTTTTTGGGTAAAGTCGGTTAGAAAATCTAAGGTAAAGGCTTGTAATGACTCAGTATCATCATTGAATTCTTCTAGCCGCTTACGTAACCAGCGTGGTATTTCTGCACCACAGCCATCCGAAAAACGGGCGAGTTGGGAAAAGTTATTAATGGGCATAATACCGGGAATGATCGGTATTTCAATGCCATTTTTTTGGCAACGATCTACAAAATAAAGATACGCATCAACATTATAAAAGTATTGAGTGAGAGCACTATCGGCGCCGGCATCAACTTTACGTTTAAAATTGTCAAAATCAGCTTTTGCTGATGCTGCTTGTGGATGAATCTCAGGATAAGCTGCGACTTCAATTGTAAAATAATCACCTGTTTCTTGGCGAATAAACTCAACTAACTCATTAGCATAACGAAAGTCACCTGGATCTCGCATGCCTGAGGGTAAGTCGCCTCGTAATGCGACTAAGCGTCGAATGCCATGTGATTGATAAGTGGTGAGCATGTCACGAATACGTTCAGCTGTTGAGCCGACGCAGGACAGATGCGGAGCTGCATCAATGCCTGTTACAGCATGCGCTTGTTGAATTTCTACTACTGCATTTAAGGTATTGTCTTGTGTCGACCCTCCAGCACCAAAGGTAACTGAATAAAACTCAGGTTTCAGCGGAGCAAGTTGCTGGCGAACATCACGTATTGTTGCAATGCCTTTATCCGTTTTTGGTGGAAAAAATTCGCAACTGATGGTGAGTTTATTGGTCATAGTGAATACACAAAGGTAGTTGAAAGACAGTTTATATATTTAGTTTAATCTATAAATACTCGTACCCCTGTGATGAAAATATATTTTCACCGCAGGGGGTATCGAGGCTGTAGCGTGTTACTTCTGACTGCTAGTAGCGATACATATCAGATTTGTATGGACCTTGTTTGTCCAAACTTAAGTATTTAGCTTGGGCATCTGTTAATTCAGTTAGATTAGCACCAATCTTAGCTAAATGCAGACGCGCTACTTTTTCATCTAATGATTTAGGTAACACATAAACTTCATTGCTGTAGTCTAAATGGTTATCCCATAATTCAATCTGCGCCATTACTTGATTAGTGAATGATGCTGACATTACAAAACTCGGATGACCGGTAGCGCAACCTAGATTCACTAAGCGACCTTCAGCCAATAAGGTGATGCGTTTGCCATCAGGGAAGATAACATGATCAACTTGTGGCTTGATGTTCACCCATTCATATTGACGTAATGAAGCAACAGCAATTTCACTATCAAAATGACCGATATTACAAACGATGGCTTCATTTTTCATTTCAAGCATATGGTCGTGATTAATTACATCGACATTACCAGTCGTAGTAACGAAGATATCACCTAAATTCGCTACATCATCCATGTTTACAACTCGGTAACCTTCCATTGCCGCTTGTAGCGCACAGATTGGATCGATTTCAGTCACCATTACAGTGGCGCCCATACCGCGGAATGCTTGGGCACAACCTTTACCTACATCGCCGTAACCTAAAACAACACAGATTTTACCGGCAATCATCACGTCTGTAGCACGTTTGATACCATCTAGTAACGATTCACGGCAGCCGTATAAGTTATCGAATTTAGACTTAGTAACGGAATCATTAACGTTAATAGCAGGTACTTTTAAAGAACCATCTTTCATCATTTCATACAAACGATGAACACCTGTCGTTGTTTCTTCTGATAGACCTTTAACATCTTTTAATAATTCAGGGAATTCATCATGCATGACTTGGGTTAAATCACCGCCATCATCCAAGATTAGGTTTGGGTGCCAGTTGTTTGGTCCAGAAATAGTTTGCTTGATACACCAGATAGCTTCTTCGTTGGTTTCGCCTTTCCACGCAAAGACCGGAATATTTTGTGCCGCAATCGCCGCCGCCGCTTGGTCTTGAGTTGAGAAGATATTACATGATGACCAGCGTACTTCAGCGCCTAAATCAATTAAGGTTTCAATCAATACGGCGGTTTGAATTGTCATGTGTAAACAACCAGCAATGCGAGCACCGGCTAATGGCTTTTTACCGACATATTCTTCGCGAATAGCCATTAAACCAGGCATTTCATTTTCAGCAATTTTGATTTCTTTAGCGCCCCATTCAGCAAGACTGATGTCGGCGATTTTGTAATCGGGTGTAAGATTTTCAATTGGAGATGTCATGTTGTCATAATCCTTAAGTATTTTGTTCTTGAGTAGCTCGGACGTCGGACTTTAATCCGACATGTTGGATTAAATCCAAGCTACGGGAAATAAGTTAATGGGGTCTAGATGCCAGCTGCATCATGTAAGGTTTCTGCTAAATCAGTGCGTTCCCAAGTGAATTCAGGTTCTTCACGACCAAAGTGGCCATAAGCAGCAGTAGCTAAATAAATTGGGCGAATTAAATCAAGCATTTTAACTAAGCCTACCGGACGTAAGTCAAAGTGCGCACGTACCAGTTGTACTAGTCTTTCGGATGATATTTTTCCTGTGCCAAATGTTTCAATACTGATCGATGTCGGTTCTGCAACACCAATCGCATAGGAAATTTGTATTTCACAGCGATCGGCAAGACCCGCCGCGACTATATTTTTAGCAACATAACGTCCTGCATAGGCAGCACTACGGTCAACTTTAGAAGGATCTTTACCCGAAAATGCACCACCACCATGACGCGCCATGCCGCCATAGGTATCAACAATGATTTTACGACCAGTCAAGCCACAATCGCCAACGGGGCCGCCAATAATAAATTGGCCAGTTGGGTTAATGTGGAAAGTAGTGTCTTTAGAGATCCATTCGGCGGGAAGTGTCGGCAGAATGATGACCTCCATTACCGCTTCTTGTAATTCTTTTAAGGAGACTTCAGGGTTATGTTGAGTAGATAACACTATGGCATCTATACCGACAGGTTTACCATCTTCGTACACAAAGGTGACTTGGCTTTTAGCATCAGGACGTAACCAAGGCAAAGTGCCGTTTTTACGAACATCAGCTTGGCGTTTCACTAGTCGATGAGCATAAGTAATGGGCGCCGGCATCAGTACGTCGGTCTCATTGCTCGCATAACCAAACATTAAACCTTGATCGCCAGCACCTTGATCTTCGGCCGTGGCGCGGTCGACACCCATGGCGATATCTGAAGATTGCTTACCAATTAAGGACATAACCGCACAGGTTTGTCCGTCAAAACCAACATCAGAGCTGTTATAACCAATATCAGTTATTGTTTTACGCACTACATCATCTAAATCGACCCATGCAGAAGTGGTGATTTCACCAGCAACAATAGCAGCACCCGTTTTGATTAAGGTTTCACAAGCAACGCGAGCATGTGGATCTTGACGCAAAATTTCATCTAAGATGGCATCTGAAATCTGATCTGCAACTTTATCTGGGTGGCCTTCGGAGACCGATTCGGAAGTAAAAATTAAACGACTACTCATGATCAACTTACCTCATTGATTTAATTTAAAGTGAAGAGAGTTGGTTTAAGTGCTTGCGGGAATGGATGCAAGCCAATGAAGCAATAAAACGCAACGCTCATTATTATTTAGTAAAAACTTATTAATAATGAACGCGGTTAAAAACTACTGTGAATAAGCCTAGCAGGAGAGTCCTGTTGCAGCGTTCCTTATCCAGAGAGGCAAATTTTAGTCTATACCCGAGGAAAAAACAAGATACGATCTGGTTATATGTGACGGTAGATGATGATTTTAATATAATTATTATTATTACCGTGCGCAAATTAATTCTGGATTGTGTTCAGCGGCTACCACCATTTTTTCTAGATTATTAACGACATTCATACTCGCTTCCTCCATTCTTGCTAAGGCGCTGAGTGTGAGAGCTTTGTCATTAACATAAAAGGCTTGAAGTGCCTTGACACCTTGTTCATGTAATATCTTATGAGGTGCGGCTAGATCACGATAGCCCGGTAATTGTGAGTAATTATTAGCACCCTCACTTCCAAAGTACCATTTCCCAAGACGACAATGAGTATGTAGAGATAATTCAGAGGGTTGTTTGTGAGATAAGTTCATCATCACGCGATAGATTTCAAATTTCCACACAATATGATCGAGCTTAGCAATTTCAACAAAACTGCGTAATGCGGAGCTGGTGAGTGTGAGCTCCATATTTCTTGATAGACCTAGCATCCTGTGCATATCAGTGACGACATTGCCAACACGAACGCTAAATGCTGAGGTATCTGCTTTGACACTTTGCATCAAACCACTAGCACTGCCGGTTTCCTTTTGGATATTAGCGACTAAATCCGAGATTTGGGTGCTTGCTACACGGGCGCGGGTGGCAAGTGTGCGTACTTCGTCGGCAACAACCGCAAAACCTCGACCATGTTCACCGGCACGAGCCGCTTCAATCGCCGCATTTAATGCAAGGAGATTGGTTTGTTCAGAGATATTACTGATCGTTTCGACAAAACCACCAATCTTAAGTGCGTTTTCTTGTAATGACTTAACGCGAGTGGCCGATTGGTCCATTTGAGCTGTAATGCCACCCAAACCTGAAGCGACCGATTCGATATTATTGCGAACAGAGATTGTTGTTTCGGCGCCTTCAACCGCGGAAGAACTTTCGCTAGCTAACGAAACGGCCATCCCCCCTAAACTTTGCTGAAAACCGCTTAGGCTTTGACCAAATTGATCCATATTACTAAATAACTTTGTTTGCCAGTCATGCTGAAGTTTTTCATATTCTAGTGTTTCTTCAAGGCTGTTATGTTGTGAATGTAGTGCTTGGATTTCTTGCTGTAAAGTGCCGATAGTCGTATCACGTTCTTGCAATTGCAGTTGTAATGCGTCGATATCTTTTTTGTGATTCCAAAATGCCATAGCGTTTAGTGCCTTAAAGGATTAATTTTTGCTGCGTAAGCGTGATTATGTAGAGCATTGATAATGCCATTATTACAAATAAGTAATCATGGCCTTATATATCTAAAGTAGCACCATTGTTTTTAAGCCATAGCCTCGCCGTTTTGAAATGGGGGGAGTGCGTATGAACTAACTGCCAAAATAAGGCAGAATGGTTATGTTGTTGCAAATGGCAAAGCTCATGAATAATAACGTAATCAATGATGTCAGGGGGGGCGAGCATTAATTTCCAATTATATTGAATATCACCACTCATCCTACAACTACCCCAGCGCGCTTTATATGTTTTTACGGTGATGGATCGTGGCATTAATCCTGTTTTATTTGTTAAAAATGCAGTCTGTGAGCGCAAGTACAATTCAGCTTGCTGTTTATACCAAATGATCAATGCGGCACGTATTGCAGGTTTTGACAGAATATTAACTCGCCCATGTATCTGAATCGTCTGTGCAGTTTTTATTATGGTCGTCGGACGTTCAACTTGAATCAGTTGTAATTGATAATCTTTGCCGAGGAATAACAATGATTCTCCCTCTATAAAGAGTTTTTCAGGCAATGACTGCAACGCTTGATGTTGTAGTTTTTGTTGGATCCAAGGTGTTTTTTGTTGTACAAAATGACGGGCAATTTCGATGGACTGTCGCTTAGGAATGTGGATAGAGACTTCACCGTCTTTAATTTTAAGCGCGGTTGTTTTACGGCGGCCACTTTTAACCACTGAAACAGTAAAACCATCACCTTGAATTGTTTGCATTTGAATCTTTTTTTGATCAAAAACAAACATTTTACGCGCTGATTTGCGAAAATGGTCAATCTACTTAAATATTGAAGATTATGACGTCACCGAATTTAACACTTAAACAATCTCATCGCCTGTCAGTTGCGCCTATGCTCGATTGGACAGATCGCGATTACCGTTATTTTTTGCGACTGATTTCTAAACATAGTTTGCTCTATACCGAAATGGTCACAACAGGTGCCTTGATTCATGGCCAACGTGAGCGATTTCTGGCCCATAATGTCAGTGAATATCCACTAGCACTGCAATTGGGCGGTTCAGATCCTGAAGCGCTTGCTAAATGTGCACGGTTTGGTGAGGATGCAGGTTACAGCGAGATTAATCTCAATGTTGGTTGTCCTAGTGATCGGGTGCAATCAGGTAGCTTTGGCGCATGTTTGATGGCTGATCCTAAGCTGGTGGCCGAAGGGGTGGCGGCAATGCAAGCGGAAGTAACTATTCCTGTTACCGTTAAAACTCGCTTGGGTATAGATGAACATGATAGCTATGAGTTTGTGTATGATTTTATCCAACAAGTATCAGCGGCTGGCTGTGATATGTTTATTATGCATGCCAGAAAAGCCTGGTTACAGGGCTTAAGTCCAAAAGAAAATCGTGATATCCCACCTTTGGAATATGATCGTGTTTATCAGTTAAAACGAGATTTTCCGCAGCTTCATATTGATATTAACGGCGGAATTAAAACGCTAGAACAAGCTAAGTTACAGTTAGAACACGTTGATGGCGTAATGATGGGTCGGGCGGCTTATCATGACCCTTATTTATTGGCGGAAGCCGATAGTCAAATATTTGCAGATAGTCACCCGATACCTTCACGGCATGAGGTGATCCGCCAAATGCTACCTTACATTGAGCATCGAATGTCAGAAGGTCGACCCTTAAAATCGATTACACGACACCTACTTGGCTTGTTTCAAGGCCAAGTAGGTGCGCGAGCATGGCGACGACATTTAAGTGAAAATGCTCACTTAAAAGGGGCTGATATTACGGTATTGGAACACGCTTTAAGCTTAGTTCCGGATACCAGTGCCTTTGTTAAGTAAATAAAGAGCAAAGCTAGTTAAGCTGATAATACACAGAATAATAATAGCAAAGGCAATTTCGACCGCGATATCCGACGTACCTAGCATGCCGTAACGAAAGGCGTTAACCATATAAAAAATCGGGTTTAGCAATGACACCTTCTGCCAAAATTCTGGCAGCAAACTGATCGAATAAAATACGCCTCCCAAATAAGTCATTGGGGTCAGGATAAAGGTTGGAATAATCGATATTTCATCAAAGCTCCGGGCATAGATAGCATTGATAAAGCCACCTAGGGCAAACAAAATAGCACTCAGAAAGACCATGCTGATAGTGATAAAAACGTGCTGTATGCTGAGGTGGGTAAAAAACAATGAGACAAGGGTGACAATCAGACCTACACATAAGCCCCTAGCCGTACCTCCAGCAACATAACCTGCCAGAATCAGATAATTGGGCACCGGTGCAACTATTAACTCTTCAATATGATTCTGAAATTTTGCACTGAAAAACGAGGATGCCACATTAGAATAAGCATTATTAATGACTGACATCATGATAATGCCAGGGGCGATATATTGCGTATAGTTAAATCCACCCATTTCACCTATCTTGCTACCGATTAAATTGCCAAAAATGATGAAATATAAAGTCATCGTGATGGCTGGTGGTAATAATGTTTGTGGCCAAATACGAAGAAATCGACGAATTTCACGTGATAGTAAGGTATTAAATGCAACTTGGTGACGAGCGAATTTAGTCGTCATAAAGTAGCCTCCGATTTATCGACTAAGGCGAGAAATAACTCTTCTAAACGATTAGCTTTGTTTTTCATGCTAGAGACTTCGATGCCTTGCAGGCTGAGTGCCGCAAATAAATTGTTCAGACCTTCACCGCGCTTGAGTTCAACTTCAATTGTCGTGTTATCAAGTCTATGGAGGTAGAAACCTGAGAGAGTAAAATCAGTAGGTAATGGCGATTTCAGATCAAGGATAAACGTTTCCTTATCGAGACGATTAAGCAGTGATTTCATATCTGTATTTTCGACAATAAGTCCATTATCAATAATAGCGATATTACGGCACAAATTTTCTGCTTCTTCCAAATAATGGGTCGTTAAAATAATAGTGGTACCTTGGGCGTTGATCGCTTGCAAAAATAGCCACATTGAACGACGCAGTTCAATATCGACGCCTGCGGTGGGTTCATCCAATATTAATAGTTGTGGCTTATGTACTAAGGCTCTGGCTATCATCAAACGGCGTTTCATGCCGCCGGATAATGCCCGAGAAGGGGTATGTCGCTTGTCCCATAAACCTAGTTGTAGCAACAGTTCATCGGCACGAGGTTCGGCTTCATGAGCTGGTATGCCGTAATATCCTGCTTGGCTTATTAAGATATGCTTAACTTGTTCAAAACCGTTAAAATTAAATTCTTGTGGTACCAGGCCGATATAAGACTTAGCTGCTTCGGAATCAATATCAATATCAGCATCAAATACCCTTACTTGGCCAGATGATTTGGTCACGAGTGAGGTGATGATGCCAATGGTTGTTGATTTCCCTGCTCCGTTAGGTCCTAGAAGAGCGAAAAAGTCACCTTGATTAACATCTAGGCTAATACCTTTAAGCGCTTCAAATCCATTTTTGTAGACTTTTGTTAAATTTTGAATTGAGAGAGCTTTCATGGTGATTGTCACGAGCAGAATAAAGTATGCTAGGTTATCATGCTTCTATGAATGATAATAATTCACAAGGTAAGATTTTACCGCCGCAGACAGAAGATGAGTTGATGCTAAGATGTCAGAATTTGTCGGGAAAAACGTTAGGTATGCTTGCCGCTGAGCTAGCTGTTATGGTGCCAGATAACCTGCTTCGTCACAAAGGTTGGGTCGGTAATTTACTGGAATTATATTTGGGCGCTGACGCTGGCAATAAAGCAGAGCCAGATTTTGTTGGCTTAGGTATCGAGATGAAAACGTTACCTCTGAATGCGCTAGGGCAACCGAAAGAGTCGACCTATGTCTGTACTGTGTCGATGAACCAGACTGGCGAATTAAGTTGGCAAGATAGCTGGATAAGACGTAAGTTGGCCCATGTACTCTGGGTACCAGTTGAAGCTGATTCAGATATTCCCATAGCAGAACGCTATGTCGGTAATGCTTGGCTATGGCAACCGAATGAAGAGCAGGACGCTATTTTAAAGCGTGACTGGGAAGAGTTGATGGATCGAATTGTATTGGGTGAGCAATCTGAAATCACGGCAAAAGAAGGTGAATATTTACAGATCCGACCTAAGGCTGCAAATAGTAAAGTGCTTGTAAATGGCATTTCATCATCAGGTTCAAATGAAAAAATAAATCCCAAAGGGTTTTACTTGCGGGCGGTATTTACACGACAATTGCTTGAGCAAGTATGAAAACTTGTATTAAGTATCAATAATACTGAATGGATATCAAAATAGAGGCGAAGGACTAATGCGCACATTAAATGCATTGATTATTGATGGAGAAGAAACATTTCGAGCGGTGCTTAAAGCCTCGCTTGAACAAGCTGGTTTCACAACAAGTTATGCCGCTACAGGTCATGAAGCTTTGGATATGGCTAGGGAAGAGCGTTTCAGACTTGTATGCTGTAGCTTTCAGCTCCCCGATATTTCAGGTAGCGAATTTTGCGGTCAAATACGTTCGGTTAAAGGCTACGATTTAGCCTCTATTATTATCTTAACGGAAGAAGATAATTCGAAAATACTCAAACAGGCCTTATTGGCAGGTGCTACGGATATTTTCTGCAAAAAGGATCTTTTTGAATTTAATACTTATCTTCATCGATATGCAGAACGTGAAAGTCGTCAACTATCAGGCCGCGTGCTAGTAGCTGAAGATTCGCGTGTTTTGCAAGCGATTATGCTTGATTTATTAACGGATATGGGACTGGATGCCGATGCTTACACACATGCTGAAGAGGCATGGGAAGCTTTTCAAACTGGAAATTATGATTTGGTGATTACTGACATTATGCTTGAAGGCTTAATGAGCGGTATTTCTTTGGTTAGGAAGATCAGGCGTTTCCAGGGTGAGTACGGTAATGTGCCGATCATTGCGACCTCTGGTTTCGAGAATATATCACGAAAAATAGAGCTATTTCACTTAGGTGTGAATGATTATGTTGCTAAACCAATCGTCCGTGAAGAACTTCGTCAACGTGTTTATAATCATGTTACGAGTTATCAAAGCACTTTGGAGTTAAGATCACAGCAAAAATCACTCTATAGTTTGGCCATGCTGGATGAGTTAACTAAGCTATTTAACCGTCACGCATTACGTGAATTTTCGGGAAAATACTTTAGTGAAGCTATTCGGTATAAGCGCCCGTTAACATTAGCTGTTTTAGATATTGATTTTTTTAAAAACATAAATGAAACATTGGGTTACCAAAAAGGTGACCAGGTGTTAGCTGAATTAGGAGCATGGTTAAAACGTTTTGTAAGAGAAGGTGATATGGTTGCTCGCTGGGCGAGTGAAGAATTCGTATTTCTTTTACCGGATTGCCCAGAAGCTAATGCGCTTGCTTTTATGGAGCGCCTACAAAAGCGGCTAAAGCAATTTAAACCAGCGAGTGTAATTATTACGGTTAGTATTGGCCTGGCAACAATGGATGCTGATAATAAACATAACTTAAATAGTTTATTTGAACGAGCAGATGATGCTATGTATCGAGCTAAAATGTCGGGTAGAAATTGTATAAAATCTTATGAAGTAGCCAGCGTCGATTAAGGAACTAAGGCAATGTTATTTATAGCGTTGTGTAAACACCACACATTGGTCACGACTAAGTACAAATATACCGTGACCACCTTCTTCAAAATCTGGCCACAAAAATTCAATATCAGGCCACTTTTCCATCACTGCCAAATCGCTATTACCCACTTCAACAAATAGTACACCTTCAGGCGTTAAAAATTCAGCAGCATGTACTAAAATCTGCTCAACTAGAGCTAAACCATTATCATCAGCTTCAAGTGCTGATGTAGGTTCGTGACGGTACTCCGGTGGTAAGCTTGCCATTTCATCAGCACCGACATAGGGCGGGTTACTGACGATCAGGTCATACTTATGGTCACTCAGTGCTGACCATAAATTAGATTCAATAGTGTGAACCTGATCTAGTAGTTCATGTTTTTTAATATTAATATTGGCAACAGCTAGCGCATCAGTGCTGATATCAATAGCATCAACGTGCGCATCAGGGAAGGCTTCGGCACATGCGATGGCGATACAACCTCCGCCAGTACATAAATCAAGAATGGTCATGACTGAATCCGGATCAGTAATCCATGGCATAAATTGATCTTGAATCAGTTCCGCAAATGGCGAACGAGGAATTAATACTCGCTCATCTACATAAAAGGGCATGCCAGCAAACCATGCTTCATGAGTAAGGTAGGGTACGGGGACCCGATCAGTAATACGGCGCTCTACTAACGCGGCGATACCATGCTTTTCAGCCAGTGTTAAACGCGCATCTGCAAATAGTTCGGGAAAGTCATTAGCAGGTAAATGTAGGCTATGTAAAATAAGTTGTAGCGCGTCATTGAATGCATCAGCATTGCCATGACCATAAAATAATTCTGCAGCATTAAATTGTGACGTCGTCCAACGTAATACATCACGCAAGGTAAGTAATTCATTAACGATAGTATGCTGAATAGACGACATTTAGAGTGTTACATCGACAAAGTGACCGGCTATTGCTGCAGCAGCTGCCATTGATGGGCTAACTAAGTGCGTACGTCCACCTAAACCTTGTCGACCTTCAAAATTACGGTTTGATGTCGATGCACAATGTTCACCTGACTCTAAACGATCAGCATTCATGGCTAAACACATTGAACAGCCTGGATCCCGCCATTCAAAGCCTGCAGCAATAAATAGTTTATCCAAACCTTCTAGTTCGGCTTGTAGCTTAACTAATCCAGAGCCGGGTACAACCATTGCCTGTTTTACGGTACTGGCAACCTTACCGCCGTTAATTACAGCCGCCGCTTGGCGTAAGTCTTCAATACGCGCGTTGGTACAAGAACCAATAAATACACGGTCTAGCATAATATCAGTGATAGCTTGATTGGCTTTAAGTCCCATATAAACTAAAGCTCTTTCCATGCCATTGCGTTTTACTAAATCCGCTTCTTGAGATGGATCAGGTACATTGCCATCAATGGCAACAACCATTTCAGGGGAGGTTCCCCATGTAACTTGTGGTTTGATATCAGCGGCGTTAAAAATAATCGTTTTATCAAAAATGGCACCTGCATCACTGTGCAAATCCTGCCATGCATCGACTGCATTTTGCCAATTTTCATCAGAAGGTGCAAAAGGGCGGCCTTTCAAATAATTGATTGTCGTATCATCAACGCCAATAAGTCCTGCGCGTGCACCCGCTTCAATCGTCATATTACACACGGTCATACGGCCTTCCATGCTAAGCGCTTGAATCGCTTCACCAGCAAATTCAATGGTGTAGCCTGTTCCACCTGCGGTACCTAATTTTCCGATAATGGCTAAAACAATATCTTTTGCAGTTACACCGGCGTTAACTTGACCATCAACTCTAACTAACAGACATTTGGCTTTTTTCTGAATTAAACATTGGGTTGCTAAAACATGTTCAACTTCAGAAGTACCAATACCGAAGGCTAAGGCGCCAAAAGCGCCGTGAGTAGAGGTATGTGAATCACCACATACCACGGTCATCCCAGGAAGTGTTGCCCCTTGTTCTGGACCGACTACATGCACAATACCTTGACGGACATCCGCTAGATCAAATTCCGTTACGCCAAACTCTTTACAGTTTTTATCTAAAGTTTCTACTTGTAAGCGAGAAATAGGATCGATGATGCCTTGTTCACGGTGACTCGTCGGCACATTGTGATCCGGTGTTGCCAAGATAGAGCTGATACGGTGTGGCTTGCGATTCGCCAGACGTAAACCTTCAAACGCTTGTGGTGACGTTACTTCATGCACTAGATGGCGGTCGATGTATAACAATGCGGTTATTCCATCTTCATCAGTGCGGACAGTGTGTTGTTCCCAAAGTTTGTCGTAAAGTGTTTTGGCTGTAGTCATGGCAATATTTTATAGCTAATGTGAAAGGTTTCATTATACAGCTAAGCTTTCAATAGCTCTAGATTAGTATTGAATGTTGACTAGGCAAGCGGTGAGTTCACTGATGTTTGAAATATTTTCAGATAAAGCTTTATCTCGAATAGTGCGAAAAGCTTACAAACCTAGATCATGTTGGAGTTGTACGTTGTCGATTCACTAATAAAGTGATATTTCAATGATAAAGCTTCTTTGAATAAACGTCTTCATAATACCGAATTTCCACAAGAAACAGGTATGCACTAACAATTTTAGGCAAAAAAAACGAGCAACCTTACGGCTGCTCGTCTTTCTTTTTTACTTTTTGGAAAGTGATTATTCCATATTAGCGTGTCTGAATCTCATTTCTTCTTCTGGAATTCCTTTCTCATGTATAAGATGAGAAACAATGGCTTCCAAGAAAATTAATGTAGATAATTCAAACATAGTACCCATAGGCATGCCCTTTGTAGCGGCAAAACTATCATCGTTACCAATTTGAATCGTTTGGTCAGCTAAATCACCAATCGTTGAGCTAGATTTTGAGCAAATCAAAACCACTTTAGCGCCTTCAGATTTGGCTTTATTCGTAAATGATACAAGTTGAGTTGTTTCACCAGAACCAGAGATAACGATTAACAAATCGCCTTCACGGATGCTAGGTGTACTAATTTCACCTTGTACATAAACGGTATAACCACTATGCATCAATCTCATACCTAGGAAGTTACCAACTAGTTTTGAGCGACCTGCACCTGTAATAAAGATGCGTTTGGCATCATCACACATTGAAACTAATTTAGCTTCGTATGAATCATTAGTAGAACCAAGGATATCAGTGATTTTATTTAAGAGTAGATCACGATGCATATTATTTTTCCTTATGCTGCGTCAACTAAAGCACGTAGTTCTTTAGCTGATTCTGCTGGAGAAGCTGCGCCGTAGATAGCCGCACCAACAACAACAATATTTGCACCAGCACGTACTGTATCTTGGATAGTTGTTTTGTTAATACCACCAGCAACAGAGATTTTAACATCTAAGCCAAGGCCAGCAATTAATGCTAAATCAGCAAAAGGTGTTTGACCTGCAGCTTGAGCGTCAAGACCAGTGTGAACACCGATGATTTGAGCGCCGTTAGCAGCTGCTTCTTTAGCAACAGCAGCTTTATCTTCAACACTGATTAAATCAACTTGAGCTTCAGCACCGTTTGCTTTAGCTGCTTTGATAACACCGTTAACTGTAGCTGCATCAGCTGCACCTAGAACAGTACAGATATCACCACCAGCTTCAAAGAAAGGTGTTGATTCATATTCACCAGCATCCATAGTTTTAAGGTCAACTAAGATTTTTTTAGTTGGGTGCGCAGCTTTTAATGCTTTAACAAGCTTAAGACCATTGTATTTGATACAAGGTGTGCCGATTTCTAAGATATCAACATATGGAGCTACTGCTTCTGCTAAAGCCATAGTTGCGTCGAAGTCTAGAGAATCTAGAGCCATTTGAATTTCTGCCATGTTACATACTCCTAAAGTATTAGATTGATTCATCACATGTTTATTATGCGAATCGGGACTATATTCAGAAATGACATCAATGTCAATTGACGTCATTTCTGATAGATATCGGCTCAATCATTTATGACCATAATTGAGCTGAGAAGGTTTGGTTGAACGTAAGCTATTTAAGCTTCAAGTTCAGCCAAACGACTAGCTAGTATTTCTTCAAGTGCTTCTAATGCTTTTGCAAAACCATCAATACCTTCTGACAATTTTTCACTCGCCATGCGATCTTCAGTGTGCATTGCATCAAATGTTGCTTTATTCATATCAATTTTAGCGATATCTGAAACTAAAGCTTGTTCTACTGATAATTTACGTGGCAACTCACCTTCAGTTGATTGCAATTCATCAAGCAAGCTAGGTGAGATCGTTAATAAATCAACACCAGCTAACTCGGTGATTTCACCTAAGTTACGGAAGCTCGCGCCCATCACTTCAGTGTTGTAACCGAATTTTTTGAAATAGTTATAAATTGCTGTAACAGATACAACACCTGGATCTTCTGCTGCAGGATATGAATCTGTACCAGTATCTTTTTTGTACCAATCAAGGATTCGACCAACGAAAGGTGAAATCAATGTGATGCCATTTTCAGCACAAGCAATAGCTTGATGTAAACCAAATACTAAAGTCAGGTTAGTGTGAATACCTTCTTTTTCAAGAACTGCTGCTGCTTGAATACCTTCCCAAGTTGCTGCAATTTTGATTAATACGCGGTTACGAGATACACCAGCAGCTTCATATTGAGCTATTAGGTCACGACCTTTAGCGATAGTTGCATCGGTATCGTATGACAATCTAGCATCAACTTCAGTTGATACACGATGTGGCACGATATCAAGAATTTTCAAACCGAAAGATACTGCTAAACGGTCGAATGCTAATGAAACAACATCGGTAGAAGAAGCATCTGCACCCACTGTTTCGCGAGCACCTTTCAAAGTGTCATCAACAATTGCTTGATATTGCGGCATTTGAGCTGCAGCAGTAATAAGTGAAGGATTGGTTGTTGCATCACGAGGTGTGAATTTTTCGATTGCTGCAATATCGCCAGTATCAGCAACAACAACGGTCATTTCTTTTAGTTGCTCAAGTAAATTTGCCATATTTGTTTGGTACCTTTAATTTTCAATGTTTAAAACCCCAGTATCTCGCCAAACTAAATTTAAGCGAGATACTGGACTATGTTAATTTTAATTACTTTAAGCTTTCGCGTAAATTCGGGCGGTTT
Organism: Pseudomonadota bacterium; assembly: GCA_030576275.1. Classification (GTDB taxonomy): domain Bacteria; phylum Pseudomonadota; class Gammaproteobacteria; order Nitrosococcales; family Methylophagaceae. The sequence continues at coordinate 3,988 of JALIBN010000005.1, read as the reverse complement.
CTATTGCCTGAAGCGACTATCTTGAAGTATTAAATTTTAAGTGTCTGTAGCTAAGGGTTTAACCTTGGTTACGAATATAGGCTTCAACACCTGTCACTTTTTGTGCGTTAGCTAGGTTACGAATATAAGCTTCAACACCTGTCGTTTTTTGTGCAGACGCTAGGTTACGGATGTATGCTTCAACACCAGTAAGTTGATTGCTTTTGCTTGCTTGATTTCTGATATAGCGTTCTACGCCGGTAAGGCCATCGCTATCTTTGCTTGAAGATACTGTCGATGTAGAGCTTGCATTGTCTGAAGAGAACAAGCCGCTGAAAAAACTGGAAATTGAAGCAAATAAACTTTTTTCACTCATTGAAATATACCCCTGTTAAATTGGAATTCTATCGCCCTTAAATTTAAAGTACGATGAATTAATTACTATTATTAGGTTAACTGTGGCAACCCAGAAGAGTTAAACAGAAAGCGTTTTTATTATTGCTTATATGTTTTTGCCTACACTTATACTTGGATGTCGAATTAAATAGTAAAAAACGAGTGACCCATTAATATGGCCACCCGTTCTTTGCTTTTTTTCTATTCTAGCTTAGAACGTATCTAACCTAGCTTATGCTTCTAGCTTATGCTGCGTCAACTAATGCACGCAATTCTTTTGCTGATGCTGCTGGAGATTCAGCACCGTAGATTGCAGCACCGACAACAACGATAGTTGCGCCAGCTTGGATAGTTTTTTGGATAGTATCTTTGTTGATACCACCAGCAACAGAGATGCGAACACCTAAGTTTAAGCTAGCTACTAAAGATAAATCAGCAAAAGGTGTTTGACCTGCTGCTTGAGCGTCAAGACCAGTGTGAACACCGATGATTTGAGCGCCGTTTGCTGCTGCTGCTGTTGCTACAGCTGCTTTATCTTTAACACTGATTAAATCGATTTGTGCTTCAGCATTGTTTGCATTTGCAGCTTTAATTACGCCGCCCATAGTTGCTTTGTCAGAAACGCCCAAAACAGTACAGATATCAGCACCAGCTTCATAGAATGGTGTTGATTCATACTCGCCAGCATCCATAGTTTTAAGATCAACTAGAAGTAATTTGTTTGGGAATTTTGCTTTCAATGCAGTAACAAGTTCAAGACCGTTGTACTTGATGCAAGGTGTGCCAATTTCCAAGATATCAACATAAGGGGCTACTTGCTCAGCAAGTGCGATTGTTGCATCGAAATCTAGAGAATCTAGAGCCATTTGGATAAGTGCTTTTGCCATGTTGACATGCTCCTGTTATAGGGTTAAATATTAATTGTTTTACGCTAAAAATTACGCCGGAAGACTATATAGCACAATGCTAATCAATGTCAATTTTCAAATAGTCAAAATCATTGTCAACTATCACGCCATAGCTGGACAGGCATAATTGAATTATGCCAAGCTGTGGCTAATTGCGTGGTGATTGCGCATATTTTATTACTTAAATAATGGATGTGTTCATGACTAAAATTGATGATTTAGCTGGATTAATTATCGATATGGATGGCGTACTTTGGCATGGAAATAAACCAATGCCAGGGCTAATTGAGTTCTTTTCTGAACTTAGACGCTGTGCCATTCCTTTTGTATTAGCGACCAATAATGCGAGTCTTACACAGCAACAATATGTCGACAAGTTAGCAGAAATGGGGGTTGAGATTGATCATCGTGAGATCCTCAATTCTAGCATGGCTACTGCTCAGTACCTTATTCAACATCTGCCAACAGACATGCGTCGCGTGTTTGTTATCGGCGAGGATGGTTTACGCCAACCACTAATCGAACATGGCTTTACACTAACCGATCTCTATCAAGTTAATCAACCTGACAAAGGTATTTTTGACCAAGGAGCTGATCTTGTTGTTTCTGGTCTAGATCGCAAATTAACGTGGGATAAGTTAGCAACCGCTACTCTGAATATTAATGCCGGTGCGCAATTTTTCGCGACTAACTCTGATACCACCTTGCCTACGGAATTAGGTGAAGTCATGGGTAATGGTGGCGTGTTAGCTGCCTTGGAAGCCGTGACGGGGGTCAAAGCAACGAGTATTGGTAAACCTGCTCCGATTTTATATCAACAAGCTTTAGCTCTATTAGGTACAACTCAAGCCAATACAATCGCGATCGGTGATCGCTTAAATACTGATATTTTGGGCGCGGTTAATGCTGGAATGCGAAGTATTATGGTGTTAACGGGTGTTTCTAGAGAGCAGGATATTGCTGAGTTGGACTATGAACCAACGTGGATAATGGCTGATATTCAGGAGATTACGCAATTATTGCGAAATCAAACAAATTAAAGTGGTGGGTGCTAAATGAAAAAAATACTAAATAGCGTTGAAAGTTTATTAGAAGAAAGCCTAAACGGTTTTGCTAAAGCTCATCAGGACATTATTCAATTCAACCATCAACCGCACTTTATTCGTAGAAAGGATTCTAGTCCCAAGCCTAAAGTTGCATTGATATCGGGTGGAGGATCTGGCCATGAACCGCTACACACTGGTTTAGTGGGCGTGGGAATGTTAGATGCCGCATGCCCTGGACATGTATTCACCTCGCCGACGCCTGATCAAATGATTGCCGCGGCTGAATCCGTCGAAAATGGAGCCGGTGTATTATTTATCGTCAAAAACTATGCTGGCGATGTAATGAACTTTGAAATTGCTGGTGAGATGCTAGATTGTCCTTATGACACCATTTTGGTAAGCGACGATGTTTCTTTGCCTAAAGATCACAGTACAGGTCGTCGCGGCGTTGCTGGTACAGTTATTGTTGAAAAAATAGTGGGGGCAGCCGCAGAGGCGGGTGCAAGCCTAGCTGAATGCAAAGTTTTGGGTGATCGCGTTAATAATGCAACTGCCACGATGGGGGTAGCTTTAACAAGTTGCACTGTTCCTGCACTTGGCAAGCCTACATTTGATATTGGCCACAATGAAATGGAAATGGGGGTCGGTATACATGGTGAGCGTGGTCGTGAACCGATGGAACTGTCCAATGCCAGCGAGATTGTCGAACATTTAGTGGCAGCAATTGATGTCGATTTACAACCAAAGCAAGGTCAAAAAGTATTACTACACGTCAATGGCTTTGGTGCTACACCGCTTATGGAATTGTACTTGGTGTTTGAGCTAGCAGAGACGTTATTGAAAGACAAAGGCGTGGACGTTGTGCGATCATTAGTGGGTAATTACACCACATCGTTAGATATGGCGGGTTGCTCAGTTACCCTGACATTATTGGACGAACAATTGATTGCCTTATGGGATGCTCCGGTACATACCGCTAATTTACGTTGGGGTTGTTAGTCTTTTAATAACGCATCTGCAATAGCACAAATCATCAACTGACTAGTACGCGCACCAGCATCGATATGGCCTATAGCGCGTTGGCCTAGAAAGGAAGCACGACCTTTAGTTGCAATCATCACTTTAGTAGATTGCATACCGGTTATTGCAGCCACTTTGGCATTGTTTAATGCTTGTGGCAATGCAACAGTATTTTCTGCATCAGCAATTAAACTATTCGCGACCGGAATCAAGCTGTCCAACATGGTTTTTTCACCTAAATCAGCTTTGCCACGTTGTTTTACCGCTTCTACACCTTGATTAAATACCTCTGCAAAAACAGTGAAGTCCAAGGTTGTGTCCTTAGCGGCTTTAGCCATGCTGATAAATAATGTACCAAACAATGAGCCGGAAGCGCCGCCCATTGTCGACATCAAAGTCATACCAATTTTCATCAAAGCGGGCGACCATTCAAGTTTAGCTAACTCATCTTCTATTTTTGCTAATGCCGCTAAGCCGCGTTGTAAATTAACCAAATGGTCGCCATCACCAATGGCACGATCAAGTTCAGTCACTTCCTCGGCATTGTCGTTTATGGTTTGCATTATTGCAGAGATAAAGCTGGGGATTTGCTTTGCATGTAATGACATAATTAAGCCTAAGTAATTAAAAGGGCAGATA
>JALIBN010000004.1 GCA_030576275.1 Pseudomonadota bacterium | reverse complement strand
GTTGGATGCCTTAAGAAGAGGTGCATTCTACAGCCTAGTTTCGCTACGTCAACAGAAAGTTTTTTAAACAATCCATACTACTCACTAAACTACTGAAAGCCCTGTAATTTTTACTTCTTTTAATTTCGTGCGATGTAAATATACCCATGAATGATGTGTTTATAGAACACTATAATTGGAAAAAAAAGCTGTTCTATAAAGATATATGCAAAATTTCTACAATCTTCGTCTGAAAAAAAAAGATGATTCATAAATAGATGAATTACAGTAATTATTGATTAAAGAACAGATTACGGTTCAACAGTGAAAAAACATCAGGTTGTTCTGAATAGTTGTGCCATGACGAGCGGAACTTAATATTCTAATATTTGTAAAAGAGAGCTATGTTCACGATTATTCGCAGAAGTTTAGTTGAGTGTTGTAATTTCAAATTGGATATTGTGACAGCAATGTGTGTGAATTGACTGACCAGTTATGAAAATAAAAAGTATATGCAATTACGAAGTCATCAAAGTTTGTTATAAATCTGCAATTACGAATATATAAGTAGGTCTGGTATGTTTACGATAGTTTATATCTGGTTGTAAGTAGACACTAGTCGGAGAGTGGCAACATAAATGCCTAATTTTTGACAAAAAAAAACCGACTAAAGTCGGTTTTTTATTTTGATATTATACTTTACTTATTCTACAACTGCTTGAGGTTGTCTGTCGACTAACTCTACGATAGCCATAGGTGCTTTATCACCTTCACGGTAACCACACTTTAGAATGCGCACGTAACCACCTGGTCTAGTTAAAGAACGAGGGCTAATGTCATTAAAAAGTTTAGTTACTGCAGCTCTATCTTCTAAACGAGCAAAAGCAAGTCTTCTATTTGCTACAGAATCAACTTTACCCAATGTTATTAATGGCTCAATTACACTACGCAACTCTTTTGCCTTTGGCAAAGTTGTACGAATGACTTCATGTTCCACTAATGATACCGCCATATTTTTAAACATTGCTGTTCTATGACTACTATTGCGGTTTAATTTACGACCAGAATTACGATGACGCATTTTAACTACCCTATTTTTATGCTGAATTAATTCAGTTTTATTTTTGTTCTAATGATGATGGCGGCCAATTATCAAGATGCATTCCTAATGATAAGCCTTTTGAAGCCAAGACATCTTTAATCTCAGTTAGTGATTTCTTACCTAGATTTGGTGTTTTCAACAGTTCCATTTCAGAACGTTGAATTAAATCACCAACATAATAGATATTCTCTGCTTTCAGACAATTTGCAGAACGAACGGTTAGATCAAGTTCGTCAATTGCTTGAAGCAATTCAGGTGCTATCTGTGCAACCTCTGGCTCTTCTTTCTTTTCTTCAATGACAGTGAAGTCAACAAATGATGAAAGTTGATCACTTAATATAGTAGAAGCAAACTTAATAGCGTCTTCTGCATCCAGAGTACCATCAGTTTCAACATCAATAATAAGCTTGTCTAGATCTGTTCTATTCTCTACACGCGCACTTTCAACAGCATATGTCACCATATTAACGGGGCTAAATGATGCATCTAGATATAATTGACCGATTGTACGATCTTCATCTTCAGCAGTTTGACGTGTATTAGATGGTGAGTAACCTCTGCCTTTGGCAACTTTAAAGGTAATAGATAAACTACCACCTGTTAAGTTAGCAATTACATGCTCAGGATTAACAATTTCAACATTATGAGGTAATTGTATATCACCAGCTGTAACAGGGCCTACGCCATTTTTACTAAGAGTCAAAACAATTTCGTTAAGATCATGCAATTTGACAGCAAGACCTTTCATATTTAGAAGTATATCTAATACGTCTTCTTGAACACCATCAATAGCAGAGTATTCATGAACCACTCCTTCAATCTGAGCTTCAACTACTGCTGAACCTTCCATTGAAGATAATAGAACTCTTCGCATCGCACTGCCTAGTGTATGACCGAAACCTCTTTCAAGAGGCTCCAACACTAAACGTGTACGTGTATTACTAAATCTCTGTATATCAACCATCCGTGGCTTTAGAAATTGACTAGTATAGATTGTCATTAAAATTCCTCTAATCAATCCTCACTTGCGTGAGGATTATCATTACTTATTTCGAGTAGAGCTCAACGATTAAATGCTCATTGATATCTGCTGACAAATCAGAACGTTCGGGTACATGTTTATATGTGCCAGACATTTTAGCAGCATCAACTTCGACCCAATCTGCGAATCCATTTTGTGCTGCTAAATCGAGAGCGCCTTTAATCCGAATTTGATTTTTACCAGCATCTCTAACTGCAATAACATCTGAAGCACTAACTTGGTAAGAAGGAATATTTACTTTCTTACCATTAACAGTAATTGCGTTGTGACGTACTAGTTGGCGAGCTTCACTACGTGAAACACCAAAACCCATACGATATGTAACATTATCTAAGCGGTTTTCTAACAATTGAAGAAGGTTTTCACCTGTAGCTCCTTTCTTATTATCCGCTAATTTATAATAAGATCTAAATTGCTTTTCAAGAACACCATACACACGACGTAATTTTTGTTTTTCACGTAATTGTGTTGCGTAGTCTGAAAGACGACCACGACGCTGGCCGTGTTGACCAGGTGGGAACGCACGATTTTCAATTGCACATTTAGATGTATAACATTTTTCGCCTTTCAGGAATAACTTCTCACCTTCACGACGACACAAACGACATTTTGCACCAATATATCTAGCCATAATAATCTCCTAAATCAGACTCTGCGCCGTTTAGGCGGACGACAACCATTATGCGGAATGGGTGTTACGTCTGTGATATTGTTAATTTTAAAACCCAAGTTGTTCAATGCGCGAACAGCTGATTCACGACCAGGACCTGGACCTTTAATTTCCACGTCAAGGTTTTTCATACCGAAACCCTTGACTACTTCACCCGCTTTTTCAGCTGCTACTTGAGCTGCAAAAGGGGTGCTTTTCCGTGATCCACGGAAACCACAACCACCTGATGTTGCCCATGAAAGCGCATTACCTTGGCGATCTGTGATTGTAATAATAGTGTTATTGAAAGATGCATGCACGTGGGCAACACCATCAACAACATTCTTTTTTACACGCTTACGCTGACGCGCAGTTGAATTTGCCATGAAAGTTCTCTTCGTTATTTAATCATGCGTCTAGGACCTTTACGAGTCCTTGCATTAGTTTTAGTTCGTTGTCCACGAAGAGGTAATCCTCTACGATGACGAATACCACGATAGCAGCCGAGATCTCTCAAGCGCTTGATATCCATTGAAACTTCACGTCGCAAGTCGCCTTCCACAGTGAATTTACCAACTTCACTGCGAAGCAATTCAACTTCCTGCTCTGTTAAATCTCTAATTTTTGCATCTGGTGCGACACCTGATGCTGCACAGATTTTCTGCGCACGTGTGTTACCAATACCATAGATAGAGGTTAACGCTATCACCGTGTGCTTTTGCACCGGGACATTTATACCAGCAATACGAGCCATTGAGCTACCCTAAGTTCTTCATAAGTGAACAGAGAATTGTAACATACATTCTCTCTATCCAACAATAAATTAATTTATGTAACGTCAATCAACCTTGACGCTGTTTATGTTTTGCTTCAGTGCAAATGATGCGTACAACACCCTTACGCTTCACAACTTTGCAATTACGGCAAATCTTCTTAACCGACGCTTGAACTTTCATCGAACTTCTCCACCAAATGGTGTGCGTTGAACTTAATTTAAGAACCCTGACACACTGTTATTATTTTTTTTGTTTGATTTCTTCATCAAACCTTCATACTGTTGCGACATCATATGAGACTGCACTTGCGACACAAAGTCCATCACAACAACCACAATAATTAGTAAGGATGTACCACCAAAGTAGAATGGAACATTCCAGTATAATATTAAAAACTCTGGTAATAGACAGACGGCGGTAATGTATACAGCACCCGCCAATGTCAAACGACCCATCACACCATCTATGTACTTACTAGTTTGGGCGCCTGGACGTATACCTGGAATAAAAGCACCTGATTTCTGTAAATTTTCAGCAGTCTCTTTTGGATTGAAAACCAAGGCTGTATAGAAAAAGCAGAAGAATATAATTGCAACTGCATAGGCAATAACATACATCGGTTGACCAGGTGACATGAGTGTTGAAATATCTTTCAACCATCCCATTCCTTCTGATGTTCCAAACCAGCCTGCTATTGTAGCAGGAAATAGTATAATACTTGAAGCAAATATTGGTGGGATGACACCCGCCATATTAAGCTTTAAGGGCAAATGAGTAACTTGACCAGCCATCATTTTTCTTCCCTGTTGACGTTTAGCATAATGAACAGGGATTCTACGTTGAGCACGCTCGACGAAAACTACAAAAGCTGTAACAGCGATAGCCAGTATAAGTATTGTGATAACTAAAAACGTGTGTAATTGGCCCGTTCTCGCCAACTCTAATGTGCCACCAACTGCGGCAGGCAATCCAGCTACTATTCCAGCAAATATTATAAGCGATATACCATTACCAATTCCACGTTCAGTAATCTGCTCACCAAGCCACATCAGAAACATAGTACCTGTGACTAGTGTAATTACAGCAGTTAACCTAAACAACATTCCTGGATCAACTACTACACCAATACCGGCAGCACTTTGACTTTCAAGTGCTACTGCTATTCCTAGCGCTTGAAATGTAGCAAGAACAAGAGTTCCGTAGCGAGTGTACTGAGTAATTTTTCTTTTACCAGCAGCACCTTCTTTCTTCATTTGCGCTAAAGCCGGATGTACGACTGTTAACAATTGCATGATAATCGATGCCGATATATACGGCATAATTCCCAATGCAAAAACTGATAACCGTGACAATGCACCACCAGAGAACATGTTAAACATGTCTAGAATAGTGCCTTTTTGTTGGTCAAACATAATTGCTAGTGCTGCAGGATCAATACCTGGAACAGGCATGAAAGTGCCCATTCGATAAACAAGTAATGCGCCTAATACAAAAAGCAACCTGCTTTTTAGTTCGGCGTATTTACCTTTATTCTCGAGCAATTGTTGTTTATTTTTTTCCACGCAGTTTACTCTTCGATTTTTCCGCCAGCAGACTCAATCGTCGACTTAGCACCAGCAGTTACAGACAAGCCTTTAATTGATATGGCTTTTGTAAGCTCACCAGAATTAATCACTTTAACTTTTTGGATATTACCAGAAATGATACCTAGAGCTCTTAGTGCAAATAAATCGATAACGTCAACAGCTAGACTAGCAAGCACATCAAGTCTAACTTCAGTTGATTTAGATCCTACACGTGAGGAAAAGCCAACTTTAGGTAAGCGGCGTTGTAAAGGCATTTGACCGCCCTCAAAACCACGCTTATGAAAGCCACCAGAACGTGCTTTTTGACCTTTGTGACCACGGCCACAAGTCTTACCAGTACCAGATCCGATTCCACGACCGACACGTTTTGCATCTTTTGTTGCGCCAAGTGCAGGTGCAATTGTATTTAAAAACATATTATGCTTCCTCAACCTTTAACATGTATGAGACATGATTAATCATCCCTCTGTTTTCAGGTGTATCAATAACGATTGCGCTGCTTCCAGTCTTTCTAAGACCTAAGCCTACTACGCATGCCTTATGTTTAGCTAAGCGACCGATCGTGCTTTTGACCAATGTCACTTTTAATTTAGCTTGAGTTGTCATTATCTTATTCCATAATCTCTGCAACTGACTTGCCACGTTTGGCCGCAACTGCTTCAGGGTTATTCATATCAGTAAGTCCAATTATAGTAGCGCGAACTACGTTTAATGGATTTGTTGAACCGATAGATTTGGCCAGCACATTATGAACACCAACAACGTCAAATACAGCACGCATCGCACCACCGGCGATAACGCCTGTACCTTCGGATGCCGGTTGCATATAAACTTTTGCAGCACCGTGACGTGCAGTTAATGCATGTTGTAAGGTATGCCCGTTAAGAGTAACAGTTTTCATGTTTCTTCTGGCTTCGTCCATTGCCTTTTGAATTGCAACAGGAACTTCGCGAGCCTTACCTTGACCGAAACCAACTCGGCCTTCTCCATCACCCACTACAGTTAATGCAGAAAAACCAAATACGCGTCCGCCTTTAACAACCTTAGCGACCCTACGGATTCCGACTAATTTCTCAATCAAACCATCAGATGGGGCTTGTCGTTGATCATTTTGTGCCATGTGATAATACCTTTAAAATTTAGAACTGCAGGCCATTTTCGCGTGCAGCATCAGCTAGCGCTTTAACTCGGCCGTGAAAACGAAAACCAGACCGGTCAAAAGAGACTTGCTCAACACCTGCTTTCACTGCTCGTAAAGCAACTGCTTTACCAACTGCTTCAGCCGCTGAAATATTACCCGTGCCAGAAAGTTCTTTTCTTAACTCGACATCTAATGTAGATGCAGAAGCAATAACTTTTGAACTGTCATGAGTGACAATTTGTGCGTAGATGTGGCGAGGTGTTCTGTGAACAGTCAACCTATAGACTTCAAGCTCTCTCAATTTAGCTCTTGTTTTAGCCGCTCTACGTAATCGTGATATTTTCTTATCCATTGTTCAGCCTAATTATTTCTTTTTAGCTTCTTTACGAGCAACATGTTCATCTGCATAGCGAACGCCTTTACCTTTATAAGGTTCTGGTGGACGGTAAGCGCGAATATTTGCTGCAACCTGACCTACTGTTTGTTTATCAGTACCTGAAATAACAATTTCAGTCTGAGTTGGCGTTTCAATGGTGATGCCCGTAGGGACAGCAAATTGAACTGGGTGAGAGAAACCTAGCGTAAGGTCCAAGGTACTACCTTGAGCTTTAGCACGATAACCAACCCCAACCAATGTAAGCTTCTTTTGAAAGCCTACAGAAACACCCACTACCATATTATTTAGCAAGGCACGTGAAGTACCTGCTTGAGCAACTGCTTGTTTTGATTGGCTACGAGCAGTAGTAACTAATGTGTTACCTTGCTGTGCGACTTCAACTTCCGCGTGGATCACACGACTTAACGTGCCTTTGCTACCTTTAATAGAAACTTCAGCACCATTCAGCGACACTTCTACGCCTGCTGGAATTTCTACGGGTGCGTTTGCAATTCGTGACATTCTTAAATCTCCAAATATATCAGGCTTAGCTAACTGAACACAGGACTTCACCGCCCTGACCGAGTTCTCTTGCCTTACGATCGGCCATTACACCTTTAGATGTCGACACGATTGCTACACCTAAACCACCAATAACTTTTGGTAGATCTTTAGCTGATTTGTACACGCGAAGACCTGGACGGCTTACGCGATCAATTTTTGATATAACTGGCTTGCCATCGAAATATTTTAAAGCAATTGAAAGTACTGGCTTACCATCTACTTCGCTCACACTGTATGTGGCAATGTAACCTTCATTCTTTAAAACATTTGCAATGCTCAACTTCACTTTAGAGGAAGGCATAGTTACATCTGATTTTTTTGCTTGTTGTGCATTACGTATGCGAGTCAGCATATCTGCAACAGGATCGGTCATACTCATTTTATTTTAGCTCCACACTATAGATTGACAAACTACCAGCTTGCCATTACTAGGCCAGGAATATCACCTGCCATTGCATGTTCACGCAATTTATTCCTAGATAGGCCGAACTTACGGTAATAACCATGTGGGCGACCCGTAATTTCACAACGATTTCTCATACGTACTGCACTCGAATTACGAGGTAACGCATGGAATTTCTTTGCAGCTTCTTGACGTTCATCAAAACTTAATGACATGTCTATGATCTGTTTCTTTAACTCGGCACGTTTGGTAGCATATTTTTCTACCATTTTTGCTCTTTTAATCTCACGATTAATCATGCATTGTTTAGCCATAACTTAATTCCACCCAACCTAAATCTATTTTCTAAAAGGAAACTTGAATGCCGCTAGTAATGCACGAGACTCTTCTGCAGTTTTTGCAGTAGTCGTAATCGTGATATCCATACCGCGTAACTTATCAATTTTATCATATTCTATTTCTGGGAAGATGATTTGTTCTTTCACCCCCATACTATAGTTTCCTTGCCCATCAAATGACTTAGGATTTAACCCACGAAAGTCACGAATCCTTGGAATAGAAACGGTTACCAATCGATCAAGAAAATCATACATACGCTCAGAACGTAAAGTAACTTTGCAACCTACTGGCCACCCTTCACGTAACTTAAAGCCTGCAATTGATTTTCTTGCTTTGGTAACAACTACTTTCTGACCGGAAATCTTCTCCATATCAGCAACAGCATTATCCAAAACCTTCTTATCAGTCAATGCTTCCCCAACACCCATATTCAGGGATATTTTTGTAATTCTTGGAACTTCCATGACCGACTTATAATCAAACTGTTCAATTAACTGTTTGACTACAGTATCACGATAAAAATCTTTTAATCTGCTCACTGTAAATACCTAATCTTGTAGCCTAAGCGCCAACAACTTCGCCGTTTGACTTAAAAAAGCGAACCTTGCGGCCATCGTCTAAAACTTTAAAACCCACTTTATCACCCTTGCCAGTAGCAGGATTTAATAGAGCTAGGTTAGAACCCTCAATCGGCATTTCTTTGTCAAGAATACCACCAGCCTGACCTTGTGCTGGGTTTGGTTTAACATGTTTTTTAACAATATTGAGACCTTGAACAACAAACTTACCATCTTGTCCACGAGTAACAATTTCGCCAGTTTTGCCGCGGTCTTTACCCACAACAACAACAACTTGATCACCTTTAACTAATCTTTCCATCTCAGAACTCCAATCTTATAGCACTTCAGGCGCTAACGATATAATCTTCATGAATTTTTCACCACGAAGCTCACGCGTAACAGGGCCAAAAATTCGAGTGCCAATCGGTTGTAGATTAGCATTTAATAAAACAGCTGCGTTACCATCAAAGCGAATCACAGATCCATCAGGACGGCGAACGCCTTTTCTGGTTCTAACGATAACAGCGTTATGAACCTGACCTTTTTTTACTTTACCGCGTGGCGCTGCTTCTTTGATCGTAACTTTGATAACGTCACCGATACCAGCATAACGACGATGAGAACCGCCCAATACTTTAATACATTCTACACGCTTTGCACCGCTATTATCTGCAGCATCAAGACTACTTTGCATTTGAATCATTGTCTAAACTCCAATTATGACCAGTGGACTACTTGGCTCGGTCAATAACTTCGACCAAGTTCCAACTTTTAGTCTTTGACAAAGGTCGAGATGATGTAATAGTTACATAATCACCAACATTACATTCGTTCGTTTCATCATGAGCGTGATACTTTGTAGAACGCTTCATGTATTTTTTGTATATTGGATGAGCAACTTTACGCTCAACCAAAACAGTAATTGTTTTGTCCATCTTATCGCTTACTACTCGACCAGTGACTAAACGTGTACTTTTTTCCTGTTCACTCATATTCGTACCCTATTTCTTTTCGTTTAGTACAGTTTTTATACGAGCAATGTCACGGCGTACACGTCTCATCTCACTAGAACGTGTTAATTGACCTGTCGCATTTTGCATACGCAAACTAAACTGTTCTTTATGAAGAGCATCAAGCTCTTGCGCCATATCTTCAACAGATTTCTGTCTAATTTCGCTCGCTTTCATTACAGTATCGCCCGCGTTACAAATGTTGTTTTTACTGGAAGTTTTGCAGCGCCCAATCTAAAAGCTTCTCTTGCAATTTCTTCTGACACACCTTCCATCTCATAGAGCATGCGACCTGGCTGGACATTAGCCACCCAGTATTCAACATTACCCTTACCTTTACCCTGCCTTACTTCTAACGGCTTGCTAGTAATAGGCTTGTCAGGGAAAACACGGATCCAAATCTTACCACCACGTTTAACATAACGGGTCATAGCGCGACGAGCGGCTTCAATTTGACGAGCCGTAATACGACCACGATCCAAACATTTAAGACCAAACTCACCAAAGCTCACTTTTGAACCACGATGTGCTAAACCGCGATTACGCAGCTTCATCTGTTTTCTAAATTTCGTTCTTTTTGGCTGTAACATGGGTTAAAACCTTATTTCTCTGCTGAGGCTGAAGCGACGGTGTTACCATCAAATACTTCACCCTTAAAAATCCAAACCTTAATACCGATAATACCGTATGTAGTATTTGCTTCCGCAGTACCATAATCTATATCAGCACGTAATGTATGTAATGGCACTCGACCTTCACGGTACCATTCAGTACGCGCAATTTCAGCACCATTCAGACGACCGGCAACATTAATCCGAATACCTTCAGCACCTAGGCGCATGGTATTTGTTACCGCACGTTTCATTGCTCTACGGAACATAATGCGGCGCTCAAGTTGCTGAGCCACACTTTCCGCAACTAATCTTGCGTCAAGTTCAGGCTTGCGAATCTCTTCAACACCTACATTAACAGGGATACCCATGATGGCTGAGCATTCTTTGCGCAGCTTATCAATGTCTTCACCTTTTTTACCAATAACTATTCCTGGACGAGCCGTATGGATAGTAATCTTTGCATTCTTAGCAGGTCTGTCGATTTGAATCTTACTTACTGATGCATGCGCTAACTTTTCTCTAAGATAAGCACGTACTTTCAGATCTTTATTCAACATTCCTGGAAAATCAGCAGAGCTAGCATACCAGATCGAGTTCCAATCTTTAATTATACCAAGTCTGAAGCCTGTTGGGTGAACCTTTTGTCCCATAAGTATTCTCTCTTACTTTTCGTCTACAATCACAGTGATGTGACTTGTACGTTTAAGGATACGGTTACCACGTCCTTTTGCACGTGGTGACATACGTTTCATCGTTGAACCTTCATCTACCATAACAATAGATACGTAGAGCTCATCGATATCTGCACCGTCGTTGTGCTCAGCATTTGCAATTGCGGAGTTAAGCACTTCTTTCATAAGGACGGCAGCTTTTTTAGGGCTGTATGTAAGTATATTGATTGCCTTTTCTACCGGCAACCCCCTGATTTGATCTGCAACTAATCGAACTTTTTGCGCAGAAATTCGTGCGTAGCTGTATTTAGCTTTCGTAGCCATATCTTAACCTTATCGCTTAGATTTCTTGTCAACAGCATGACCTTTAAAGGTCCTCGTTGGTGAAAACTCACCCAACTTATGCCCAACCATATCCTCAGTAATAAATACTGGCATATGTTGTTTACCATTGTGAACTGCGATGGTTAAACCGATCATTTCAGGTGAAATCATTGAACGTCGTGACCAAGTTTTAATCGGACGTTTATTATCAGTTTCTATCGCTTCAAGGACCTTCTTTTCAAGGTGCTGGTCTATAAAAGGACCTTTTTTAATTGAACGCGGCATGTAAATTCCTAGTCTTTATTTCCGGTTACGACGACGGACAATCATATTGTCTGTACGTTTGTTCTTACGAGTTTTATAGCCTTTAGTTGGCATACCCCATGGTGATACAGGGTGACGACCACCAGATGTGCGGCCTTCACCACCACCGTGCGGATGATCTACAGGGTTCATAACAACACCACGAACTGTAGGTCTAACACCACGCCAGCGAGTTGCACCAGCTTTACCAAGTGATCTTAGTGAGTGCTCACCGTTACCAACTTCACCAAGTGTCGCTTTACAATCTAAAGAAATTCTACGCATTTCACCAGAACGAAGTCTGATAGTTGCATAACCATTTTCACGAGCAACAAATTGCGCGCTAGTTCCGGCACTACGAGCAATCTGTGCGCCTTTACCTGGTTTCATTTCGATACAATGAATCGTGCTACCTAGCGGAATAAGAGCTAATTTCATGCAGTTACCAGCACGAATTGCAGCATTATCACCAGATTCAAGTCTATCACCAGCCACTATGCCTTTTGGAGCAATAATGTATGTTTTTTCACCATCAGCATAACTTAACAATGCAATATGTGCAGTACGATTAGGATCATACTCTAAACGTTCAACAACAGCTGGTATTCCATCTTTAGTGCGTTTGAAATCCATCAAACGATAGCGTTGTTTATGACCACCACCACGATGTCTTACTGTGATACGACCTGCATTATTACGTCCGCCGGTTTTAGATTTCTTTTCAAGTAATGGAGCATAAGGTGCACCTTTGTGCAAACCTTCTGTTTTTACCTGAACAACAAATCTTCTACCTGCTGATGTAGGTTTAGCCTTTTGTAATGCCATTCCTGTTTCCTCACCAATATTCTTATTATCTATTCGCCAAGGAAGTTAATGTCAGCACCATCTACAAGCGTGACATAAGCTTTCTTCCAATCGCTACGTTTACCCATCACACGTCCGGTACGTTTAACTTTACCTTTAACGTTTGATGTAGTAACCGCTGCAACCTTAACATTAAACATTTTTTCTACTGCATGTTTAATTTCAGTTTTATTGGCATTTGGCAATACTTTAAGTACTACCTGATTATTTTGCTCTGCAACACGTGTTGCTTTTTCAGCGACAACAGGTGCTACAATAATTTTTGTTAACCGTTCTAGGTTCATAGTAAAGATTCCTCTAACTTACGAACAGAGTCTTCACTGATTACAACTTTTTCAAATCGTAACAATGCTACAGGATTAATATGTGTTGCATCAGTAGCCGCAAGATTATACAAATTGCGTGATGCTAACGCTAAATTACCCACTGCATTTTCTGTAACAATAAGTGCATTTTTCAATCCTAAGCCGCTTACTTTTGCAAGTAAGTCTTTAGTCTTAGGTGTATCCATGTCAATTTTATCAACAATAACTAAAGCATCTTTACGACGTAGTTCTGACAAAATAGTACACATTGCATTACGGTATACTTTACGGTTAACTTTTTGACTGTAGTCACGAGGCTTTGCAGCAAAAGTTGTACCACCTGAACGCCATAATGGGCTTCTGATTGTACCAGCACGAGCTCTACCACTACCTTTTTGTGCGAATGGTTTTCTACCACCGCCACGTACTTCAGATCGTGTTTTTTGAGCTACTGTACCGCTACGAGCACCAGCCAAATAGGCTGTTACCACTTGATGAACCAAAGATTCATTGTATTCTCGATCTAACAAAGCATCAGAAACAGTAATGCTTCCTACTTTGCTACCATCGAAAGATTGTAATTGAATATCCACAATTATTCCCCTAAGAATCTTTAGGCTTTAACGGCAGGACGAATTACAACGTCTCCACCCTTAGCGCCAGGGACAGAGCCCTTAACAAGCAATAAGTTACGCGCTTCATCAATACGAACTACAGATAGATTCTGTATTGTGCGTTTGACATCGCCCATATGACCGGCCATTTTCTTTTCTTTAAAGACACGACCAGGTGTTTGGCACATACCAATCGAACCTGGAGCTCTATGTGAAAGAGAGTTACCATGAGTCGCATCACCACCGTGGAAACCGTAGCGCTTAACAACACCAGCAAAGCCCTTACCTTTTGAGACACCAGTAACATCGATCTGCTGGCCTTCTTCAAAAATATTAACTTTAAGTTCTGCTCCAACTTCTAATGCTGAAACTTCAGTCAAGGCAAATTCGTGCATTTTATAACCAGCTGCAGATCCTGCCTTAGCAAAATGTCCAGCTAGTGATTTAGTTACACGTGATGCTTTTTTAGCACCAACTGTAACTTGAATAGCATTGTAACCATCAACATCCATAGTCTTTAACTGACTAATACGATTTGGTTCAACTTCAATTACCGTTACAGGCGTAGATACACCATCTTCAGTGAAGATGCGTGTCATTCCGCGTTTACGGCCGACGAGTCCAATAGTCATTGTCCAAGCCCCTTCTTAATTTAATTTAATCTGAACATCGACACCAGCGGCCAAGTCCAGTTTCATTAAAGCATCAACTGTTTTATCAGTAGGCTCTACGATGTCCATAAGACGTTTGTGAGTACGGATTTCGTACTGATCACGTGCGTCTTTATTGACATGAGGAGAAACCAATACAGTGAAACGTTCTTTTTTTGTCGGTAATGGAATAGGTCCATTGATCCGAGCACCAGTTCGTTTAGCAGTCTCTACGATTTCTTTTGCAGATTGATCAATCAGTCTATGGTCGAATGATTTCAATCTGATTCTAATAGTTTGGTTTGTTGCCATTTCTATTACTCAGTAATTTTACTAACGACGCCAGCACCAACAGTGCGGCCGCCTTCACGAATAGCAAAACGTAAACCATCTTCCATCGCGATAGGATTGATGAGGGTCACGTCCATTTTAACGTTATCGCCAGGCATAACCATTTCAATACCTTCCGGTAATTCACATGCGCCTGTTACGTCTGTTGTACGGAAATAGAATTGTGGACGGTAACCATTAAAGAATGGTGTATGACGGCCACCTTCATCTTTTGACAAGATGTAGACTTCTGCTTCAAATTTTGTGTGTGGCTTGATGCTATTTGGGTGAGCCAATACTTGACCACGGTCAACATCTTCACGTTTCGTACCACGTAGTAACACACCTACGTTATCACCAGCTTGACCTTGGTCAAGTAGTTTACGAAACATTTCTACGCCGGTGCAGGTTGTTTTCGCAGTATCTTTGATACCAACGATTTCAAGCTCTTCACCTACTTTAACAATACCACGTTCGATACGACCAGTTACTACTGTTCCACGACCTGAGATAGAGAATACGTCTTCAATCGGCATCAAGAACTTACCGTCAACCGCACGTACTGGCTCAGGGAAGTATGTATCCATTGCTTCGCCTAAACGCATGATTGATGGCACACCGATTTCACTAGTGTCGCCTTCCAATGCTTTCAATGCTGAACCAACGATGATTGGCGTATCATCACCAGGGAAATCGTATTTGTCTAACAACTCACGAACTTCCATTTCTACAAGTTCGATTAATTCTTCGTCATCTACCATGTCAGCTTTATTCATGTACACGATGATGTATGGTACGCCTACTTGGCGTGACAACAAGATGTGTTCACGTGTTTGTGGCATAGGGCCGTCAGCTGCGTTAACAACTAAGATAGCGCCATCCATTTGCGCCGCACCGGTAATCATGTTTTTCACATAATCGGCATGGCCTGGACAATCAACGTGTGCATAGTGACGGTTAGCTGTTTCGTATTCTACATGTGATGTAGAGATCGTAATACCGCGCTCTCTTTCTTCTGGCGCATTATCGATATCAGCAAAAGATTTAGCTACACCACCTTGGGCTTCGGCCATTACTTTCGTAATCGCTGCAGTTAACGTAGTTTTACCATGATCAACGTGACCAATTGTGCCCACGTTTACGTGTGGCTTGTTTCTTACAAATTTCTCTTTAGACATGTCTCTACCTCATTAAACCTTGATATTACTTAAACTTGTTAATAACTGCTGCTGCTACATTATTTGGCGTCTCGGCATAACGAGCGAACTCCATTGAGTACGTTGCTCGCCCCTGAGATGCTGAACGCAAATCAGTCGCATAGCCAAACATTTCTGCCAATGGAACTTCGGCCTTAATTACCTTGCCACTCACCACGTCTTCCATGCCATGCACTATTCCGCGGCGACGACTAAGATCACCCATCACATCACCCATATAGTCTTCTGGTGTGACAATTTCGATATTCATTACTGGCTCTAGCAAAATTGGATTAGCTTCTAAAGCACCATTCCTAAAACCTAGCGAACCTGCAACTTTAAATGCCATCTCATTAGAATCTACATCATGATATGAACCATCAAACAATGTAACTTTAACGTCTTCAACTGGATAGCCGGCTATTACACCATTTTTCATCTGCTCTTGTATACCTTTATCTACAGATGAAATATATTCTTTAGGTACAGTTCCACCTACAGTGGCATTTTCAAAGGTATAGCCTGCGCCTGACTTTTGAGGTTCCAGACGTAACCATACATGACCGTATTGACCACGGCCACCACTTTGGCGCACAAACTTACCTTCAGCTTCTACTGTTTTCCCAATCGTTTCACGATAAGATACTTGAGGGGCACCAACATTAGCATCAACTGAGAACTCTCTTTTCAGGCGGTCGATGATTATATCTAAATGTAGCTCACCCATTCCAGCAATAATTGTTTGTGCAGACTCTTCGTCAGTATGTACTCTGAATGAAGGATCTTCTTTAGCTAGCTTACCTAGTGCGATACTCATTTTATCTTGATCAGCCTGAGTTCTAGGTTCTATTGCCACTGAAATTACAGGTTCTGGGAATTCCATTTTTTCGAGTGTAATATGCTGTTCAAGATCACATAGCGTATCGCCTGTGGTTGTGTCTTTTAGTCCTATTGCAGCAGCAATGTCTCCAGCCCTAACTTCAGTTAGGTCTTCACGACTATTACTGTGCATCTGAACCATTCGTCCAATTCGTTCTTTTTTGCCTTTAATTGGATTAAAGACGGCATCACCTGACTTCAATGTACCAGAATAAACACGGAAAAAAGTCAATGTTCCAACGAAGGGATCGGTAGCAATTTTAAAGGCTAATGCTGCAAAAGGTTCGGTATCGTCAGCGTGTCTGTAGGCGATCGTTTCTTCAACATCAGATAAGTGACCCGTAATTGCAGGAACATCTTCAGGTGAAGGTAAATATTCGATCACACCATCTAAGACGGCTTGAACACCTTTGTTCTTAAAGGCTGACCCACAAAAAGCAGGAACAATCTCATTATTTAGTGTTAACTTGCGAATACCAGACTTAATCTCTTCTACAGATAGAGCACCATCTTCTAGGTACTTATCCATTAATTCTTCGCTAGATTCAGCGGCCACTTCCATCAATTGCTCACGAAGGGCTTCACACTCAGATAACATTTCAGGAGAAATATCACGAGCTTCATAGGTAACACCGAGATCTGATTCATTCCAGTAGATCGCTTTCATACGAATGAGATCTACAACACCTTCGAAAGAGTCTTCCGCTCCGATAGGTAATTGCATAGCGACTGGTTTAGCGCCCAATCGTGCTTTCATTTGCTCTAGAACACGAGAGAAATTCGCTCCTGCCCTATCCATCTTATTGATGAAAGCAACACGAGGAACTTTATATTTATTGGCTTGACGCCATACTGTTTCAGATTGAGGCTCAACACCACCAACTGCACAGAATACGCACACTGCGCCATCAAGCACTCTTAACGATCTTTCAACTTCGATTGTAAAATCAACGTGACCAGGCGTATCTATTATATTGATACGGTGTGATTCAAATTGCTTATCCATACCCAACCAAAAACAGGTGGTAGCTGCTGAGGTGATTGTTATTCCTCGCTCTTGCTCTTGCTCCATCCAGTCCATCGTTGCAGCGCCATCATGTACTTCACCGATCTTATGCGATACGCCGGTGTAAAATAGCACACGCTCTGTAGTCGTGGTTTTACCCGCGTCTATATGAGCCATGATGCCGATATTACGATATCGATTAATAGGTGTAGTACGTGCCACTATGGGTACTCTCAAAGTTAAAATTGTTAAAGAACAGTGTAAAGCCTATCGCGTTAGCGATAGGCTTTGGTAAAACTTAAAAACGGAAGTGTGAAAACGCTTTGTTAGCTTCTGCCATGCGATGTACATCTTCTTTTTTCTTAACAGCGGTGCCTTTACCTTCAAAAGCATCACCAAGCTCACCTGCTAGACGCATACCCATTGATTTCTCACCACGTTTCCGTGCTGCTTCAACCAACCAACGCATAGCTAAAGCCACGCGACGTTCCGCACGAACTTCAACAGGAACCTGATATGTAGCACCACCAACACGACGAGATTTAACTTCAACAAGTGGACTGATATTCTCAATCGCTTTTTGGAAGATCTCTAGTGCATTACTACCTTTGTTTTCAGATACTGAATCAAGTGCGCCGTATGTAATTTTTTCAGCGACTGATTTTTTACCATCTTTCATTATGACATTAATGAACTTGGCCAACCCAATATTTGAATGCTTTGGATCTGGCAATACTTCACGCTTGGCAACAACCCTTCTTCTTGGCATTTGTCTTTCCTAATTTTTTATTATGCTAGTCACTTGATAAAGTAACTATTAACCTTTCGGACGTTTCGCACCGTATTTAGAACGGCCTTGGCGACGCTTAACTACACCTGATGTATCTAAAGCACCACGGATAGTATGGTAACGAACACCAGGTAAATCTTTAACACGACCGCCACGAATCAATACGACCGAATGCTCTTGTAAGTTGTGACCTTCACCACCGATATACGATGTTACTTCAAAGCCATTCGTTAAACGAACACGTGCAACCTTACGCATAGCCGAGTTAGGCTTTTTAGGTGTTGTTGTATACACACGAGTACACACGCCACGACGTTGCGGACAAGCCTGCAAAGCAGGTACATTGTTCTTTTTCTTTTGCTTCAATCTCGGTTTACGAACCAACTGATTAATTGTTGCCATTAAATTACAGTCCTACATATATTCAACAATGGTAGACAGTGACATTCAGCAACACCGTTAACCAGATAAAATCAGGCAACCAAAGATGGGTGCCTGACAAAGAAGAGGGATTTTACTACTGAATCAACCCCCTAGTCAAGATATCTTTTTAGGAAATATCTTCTGACAAATCTTTCACTTCTTCAACCACAACCGCTTTAGGCGTAACTGCGACAGGATCATTTAGGTGACGCTTGCGATAGCGTTCTTTATGGTACGCAAGACCTGTCCCTGCAGGAATTAATCGTCCTACAATTACATTTTCTTTAAGTCCACGAAGTACGTCTCTCTTGCCCGTAACAGCGGCATCAGTCAATACACGAGTTGTTTCTTGGAACGATGCAGCAGAGATAAACGACTCTGTTGCCAATGATGCTTTAGTAATACCAAGTAACATTGGAATGTACGTTGCTTCTAGCTTGCCTTCAGCACGCACGATATCATTCATATCAAGTAAACGATCATGTTCAATCTGCTCGCCTTTCAGCAACTTAGCATCACCGACTGAATCAATTTCAATTTTACGTAACATCTGACGAACGATAACTTCAATATGCTTATCGTTTATTTTTACACCTTGTAAGCGATATACTTCTTGCACTTCGCTAGACATATAGTTTGCTAATGCCAACACACCTTTCAAACGTAAGATGTCATGTGGATCTTCAGGTCCATCTACCAGTAATTCACCTTTGGCAATGCTTTCACCTTCGAATACTGATACATGACGCCACTTAGGAATAAGCTCTTCATGTTGCTCACCTTCAAGCGGTGTGATGATTAAACGTTGCTTACCTTTCGTTTCTTTACCGAAGCTTATCGTACCTGAGATTTCAGCCATCAATGCTGGATCTTTTGGCTTACGCGCTTCAAATAAATCTGCCACACGAGGTAGACCACCCGTGATATCACGTGTTTTACTACTTTCTTGTGGGATACGTGCTAATACATCACCAATACCGACCACTGCATCGTCCGTTACCGTTACGATAGCACCACCTGGCAAGAAGTACTGTGCAGGAATATCCGTACCAACAAGCAATAAATCATTGCCATCAGAATCGATCAATTTAACCATTGGTCGCATATCTTTCGCTGATGTTGCACGTTGTTTGGGTTCACGAACGATCAAACTAGTAAGACCCGTCACTTCATCGACGTGTTTATCAACAGTGATACCTTCAACTAGATCTTTCAGTTGAACTACACCTAGTGCTTCAGTTACAACTGGATGGGTATGCGGATCCCATGTTGCGATTACTTGTCCTGCTTCTACTGCTTCATTATCAGCAACAGTAATTTCAGCACCATATGGAATTTTATAACGTTCACGCTCACGACCATTTTCATCAATCAGATGTAATTCACCTGAACGAGAAACAGCAATAAACTTACCATTAGCATGTTGAACAGATTTAATATTGTGGAAGCGAATTTTACCTTTAAATTTCAAGGCAACTGAATTATCTGCAGCCGTTCTTGATGCCGCACCACCGATATGGAAGGTACGCATTGTTAACTGTGTACCTGGCTCACCGATTGATTGTGCAGCGATAACACCAACAGCTTCACCAACGTTAATCATATGACCACGACCTAAATCGCGACCGTAACATGAAGCACAAACACCATAACGAGATTCACACGTTATTGCAGAACGAACAAGCACTTCGTCAATACCTTCAACTTCTAATTGAATGACAGAATCTTCATCCATCATTACACCAGCTGGGATAATGACTCTTGTATTTGTTGAGTCCATGACATCTTGAGCGATTACACGACCAAGTACACGTTCACCTAATGGCTCTACAACATCACCACCTTCGATGATAGGAATCATATTGATACCTTTTTCGGTACCACAATCTTCCTCAACAACAACTAAGTCTTGTGCAACGTCAACTAAACGGCGAGTCAAATAACCTGAGTTCGCAGTTTTCAACGCCGTATCAGCCAAACCTTTACGAGCACCATGTGTAGAAATAAAGTACTGTAAAACGTCCAAACCTTCACGGAAGTTGGCGGTAATCGGTGTTTCGATGATTGAACCATCCGGTTTAGCCATCAAACCACGCATACCCGCTAATTGACGAATCTGGGCAGCAGAACCACGCGCTCCAGAATCAGCCATCATGTAGATAGAGTTCATAGATTGTTGTTTTACTTCATTACCATCGGCATCAATAACGGTGTCATGACCAAGGCCATCCATCATAGATTTAGCAACTTGGTCATTGGTGCGTGACCAGATATCGATGATTTTGTTATAACGTTCACCATCGGTCACAAGACCAGAAGCATATTGCATTGCAATTTCTTCAACTTCAGCTTCTGCTTTAGCCAATATTGCTGCTTTAGACGCTGGAATAACCATGTCATCAACACCAACAGATGCACCTGATTTAGTTGCTTGTGTGAAACCCATATACATAAGGTGATCAGCAAATATAACGGTATCTTTCAAGCCAAGACGACGGTAACAAATATTGATTAAATCGCCGATTGCTTTTTTAGTCATTGATCGATCAACGATTGAGAACGGTAGACCTTTTGGAACGATACTAAATAAAATAGCACGACCAACTGTTGTCTCAACACGAATACGACGAGTTTGTTCAGCTTCAGGCAAAGTTACATCTGTTTCATCTAAACGTACTGTGATTTTAGAATGAATAGAAACCGTATTATTACCATGTGCTCGTTTCAGCTCAGCGATATCAGCAAACTTACTACCTTCACCTTTTGCATTTACTAATTCACGAGTCATGTAATACAGACCCAAGACCACGTCTTGTGATGGAATGATTACTGGCTCACCATTAGCTGGCGATAAGATATTGTTTGTCGCCATCATCAATGAGCGTGCTTCTAACTGCGCTTCTAATGACAAAGGTACGTGTACAGCCATTTGATCGCCATCGAAATCGGCGTTGAATGCACCACAAACTAAAGGATGAAGCTGGATGGCTTTACCTTCAATTAGTAGTGGTTCAAATGCTTGGATACCAAGACGATGCAATGTTGGTGCACGGTTCAACATGATTGGATGTTCGCGGATAACATCTTCTAAGATGTCCCAAACTTCCGTTCCTTCACGTTCAACCATTTTTTTAGCGGCTTTAATTGTTGTCGCTAAACCGGCACGTTCTAATCTGCCGTAGATAAATGGTTTGAATAACTCTAAAGCCATTTTCTTAGGAAGACCACACTGATGTAATTTTAAGTATGGACCAACTACGATTACTGAACGACCAGAATAATCAACACGTTTACCTAATAGATTTTGACGGAAACGACCTTGCTTACCTTTGATCATGTCAGCCAATGATTTAAGTGGCATACGGTTGGTGCCAGTAATAGCACGACCACGGCGACCGTTATCTAATAAGGCATCGACTGATTCTTGCAACATACGTTTTTCATTACGTACGATAATGTCAGGTGCATTCAAATCCAACAAACGTTTCAAACGATTGTTACGGTTGATAACTCGACGGTACAAGTCATTCAAATCAGATGTTGCAAAACGACCACCATCAAGCGGCACTAATGGACGCAAATCAGGAGGCAGAATTGGCAATACTTCCATTACCATCCATTCTGGTTTGTTACCAGAATCTTGGAATGCTTCCATTAACTTCAGACGTTTCGTTAATTTTTTAATTTTAGTTTCAGAATTTGTCGCTTCGATATCTTCACGAATAACTTCAATTTCTTTCGCTAAATTAATGCTACGCAATAGTTCTTGTACAGCTTCTGCACCCATGCGAGCATCAAACTCATCGCCGTACTCTTCGATTGCTTGAAGATACATTTCATCTGACAGTAATTGACCTTTTTCCAAAGGTGTCATACCTGGATCAACGACGATAAAGGCTTCAAAATACAGTACGCGTTCGATATCACGTAATGTCATATCTAAAAACGACGAAATACGTGATGGTAATGATTTTAAGAACCAGATGTGAGCAACAGGGCTCGCAAGTTCAATATGACCCATACGTTCACGACGAACTTTAGCTACTGTAACTTCAACGCCACATTTTTCACAGATTACACCGCGATGTTTAAGACGTTTATATTTACCACATAAACATTCGTAATCTTTAACAGGGCCAAAGATTTTACAGCAGAACAAGCCTTCTCGTTCTGGTTTGAAAGTACGGTAATTAATTGTTTCTGGTTTTTTTACTTCACCAAATGACCATGACCGCACCATTTTTGGCGAAGCCAGTCCGATGCGAATCGCATCGAAGTCTTCTGTTACTGTCTGTTGCTTTAACAGATTAAGTAAGTCTTTCATGTTTCTTTCTCCGCTGCCGTATAACGGCGTATAGATGGATTATCAGTTCTACGCTTGGTGTTTATGTTTAGTCATTCACTAAATCAATATCAATACCAAGAGAACGAATCTCATGAGTTAATACTCTGAACGATTCTGGCATACCTGCTTCCATTCGATAATCACCATCAACAATGTTTTTGTAGATCTTAGTACGACCAGCAACGTCATCTGATTTAACTGTCAACATTTCTTGTAATGTATAAGCAGCACCGTAAGCCTGTAGCGCCCAAACTTCCATTTCACCGAAACGCTGGCCACCGAATTGTGCTTTACCACCCAACGGTTGTTGTGTAACTAAGCTATACGGTCCAGTTGAACGAGCATGCATTTTATCATCAACCAAATGGTTCAATTTCAACATATGCATATAACCAACTGTAACTTTGCGATCAAACTCTTCGCCAGTACGACCATCAATCAAAGTTGTCTGACCACTACGTGGTAATCCAGCCAACTCAAGCATATCTTTAATTTCAGGCTCATCTGCACCATCAAATACTGGTGTTGCCATCGGCACACCATCACGTAAGTTAGTCGCTAACTCGATAATTTCATCATCAGTGAAAGAGTCTAGATCTTCTGTCTTTCCACTAGTGTTATAAATCTTACCTAAGAACTCACGGATATCAGCGATGTCACGTTGCTCATCAAGCATGTCGGCGATTTTAAAGCCTAAGCCCTTAGCAGCCCAACCCAAATGAATCTCAAGAACCTGTCCAATATTCATCCGCGATGGAACGCCCAATGGGTTCAACACGATATCAACAGGACGACCATCAGCTGTGTATGGCATATCTTCCACGGGGACGATATTTGAAATAACACCTTTGTTACCGTGACGACCAGCCATTTTATCACCAGGCTGAATGCGGCGTTTAACAGCCAAGAACACTTTGACCATGCGCTGTACGCCTGGCGCTAAGTCATGACCTGAAATCACTTTATTCTTTTTGATTTCAAACGCTTCATCCATATCTACACGATATTGTTTAATCTGAATTGAAGCTTGCTCTAATAGAGCATTTAGCTCATCAGATTCCATACGCATATCAAACCATTTTGCATGCTCTAACTTACTTAGGTAAGCCTTAGTAAGTTTAGTATTTGCTGGTTGTGCTGGAGAGTTTTCAGCCACTTTACCGGTTAATGATTTTTCTAAACGTGAAAATAAGTCATCTACGATAATACGGTGTTTGTCTTTAAGATCAGCACGTACTTTATCTAATTCAGCTTTTTCAATCGCTAAAGCACGCTCATCTTTATCAACACCATCACGTGTAAACACCTGTACATCAATAACTGTACCGTAAGTACTTGATGGCACACGCAACGAAGAATCTTTAACATCCGCTGCTTTTTCACCAAATATAGCTCGGAGTAGTTTTTCTTCAGGTGTTAATTGTGATTCACCTTTAGGCGTTACTTTCCCACATAAAATATCACCAGGTTTAACTTCAGCACCAACATAAACGATTCCAGACTCATCAAGTTTTGATAATGCGCCTTCGCTAACGTTAGGAATATCACTAGTGATTTCCTCTGTACCTAATTTAGTATCACGAGCCAAACAATTCAATTCTTGTATATGAATAGTTGTGAAGCGATCTTCTTTCACAACCCGCTCAGATACTAAGATCGAATCTTCATAGTTATAACCATTCCAAGGCATAAATGCGATAAGGATATTCTGGCCTAAAGCAAGTTCACCTTTATCTGTTGATGGACCATCAGCAATAACATCACCTTTAGCAAGTACATCACCAGGTTTAACTAATGGACGTTGATTAATACATGTACTTTGATTAGAACGTGCATATTTGATCAAGTTATAGATATCTACACCTGACGCAGCATCAGCAGCTTCATCATCATGAACACGAATTACGATACGGCTTGCATCTACTGAATCGACAATACCACCTCGGTTAGCGGTGACCATGACGCCAGAGTCGATAGCAACAACTCGTTCCATACCGGTACCGACGATAGGCTTTTCAGCACGTAATGTAGGGACGGCTTGACGTTGCATGTTCGCGCCCATCAAGGCACGGTTAGCATCATCATGTTCCAAGAAAGGAATCAATGAAGCACCGACAGAAACGACTTGGCGTGGTGACACGTCCATGTACTGCACTAGTTCTGATGGCATTAACGAGAATTCATTTTTATGACGGCATGGCACCATGTTATCTAGAATTTTATCATCACTATCTAAGTTAATAGTTGCCTGAGCAATTCTGAATTCACCTTCATCAATCGCTGATAGATAAGTGATTTCTTTGGTTGCCTTACCATCGATTACTTTTCGGTAAGGTGTTTCAATAAAGCCATATTCATTGGTACGTGCATAAATAGCCAACGAGTTGATCAAACCGATGTTTGGACCCTCAGGTGTTTCGATAGGACAAACACGACCATAATGAGTTGGATGTACGTCACGTACTTCAAAGCCTGCGCGTTCACGTGTTAGACCGCCTGGACCTAAAGCAGAGATACGACGTTTATGCGTTACTTCAGATAATGGATTATTTTGATCCATAAATTGAGATAATTGACTTGAACCAAAGAATTCTTTGATAGCGGCAGCAACAGGCTTAGCATTGATTAGTTGCTGAGGCATAAGGCCTTCAGATTCAGCAATACTTAAACGCTCACGGACTGCGCGTTCAACACGAACTAGACCAACTCGGAATTGATTTTCAGCCATTTCGCCAACACTACGTACGCGTCGGTTACCTAAGTGATCGATATCATCGACGATACCATCACCATTACGAATGGAGATAAGTTCTAACATAACATCAACGATGTCTTGTTTAGAAATAATACCTTCGCCGCCAGCCTCTTCACGACCGAGACGTCGGTTAAATTTCATCCGGCCTACAGCAGAAAGATCATAACGTTCGTTAGCAAAGAACAAATTTGTAAATAAGTTATTCGCTGAATCTTCAGTAGGTGGCTCGCCAGGTCGCATCATGCGATATATTTCGACTTTAGCTTCTAATGGTGTTTTAGTTTCATCTAAACGTAAAGTGTCAGAAATATAAGGGCCATGATCTAGATCGTTTGAATAAATAGTTTCAATCGTTGTTATATCAAAACGATTGATTGTTTCTAATACTTCTTCAGTGATTTCATCATTTGCAGAAATGATGAGCTCACCCGTATCAGTATCAATCATATCCTTAGCAATTACTTTACCGATTAGGTATGAAGCTGGCACTGTCAATGTGCTCATGCCAGACTTTTCCATTTGACGGATATGTCGACCGGTTACTTGATGATCAGCTTCAACCAATACATCACCATTATCAGCCTTAATCTCAAACGGCATGATTTGACCGCGTAGACGTTGTGGTACTAAAGCTAATTCAAAATCGTCATCTTTTTTCGTGAAAGTATCGCGATCAAAGAATATTTCTAAAATTTCTTCGCTAGTATATTCAAGTGCACGCAATAAAATAGTAGCCGGCAATTTCCGACGTCTATCAATCCGCACAAATACCGCATCTTTAGGGTCAAATTCAAAATCTAACCATGAACCACGATATGGAATAACACGAGCGTTAAATAAAATTTTACCTGACGAATGTGATTTACCTTTATCACTGTCAAAAAACACACCAGGAGATCGGTGTAATTGAGAAACGATAACACGTTCAGTACCGTTGATAACAAAGTTACCTTTCTCAGTCATCAGTGGGATTTCTCCCATATAAACTTCCTGCTCTTTAATATCTTTTACGATTTTAGATTTTGCAGGCGCGTCTTTATCATAGATGACAAGACGCATTTTAACTCTAAGAGGTGCAGCATAAGTAACGCCACGTAATTGACATTCCTTAACGTCAAATGATGGCGTACCTAAACGATAGCTCACATACTGTAATTCTGCCTTACCAGTATGACTTTTAATCGGTAGTACAGAACCAAAAGCAGCATGCAAGCCTTTGCTGATTCGATCGTCAACAGCAACACTGTGCTGTAAGAAATCCTGATATGAATCGACTTGAGTAGCAAGTAGATTAGGAACATTCAAGACACTTGGACGCTTGCCAAAATCTTTACGAATCCGTTTTTTCTCGGTAAACGTATAAGCCATGTATTACACCTCGAAGAACATCCTGATCACACATATAATGTGCAAGCTAGGAATTGCAATATAGTATTTAATAGTCAGAGCAAAGTTGGCTGACCAGCAACAGAAAAAGGCCGATGGTTTATCACCATCAGCCATTTCCTATATCGTGATGACTAGGTCATCACGATGAGAGTACTGCTTATTTAATTTCAGCAGTTGCACCAGCTTCAGTAAGTTGTTTAAGAACATCTTCAGCTTCTGCTTTTGTAGCACCTTCTTTAATAGTTGCAGGCACGCCTTCAACCATGTCTTTAGCTTCTTTCAAACCAAGACCTGTAATACCACGAACTACTTTGATAACAGATACTTTGTTATCGCCGAAGCTTGACATTACAACGTCAAATTCAGTTTGTTCTTCAGCGGCTGCAGCAGGACCTGCTGCAGCGGCTGCAGCAACTGGAGCTGCTGCAGTAACGCCAAATTTTTCTTCCATTGCTTCGATCAAGTCTACGACTTCAACAACAGTCATGTTGGAAATTGCTTCCAAGATATCGTCTTTAGATACAGCCATGTTATTTTCCTATTTCAAACTTACAGAATTAATAAATACTACAACTTAGTCCCAATTGTGGATTAAGCTGCTTCTTTAGCATCGCGAACAGCCGCGAACGTACGAACCATCTTGCTAGTCGGTGCTTGCAAAGTACGAACAAATTTCTCAATCGGTGCTTTCATTGTACCCATAAGGATGCTAATTGCTTGATCCTTAGTAGGCATTTTCGCTAGTTTTTCAATATCAGTAGCAGGTAAAAGCTTGCCACCTAGAGAAACCATTTTGATTTCGAATTGTTTGTTATCTTTTGCAAAGCCACTCATGACACGTGCTACAGAACCTGGGTCTTCAGTTGAAAAACCAAATACTAAAGGTCCAGTCATTCCATCTTGCATGCAAGCGAAATCTGTTCCTTCTACAGCACGACGAGCTAATGTGTTTCTGATAACACGCAAATAAACATTCTCATTGCGTGCAGCTACACGTAGCTCAGTCATTTGTGAAACAGTCAATCCATGATATTCAGCTGCAACAGCAGAATATGCAACGGATGCTACTTCAGCGACCTCAGCAACGACGGCCTTTTTACCTTCAAGATTTAAAGCCACCTAAAACCTCCTTAGGTTCACCACATAAATGTAGTGTGTTGTTGCTTACAAAGAAGAGTTTCCTCTTCCACCTTACGGTATTCAACGCTAAAATTCTGCAGCTGAACCCGTCTGCGTAGGCTAATCAATTAAGATTAATTAAACTTTCATACCTACGGTCTTAGACGACCCAGAACAACTGGGCGGTCCAATTCTTTCAAATCAATTAAGCTAAGAAAGATTTATCAACTGTGACGCCTGCACCCATAGTACTTGAGACGGTGACACGTTTAATGTAAATACCTTTTGCAGAACTTGGTTTTAATTTGTTCAAGTCATCAATTAATGCAACAAGATTTTGACGTAATGCATCGATCTCAAAGCCGGCATTGCCGATTGGGCTATGGATGATACCAGCCTTATCAGTACGATAACGAACTTGGCCAGACTTAGCATTAGTAACCGCTTCGGCAACGTTAGGTGTAACAGTACCAACTTTAGGGTTAGGCATTAAACCGCGTGGGCCTAACACTTGTCCCAGTGTACCTACGATACGCATTGCATCTGGACTTGCGATAACAACATCAAAATCCATATTACCGGCTTTGATTGATTCAGCAAGGTCTTCAAAACCAACGATATCTGCACCAGCAGCTTTGGCAGCTTCAGCGTTTGCACCTTGTGCAAATACTGCAACACGTACAGTTTTACCTGTACCATTTGGCAATACTGTAGAACTACGGACTACTTGATCTGATTTACGTGGATCTACACCCAAGTTGATCGCAACGTCTACTGATTCAACAAATTTTGCAGAAGCATTATCTTTAATAAATGTAAGCGCTTCATCAATTTGATAAAGTTTCCCTACTTCCAATTTCGCGCGAATCGCACGACTTCTTTTACCGATAGCAGCCATTATTCAACGCCTTCTGTGTTCAAACCCATACTACGCGCTGTA
This sequence comes from Pseudomonadota bacterium, assembly GCA_030576275.1. Lineage (GTDB taxonomy): Bacteria > Pseudomonadota > Gammaproteobacteria > Nitrosococcales > Methylophagaceae. Next base: position 52,848 of record JALIBN010000004.1, on the reverse strand, counting down.
CCTGCGATTGTTCTGACAGCTGCATCCATATCTGAAGCAGTGAGGTCAGGCATTTTTGTAGTTGCGATTTCTTCTAATTGAGCACGAGTAACCGTACCAATCTTATCTGTGTTAGGACGTGCACTGCCACTTGTTAAACCAAGTATTTTTTTAAGCAAAACTGAAGCAGGCGGTGTTTTAGTAATGAAAGTAAAGCTTTTATCACTATAAACAGTGATCACTACTGGTGTAGGCAAGCCTTCTTCAAGGTTTTGTGTCTTAGCATTAAATGCTTTACAAAACTCCATGATATTTACACCATGTTGACCTAATGCAGGACCAACGGGAGGACTTGGATTTGCCTTACCAGCTGCAACTTGCAACTTGATATAGGCTTGGATCTTCTTAGCCATGATTTAACTCCTAAATGGGTTCAAACGCCTTTCGGCTCCCCGACAACAAACCAGCTTAAAGCCGGATAAAATTATTACGCTTTTGCGACTTGGCTAAACTCAAGTTCTACAGGAGTAGAACGACCAAAGATAATTACTTCAACTCGCATTTTACTCTTTTCGTAGTTAACTTCTTCAACCACACCCGTAAAGTCATTAAATGGACCATCGGTAATGCGAACCACTTCACCTGGTTCAAACATAACTTTTGGTCTTGGGCTCTCAACACCATCTTGTACGCGTTGTAAAATTTGATTTGCTTCAGCCTCGGTTATAGGTGCAGGACGATCGCCAGAGCCACCGATAAATCGAAGGACACGTGGTATATCATTTACTACATGCCATGTTTCATCATCCATTTCCATGTTGACTAAAACATAACCGGGGAAGAACTTGCGTTCACTTTTGCGTTGTTGACCTTCACGCATTTCAACAACTTCTTCAGTTGGCACTAAGATTTCACCAAACTTTTCTTGTAGGCCGAAACGTTCGATTCGTTCTTCTAATGAACGTTTAACTTGCCCTTCGAAATTAGAAAAAGCTTGAATTACATACCAGTGTTTACTCATACTCAAACCTTTAATTATAGTGTTAGAGCGCGAACCGCCCAGCCTAATGCCGAATCAACTGCCCACAGTAGTAAGGCAGCAACAAACACCATTAGCATAACTAATAATGTTGTCTGCATAGTTTCTTGGCGAGTAGGCCAAACCACTTTTCGCACTTCGACCTGAGTGTTTTTCACGTAACTCAGCGCTGTTCCACCAATTACAGATTGAGAAGCAACAAACAAAGAAAGCCCGGCCGCAACTAGCAAGCCAAGCACCCTGAGTAAGGTTGAATACTCTGCATAAGTGTAAAACAAAGTAATCGCCGAGGCCATTAAGACGACTGCGATTATTAATTTGATATTATCTGCCATTCCAACTCGTTATCTTTATAAATCTTGTATCTTGAAGAAAACAAAATGGCAGGCCAGGAGGGAATCGAACCCCCAACCTACGGTTTTGGAGACCGTCGCTCTGCCAATTGAGCTACTGGCCTAACATATGCTCTCAGAATAGTTGAGGACTCCAAAAATCCTCAACCAAAGCACCTCTTAAAACTATTCAGTGATCTTACTAACGACGCCAGCACCAACAGTGCGGCCGCCTTCACGAATAGCAAAACGTAAACCATCTTCCATCGCGATAGGATTGATGAGGGTCACGTCCATTTTAACGTTATCGCCAGGCATAACCATTTCAATACCTTCCGGTAATTCACATGCGCCTGTTACGTCTGTTGTACGGAAATAGAATTGTGGACGGTAACCATTAAAGAATGGTGTATGACGGCCACCTTCATCTTTTGACAAGATGTAGACTTCTGCTTCAAATTTTGTGTGTGGCTTGATGCTATTTGGGTGAGCCAATACTTGACCACGGTCAACATCTTCACGTTTCGTACCACGTAGTAACACACCTACGTTATCACCAGCTTGACCTTGGTCAAGTAGTTTACGAAACATTTCTACGCCGGTGCAGGTTGTTTTCGCAGTATCTTTGATACCAACGATTTCAAGCTCTTCACCTACTTTAACAATACCACGTTCGATACGACCAGTTACTACTGTTCCACGACCTGAGATAGAGAATACGTCTTCAATCGGCATCAAGAACTTACCGTCAACCGCACGTACTGGCTCAGGGAAGTATGTATCCATTGCTTCGCCTAAACGCATGATTGATGGCACACCGATTTCACTAGTGTCGCCTTCCAATGCTTTCAATGCTGAACCAACGATGATTGGCGTATCATCACCAGGGAAATCGTATTTGTCTAACAACTCACGAACTTCCATTTCTACAAGTTCGATTAATTCTTCGTCATCTACCATGTCAGCTTTATTCATGTACACGATGATGTATGGTACGCCTACTTGGCGTGACAACAAGATGTGTTCACGTGTTTGTGGCATAGGGCCGTCAGCTGCGTTAACAACTAAGATAGCGCCATCCATTTGCGCCGCACCGGTAATCATGTTTTTCACATAATCGGCATGGCCTGGACAATCAACGTGTGCATAGTGACGGTTAGCTGTTTCGTATTCTACATGTGATGTAGAGATCGTAATACCGCGCTCTCTTTCTTCTGGCGCATTATCGATATCAGCAAAAGATTTAGCTACACCACCTTGGGCTTCGGCCATTACTTTCGTAATCGCTGCAGTTAACGTAGTTTTACCATGATCAACGTGACCAATTGTGCCCACGTTTACGTGTGGTTTCGATCTTACAAATTTTTCTTTAGACATGACCAGTCTCCCCGTCAATATTATCTAGCTATAACAAAAACAAAAAAGACACGGAAATCCCTGTCTAATCAAATAAAAAACTTTTGGAGCCCACAATCAGAATCGAACTGATGACCTCATCCTTACCATGGATGCGCTCTACCGACTGAGCTATGCGGGCCTTTTGATCCAAACAATGGAGCGGGTGATGGGAATCGAACCCACGTGATCAGCTTGGAAGGCTGGAGTTCTACCATTGAACTACACCCGCACATTAACTCTAACTACTACATATAACTTGGTGGAGGGAGGAGGATTCGAACCTCCGAAGGCTGAGCCGTCAGATTTACAGTCTGATCCCTTTGGCCGCTCGGGAACCCCTCCACGAAAGAACGGCATTTTGCGTAAAAGTGCTACACATGTCAACTATTATGTTCATTTATTACTTACAATGGCTAATCAGTCCTTTTCTCACGGCGACTTAAAAGATATTGACTGTGCGTAAAAACAACACATAGTATACTATCTGCGCTTAATATTTCTGTGTTTTAGGAGTTCACTATGGAACAGTACCGCGGTACTACCATCCTTTCTTATCGTCGTAATGGCCAAGTCGTTATCGGCGGTGACGGACAAGTAAGCCTCGGCAATACTGTTATGAAGGGTAATGCACGTAAGGTCAGACGATTATACAATGACAAAGTCATCGCTGGATTTGCTGGGGGCACGGCTGATGCCTTCACATTGTTTGAACGCTTTGAAGCTAAGCTAGAAAAACATCAGGGTAATTTGACTCGTAGCGCATTAGAATTAGCTAAAGATTGGCGTACTGACCGCATTATGCGTCGCCTAGAAGCATTGCTTGCTGTTGCTGATGCACACACATCCCTAATAATTTCTGGCAACGGAGATGTTATCGAACCTGAACACGGGTTAATGGCAATCGGTTCAGGTGGACCATATGCTCAATCAGCCGCAACAGCGCTAATGGAAAACACGGATTTAAGTGCAAGAGATATCGTTGAAAAAGGCTTGCACATTGCCGCTGACATTTGCATCTATACCAACCATAACCTTACTATAGAAACTTTAGAAAGCGGGTCATAGAAATTATTATGCAAGCACTCACACCTCAACAAATCGTTATTGAGCTAGATAAACATATTATCGGTCAACAAGCGGCTAAAAGAGCCGTTGCTATTGCTTTACGTAATCGCTGGCGTCGCAAACAACTTAGTACCGAGCTTCAGCATGAAATTTCCCCAAAAAACATCCTGATGATTGGCCCTACTGGCGTAGGAAAAACTGAAATTGCCCGTCGCTTAGCAGCCTTAGTCAAAGCACCGTTTATAAAAGTCGAAGCCACCAAATTCACAGAAGTTGGTTATGTTGGTCGTGATGTTGAATCAATCATTCGTGATCTTGCAGAAATCGCAATGAAAAATCTCCGTGAACAGGCTAGTGAAGGCGTTAAATTACGCGCTGATGATGCCGCTGAAGAACGCATCTTAGATGCATTACTTCGGCCTGCCCGCGACCAACATACCGAAGATGATTCATCTACTCGCCAACGCTTTCGTAAAATGTTGCGCGAGGGTCAATTGGACGATCGAGAAATTGAATTAGAACTCGATTCGTCCAAGGTTGGCATTGAAATCATGTCACCCCCCGGTATGGAAGAAATGACAAATCAACTTCAAGATATGTTCAAAAACATGTCCACTTCGAATAAAACATCCCGCAAGCTGACCGTTGCTAAAGCGATGAAGTTACTAGTTGAAGAAGAAGCTTATAAACTTATTAATGAAGATGACCTAAGAAGTAAAGTTATTGAGTCTGTGGAGCAAGATGGCATTGTGTTTCTAGATGAAATCGATAAAATTACAAATCGTAGTGAAGGCTCTAGTGGTGCTGATGTATCTCGTGCTGGCGTACAGCGCGATTTATTGCCACTCGTTGAAGGTAGTTCGGTCACAACTAAATACGGCATCATTAAAACTGATCACATTCTCTTTATTGCTTCGGGCGCCTTTCATCTAAGTAAACCTTCAGACTTAATTCCTGAACTACAAGGGCGATTACCTATCCGCGTCGAGCTACAAGCTCTGGGCGCAGATGAATTTGTCCGCATATTGACCGAACCAAACGCCTCACTCACTGAGCAATACACAGCGCTGCTTGCTACCGAAGGTACTCATATAGACTTCACCACAGAAGGCTTGCAACGTATTGCTGAATTAGCATGGCAAGTTAATGAGCAAACAGAAAATATCGGCGCACGACGCCTGCATACTGTGCTGGAAAAATTGTTAGAAGAACTCTCATATAAAACCGGTGGCGATGTAAAAATTCGAGCAACCATCGATGCAGACTATGTAAATAGTCAGTTATCTGCACTTGTACAAAACGAAGATTTATCTCGTTACATTCTATAAGGAATATCATGGCGAACACTAATTTCCCAACGGGCATCACCTTACACAAAAAATCGAAAATGCTCGAGCTAACCTATGGCGAAGTTAGCTACAACTTATCAGCGGAGTATTTACGTGTTTATTCTCCTTCCGCTGAAGTACGAGGTCATGGCGCAGGCCAAGAAGTATTACAAACAAATAAAGAACAAGTAGGCATTAATCAAATTGAACCTACAGGCAACTATGCACTTAAAATTTATTTTGATGATGGTCATGACAGTGGTTTATTTACGTGGGATTATTTGTATGATCTTGCAACACATCAAGATATTCACTGGCAAGACTACCTAAATAGGCTTGAAAAAGCAGGTTATCAACGACAAGGTTAAAAGATCGTGGAAGAAAAAAAAACCACTCACTTTGGTTATAAAGAAGTCCCGACCAAAGATAAAGTCAAACATGTTGCAGGTGTATTTCATTCTGTTGCTGGTAAATATGACTTAATGAATGACTTAATGTCGATGGGTATTCATCGCTTGTGGAAAAAATTTACTATCCATACCAGCGGTGTCAGACGAGGTGCAAAAGTATTAGATATTGCCGGTGGTACTGGCGATCTCGCATTAAAGTTTTCTAAGCTAGTCGGTAGTACAGGCCAAGTCATCTTAGCTGACATCAACGCCAGCATGCTTAATGTCGGTCGCGATCGCCTCACTGATGAAGGCGTCATTGGTAACATTAACTACGTTCAAGCCAATGCCGAATGCCTACCCTTTCCAGATAATACTTTTGATGTTATCACTATTGCCTTTGGACTGCGAAATGTTACTGATAAAGATGCCGCGCTACGCTCCATGTTTCGCATCCTAAAACCAGGAGGTCGATTATTAGTATTAGAGTTTTCTAAACCTGCAGAATGGCTAGCGCCCATTTACGATACCTATTCCTTCAAACTATTACCAAAAATTGGCAAGATTTTTTCGAATGATGAAGATAGCTACCGTTATTTAGCTGAATCAATTCGAATGCATCCCGATCAAGAAACCATGAAACAGATGATGGTTGATGCTGGTTTTGAACGTTGTGACTATCATAATATGAGTGCCGGAATTGTGGCCTTACATAGTGGTTATAAATTTTGAGCTCAGTACTTAAACCTATAGAATTAGCCTTAAATGCTGCACTAGCTCAAGATCCTGAAACTAAAGCCAAGCTAGATCAATTTGAATCACGTTGCATCACCATCAAGATCAGAGACTTTAATCAAACGATTGCGATGACAGTTAAGCAACGACAGTTACATCTATCAACAACACCCCAACATGCCATTGATTTGACTATCACTGGCAATGCGTTAACCTTAGCTAAACTGGGCAAAGATCCAGAAAGTTTATTCTCTGCTGACATTGATATAAACGGCGATGTGCAATTTGCTAAACAATTACGTGATCTACTTGAAGGTTTCGATTTTGATTGGGAAGCACAACTCGCTCGGATTACTGGCGATACCTTAGCTTACCCTATTGCTCATGGTATAAGACAAGTCGCTTCATGGGCAAAAAGCACACAAATTTCGATGCAACAAAATATAGCTGAATATCTGCGTGAAGAAAGTCGGCTATTACCGGACAAATCTCAAATCAAAACCTATATGCATGATATTGACACTTTGCGTGCCGATTTTGACCGCCTCGAAGCACGTATCAACAGATTATAAATAATGAAACTACAGCATCTCTATCGTCTAATTCAAATCAATCATGTGTTATCAAAACATCGCTTGGATGAATTCATTCAAAACACCCATTTACTGCGTCCCCTACGTTTTTTAAGCTACTTATCACCGTATCGTTGGACGCATAGCAATGAAGCTCCTCGTGGTGAACGATTACGTTTAGCATTAGAAGATCTCGGTCCCATTTTTGTCAAAATCGGCCAAATATTATCAACCCGACGAGATTTGTTACCTGATGATATCGCTAATTCTTTAGCTAAACTACAAGACCAAGTGCTTCCTTTTCCCAATGAACAGGCACGAAGTTTAATCCAGCAAGCTTACGGCGAACAAGACCTTGATACCTTATTTTCACATATTGATGAAGCACCACTCGCCTCTGCTTCCATTGCTCAAGTTCATGCAGCCACCCTGATTGATGGCAGTGATGTCGTTATCAAAATTGTTCGGCCCAATATAAAACAACGCATTCGTCGTGATATTGACCTATTACGTACCTTAGCTGGCTTAGCTGAACGTTTCTGGGTAGATGGTAGACGACTTCGTCCTATGGATGTGGTTGCTGAAATAGAAAAAAATCTATTTGATGAATTAGATATGATGCGAGAAGCATCATCAGCCTCACAACTACGCCGTAACTTTGCAAACTCCAGCTTACTGTATGTACCTGAAATAAATTGGCAGTTAACTAAAAGTAACTTACTGGTTCAAGAGCGTATTTACGGTATTCCTATCGGCGACATTGCCCAATTACACGCTAAGAACGTTAATATGGAGAGGTTAGCGGAAACGGGTGTAGAGATATTTTTCACTCAAGCTTTCAAGCACGGCTTTTTCCATGCCGATATGCATCCTGGCAATATCATGGTCGATGTTTCAGATCCTGAAAATCCTCGATATATTGCCATTGATTTTGGCATTATGGGCACCTTGTCACCCGATGATCAAAATTACTTAGCCGACAACTTCCTCGCTTTTTTCAATAGTGATTATCGGCGCGTAGCAGAATTACATATTCAATCGGGTTGGGTGCCTGCTGATACACGTATCGATGAATTCGAAGCTGCTATCCGCAGTGTCTGCGAACCTATATTTGCTAAGCCACTCAATCAGATATCATTTGGGCAAGTTTTGCTACGTTTATTTCAAACTGCCCGCCGCTTTAACATGGAAGTACAACCACAACTGGTCTTATTGCAAAAAACATTGCTCAATATCGAAGGATTGGGTCGGCAACTATATCCCGAACTAGATTTGTGGAAAACAGCAAAACCTATACTTGAGCAATGGATGCAAGAAAAAATGGGCTGGCAAGCAGCATTTGCTAATATCAAGCAGGAAATTCCAAACTGGGCACAAACTTTACCAAAGCTACCGAGCATGATGCATTCACTAGTCCAGCAGGCTCAAGATGGTAAATTGAAAATGCAATTATCATCCCATGATCTCAAACAACTACAGCAGGAAGTTCGTAATGCAAGCTATCGTAGTGCCGCGGCTATCAGTGGCGCGGCCTTTGTTATTGGCGCAGCGGTGATTAAAGGGCTGGATGGCTATGCTCCGTCTATGATTGCAGGCATACCTATGTTAAGTTGGGTATTCGGTCTTTGGGGCGGAATTTTACTTTATTTTAGCCTAACAAAAAATTCTGACCACTGATATATTAAAGCCTTAACAACAATAGCAGCATCATGTCCATATTAGTTAACTGAGGAAACGTCCTACTATGAAGCTAGAAATGCAGCCTTTATTTAACCAAATTGATAATATTCCTCAAATTCCAGAAATTGTAAGGATCCTGCTCACTCAAGCTAATGATCCTAATATTGACTTCAAGTCTATCGCTATAAACGTTGAAAAAGAGCAGGTCATTTCAGTTAAGGTTTTACGTTTAGTTAATTCAGCTCATTATGGTCTTTCCAGCAAAATTGGCTCCATTCAACAAGCCCTAGTATTTCTCGGCGTGAATGAGTTAAAAAAACTAATTGTGGTCTCAGGCCTTGTCAGTTCAATTAATGATATTCCTGGCATCAATTTAGATGACTTCTGGATTGATAATTTTCGTACCGCGACTTATGCAAAATGGTTAGCTGATGATACTAAACTTAATGATAGTGAAATGATTTTCACTGCAGGTCTCCTCAGCAGTTTAGGGAAAGTGCTCATTCACTTAGATGATGCGACTACCGCAAGAAAAATAAATTCTGATGTCAGAGCCGGCATAAATCGAGCGGATTCCGAACGTCAGCACCTAGGGTTTACTCATCAAGAAGTCTGTGGTGAATTGTGTCGAATCTGGCAATTTCCTGGCGAATTAATTGATACTGTTACCAAGGCAGGCAATCCTCTATGCTATGACAACATTTCTTCTGCTGCTTGCGCCGTGTATATTGCTCGATATATTAGTGAATCTAGCTATAGCGATAAAAATCAGCAGACTATATTGGCGGAGTTTCCTCATAAAGAATGGCAGCAACTGGGCTTACAAGAAGAAGATATCTCAGAGAAAATTGCCACTCTACTCGCACTAAATACTGGACTAGAAGGTGTCTTAGATTAGACCTCTTTTTTTTCTATAATGAGATTATTACGATCTACTGTATCGTAGGCGGTAACTCTCTGAACAATCTCTCATAAAATATAATAAAAGATCTTACCTATGTTTAAAATCATTTTTATCGTTGCTGGTTATTATTTATTGGGCTTATTTGGCGCCTTTCTAGGCTATTTAATCGGCAGCAGTATCGATCGTGGTAGACAATATGGTCTGGGCGGAATAAACCCGCTAGGCAATGATCACCGTAAAGCAGTCTTCTTAGAAACAGCGTTTGTATTAATGGGCAAGCTTGCTAAAGTAGACGGTCATATTTCTAAAGATGAAATTGCACATGTCGAGCAATTTATTCAAAAAATGGGTATGTCGACGGAACATCGAGAACAAGCAATAGCTCAATTTAAACGTGGCTCAGTAGCAAATTTTGATATTGACGCGACTTTAAACGAGTTTATGGCTACTTGTGGAAATACATCAAACTTAAAACAAGTATTACTGATGTATCTAACCGTTATGGCATTAGCTGACGGTAAACTCGATCCTGCTGAACATACCTTACTTGAAAAAATAGCATTACGCTTAGGTTACAGCGCCGCTGAATTTAAACAAATGCTCGACATGTTACTCAATCAATCCCACTTCTCGCAGGGTAACACGAGTTCACCTTCAGCTTTGGAAGATGCATACAAGGCCTTAGGCGTTAATAAAAGCAGTACCGATCAAGAAATTAAGCGGGCATATCGAAAATTAATGAGCCAATATCATCCTGATAAACTAACTGGCCAAGGCTTGCCTGAAGATATGATAGCCGTTGCCACTGAGCAAGCTAAAGACATTCAGGTGGCTTATGATTTAATTAAAAAACACCGTGCTCAGCAATAATTTATTATCTAAAATAAACCGCTTATTGCGCCGTCATCACTAATATCAATACGTTCACTAGCGGGCTGTTTTGGCAAGCCAGGCATAGTCATAATATCGCCACAGAGAACCACAACAAACTCGGCACCACTCGACAATCGGACATCTCTAATTGTCAGAGTGTGCCCTGTAGCTGCGCCACGTAATGTTGGATCGCTACTGAAAGAATATGGTGTTTTTGCTATACAGACCGGCACATGTTGATGTGTTTTGCTAAACAACTCCAGTTTAGCTAAAACCTTTTTATCAGCAACCACTTCACTAGCACCATAGGTTTTCGTCGCTACTGCAGTTATTTTGTCCCACAAGGGTTCATCATCAGCATATAAAAACTTACATTCATTATTGGTTTCATTCAATGTCGCCACTACTGCTTGTGCCAATTCTTCTGCGCCTGCACCACCATGGGCCCAATGCGTTGCCACAATAGCTTTTGTACCATAAGATTCTACCGTTTTTTTGATTAAATCAATTTCGGCGTCGGTATCTTGTACAAAGTGATTGATTGCAACAACACATGACAAGCCAAAGTGTTGTTGAATATTAGTCAGGTGACGTTTTAGATTCTCCATTCCTTGTTCTAAGGCAGATAAATCTTCATTCGCTAAATCTTTAACCTCTACGCCACCATGATATTTTAAAGCTTTCACAGTTGCTACAATCACCGCCATATCTGGTTTAATGCCTGCTTTACGACATTTAATATCTATAAACTTCTCTGCGCCCAAATCGGCACCGAAACCGGCTTCAGTGACGACATAATCACTTAACTTCAATGCCATCTTGGTCGCGATAATAGAATTACAGCCGTGAGCAATATTGGCAAAAGGGCCGCCATGTACAAAGGCAGGATTATTTTCTAATGTTTGAACTAGGTTTGGTTTCAATGCTTCTTTTAATAAGGCCGCCATTGCACCATGGGCTTTTAAATCATGTGCAAAACGAGCAGTGCCATCACGTGAATAACCAATTAGGATATTGCTTAGACGTTGTTTAAGTTCTTTCAGTGAATTGGATAAACAAAAGATAGCCATCACTTCTGAGGCAACAACAATATCAAAGCCATCTTCACGAGGAAAACCATTCGCTGTGCCACCTAAGGCAACATTTATCTGACGAAGAGCCCGGTCGTTCATATCCATCACTCGTCGCCAAGTGATCTTTCGCACGTCCAGATCCAGAACATTACCGTGATGAATATGATTATCTATCATCGCCGCGAGTAGATTATGTGCTGACGCAATTGCATGTAAGTCGCCAGTGAAGTGTAGATTGATATCTTCCATAGGCACTACTTGCGCATAACCACCACCCGCTGCGCCGCCTTTCATTCCAAAACATGGCCCCATTGACGGTTCGCGGACACAGACCATAGATTTTTTGCCTATGCGATTTAATGCATCGCTTAAGCCGATCGTAGTAGTGGTTTTGCCTTCGCCTGCTGGAGTAGGACTTACAGCGGTAACGAGGATAAGTTTTCCGCTAGGTTTATCCGCCAAATCATCCATAACATCTAGCGAAACTTTAGCTTTGTATCGACCATAGGGGTCAAGTTTAAGAGGGTCTAAACCTAAGCGCTGCTCAGCAAGGGCTAGAATTTGTTCCATCTTGGCTTGTTGTGCAATTTCGATATCTGACATGAGTTATTCCATCCGGACAATTATCGAGTAATTATACGTGACTATGATGAAATTATTCACCCCAACGAGGTTGAAGTGTATGTTCGATCGTAGCTTGGTCTAATATTCTCGCCACCACAAAATCAACGATATCGGATAACTGGGTTGGCTTGAAATAAAAGCCAGGACTTGGCGGTAAGATACATACACCTATTCGGGCTAGTTTTAGCATATTTTCCAAGTGTATTGTCGAAAATGGTGCTTCGCGAGGTACTAATATTAATTTACGATTTTCTTTTATCATCACATCGGCGGCGCGATTGATTAGATTATCACTGCTACCAACGGCAATTGATGACAAAGTGCCCATGGTACAGGGGCAAACGACCATGGTAGCTACCTTGTGCGAACCACTGGCTAATGGTGAACTCCATTGTTGCTCACCGTAAACTTTTAATAATTCTGGTGCACAAGCAAATTCGGCAATAAGCATTTTATGAATATCGCTGGCTCTAGCAGGTAATTTCCAATCTAATTCGTCAGCAAGCACAATTCGACCAGCAGCTGACACCATCAGGTGAACCGTTATTCCTTGTGCCAACAATACTTCAAGCAAACGTTTACTGTAAGGGGCTCCTGAGGCACCTGTAATAGCTAAAGCTATCTGTCTAGGATCAATCATCTTGCCGCCAATGCTGTTAACAAACGTTGATGTATACCACCAAATCCGCCATTACTCATGATTAAAACTTCATCACCAGAGGTTGCTTCTTGGCAAACAAGCTCAATAATTTGATCAATATTTTGCTTAATGGTCGACATATCACCCAGTTGTTGTTGAATTTCCGCTAATGATAATTTCAACCCCTGATCTTCAAGCAAAATCACCCGATCAGCGGCCATCAGTGAATTGGCTAAAGTATGTTGGTGTATGCCCATTTTCATCGTATTAGATCGAGGTTCTAAAACCGCAATCAATTTACGATTGCCGATATTGGCACGTAAACCACCGATGGTGGTAGCAATTGCTGTCGGGTGATGAGCAAAATCATCATACACTCGCACGCCCTGCACTTCACCACATAACTCCATGCGACGTTTTATTCCTGAAAACCGACCCAAGGCTTCACAGCCATGATCAAATTTCACACCAACATGATGGGCCGCCGCTAGAGCAGCCAATGCATTACTTACATTATGCTGGCCTAACATTGGCCAATTCACTGTGCCCACTTTTTCATCATGGTGAATCACATCAAACTGACCACCATCGTCAGCAATATTCTGTGCCTGCACATCACCCATATTTAAATCGACTGTTTGACGTGGTGTCCAACAGCCCATGTCAAATACCTGTTCAATAGCGGGTACATTATTAGGGCTGATCACTAATCCTTCGGAAGGTACGGTACGAATTAGGTGATGAAATTGCTTTTGAATGGCCGCTAAGTCTTCAAATATGTCGGCATGATCAAACTCAAGATTATTGACTACTAAAGTGCGTGGATGATAATGGACAAACTTAGACCGCTTATCAAAAAATGCGGTGTCATATTCATCGGCTTCAATCACAAAAAAAGGTGTTTTTCCCAATCGAGCCGTTTCACCGAAATTATCCGGTACACCACCGATTAAAAATCCAGGCGACATACCCGCATCTTCCAAAATCCAAGCTAATAAACTACTCGTTGTGGTTTTGCCATGTGTACCTGAAACAGCGAGCACCCATTTATCTTTTAAAACATATTCCGCTAACCATTGCGGCCCAGAAATATAAGGCAACCCTTTGTTAAGCACATATTCCACTGCGGGGTTACCACGAGACAGTGCATTGCCCAACACCACTAAATCAGGTGCGGGATCTAAATGCTCCGCTAAGTATCCTTGTTGTAAATCGATACCTGCAGCGGCAAGCTGCTCACTCATTGGCGGGTAAACATTGGCATCAGAGCCTGAAACTGTCATGCCCAACTCACGCGCTAATAGCGCTACGCCCCCCATGAAAGTGCCACAAATACCTAATATATGAATATGCACTTAGGCAACTCCTGAAAGGGTGAGTCCGAGTACAACTAAGGACATCGCAGTGTAAATAATGGTTATCATAGCGGCACTACCAGCCTTGATATCTAAAGCTTGTCGAAATATATGAGCGATGATCATTAAGCTCCAAAACATTAAGGCAATCATTAATAACAGAGCAACACTGGTCCCCTGTTCCAACTTATCGATCTGATTAAGCCAGATCATCAGTGGCAGACCAATTAAATCTAGAATTATACCGGCACCCGCTAAGGCCATTAAAGTTTGCCGGTAACGTGCATCTAAACCTTTCAAATGGAGCATGATTCCAATAGCCGCGATCATAAATAAGGTATCAGCTAAACTGCTTATAATACTGACATCCCAAGCACTATCGATACGGCTAATAATAATACCAAGTAAGAAATAAGCTAACAGTGTTGATTTAAGCAGCATACTTGAAGCTGGCATATCTGCAGGCCCAGCTTTAAGCCGACACAAATCAATATAACGTAAAATAATATTCATGGATGCATCATACCGTGCCAATCACTAACAACAAAGTAGCAAACAATAAAAAACCCGATAATGACGGAATCATTATCGGGTTTTAGCTGTTTAGCGAGTAAGCTAGATGTTAATCATCTAGTACGAGTCCCCAAGGACTATCACCAACTTTAATTTCCATCACAGATTTGCTAGTAGCGGTATCTACAACAGAAACAGTATTACTCACACCATTTGCAGTATAAAGAGTTGAACCATCACGACTTAATGCCGCACCCCACACACGATTTCCAACATCAGCCGTTGATTTTATCTCCAATGTTGTTGCATCCATAATGACCACTTTAGCTGCTCGACCCGTTGTTAAATATAGAGTTTTGTCATCAGGGCTGATTTTAATTGCCATCGGCTTAGATCGTGGCACATCGACAGTTGCTGTTTTAGTAATAGCATAAGTTTTGGTGTCAATGATCGCTACCTCATTACCGATTTCACTGCTTACGTAAGCGCGTGAACCATCATGACTAAAAGCTAGACCACGTGGTCGTGCTGCCACTAAAATATTGGCTACAACTTTATGAGCGGCAGTATCTATAACATGCACCATATTAGTAGACTCACTGGTCACTAATACGATGCTACCATCTGGTGAGACCGCGACACCTTCTGGCTCTAGACCGACACGAATTTCTTCTATAATCTCGTTTGTGGCAGGATTAAGTACGCTTGCTTTTGCATCATCTTCATTAGATAAATACAAATTACCATTGGGATGTACAGCAAACGTTTCTGGATCTTGACCTGCCTTTAAATTGCCTAAAAGTTCTAAGGTCGCGACATTAACCATGCCAATAGCATGATCACCACTCAGAGCGACATAAAGTGTTTTATGATCGGGTGATAAACCAATGCCACGAGGACGCTCACCAAGTTTCAGTGTCGTCTCCAAAGTACCAGTACGTGAATCAATCACACTCACCGAGTTATCTTTCTCATTAGTAACAAATAAACGATATGTTGGATCTGCCCAAGCGCTAGCGCTGACAAGAACCAATGTCGAAAGTATAAGTTGTTTTAATTTCATTATTATTTCCTTAACATTCATTATTATTTACAGCTTTTTAAGCCTAAACTATCTAATCCACCTTTCACGCCTCGCAATGGCGCTTCAGCAACAATTTTATTGCCTTCTACCAGTAATACTAACTGCCGTAATTGCCCTGTGTCGCGAAAAGTTGCTCCCGCACCTTTTTGACCATCAAAGGCGATTTTATTTTTCAGATAATTCAACGTGACAGCCGCGTCAGTACTTTGTGTTC
Source organism: Pseudomonadota bacterium (assembly GCA_030576275.1). Classification (GTDB taxonomy): domain Bacteria; phylum Pseudomonadota; class Gammaproteobacteria; order Nitrosococcales; family Methylophagaceae. Next base: position 37,051 of record JALIBN010000004.1, on the reverse strand, counting down.
TAGCAACAGTATCTGAGAGTAATTTGACCGCCGCCCATCCTGACCAAGCATCATTATCCATGGCCACACCATGTGCCTTCTTAAAACGGCTATTCAACTGGCTCGCTGCGAACTTCACAAAGTCTTCATGCCAACCTTGCACATGGGCTTTTGATTCAGAATTTTTTGCTAACCATTGTGCCAAGGCATCTTGTTTCATTTTTTTACTTGCTGTGATACTCAATAAATTAGTTAAACACGCTGAACGTAAAGCATCTGAATCTGAGATCAAATTAAATACTGCAACATTGGCAAACTTTTCAGATTGGGCAATAGCTAAAACTTGCTGTTCATCTGTAGCGAGTAGAATAGCAGTAGCATCATCCAAAGCCATTAACTCTTCCATGCTAACGACGTGCAAAGTATATTTTTGACCCAAAAATTCACCTTGAATGTTGGCTTCATCGAGCCCTTGTTGTAAGCCCTGCCATACACTACCTTTTGTAGGGCCGACATAATGTAATGAAACATCTTGCACCTGGGCCATCAACGATTGACTCAAGCCTATGAGTAAGACAAATAGCCATTTTTTAATTACACGCATTATGTTCTCCGTTTAGTTGGGTCTTAAACCATACAATGTTTCTCCTAATTAAAAAATGAGGAAATTCCTTGATGATAAAGATTAGAGGACTCATTCATCACAAAGTTCAGACTAATTTATGAACAACCATAGCAATATAAGCTTAAGCTAAGCTGACAGTTTTTAATTAGCTCGAAATCAATCCCAATCTCTTGCCGGCATGTACTATCTTCTTATGTAAAAGGTCTTAACGTGAGAATTGTTTTTCATTAGACCAATGCTGACAAAATCTAAATACCTAAACATTTTTACTCAAGAAAATCATTTCATTACCGATATAAAGTAGGACTAAATAGGTATATGGAATTTATGAATAATAAAGCACAAGAACTTGAACTAAGAAACATAATGGAAGGGCTAGAAGAATTTGCTACTTTTATGAGTTTCAAAGGTAATGGTGCTGGCTTGCGTATACTTAGTGTAGAAAGTGTTACTCAGCCTGCAGATGATAGGCCAAACAATCGGACAGCCCAGATTATTAAGATATCTGAACCAACACAACAAAAAAATCTGCATCTAAAAAAATCATTCAACAAATCGCTCTCATTTCAAGATAGAGAATATCATTAGCTACAAAAAAGCCCGAATCAATCGGGCTTTTTTGTATAACTAGTATGAGTAGTCAAGCTAAACTTGGCTACCATCTTCGTTAGCATCTTCGCCTTCTGGTTTTTCTGGCGGCATTAGATCCGCTTTGCTGACACCCATTGCTAAAACGACAGTGCTCGCAATATAAATTGAAGAATAAGTACCAACTACAATACCCACCAATAAAGCGATAGCAAAATCATGGATGACATTACCACCAAACCAGTAAAGAGAAAAAACAACCAATAACGTCGTACCAGAAGTCATCAATGTTCTGCTTAGCGTGTCATTCAAGGCGCTATTTACAATGTCTATCGAATCCCCTTTGCGCTTACGTAAAAAAGTTTCTCGGATACGGTCAAAAACCACGATTGTATCGTTGAGTGAATAACCAATAACAGCCAATATTGCAGCTAGCACGGTTAAATCAAACTCCAAGCGAAATAGAGAGAAAAGACCTAATGTAATTATCACGTCATGTATCAAAGCAACGACTGATCCAATCGCAAACCTGTATTCAAAACGGAATGAGACATAAATTAAGATACCGATCAACGCGTATAACATTGCCAAACCTCCATCTTCAGTAAGCTCTTCTCCGACTTGTGGTCCAACAAATTCTACCCGCCTAACATCAATGGGCTCTGCGCTGTCCTTTTGTAAAACGGCGAGAACTTCATTACTCAGATCAGCCATATTTTTAGTCGCTATAACAGGCATGTAAATCAATATATCGCGTATAGAACCAAAATTCTGCACCGCCGCATCAGTAAAGCCACCTTCTTTCAATGTAGTTCGAATATTATCAAGTTTGGCTTCATCTTGATAAGCCAACTCGATGATGGTGCCACCGGTAAAATCGATACCTAAATTAAGGCCTTGCTTAAATAATGATGCAAGTGAAGCTAAAACCAATAAGACAGAAAAAACCGCTGCTATCTTGCGTTTGCCCATAAAGTTAAAGTGCGTTGTTTCTTTCATAATTTGCATAATTTGTACCTTATATGGATAACGTTGGGCGTTGCTTATGACCGTAGATAAAATTGATCACAGCCCGAGTTCCCATAATCGCGGTAAACATTGACGTTAGAATCCCCAGTGATAAGGTCACCGCGAAGCCTTTAATAGAGCCGGTACCGAAACCAAATAGTACAACTGCAGCAATTAATGTGGTGATATTGGCATCGGCAATCGTTGAGAATGCTTTAGCATAACCGGCATTAATACTGGCTTGAGGACTGTTACCGATGCGTAGCTCTTCTCGTATGCGCTCAAAGATCAACACATTTGCATCCACCGCCATACCAACGGTTAATACAATACCTGCGATACCAGGCATGGTTAAAGTCGCTTGTAGCATTGATAATAATGCAATAATCAAAATCAGGTTAGCTGCCAATGCCAAATTGGCAACAAGGCCAAATACGCGATACCAAATGGCCATAAAGACTAAAACGAACACAAAACCAATGATAACTGAAGCAAAACCTTGATCAATGTTGTCTTGACCTAAACTTGGCCCCACGGTTCTTTCTTCAACAATCTCTATTGGCGCGGCAAGTGCACCTGCACGTAACAATAGCGCCAAATCATAAGCCTCTGAAGTAGAATCAAGTCCCGAAATCTGGAACTTCTTACTTAATTGGTCACGAATAGTCGCAACATTAATCACTTCAGGAACCAGACGACGAACTTTAACCTTCTCACCATTGATTTCTCGAACCTCGGTCTTGGATTCAATAAAAACCACGGCCATTGGGTTACCAATGTTGTCCCGTGTGACATTACTAAATGCTCGAGCACCTTTGCCATCTAAGGTTATTGATACCGCCGGTGTTCCAGATTGAGAATCAATTGTTGATGCGGCATTGATAATATGTTCGCCAGTCAACATTACACGGTTATCTAATAGATAAGGCCTGCCATCACGATGGTAAAACAATTTAGAACCCGCTGGAACACGACCATTTATCGCATCTTGTACATCATGGTCATTATCAACTAAACGAAATTCTAAAGTTGCAGTCGCGCCTAATATTTTCTTAGCTTGTGCGGTATCTTGCACGCCAGGTAGTTGCACAACAATACGGCTATCACCCTGTTGCTGAACCGTTGGCTCTGCAACGCCCAATTCGTTGATCCGATTACGTAATGTAATAATGTTTTGCTGTAAAGCGAGTGATTTAATTTCACGTAAGGCGACTTCAGTCAAATTCATTTCTAAAGAAGCTGTGGCACTATCTTCTATGACCGCAACTTTAAGCTGAGAATATTCACTACCTAATTTAGCATCAGCCAGATCCCTATGTTCAACTGTACGAAAAGTAATGATGACATTATCTTTATTTACTTGAATCTTTTGGTAACGAATTTTATCATCACGCAGTAAAGTTCGAAATTCACTGGCATAGCTATCCAAAGCTTGTTTTACGGCAGCATTCATATCCACTTCCATCAAGAAGTGAACACCACCACGTAGATCTAAACCGAGGTTCATTGGTTCAGCACCTATCGCCGCTAGCCAGCTTGGTGTCGTAGGGGCAAGATTAAGCGCAACCGTATAATCACCAGTAATCGAATTACTAAGCACATCTTTTGCTTTTAATTGCACATCTGCATCAGCAAGTCTTACTAATAAGCGGCCATCTTCCATCTCGACACGCTTATAAGAAATCGATTGTGCTTGTAATGCCGTTTCTACTTGGCTCATTAGCGCTAGATCGACCTTGCCATTTCTTCCGGCTGAGACCTGAACTGCCGGATCATCACCAAATAGATTAGGAACGGCAAATAAAACGCCAAACAAAATCACAGCGACAATCAATAAATTTTTCCACAGGGGATAATGATTCATGTTGGATATCCTAAACGCGAACTTTACAGCTTCACGAGTATTGTTATAACTTCTTCAATGTACCTTTTGGTAACACTGAATTGATTGATTCGCGACGAACTTTCACTTCAAGATTTTCGGCTAATTGCACACTGATCGCATTATCACCAATATCAGTGATCTTGCCCATCAAACCGCCATCAGTAACAACTTCATCGCCTTTCGTTAAGCTAGTCTGCATGTTGCGGTGAGCTTTTGCGCGCTTTTGATTAGGGCGAATTAACATGAAATAGAACAAAACTAATAAAACAATCGGGAATGCAAAATCCATAATACCCGGTGTAGCAGCTTCACCCGCAGCATGTGCTGGGGAAATCAAAAAATCCAACATAGTGTGTACTCAACAATAAAAAAGAAACCGATTATGCCACAGGCACGGCCTACCTTGATAGCTACTTACTCTGCTGGTGCCCGTAAAGCGTAAAAATCTTCGGTGAATTGGCTAAGCGTTCCGGTGGAGATGGCATTTCTAATACCCGACATTAGGGTCTGGTAATAATGCAAATTATGAATAGTATTTAAGCGTGGCCCCAACATTTCACCTGTACGATCTAAGTGATGTAAATAAGCCCGACTGTAGTTTTTACAGGTATAACAATCACACATTGGGTCTAATGGGCCTGTATCAGTTTTATAGCGACTATTACGAATTTTAACCACACCGTGATGCACAAATAAATGACCATTACGTGCATTACGTGTCGGCATCACACAATCAAACATATCAATACCGCGCGCGACAGCTTCCACTAAATCTTCTGGTCGACCAACACCCATTAAATAATGCGGTTTATCTTGTGGCATTCTCGGACCTAAATGGTCCAAAATACGAATCATATCTTCTTTAGGCTCGCCCACTGATAAACCACCAATGGCATAACCATCAAAACCGATTTCAGTTAGACCCTGCAGAGAAATATCACGTAAATTTTCATGCATACCGCCCTGAACGATGCCAAATAAGGCTGAAGGATTATCGCCATGCGCCTCTTTACTGCGTTTTGCCCAGCGTAACGACAGTTGCATCGATTTTTCTGCCGTGTATTCATCGGCAGGATACGGCGTACATTCATCAAAAATCATCACAATGTCACTACCTAAGGCGCGCTGTACAGCCATAGACTCTTCAGGACCTAAAAAGACCTTTGCACCATTAATAGGTGATCTAAAATGAACTCCTTGCTCGGTAATTTTTCGTAAATCACCCAAACTAAATACTTGGAAACCACCGGAATCAGTGAGTATCGGCCCTTGCCAGCGCATAAAGTCATGCAAGTCACCATGCAAGTTTATGATCTCGGTGCCAGGGCGAAGCATTAAGTGAAAGGTATTACCTAATACAATCTCAGCCCCCGTTGCAATGACTTCTTCGGGTGTAACTGATTTGACGGAGCCATAAGTGCCAACAGGCATAAAGGCGGGGGTTTCTACGGTGCCACGATCGAAGGTTAAACGCCCGCGGCGCGCCAAACCATCTTGTGCTAAAAGATCAAAATCCATCACTGATTCCAGAAAAAATGTTGGCACAGGATACCATTTTCATCGGTTAGAAACAGAGATCAGAGAGCAAAAACACGACACATAATGTAGGATCGCTTTATTGTTTTTAATGGAAGCTATCTTTATGTCTGATTCTAAAATCATTGTCGCCTTAGACTATCCCTCTGCAGATGCCGCATTAGCCTTAGCGAAACAACTTGATCCCGCACGCTGTAAACTTAAAATTGGCAAAGAGCTTTTCACTCGTTCAGGTCCTACCACTGTAGAAAAACTAGTCAAACAAGGCTTTGATATTTTCTTGGATTTAAAATATCACGACATACCTAATACCGTCGCCAAGGCCTGTTCTGCGGCAGCAGACCTGGGAGTATGGATGATGAATGTTCACACACTGGGTGGCAGTGCGATGATGACCGCTGCCCGCCAAGCTATTGGCAATAATGGCGATCGCCCTTTGCTAATTGGCGTCACATTGTTAACCAGCATGGATCAAACTACATTTGATGAAATAGGTTTACAAGGGTCAATTAGCGACACCGTTTTACGCTTAGCGGCCCTTGCTAATAAAAGCGGCTTAGATGGTGTGGTATGTTCAGCACAAGAAGCGACTATTTTACGCGCGCACTATAACGAGAATTTTCAGCTGGTCACGCCTGGAATTCGTCCTGAAAATAGTGAGCAAGGTGATCAACATCGTACAATGACTCCCACAAAAGCAATCGCGGCAGGTAGTAGCTACCTAGTTATTGGTCGACCTATCACTGCTGTAGAAAATCCAATGGCGGCACTGGCAGCAATCGAACTCAGCCTAAACTAGCTACGAGCTCATTTGAAATAAAAAAGCCCGAGAATACTCTATTCTCAGGCTTTTTTATTAGTTGGTTTTTTTGTTGTTTAAACTTTAAATTTGCTCGCAGCTTCTTGTAATTGGGCTGATAACGCCGACATAGTGGCTACCGCAGACAAGGTGTCTCTTGCGCCATCGGCTGTATGCTCGGCAACTTGACTTATATTAACAATACCGCGATTAATATCTTCTGCAACTGATGATTGTTCATTAGCAGCACTTGAAATCGAAGCACTCATTTCATCCATAGTGGTAATCATAGCCGTTATCGTATCTAAGGCTATGCCAGCACTGGCCGCTTTTTCGACACTCATTTTGGCGCTTTGACGACCATCACTCATGACCTTGACGGCAGCTTTCGCACCTTGTTGTAAGCGACCGACCATCTTTTCAATTTCATAAGTTGAAGATTGGGTTCTTGAAGCTAAAGTACGCACTTCATCAGCTACCACAGCAAAACCACGACCATGTTCACCTGCGCGTGCAGCTTCAATTGCGGCATTTAATGCCAGTAGATTTGTTTGTTCCGTAATCCCTCTAATAACATCAACAATTGCACCGATATTACCGATATCAGCTTCGAGATTGTTAAGTGTTTCTGCCGCTTTTTCGACTTCATTAGCTAATGAATCTATCGCACTCATTGTTTCAAGGACGACTTGCTTACCAGCTTTAGCTTCATTATCAGCATGACGTGCAGCATCTGCTGCACTTTTTGCCGTTCTAGCCACTTCTTGGACCGATGCAGCCATTTCATTCATGGCTGTAGCAACTTGACCTGTTTCAGACTGCTGGGAGATTACATCATCGGCCGTTTGCTTACTGATGGCTGACATATTTTGAGTCGCGCTTTCTAGCTGAGTAATGCCTCCGACCAAAGTATGAACTAAATCAGCCACATTTTTCCGAGCGTTATCTAACTCAAAGGCCATCCAACTAAAATCACTTTTACCAGAAATGCTGATTTTTTGCGTCAGATCACCTTTTTTAATATTTTGAATACCAGCAACCAGCATATTTGCCCGGGCCATACCTACATTGCCGATATAGGTGGCAATTAAGTACAATAAAGCACCCACGATAGCAGTGAATATTGTCAAAATCGTTATCTGATTATTAGGTTGGGCACCAGAAGTCTCCAGATACCAAAACACTCCTAATACCAACATCAAAAATACAATGCCCAACCCAGCGACAATTTGCATTCTTCTTTTCAAGGAATAATTCTCTAATTTAAACATTACCAGCTCCACTTATAATTATTATTCTTTCTCTATGCGAACACATTTAAACCCAATGCAATATCTTGTTCTACTAGATTAACATCATGGGTAGTAGGACCGGTCTCAGTATCGACATTGTCACTTTCTGATTTCGAACCATTATTCGTTGTTTTATTATTATCTTGCTCATCAGTCTCAGAGAAATTTTCCTGCGACACATCAGCATGGGCTAATTCCAGCCCACTTTCTTGAAAACTGTCACGTAATCTTGGCAATGCTTGCTCCAAGGCGTCACGTGTTGACGCATGCTGAACTATAAAGCTAATATTCGCTTGGTCGTTATGTATGTGTAACTTAACTTCAACGGAGCCCATATTAGCAGGATTCAATTTTAAAGATGCTTGTTGCACACCTTCACGCGCCATCCAAATCACACGACTACTTAACACGCGGCTCCAGGCTTCTGATTGAAGCGCAGGTTGTAAATTTAAAATAGGTTGGGCTAACACAGCATTAGAACTCACAGCGTTACTGCCTAGAACTGCTGGTGTCAATAGTACCGATGGAACAGTAGCGCTACGTTCCAATACACTACTCTTTAATGTTGACCCTTTTAATTTCAAATTAGTAGCTAGTGCGATTATTTTTTGCTCTTCACTTAGCCCTTCTTTATTAATAGGTATCAGCGGTGAATTGGTCACTATTTTTTGTTCTACCGCAGCAGCTAACTTGTCACCTTCTGCATTGGGTTTTTTGAGTAAGGCATTTAATATATCCGATCTTAAACTCTGAGCTTGCTGTTTTTGTTCCGGATGTTCATTTTGCTGTTTGGTCGGGGCAGTATCGACTTTGTTAGCTAATACAATATCATGAGCAAGTTTAGCATTTTCTACCGTTTGAACTTTATTCGTCTCTAGCACATTCTTTTTGATGGCCCCCGCCTCCCCAACTAATGTCAAAGCGGTATGATGTCCAACAGCAATCGCATCGTCTGATTTTGCCCCAATATTTAGAGCAACGTTTAAAAAATCATTAATGACTAATTCAGGTTCAACCTCTATTTCAGATTTATCATCTACCTCAGGAATGCTAAACGATACTTTTTCAGTAACGGCAAGCTGATTCTCATCAATATCAAATTGATTCTCAGCAATCACTTCTAACTCTACCGGTAACGCTTGGCCTTTTTTTTCACCAGAAACGACCTCTTTCGAATCCACATTATTATCAGACGTGACTAAGGTATCACCGGTATCATCAGCCTTATTAGGCTTCTTATGTTGCTGTATATCATGCTTGTCTACTTGCCTGTCCAAAGCAGATGAAAAGGACTCCATCCTTATTTCATCAAAGTCTCTAGCCTGATTTTTGGTATGGTTTTGACTTGCATTACTGCTGATCATTGCCACGTCTGTTTTTAATAAAAATGCCTGTGCCATACGGTCTCCTGTAGCGTCATTTTGATGCCGTTTCACTTACTTATACAACTCAGTAAGCAATCAATATGCCAACCATGAATTTTAACTGTAGACAACGTAGAGAGATGGTGTAGCACAATATTAATATGAGCTTCTTTCCATTCCCTTAAGCGCTGACCTCCCAAGTCATAATCTTCGGCAAAGCCCTTTATACTTGTTCCCATACCATTTGGCCCATGCGCTAAAGCATTCCTAGGCATATCCGCTCGCAATGAAGTTATTTAAATTATCAATAGACAACCTAATCATACAAAAGCGTTAGTGAACACTTGTGGTAAAAATCTCATCTAGTAACGCCACATCTATTTTGTCTTTTTGAACTTTTCGACGGAATCAATGGCATCTTCTTTCTGAAGATTTCTGAGCGACTACTTGCTTAAACTGATACTGAAGCTCTTCTCCTTACGTTAACTCCGCTAAGGCCTTGTATCCTAGGGGTGTTATTTTCTTCCATCAGCCGGTTCGTCCATCTAATAAATCTTGTGCAAGTGACTGATAATCTTCAGCACATGTCACCATTTCTTCATACTCAAATACCGATTTACCCAAACTCGGACATGCGGCTAAAACTGCGTTTTCTTTAATTACTGTCTTCAACACGCGGCCTGGAAAATATTTTAATATTTTCAGCCTTACTTCTGCTGTAAGTCTTCGTCTTAATTGCATTCGTGTTGAAACGATCCATAAACGAATGCTATGTCCTAAGACTGATTCTGAACGCTTTAGTATCTGCATTATCCGAGACAATCCCTGTAACGAGAGATAATCATCTGATACAGGTATCAATAATTCATCTGCGGCAAAGATAGCGTTAATGCCCAATAAACCCGATGATGCGGGACAATCTATCAGCACAAAATCACATGCCATCAATGTTGATGCTTCTATCGCCCTTCGTAATCTATAACCCCTAGATGAACCACCCAATGCGAGGCGTTCAAAATCAGTCAAATTATTTCCAGCACAGACCACATCTAGATTGTCGCGAGCAGGCATCAGATAATCATCAAAACTTTCGCCTTTTAACAAAACCCGATCTAAACCGCCTTGATCATTTTTTAAGCCAAGACTAATTGCTATGTGACCTTGAGGGTCCATATCTAATAAAGTGACTTTTTTACCCAACAAAGCCAAAGCATGACCCAAATTAACTGCAGTTGTGGTTTTCCCCACACCACATTTTTGATTCATGATGACAATAACTCGACACATTGTTATAACTTCTAACTACTAGGGCTTAACCCCGCGCCTCGATAATTAATACACTATAGATGTAAAACTCAATAACACTATTCCCGCTATGATTATCGGCAATCAATAACTTACCCATATTGCTGATTTCTAATGGCTCACCACCGTCTATTGCCTTTATTTTTTTGTCAGACATTACTTATTCCCTTTTTCTCAATCACATTTAAGATAACCACAATCTGTGCGTGTATTTCGCTCCAACATCCTTGGTGACTGAGCGACTTTTCAGCAAACATAAATCGGTTATTTTTGCCAGTCTCCTGCCACGCAATTATTTTTATGATCTATAGCTCTTTCCGAGTCATACTTTTCACACTATGCTGTAACTACAACGCATAGACCGTGCCAGATAATTTAATAAGCTTTACTTTACGCATAGACCAAAGATTTGGGAGCTAAAAGTTATAGCGCCAACCTCAGCGTGAGCGTCGCACCCATTGAATCGTATTTCGTTCATCATTATCGAGTTGCTCTTGCCGCGATTCTTGTTTTAATTCTTCATCCTGATAACGACCCACTAGTGACTGCATAGCTTGTTCTTTACTACTGAATTTTTGCCACAATACGCGATGACGGGCCAAAGCCGCATAACGCGCTTGAACTTGTTGGGTTTGAGCTTCAATGGCTTGATCTAGGTGAACCAGAAAGCTCCGTAACTCTAATACTTTTTGGGCTGACATTACCAGAGTATCACCACGGCGAAATCTATCGAGGTATTCTGCCCTGTAGCGATGTAGATCATCCAATTGTTCCTTATCGGCTAACCAAGCAGCATTAGCAGTACCAACTTTAACAAGGGCTGCTTCAGTGTCTTTAGCCGCTATAACAATAACGGGAGATAATCGCTTTGATCGTTTCATATTTCTAATGTATCAGGATTTAACATTGAAGATTAAGATTAAAAACGTTTTGTATTTTGATTGTTCGTCATCTGTGATGTCGCTCTCTTATTAGGGGTAGGCTCTTGCATTACTTGCTTCAAATTCGCCAAGCTTTGTTGCCAATTTACCGCTTGCTCCATATCTTGCTTAATCAGCATTTGTAGTCGTGGATACAATGCTATCGCTTCATCAATCGCTGGATCAGTACCCATCGCATAGGCACCAATATTGATTAGGTCTTGATTTTGTCGATAGGTTGAAAATATCCGTTTGAACAATTGCGCCAAACCAATATGGTCTTTGGAGACAATTTGGGGCATTACTCGACTGATCGATGCTTCAACATCAATCGCAGGGTATTGACCTGCCTCTGCTAGGCGACGAGATAATACGATGTGACCATCTAAAATGGCCCTTGCTGAATCCGCTACAGGATCTTGTTGATCATCACCCTCGGTTAAAACGGTATAAATTGCGGTAATAGCACCTTTACCCTGGGCGCCGGTACCGGCACGTTCAACTAATTGCGGTAATAATGCAAATACAGAAGGCGGATAACCTTTAGTTGCCGGTGGTTCACCTATCGCCAAGGCAATTTCACGCTGTGCTTGGGCAAAGCGAGTAAGAGAATCCATTAACAATAAAACCTGCTTACCTTGATCACGAAAATATTCGGCAATACTGGTCGCCAACATCGCACCATGCAAACGCATTAAAGGCGAATGATCGGCAGGAGATGCCACCACTACCGCCCGTTTCAGGCCTTCTTCACCCAAAATATCTTCAATGAATTCTTTGACTTCTCGACCACGCTCACCGATCAAACCTACGACTATCACATCGGCTTCAGTAAACTTAGTCATCATGCCTAGCAGTACACTTTTACCAACACCACTACCGGCAAATAATCCCATCCTTTGCCCACGTCCAACACTTAGTAAGGCATTAATCGCTTCAACGCCAACATCAAGATGTTGGCGTACTGGTGATCGCGCTAGCGGGTTAATTGGCTGGCCATGTAAAGGTACGCGATCATTTACTTTTAATGGGCCTTTGCCATCTAAAGGTTTGCAAGCACCATCCACCACGCGACCTAACAAACCATCACCTACTGGCACTTGAGAATCACTGGCAAGCGGCCTAACCCGAGCATTGGGTACTAGACCACGCATATCTCCCGTTGGCATCAAATAAAGGATTTCGCCTGAAAAGCCTACAACCTCAGCTTCTACTGTACGGCCTGCAACACATTCTATTTCGCAACGGCTTCCTATTGCGGCTTGAAAACCAACGGCTTCTAGGGTTAAACCTACCATTCGTGTTAAACGCCCCTTTACTGGCAGTACTTCTACCGGGTCATTATCTAGTCTTTGTTGGTGTTCTTTTAATCGTGACCGCCAATTTTCAGTGCGGTTAGCTTGCGGGGATAACGCATTACTCGGCGTGGTCACTACTTCGTTCCTCACCCAATAATTTATTAATGACACTATTCAGACGCGCTTCCACAGTGGCATCAACCGTCGTATTGACAGTTTCAAGTCGAACACCACCTCGCGTTAATAAAGGATCTGCTATCCAATGCCAGCCGCCATCATCTTCAAGTGATAAGCCTTTTTTGACCAATTCCACATCTTGGGGGTGCAAAAATATCTTTAATTTTCGGTCATTAATTGGTAACACGGCCATCGCGGCGCGTACGGCACCAATCACTTGTTCGGGTTGTGTTTTTAATTCTCGACGCACTAATTGCCGCGTCATAGTTGTTACTAAGGCGATTAAATCCGTTTCAATTTGCTGATCCAACTCTAATAACGGCGTATTTAAAGTGGTCATGATCTGTTTCAAATAGTTCACTTGCTGATTTATTTGTTGTTGTCCCGCCGTTAAGCCAGCGTTGTTACCAGCTTCCCGTCCCAACTCAAATCCGGCTTTATAGCCTTCCTCTTCCGCATCTTTTTGTAACGCTTCTATGTCTTCTACAGTAAATAATTTATGAGAATCATCTTCAACGTCATTAACGGACACCATTTTTGGTGCCTGCCAACGTTCATAAGCCGCATTGAGTTCTTCTGATGACACAATGTCAGACTGTGCAGTAATCACTTCATTATCAGAGGAAGTCATCGCCACCACTGCCACCTAACATAATCTCACCTTTATCAGACAAAGTACGCGCTACGGTAAGTATTGCTTTTTGAGCCGCTTCGACATCACTCACTCGCACCGGAGGCATTGCTTCTAAGTCATCGCGTAACATTTCTGCTGCCCGTTGTGACATATTTTTAAGGAATTTTTCTCGCAGACTTTCATCAGCACCTTTCAAGGCAAGCTGTAACTGATCGGTTTGGATTTCACGCATCAAAGTCTGAATGCCACGATCATCAACGTCAATAAGATTATCAAAGACAAACATAAGATCTTCGATACCTTGGCCCAAATCAGGTTCAGATTCTTTTATCTTCTCCATGATGGCCGCTTCAACACTACCTTCAACAAAGTTGAGTATATCAGCCGCTGTTTTCAGTCCACCAACTGTCGTTTTTTGACCGCCCGAACTACCACTGAATTGTTTTTCTAAAATATCATTCAATTCAGTCAATGCTGACGGTTGAATACCGTCTAATGTTGCGACACGCAGTAGTATATTCGCTTGATCGCGTTCAGGAAACTGGGCAAGGACCGAGGCGGCCTGATCGGATTCTAAAAAGGAACAGACAATCGCAATAATTTGTGGATGTTCTAATCGAATAACTTCATAAATGGCACGTGCATCCATCCACTTAAGTTGTTCTAGGCCATTAGTATTACCACCTGACAAGATTTTGTCTAGCAAACTACCGGCCTTATCCACACCTAATGCGCCAACCAACATTTTACGGACATAATCATGAGAACCGATACCTAAGCCCGTTTCTTGTTCCACGGTAGAAACAAAGTCATCCAATACACTTTTTACTTCAAGCCGATTCACATTATTTAGTCTCGCCATGGCCTGGCCAATCTTTTGGACTTCTTTCGGCGTCATGTGCTTCAATACTTCCGCCGCATCAGTTTCACCTAATGACCGCAAAAATACTGCGGCTTTCTCTGTACCTGTTAATTTTCGCGCTTCTTCAGCCATTATGCATCACTCGCCGACCAATTTTTAACCACTTGTGCTACTAATGCAGGATCTTGCTGCACTAAGCTACGTACATTACTCAGTTGTTCTTCCATATCGGCGGAACCCGTGGTGATCTTTGCTATATCATCTCCAGTAGAACCCGAAGCTGCTCGTTGTTGCGTGGATGGCGTACCTTGTGAGTTAACATCAGGACCTTGCTTATTATCTGCGACAGGGATCTTATTGAGGTCTTTAAAAGCGGGGCGAATCACTCCGAATATTAAAAATAACACCAATAACCCACCCAATACTTGTTTAGCAATATCCCACACCCATGTTTGTTCCCAAATCGGTAGGTCAGGCAAAGCCGCAACGATAGCAGGTACGATAAACGGTGCATTAACCACATTTAAACTATCACCTCGGGCTTGATTAAAACCAATCGCATCCATTACCAAAGCATTGATTCGAGTCATTTCCGGTTCTGTAAGTGCCGTAGTAATCACATTACCTTCAGTATCAAGACTATGACGCTCATCGATTAATACTGCAACACTTAATTTCCTAACAGCTCCCGGAGCGACACGGGTATGGCTTATCGTGCGGTCCAATTCATAATTCGTCGTACTGTTTTTGCTACTACTACCGGGCACAGTTGAAGTAGCTTGTCCATCAAGATTAGCTGCCGTTTCAGGAGCTACACCTCCACCAGGGGGTTGATTGGTTAGTGCTCCAGGCACACCAGATGCGCCACCAGCACCTACGCGTTTTTCTTCTTGAATTTGTTCGCTACGCACTGCAGCAAGATCAGGGTTATAACTTTCCTGAGTTTGCTCAGTTACTGTGAAATCAACTTCAGCTACAACTTGTGCTCGAACACCGTCCATACCCACAATCGGAGACAATATATCTTCAATACGGCGAATATAGCCTTTTTCTAATTTTTGAGTGTATTCCAACTGAGTATCACTTAATGCCACATTAGCATCACGATCATTTTTGCTGAGTAGCCGTCCTCGTTGATCGACTACAGTCACGTCAGTATTAGACATATTAGGTACACTTGATGCGACCATATGCGTAATGGCAGTCACCTGACCCGGCTCTATATTTCTTCCTGCATATAAATTTAAGATAACCGATGCCGTTGGCTCTTTGCGATCACGGACAAAAACCGACTGTTTTGGTGTCGCTAAATGTACGCGAGCACTTTGAACATTATTTAATTGTGAGATTGAACGTGAAAGTTCTTCTTCCATAGCGCGTTGATAACGGGCGCGCTCTACAAATTGGCTGGTACCAAAGCCTTGATCACCATCCAACATTTCCATACCTTGCATTGAACTACGTGGTAGGCCTTCTGCGGCTAGCTTCATACGCAATGCTTGCACTTCAGAAGCGGGTACCAATAAAGCCCCCGTAGTAGGATCTAATTTATAGTCAATATTAGATTGCTGCAAAATAGCGACAACCTCTGAAGATTCTTTCGGCTGCATACCTGAAAACAACACCTGATAATTTGGTGTTTGTGACCACATCAACACATAACCACCAATTGCAATACTGGCAGCAATAGCGACTAAAAACATGACTTGTTTCATAATAGGTTGGCGCGATACGTTAGCTTGCATTGCACCAAGTGGTGTCGTGGGCAAAGGCATCATTCCTGGGGAATTAGTAGTGGCTGGGACGTTTTCCATTATTTTTCTCTTTAAGTATCAATTATGGGGTTTAGGAAATCTAAACGCTCATTCTCATTACTTCTTCATATGCCGATACTAACTTATTTCGAACTTGCAATGTAGCTTGAAAGGCCACACTTGCTTTTTGTGATGCAATCATCGCATCAGCTAGACTGACACTAGGATCACCCATTTCAAAGGCTGTTTTGAGCGTGCCAGATGCTTTTTGCGTTTCGTTAACCTGATCAACCGCAGATTTCATTAAGCTTGAAAAACTAACCGAATCACCACCTTCGCTTTGATTAGGTGCCGTAATTTGAGCGGTTTGTTGAGATGCTTCTGCTTGTGCAGCACGCATTTGCATTAATAATTGGTTAGGGTCAATTGCATTAATCATCATTATGGTTCTCCAGTAATTCTTTGGTTAACCTTACTTATGCAGACTTCTTGCCAACCTTCTCTGGAATCTCAACACATTGCTCTCTAAATCGCATAATCTTATATCTAAGTCGTTAGCCGTAGGGTGTCTAGCACCATTATTGTTTTCTGATGATTCAATAATATGGCGTTGATCATGGCTACGTATATCATCATTTAAACTATGATCAACGTCATGCTCACTGACAGCATTTTGACGTTCAAGGATCGGCATCAAGATTCACTACAATTACGCCACAGGCTAATACATCTAAAGACATATCAATGATGTTCACTCGAATTATTATTCAAAGCGGCAGGGACACGCACGGGGGGTGAACTAAACGCTAGGCATTACTCCCCGCCTACTCATGTTTCGTTGATACTTCCTCCCCCATAACAACTAATGTCTCTTCGTTAATATGGGCAACAAACATGTCTACAATACATCGCCATCTAAAAGCGATGATTTATACCAATCTATTAGCTAGGACTCAAAGCACTGACTGGCTTTATAAAACGAGGTGTAAACGCTAGTCAATATCTCGCTGAATACCGTATTTACGCATTTTTTCCACCAATGTTGTACGGCGCATTTTTAATCTGTTTGCTGCGTGTGCTACGACACCCGTCGCTTCATCTAAAGCTTGTTTAATCAATAAATATTCAAGGTTTGCAAGATGTTCTTTTAAGTCTAAGCCATCTTCTGGCAAGCTATCGATTTCTGCTAATATCATGTCATCTGAAGCTCTTTCAGTAAGAATGACTAGAGGCCTAGCTTCCACCAGTTTCATTACCTTTGATAGTGGCGTTTCATCAATTATTGTGACAACCGCTGCTGGCAAGTCATCACCATCAACCTGAAACTTCCCAGGCAAATCATCGTAATCTACCGTGCCGTAGGGAAAAAGAATCACCAAACGCTCAACAATATTGGCTAACTCACGGACATTGCCTGGCCACTGATAACGATACAAAGATGCAATAGCGGCCGAGGTTAAGCGGACCGTGCCACGATTTTCATGTTCGACTCGGGTAATTAATTCATTAATCAATAACGGGATATCTTCTGGACGTTCACGTAGTGCAGGCATTTCTATCGGAAACACATTCAAGCGATAAAACAAATCTTCACGAAAGCGCCCATCTATTATATGATCTTCTAAGTTTCGATGTGTCGCAGCAATGACTCGAACATTGGCCACTATGGTTTTGTTACTACCGACACGCTCATAGGTACGTTCTTGCAACACTCGTAATAATTTTACCTGCATAGGTAATGGCATATCACCAATTTCATCAAGAAAGAGTGTTCCGCCTTCTGCCATTTCAAAACGACCTTTACGCGCCGTTATGGCACCGGTGAACGACCCTTTCTCATGGCCAAATAATTCACTTTCTAAAAGTTCAGCAGGAATAGCACCACAGTTGACCGGTACAAAAGGTTTTTGTTTACGTGAAGACAAGTGGTGAAGGTTTCGTGCCACCACTTCTTTACCGGTACCTGATTCGCCTAAAATCAATACATTTGCATCAGATTCAGACACTTGGTCGATCATCCGCTGTACCGCTTTCATTGCACGGCTATTTCCAACTAAACGCCGATAATCATAAGCTTGATTGTCGCCTGTACCTTCATGTTGCCCACGATAAATAATAGCTTGTTGTAAAGCATTACTTAATTGAGGATATTTAACAGGAAGGGATAAGGTACCTAATGTGCCAGGGAAATCAATCACTTCAGCATCCGCTAGATCTAATTGAAAAACCGGAACCCGTGTTTCATGATTAACTAATTCACGTAACAACTGCTTGGTTTGATGTTTATCACCACAGTCACCTACAATTGCCATTGCAATATTCGATAACTCACCGGCATCTTCAAACCACAAATCAATATTTTTAACAATAACCGCTTGGCAATTTATAAACTCGACCAATGTTGATAACAACTCACGTCGGACTGGATCAACATCCACCAGCAGTACATTGTTTGAACTCATTTTCGCTCCAGCCATTGAAGTTAATATTACATCGAATAGCACGACATAAGTAATTCGCAAGCCAAGAGTTAACCACCTTTTTTATTGATTGTCAAAAAAATGACACACTTCATTTTAGCTATAAATAAATGGGCTAAAAATAATGCTTTTTAATGACTATCCTAATAAGCTTAATACCTGTTGGGGTAATGAATTAGCCTGCGCCAACATGGCCGAACCTGCTTGTTGCATAATCTGAGCCCGGGTTAAATTGGCCGTTTCAATTGCAAAGTCTGCGTCCATAATTCTTGAACGACTTGCTGATAAGTTTTCAATACCCGTTGCTGTTACAGCCAATACAGATTCAAGTCTATTTTGAACCGCACCCCACTGGGCACGTATAGTACTTACATTATTTAATGCACTATCAAATGCCGTGATCGCAGTATTGCCAAGACTCACTACATCTAAGGCATCTAAATTTAAATCTTCCAAACTCAAACTAGTAAGGCTAACGTCAATCGTTTCACCGACATTACTACCAACTTGAAATGTCATCGTTGAAGAAGCTAATATCTTATTATCAGTAGGATATATTTCTAAAAACCCAAGCAGTGGATTGTCCGTTAAATTCGTAATATTCGGCACTGCACCCGCATACGAGGTATCACGTATTCCACTTGCGCCTGTTGGGTCGCCGACAGCATCAGAGCCACCGACACCACCAATATCAGCAGCACCATTAGAAAATGTGGGCTGTAAAACAGTATCAATGAACTCATCACCATCAGCCTTGAATGCTGCTACAAAATCAGCTTCGCTAGTAATGTCTCCACCGCTCTCATTTTTCAGACCAGCTTGAGCAAAGTATTGATCTAAAGTATGCGTGCCACCATCAGAACTTAGATAATTCATAACACTTTTTATACCATCAGATGTTGTATATTCATTTGTTGTTAGATAATCAAGATAGCGTGTTGCTGCATAGGCCGTTCCATAGTTTAACTCTGTAACAGGCCAAGATCCTGGTATAACGCCTGCGTTATCAATATTATTAGCAATAGCATCTGATGCAGTTACGTTATTGCCATTATTCGCATAAGCATTAGCTAAATTAGGATCGCCACCTTCAATAAACTGAGCGGAACCTTCTATAAACCATCTTGAAAATGAGCCTAAATTGGTCGTTGCCCCCATGACGGCATGTGTCATTTCATGAGCAACTAAATTACCAACTGCTTCTTCACCGCCAGCATCATAGGCAGATTTAATAGTGGCAACATTAAAATGTAGTTCAAGCGTGGTGTCAGGATAAGGTGAATTACTAATTACATAGGCATCAGCACCGCTAACGACGGTTCCATCATCAAAAATAATTTTCAACTCAGAATTTAGTGGCTTGCAACCCATAATAATCTTTAATTATTTTTTCACTTTGTTGTAACCAAGTACTCTGTGAATCAGTCAGTATTCTATTTTCAGTATCAGAAAATGATGACGATCCACCGGTTGCTCCGAGAGGCTGGAATAGGCTGATTGAGTTAAATGAGGTATCGCGGGTTACCCGACCTATTTCTGATTGGATCTGGGAGATTTCTTTTTGCAGAGCTTGACGATCTGAGGTTGAATTTGTCGCATTAACGGCCTGCACGGCAAGCTCTCGTCCACGTTGCATTAATTCAGATAAGCTAGCCAAGGCACCTTCAGCCGTTTGAGCCAGAGAAACTGCATCATTGGTATTACGTCCGACCTGTTGAAGGCCACGTATTTGAGTCGTAAATCGTTCACTAATCGCCAAACCAGCGGCATCATCTTTGGCACTATTAATACGTAAGCCAGAAGATAAACGCTGTAGAGTTTGTGTCATCACATTGCTATTGCTATTAAGCTGGCGCATAGCGTTTAAAGATGAAATATTAGTATTGATTACACTCATGATATTTTCTCAAAAGCAAGCTAAGCATTTACGAATAAGCGTTTTTAGCCTTTGCACCAAGACGTATCTCCTTTAATTTTTTTGCCAGTTCAGATCGCTGTTCTGTACAAATTTTCCCTAACTGTTCATTGAGTTCTATCATCTCATTCATCAAGCCACGAAAGGTCACGTTATCTTCATCAGATAAATCAATTTTTTCAAGATTCATTGATCGTACTAGATACTGGCGTTTCGCATCTAATTCAGTAAACTCATCCCACTCTGACATTTCAGCATGTAAAATTAACTGCCGACTGATAACAATAATATCAGTGGCTAAATCAAATATGGTATTCATACTGCGTTGGTTATTTTGACGTTGTATTGTGATGTTCTTGAGGAATGGCATCCCAACCAGATTTAACTTGAATCATCAACTTGGCCACTTCATCAATCAGTTTGGTATCGTTTTTAATATTTGCTTCTAACAACTTCTGTTCCATATAGTCATACAAAGCATACAAATTCTGAGCAAACTCACCACCAACTTCCACATTCAAGCATGAACGTAAACTGTCGATAATGGAAATGGTCCAACTAATATTTTCGCCTTTTTTAGCGATATCTTTTGCAATCATAAAACGTCTAGCAGCCAGCAACTTATCTAATGCGCCTTCCATCAACATTTGAACCAATCGATGAGGTGAAGCCGTCTCAGCGCCACCTTGAATATAGTTATGTTGATATTGTTTCATTGCAGCGCTGGCATTCATGTTTTTATCCTTTTCCATATCTTGTTTACAATATCGTGATGATATTGCCCTCAAATTCTATATCGTCAAAATAAGACATAACTTTAGCTGAATGGTCAAAAATAGTCATGATTTGTAGGCTACAATTCTTTTCAACATGATATGTGGCTCTAGCCGTCGGGTTGAAACCTGACCTACATCGGTGCTTTATTTAAACCTTATCGACGACGAATCGAATTAGGTTCAGGCAAGCTCGCCAACTGCTGTGACAAATAATCACCCAATGATGTCAGCTGAGCGACCAATATATCCATCGCAGTAAATTGTGCACGATATCGCTCATCTAAGCTCGCTAGTCGACGATTTAATTGCTCACGGTCGCCATCGAGAGCATCAATGTTTGTTTGCAATCCGTCTTGTCGTGCTGTCAAAATACCATCAGATGAAATATAGCGTTCTAACAGGCTATCCAATGATTTTGCCAAACCATTTTCAGATGAAAATAACTGTGAGACAGCCGTATAATCGGCGGTCATTACGCTATCTAATTTTGCTGAATCAACTTCTAAATTGCCTTCATCATTGGTAGTTATACCAATTGATACTAAAGAACCAAAACCCAATCCCGATATAGAACTGCTCAATGTTTCACTGATTTTACTTTGCACACTACGTAATGCCGAGTCACCTAACAAGGTACCAGCCGCACCAGTATCAGCATTAAAAGAAGATAAGTTAGCCATCGTATCGGCTAATGAATTATAGGCTTTGACAAAGCTATTCACATTTTTAATCAATGCGCCTTTATCCAAGCCTATTGACAATGATTCCACCGTGCCAGGCGACGCAGAATCCAAGGTAAATTTAACCCCAGAAATCACATCAGAAAACGTATTGCTATCTCTCGTAACCGCTTGACTATCAACATTGATAATGGCATCTTGTGCCGCTTGAACTGTAGTTAAATTGATCGTTGCTAAACGTGATAAGCCAGCCGTATCTTCCGGCATACCATCATCATCGCTAGCTACAATACCAATAGTATTTGCAGAGCCTAATTTGTCAGAGGTAAGGACTAATCGTGAACCACCATCAACATTAATGATTGATGCTGTAATACCCGGATTATCACTTGCCGCATTAATGGCGTCACGCAAACCCGCCAAGGTATTATTTTCACTATCAACAGTAATATTAAACGTATCAGCACCTAAGCTAATGGCTAAGGACCCCGCGCCCACCACTTCATCTGCTGACGTAAAATTACCTGAACGTGATTTGGCCGATTCAGCCAATTGAATCACTTCAATATCGTATTTTCCTGGCACGGCGGTTTGATCCGCCGTGGCAGAAAATACTTCTGTGTTGCTAGATGTAGATGTTCGACCTAAAAAATCAGCTGGATCATTCAGAGCCTTAACCGCTGATTGAAAGCTACTTAACGCACTTTTCAAGCTACCATAGGCGGATAAATCTGCTTGCCACGTAGCTTCTTTTTTATTTAAACGGTTAGTTGCTGGCTGACCTTCTGCCGCTATTAACTTGGTGACTAGGCTTTCAATATCTATGCCTGAACCAACACCACTTGTCGTAATAGCCATTTTCTATACCTCTTCCTAAATGTTGGATTAACACCAACCTACATTCGCCCACCGTAGGTCGGGTTTCAACCCGACAATCAGCTACCTGCCAATGTTGGAATAAATTCCAACTTAAACTTGTGAACTAAATAAACTCACTACGCTATCTCTTTGTTCTGCTATCTGTCTTGCAATAACCAGCACTTCTTCTGATGGGAACTGACGAATGATTTCCTCAGTTTTTTTGTCCAATACCGTGACCACGTCTTTACCGCTCTCTTCATCGATAGTGAACTGCAAGCTTCGTTCCACATTCTGCATATAGTCATTTAATTGTGCTACTGCAGCTTGCAAAGACTCACGAAAATTCACTTCATCAGGCTTAACCGTTAATGCGGTTTCTGCTGGTACAACGGAAGAAGCCTTGGTCGGCGCACGGCCTTCCAAAGCAACTGGGTTAATTTGATTATTGGTAATTTCCATCACAACATCCCCCCCCTATTATTCTTAAAGAGAAATGGTGAGTCTAATGCCTTAGACTCACCTTCCCTTTATAGTTTAGCCCAATAAACTCAATACGTTTTGTGGTAAAGAGTTCGCTTGTGCCAACATGGCAGTACCCGCTTGTTGCAATATTTGAGCACGTGTTAAGTTTGCTGTTTCTGCCGCGAAATCCGCGTCAAGAATACGACTACGTGCAGCACTTAAGTTCTCAACCGCTGTACTTAAGTTACTAATGGTTGATTCAAAACGGTTTTGAATCGCACCAAAGGTGCTACGTAAGTCACTCACGGCACCTAAGGCGGCATCAATTCGTAAAATTGTTTCATTGGCGCTATCAACACTATCAACGGTAGTTGCACTTAAACCAGTAGTATCTGCCGCTACTGTTGCCGTTGCCAGTCCAAGAGTGTTATTACCCGAAATCGTCAAATCAGCCGATGCAATAATTTTAACTTCTGAACCACTTAAAGAGGCAACCGCACCATCAACATTATTAATTGCAGCAATTAACTCATCAGCATTGGCAAATGTGCCTGTAATTTCAACTGCTGCTCCAGTACCAACTGCAATACTCAAGTCACCAGAAGCCAATGTAATGCCGGCAGGATCACCGTCAGTTGTAGTTAAAGTCGCACCTTCAGCGAGATTGGTAAAAGCACCCTGAGTTGTTGCACCCAAGTCACTCACTAATGTGGTATCAAAGTTAACGCCGTCTGCTCTTGAGAATGCCAAAGTATTAAGACTTGCTGTACCTGAAACCGTAATGCCAGCGGCTGCTAAATTGGCTTGCACAGTTGCATTACCAAGCCCACTCGCACCATCTATGAAAGCAGCATCAACAACATCACTAGTGCCAGTTGCTGTAAAGTTAACAATATCAACGCCGTCAACAGCTAACGTGAAGTTTTGACCAATTACAGATGCACCAG
Source organism: Pseudomonadota bacterium (assembly GCA_030576275.1). GTDB lineage: Bacteria > Pseudomonadota > Gammaproteobacteria > Nitrosococcales > Methylophagaceae. The sequence continues at coordinate 12,904 of JALIBN010000004.1, read as the reverse complement.
AAGTAGCGGTAAAAGTCCCTAGCGCTCCTGTCGTGGCGGCAACAGCAGTGAAATCAGCCGCAGCACCCGTTGAAGTGGTACTAGCGATGTCACCAATAGATGCCTGACGCATACTAGTTGTCAAATCCAATGAAATGGTTTCACCGACATTAGCGCCTACTTGGAAGGCCGCATTACCAAAGGTGCCATCAAGGATTTTTTGGCCATTAAATGAGGTTGAGCTTGAAATACGGTCAATTTCAGCTAAACGTTGTTGTACTTCTAAATCAAGCGCTGCTCTATCAGATGACGAGTTAGTCGCATTGGCAGATTGCACTGCTAATTCACGAATACGTTGTAAGTTGCTTGTTACTTCGCTCAACGCGCCTTCAGCGGTTTGAGAAAGTGAAATCGCATCATTAGCATTACGGCCCGCTTGGTTTAAACCACGAATTTGTGTGGTAAAACGATCTGAAATCGCAAGACCTGCCGCATCATCTTTAGCACTATTGATACGTAGGCCTGATGATAAACGTTGCAAAGATGTAGCAAGTGAAGATTGTGATTGCGTTAGATTTTTTTGTGCATTCAAAGATGCAACGTTGGTATTGATTACTGAAGCCATGACATTTTCTCCATAGTGAGTGGGTGTCAACCCTTTCGTAAATAGCAGATATACATCTTAATGTGTTGTATTCACTGCTTCCGGATACGTTAACGACTATGGGTGGAATAACTTTAGCCTTTTTTCAATTTTAATTTGTGGAGTTGAATATCGTGGGTTGGGTTTTAACCCAACATGATTTGCCACTACCTGTCGGGTTGAAACCCGACCTACGGCTATTCATTGTAGGTTGGACTTCAGACCAACATTATTCGCTACCAACCAGCGGGTTGAAACCCGACCTACATATAGATGGTAATCTAATCCCCATCAACATAAAATCAACTCATCATTACTACAAGGATGTAATCAATGAGCTGTAACGATCTCCGCAAAGGACGATTTTCTGAAACTGGCCGTGAATATCTTATCACCTCGGTGACCCACCACCGCACAGCCCTATTTAATGACTTTAGCTGTGCTCGTATGCTTATCAATACCTTACGTGAAAGCGAACAGCACCATCAATGCCAATGGATGTGCTGGGTGATTATGCCCGATCATTTTCATGGCTTATTGCACTTGCAAAATGCTGATGAGCATGATTTAGCTCAGATTATGAAATTAGTTAAAGGTCATAGTGCCAAAGGGATTAATCAGCAGTTAAATCGCACAGGTTCAATCTGGCAAGCGGGCTTTCATGACCACGCCCTAAGAAAAGAGGAAGATCGGCTAGCAATTGCTCGCTATATTGTTGCCAACCCATTAAGAGCGGGTTTGGTTAAAAAACTAGCCAATTGGCCGCATTGGGATAGTGTTTGGTTGTAAATTTATCGTCGGGTTAAAGTATTTTCAAGTTCGTGGGTTGGGTTTTAACCCAACATGATTTGCTACTATTCGTCGGGTTGAAACCCGAACTACGCAGTGGAATAATTAGAACCCAACCTACATAATATTAGGTTGGGTTCTAATTATTCAGCCATGGGTTGGGTTTTAACCCAACATGAGTTCGCTACTATCCGTCGGGTTGAAACCCGACCTACGCAGTGTAATAAACAAAAAACCGATCTACGAGTTTAACCTTGTAACAAACTCAATACATTCTGAGGTATCGCATTCGCTTGCGATAACATCGCGGTACCTGCTTGTTGCAATATTTGAGCACGCGTTAGTGCCGCTGTTTCTGCTGCAAAGTCAGCATCCAGAATTCGACTACGTGCCGCACTTAAATTCTCAACCGCAGTGCCCAGGTTACTAATCGTTGATTCAAAACGGTTTTGAATCGCACCAAAGGTACTGCGCAAATCGCTTATTGATGTTAGCGCTGAATCAAGGCGACGGATAATCTCATTTGAAGAGTTAACATCTAAGATGTTGCTACCAATCAGACTTCCATCAGCCAGTGTTGATGCCGCCAAGCCTAGCGTTGTTAAACCATCCGTGCCAGTGATGGTCACATCTTGGGCAGAAAATATACTCATGGTGCCGTCATCATTTAACTGTGCAGTTGCATTACCTGCTAATGCGCCATTAACAGCATCAACAATAGATTGTGCAGTCGTAAACTCACCTGAGACCGTCACTGCAGTTGAGTCACCTAATTGAATACTAAAATCACCTACTGCAATATTTAGTGTTGCAGCTGCCAACCCAGCATGGGATGAAGTCGCATTTGTAGCACCAATTAAGGCAACAGCATTTGTGTCACCAGCCGTGGGGACCGGCGTTGGTATTGCGATAGTTGTTCCTGTATCGCTCGTTGTTAAAATTAGCGAGTCATCGGGTCCTGCACTAGCAATGACACTGGTATCACCTGCTGCGACCAATGCTGCGTTAATAACACTTACTAAGTCATCTGCAGATGTAATACTTGTTGAAAGATTGACTGTTGTGGTTCCCACGACAATATCTTCACCTACGTTGGAACCTGTTGCGTCTACAGCAATAGTCGCAGCTAATGTGCTACCAGCGCCAACAGTAATAGTATTGTTATCACTCGGTAAGCCCGCCGTTGCATATGTCAGTGTGAGCGTACCTGTGCCATTGCTTGGTGTGATGTCATCTAATCTTGCATCAGCACTCCCAACATCAGCTATGTATGCATCAATGGCTGCATCTAACTGAGATGCTGTCGTAGTTGGGGTTAATGGGGTAGTAGAAATATCACCAGTGATAGTTACGCTGGTTGCACTAGTAACCGATATATTTGCAGCCCCCTGAGCGAAAGTAAATGTAACACCATTAATATCAATGCTATCACCTGCTACAGCGGCTGTAGTTACTGCAACAGTTGATGTGCCTAGTTCTGCAGGAACAGTACTGAAATCAAAAGGTGTAATAGGCGCTGAATTGTATACCGCTGGAGTAGGCTCGTCACTTGCGAGTGAATTCAAGTTAAATCCAGACGTCACTTCTGCCAATCGACCTATTGTATTAGGCCGCATACTGGTACTTAAATCTAAAGTAATTGTTTCACCGACATTAGCACCCACTTGGAAGGCCGCCTGACCAAATGTACCATCGAGAATTTTTTGACCATTAAATGAAGTTTGACTTGAAATTCGATCAATTTCAGATAAGCGTTGCTGTACTTCTAAATCCAATGCTGCACGATCAGAAGATGAGTTGGTCGCATTGGCAGATTGCACGGCCAATTCACGAATCCGTTGTAAGTTACTGGTTACTTCACCCAGCGCACCTTCAGCAGTTTGCGATAGTGAGATCGCATCATTAGCATTACGTGACGCTTGATTTAAACCACGAATTTGCGTGGTGAAACGATCTGAAATCGCAAGACCTGCCGCATCATCTTTGGCACTGTTGATGCGTAAACCAGATGATAACCGTTGCAAAGAAGTTGCAAGCGCATTTTGTGATTGCGTTAGATTTTTTTGTGCATTCAAAGATGCAACGTTGGTATTGATTACTGAAGCCATGACATTTTCTCCATAGTGAGTGGGTGTCAACCCTTTCGTAAATAGCAGATATACATCTTAATGTGTTGTATTCACTGCTTCCGGATACGTTAACGACTATGGGTGGAATAACTTTAGCCTTTTTTCAATTTTAATTTGTGGAGTTGAATATCGTGGGTTGGGTTTTAACCCAACATGATTTGCCACTACCTGTCGGGTTGAAACCCGACCTACGGCTATTCATTGTAGGTTGGACTTCAGACCAACATTATTCGCTACCAACCAGCGGGTTGAAACCCGACCTACATATAGATGGTAATCTAATCCCCATCAACATAAAATCAACTCATCATTACTACAAGGATGTAATCAATGAGCTGTAACGATCTCCGCAAAGGACGATTTTCTGAAACTGGCCGTGAATATCTTATCACCTCGGTGACCCACCACCGCACAGCCCTATTTAATGACTTTAGCTGTGCTCGTATGCTTATCAATACCTTACGTGAAAGCGAACAGCACCATCAATGCCAATGGATGTGCTGGGTGATTATGCCCGATCATTTTCATGGCTTATTGCACTTGCAAAATGCTGATGAGCATGATTTAGCTCAGATTATGAAATTAGTTAAAGGTCATAGTGCCAAAGGGATTAATCAGCAGTTAAATCGCACAGGTTCAATCTGGCAAGCGGGCTTTCATGACCACGCCCTAAGAAAAGAGGAAGATCGGCTAGCAATTGCTCGCTATATTGTTGCCAACCCATTAAGAGCGGGTTTGGTTAAAAAACTAGCCAATTGGCCGCATTGGGATAGTGTTTGGTTGTAAATTTATCGTCGGGTTAAAGTATTTTCAAGTTCGTGGGTTGGGTTTTAACCCAACATGATTTGCTACTATTCGTCGGGTTGAAACCCGAACTACGCAGTGGAATAATTAGAACCCAACCTACATAATATTAGGTTGGGTTCTAATTATTCAGCCATGGGTTGGGTTTTAACCCAACATGAGTTCGCTACTATCCGTCGGGTTGAAACCCGACCTACGCAGTGTAATAAACAAAAAACCGATCTACGAGTTTAACCTTGTAACAAACTCAATACATTCTGAGGTATCGCATTCGCTTGCGATAACATCGCGGTACCTGCTTGTTGCAATATTTGAGCACGCGTTAGTGCCGCTGTTTCTGCTGCAAAGTCAGCATCCAGAATTCGACTACGTGCCGCACTTAAATTCTCAACCGCAGTGCCCAGGTTACTAATCGTTGATTCAAAACGGTTTTGAATCGCACCAAAGGTACTGCGCAAATCGCTTATTGATGTTAGCGCTGAATCAAGGCGACGGATAATCTCATTTGAAGAGTTAACATCTAAGATGTTGCTACCAATCAGACTTCCATCAGCCAGTGTTGATGCCGCCAAGCCTAGCGTTGTTAAACCATCCGTGCCAGTGATGGTCACATCTTGGGCAGAAAATATACTCATGGTGCCGTCATCATTTAACTGTGCAGTTGCATTACCTGCTAATGCGCCATTAACAGCATCAACAATAGATTGTGCAGTCGTAAACTCACCTGAGACCGTCACTGCAGTTGAGTCACCTAATTGAATACTAAAATCACCTACTGCAATATTTAGTGTTGCAGCTGCCAACCCAGCATGGGATGAAGTCGCATTTGTAGCACCAATTAAGGCAACAGCATTTGTGTCACCAGCCGTGGGGACCGGCGTTGGTATTGCGATAGTTGTTCCTGTATCGCTCGTTGTTAAAATTAGCGAGTCATCGGGTCCTGCACTAGCAATGACACTGGTATCACCTGCTGCGACCAATGCTGCGTTAATAACACTTACTAAGTCATCTGCAGATGTAATACTTGTTGAAAGATTGACTGTTGTGGTTCCCACGACAATATCTTCACCTACGTTGGAACCTGTTGCGTCTACAGCAATAGTCGCAGCTAATGTGCTACCAGCGCCAACAGTAATAGTATTGTTATCACTCGGTAAGCCCGCCGTTGCATATGTCAGTGTGAGCGTACCTGTGCCATTGCTTGGTGTGATGTCATCTAATCTTGCATCAGCACTCCCAACATCAGCTATGTATGCATCAATGGCTGCATCTAACTGAGATGCTGTCGTAGTTGGGGTTAATGGGGTAGTAGAAATATCACCAGTGATAGTTACGCTGGTTGCACTAGTAACCGATATATTTGCAGCCCCCTGAGCGAAAGTAAATGTAACACCATTAATATCAATGCTATCACCTGCTACAGCGGCTGTAGTTACTGCAACAGTTGATGTGCCTAGTTCTGCAGGAACAGTACTGAAATCAAAAGGTGTAATAGGCGCTGAATTGTATACCGCTGGAGTAGGCTCGTCACTTGCGAGTGAATTCAAGTTAAATCCAGACGTCACTTCTGCCAATCGACCTATTGTATTAGGCCGCATACTGGTACTTAAATCTAAAGTAATTGTTTCACCGACATTAGCACCCACTTGGAAGGCCGCCTGACCAAATGTACCATCGAGAATTTTTTGACCATTAAATGAAGTTTGACTTGAAATTCGATCAATTTCAGATAAGCGTTGCTGTACTTCTAAATCCAATGCTGCACGATCAGAAGATGAGTTGGTCGCATTGGCAGATTGCACGGCCAATTCACGAATCCGTTGTAAGTTACTGGTTACTTCACCCAGCGCACCTTCAGCAGTTTGCGATAGTGAGATCGCATCATTAGCATTACGTGACGCTTGATTTAAACCACGAATTTGCGTGGTGAAACGATCTGAAATCGCAAGACCTGCCGCATCATCTTTGGCACTGTTGATGCGTAAGCCAGATGATAAACGCTGAAGTGAAGTAGCAAGGTCTGATTGCGAGCTTGTAAGGTTCCGCTGTGCATTTAAAGATGCAACATTGGTATTGATTACTGAAGCCATTGTTAGTTTCCTTTATCTATATAAAAATAAACTCAATAGTAGCTGCGTTGTTTTTTTGACAGACAACCATCGTGTGACAGTTGTTTAGCAATGGCTATGCCATGTTTTAATATCCATAAATTTCAATAGGTTGAATTGATTTTCTAGGGACATGAAATGATCGGCATTATGGTGTGTGGTTATTTTGTTTTGTGGCTCTTGATTACAAGGCTTGGATTCGTCGGGTTGAAACCCGACCTACGAGGCATTTTGTGGGTTGGGTTTTAACCCAACATGAATGACGAATAAACATCGGATTGAAAACCGACCTACGGAGAATGTTGTGGGTTGGGTTTTAACCCAACATGAACGACGAATAACCGTCGGGTTGAAACCCGACCTACGGCTCGTTAAATTGAAACCTAATCTACAGGTAGTTAAACAATGACAAGCCTTGCACTTTGGCAAACGATTGTTGGGCTGCTTGTAGCCCTGTCATTTGTAAACTTAACCGTGAAATCGCTTCGGCATAATCCAAATCTTTAATTTCTGACAGCGCTTTTTGCATGACAACTGATATGCCTTCGTTAATCTGATTTTGTTGATCAATAGAATTAAGACGTGAGCCAACTTTGGCGCGAGTATCAATTACAACGGCTAATGAGGCACTCATATTAGTCAGAAAATCGCCATTATTGGGGGAGCTATTCGGGCCAACATCATTGGCAATCAAGGCATTGGCAAAGTTTTCAATCGTTTTGAACATAGATTGACTTAGTTGCGTTTCAGCTCTCTCAATCACCATGACATCACCGTCAGCAGGTGCGCCAGTTAACTTAACTGTCAGCGATGTAAAATTAGGATTAAGTTTGCCCAACTCAACACTCATGCCTTCAACATAATTCACCGTTTCAGTATTGGTGCCATCGGTTATTTGGTATCGAGCAGGTACGCCTACAATTGGCGTCGGTAAGGCAAGTGGCTCTGCGATTATTTCTGCCTGATAGGTAAAACTAATGGGCGAGAATGTTTCAGCAACACCTGAATCAACTGTAATTGTTGCTTGGCCGTTACCAGTTCCATTAGTCACGGTCAATTCATCACCAATCGCGGGCGTATCACTGAATGTAACGGTCATCGGTGGCGTTGTTAAATTAAAACTTGCTGGTCCGGGTGCCGTATAAGGATAAAGCGCTCCGGCCCCATCAACGTAATTAGTACCATCAAAGGTAAATGTTTCTGAGAAAACGGCTGTGCCACCAGTGTAATTACTTACAGCAACTGAGCTATCTCCAGTATTCGCAACATTAGCCGTTACAATAGGGGTTAACGTTGTTGTAGTTGTTGTCGAAATCAACGGCGCTTCAAACACTCTATTGCCTGGGTCATTGGTTTCAATCAATACACCTTCGCCTACTTTTATATTGCGCTGACCTTCATCACCTTGGTAATCCCCATTAATGCTTCCATAAGGCTGGGTATTAGATTTAAATCCTGAAAACAGGTAATCGCCACTTGAATCACGGGTGTTCGCTAGCGCCAAAAGTTGCTCATTGAGCTGTTTAACTTCTATCGCTATTGCCTGTCTATCCGCTTGTGTATTGGTGGCATTTAAACCTTGAACTGCGAGTTCTCGGATCCGTTGCAACATGCTGGTTGCACTATCTAATACACCTTCTTCGCGTGATTGTTTATTTTCAGCCTTGGTCGCATTGCTCAAGTATTGCTCTGACAAGCTGACTTCTCGCTGTAAATTTAAAATCTGTACTGAACCAGCAGGATCATCTGACGGGTTTAATATTCTATTGCCCGTTGACACTTGTAGCTGCGTTTTGCCCAGTTCTGCCTGCTTATTAAGCATAGCTGAAAGGTTTTGATCAAAAATATAAGCTGTGGAGACACGCATAATAATTACCTCGCTTTACATCGCACTCATCAATGAATTAAATACGGTATTGGATACGGTAATAATCTGTGATGCAGCTTGATAAGCTTGTTGAAATTTAATCAAATTTGCAGCTTCTTCGTCCAAGTTTACGCCTGAAACTGATTCATAACGTAAGTTAGTCTGGTCGAGTAAACCTTTTTGCGTTTGCTGACCTACCTCGGCTTGGTGCGTTCTGGTGGCAACATTGGCTACTAAAATGCCATATGCATCACCAAAAGAACGTGTCGCAACACCGTTCACTTGATTGAGTGTTTTTGTAATTTGTAACTCACCTAATGCCAGAGCATTTCTGTTATCACCTACGGCGGTAAAGCCACCATTATTACTATTACTAATCGTAAAGCTATCGTCATTAGCGGGGACACCCGATAAGGTGATTTTTAAATCTGGTGCTGTTATCCCGCCGGTAAAGCTAAGCAAAGACAAATCATATGATTTACCACTATCAACGCCAGACGTAAACGGTATGATCGCTGTTTCACCCTGATAGGTAATGGTATATTGATCACTAGCAAAGCTGAATTGAACATCACTCGCCAAGGCTTGTGCATTAGCAGGATCAATCAGTGAACTTACTTTAGTAACATTAAGTTGCGCCGTACCAGAATTATTTATGTTGGTCGTAGTTGAAACAGGAAATGCTATGGCAATATCACGCGGATTAGTTATTGCTATGCGAATGCTACCTGCATCTTGTATTGAGGCATCGGTAGGCTCAAAAAAGTTGCCGCCGGTATTACCATCGAGCGTTAAGCCAACGGTATGCTGAGCATTAATCGTATCTATCATGCCGGCTGCTAGAGCATCAATTTCAGAACGCGCAGGATCAATAACTTCTTGGCGAACATTGAGTAATCCACCTATGGAACCACCGGTTAATTGTGCTGACACATTAATATTACTAGGGCCATATCCTACTTCACTACGCGTGCTGTCTAGGGGATTAGTGATGATTTTTAATGCTATTGCCGATTGCCCTACTACTAAGGCTTGGCCATTACCGATAAATACATTTACCGCACCATTGCTCTGCACATTGGTAGAAACAGAAATATAGCCTGATAATTGATTGATGAGTTGATCTCGTTGATCCAGTAAATCATTAGGCGCTATACCACCACCGCCAGATGCTTCAGTAATCGCTTGATTAAGATCCGCAATGCCTTGGGAAATGATATTGACATCTTTTACGGCATTATCAAGACCAAGATTCACTTGTTCGTTAAATGCGTTGAGTTGGGTATCAAGGGTATTAAACCGCTTAGCTAAGGTATCAGCTTCTGTAAGCATAACTTGGCGAGCAGGAATAGAAGTCGGATCATTAGCTACGTCTTGTACGGCATCAAAAAAGCCCTGTAAACCAGAACTTAATGAGAGTTCTGGGGCACCTAGCAAATCATCAACTTGGCGAGCAAATGTGGAAAAGGTATCAAAAGACTTTTCTTGAGAGGTAAATATGCGTACTTGATCGGATAAAAATGAGTCAAATATCCGCTCTACACTGTTTACGGTAACGCCAGAGCCAATATAGTAACCACCCTCAAAATTAGGCGTTTGGGTGCCTTGAGTTACACGCTGGCGATTATAACCATCGGTATTTACGTTACTAATATTATGACTTGTGGTTGATAACGAGGCTTGAGTCGTCAGAAGCGCCGATGTACCAATATTTAACATGCTCATTTTAAAGCCCTCTATCCGTCAATTTATCGACGAAAATCATGAATGCTCTTGCTGTTGCGAGATTTGTGCCAATGTCGAACTGTTCATAATTTGCTTAATTTTATCGGCATAATCAGGATCGGTTGCATAGCCAGCTTTATGCAAGCCCTCAATAAATTGTTCAGGATCATGTGTTTGTTTTAATGCATTTTGATAGCGTGGCTGCGTTTGTAAGAAATCGACATAATCGTTAAAACTGTCTTGATAATTGTCATATGATCTAAACTGCGCCTGTTCTTTGACAGCCACACCATCACGATATTCGACCGTTCCAGTTGTTGCATGCTCACCTTGCCAGCGACTATCGGCTTTGATATTAAATAAGTTATGGCTTGATGTGCCATTTGCTTTATCAATAATGTGTTGACCCCAGCCAGTTTCTAATGCTGCTTGCGATAATATAACTTCAGGCGTAACGCCAATTCTTTCGGCGGCTTGTTTTGCCATTGGTAATAATTGCTGTACAAAACTTTCTGGCGAATCAAACGTAAAGTTTCTCTGCATTGCCGACGTTGTGATTTCAGTTGCGTGACTTTCATCAGTCGGTTTTGCCTGCATTATTTGTTGGAACAAAGCCGGATTATCAATAGACTGCAAGGCAGGTCGAACGGGTACAGTATTGATACCATAAGCTTGAATTTTACCATTGCCGTTTATTTTAGACTCCAGTTGACCACCTAATTGACGGACAATGACCTCTTTCAAGCCTAGACCACCTTTGGCAGAGAGATCCATCGCCAATTGTTGATCAGACATATCACGATACATATCGCTTTGTGATGAATCAAAAATGCCTTCGCCAAGGCTAGCTTGTCGCATGCCTTTTAACATCATGCCGACAAATAAGGATTCAAACTGACCCGCAACTTGCTTTAAGGTTTCTTGATCTTTTTGATCAACGGTTGCAGAACGTCGTAGTTCATTTAAGCCACTAAAATCAACCGCTGTCTGTGTGATGTGCGTATTGAGTGCCATGACTTATCTTCCCCCACTTACCTTTGGACCAGAATTATCCAAAGGAGCTAGAGAAATTAGATAAAGGCAATAGCAAATAACCATTAGATAATAACCAACTCAGCACGTAATGCGCCTGCTTGCTTTAATGCCTCTAAAATAGCCACTAAATCACCAGGAGCAGCACCCACTTGATTGACCGCCTTGACGATATCTTCCAGCGAAACGCCTGAATCAAAAAGAAACATTCGGCTGTCTTCAGCTGTTATAGATATATCGAAATTAGGCGTGATCACTGTTTCGCCATTCGAGAAAGCATTGGGCTGACTTACTTCTGGATTAGATGAAATAGTGACTGACAAATTACCATGCGTCACTGCCGCAGGGCTCACACGAACATGTTGTCCAATCACAATCGTACCCGTACGTGAATTAACCACAATTCTTGCAGCAGCTTCACCGGGATTAAGTTCAAGATTTTCAATCAATGATAAAAAGGGCACACGTTGAGCAGGGTCGCGGGGCGCATTGACATTAATAGAAGAGGCATCCATTGAGCTAGCAGTCCCCTTGCCTAAAGTGTGATTAATTGAATCAGTCAATCGACTTGCAGTCGTAAAGTCCGGCTGGTGTAAATTCAAAATAATATGGTCGCCGACATTAAATGAATTGCCTACGGTACGTTCGACCGTTGCGCCATTAGGTATACGGCCGACACTCGGAATATTAACCGTTATTCGTGAGCCGTCACCGGCTTCAGCACCAAAGCCACCCACCACTAGATTACCTTGCGCCACCGCATAAATCTGACCATCGGCCCCTTTTAGCGGGGTCATAATCAAGCTACCACCACGCAGACTTTTGGCATCACCCAAAGATGATACGGTGACATCTATCGTTTGACCTGGTTTAACAAAAGCAGCTAAATCAGTGTGAACCGTTACTGCAGCAACATTTTTACTCTTTGGATCGGTGCCAGGCGGTAAAGTCACTCCCATCTCGCGTAACATGCTTCGTAAACTTTGGCCGGTAAACTTAGTTTTATCACCGGTACCATCTAAGCCCACAACCAAACCATAACCCACCAATTGGTTAGAACGCACGCCAGCAATTGAAGCAAGATCTTTAATCCGTTCTGCTGAAGCTAATTGAGAAACGGTCAACAAGGTCAGTGTTATTAATACTGTTCTAATATTCATTTTATCCTCCTTAAAACGGCATCAGTGCACTGATGAAAAACCGACCCAACCAGCCCATAACATTGGCATCATTGGTAGGACCATCACCGACATAAGACATTTGGACATCTGCTATTCGTTTCGATGAAATCGAATTATTAGCATCAATATCACGTGGACTAATCATCCCTGCAATCCGCAAGTACTCATTACCTTGGTTAATAGTCATTACTTTCTCTCCACGAATAACCATATTGCCATTCGGTAAAACCTCAACCACTGACACGCTAATATCACCGCTCAACTTATTGGTTAAATCGCTATCACCTGCGCCATCAAACTCATGATTTGATTCCAAGCTAAACGATAGATCATTATTTTGATTACTCGCTAAAGGTAATATTCCTGGTGCATTAAATTGGACGCCTGAGCCCAGAATCGTGGGGGTGGTAACACTGTTACTATTTGATTTGCTGACGGTTGTAGCTGATGTTTTTTCGGCTGTTGTTTTTTCTTCCAGTCTAACCGTCAAAATATCGCCAACCCGACGAGCACGATAATCTTCATAATAGGAAACGTTAGTGCCAACATCAAAAATTGCACCATCAGTTTTTGGGTGTTCCGGCAGTGCCACTGGCCGAACAGCGGCATATGCGGGATCGCGCTTTACCCCACTTGTCGTTCAGGCC
>JALIBN010000003.1 GCA_030576275.1 Pseudomonadota bacterium | reverse complement strand
TATTGTAGTAATTTCCTGCGTTATCTTTAACCTCTAAGTCTATTTTATCCAGCGTTGTTAATACTTTTCTTGCGTAGTCAGTCAATTTTACATCGCATAAATTGGACGAAAAATGGTCGATAGGACGACCGATATCTGTCGGCATTAAGTTGATGATGTTAGTCATTGTTGGTGTAAAACGACGAATTTTTAATTGAGTATCTAAAAATATGGTGGCAACTTTTGTACTGTCTAGAAGATTTTTAATGTCATCGTTAGTTTGGGCTAGTTCATCCATACGACTTTGTAGCTCGGCATTTACAGTTATAGATTCCTCATTTAATGATTGCAATTCTTCTTTGGAGGTTTCAAGTTCTTCATTGGTACTTTGTAACTCTTCATTAGTGGACTGTAATTCTTCGTTCGAAGACTTCAATTCTTCGTTTGAAGTTTCTAATTCTCGAATCGTTATTTCTAAATTTTCTCTACTTGTCGTTAATTGTTGTTGTAGGTTAACGATATCTGTACTTATCGGCGACTCGTTGTGTGATGGGCCTTGTGACTCGCCCAAGATCTGCTGGGGTGGATGTTCAAATACAACCATTTTAATTTTTTTAAATGAGCCCACATGTTCAAGTGGAATCACTTTTAGCGTAAAAGAGCTTTTCCCTCCATCCATTTCTTCATAATTGACTATTTTGACAATATCGTAGTGATTGACTTCGGCTTTGTGAATACAATTTGTCAATTCATTTTTAAGGGATACCGTACGAGCCATTTCCAATAGATTATTACGAGAGTGACCTTCAGCTGGTTCTAGATATCGACCTAGTCGACCATGGACATAAAGAATGTTTTTGTCATTATCAATAACAACACAGGGCGCAGCAGCGCTTTTCTTTAGTACCATTTCTACTAGCTCTAACATGTTTTTATTATTGCTATTGCTATTGCTATTGCTATTGCTATTGCTAGAGAGTGATGAATAAGGCGTTGTATTGAACATGCGGTCATTGACCGTAACAGGATTTGATAATGCAAACTTTGTAATACTTTGTTTCTCATTTGATTTACGTTTGTAAAATTTCCATTTTTTATCAAGAATTTCAAAATATTCATTAAATTGTCCTGTGGTTTCTGATGAGCCTAAAAAAAGAATTCCATTTTTATTTAGGCTGTAGTGAAATATTGGAAATAGTTTTTTCTGTAATTCTGCTGAAAAATAAATTAAGACATTTCGACAGCTGATAAGATCCAGTTTTGTAAAAGGGGGGTCTTTAATCAGGCTTTGGGTTGCAAAGACCAGTATTTCACGAATTGCTTTTATGATTCGATAATGGCCATTATCTTTGAAGAAATAGCGATCACGAATAGTGCCATCGATATTAGCCAGTGCATTTTCAGAATAGAGTCCACTACGAGCAATGCTTATCGCTTTTTCATCAATATCAGTGGCAAATATCTGTATATGTAGATTTCTGTTTACGGTATTTAAGTATTCTTTTACACAAATAGCGATAGAGTAAGCTTCTTCACCAGTGCTACAGGCCGAAACCCAAATGCGAATAATATAATCATCTGGCTTGTCTTCCAGCATCTCTGGCAGTATTGATGAGACAAGTAGATCGAAGGCTTCTTTATCTCTAAAAAAGCTGGTAACACCGATTAATATTTCTTTAAATAATGTGGTTATCTCATTTTCATTCTGTTGTAGAAATTGTAAGTAATCGTTAATATTATTTAGCTGGTGAATATACATACGTCTTTCAATTCTACGAAATAGAGTGTTCTTTTTGTAGAGTGAAAAATCATGACCCGTGTTACGGTGAATAAGTAATATTATTTGCTGTAAAGTATCGTGTAAATGATGTTTTTTACCTTCAATATTAATAAGTTCAGGGTGATTGGTTTGACGTGAATATTGAATTAATTTTTCTGGCATTTTGTCTGGGCTAAGTACAAAATCGACCATTTTAGTTGCGATTGCGTTGCGCGGCATGCCATCATATCTTGCTGATAATTCATCTTGTGAAATGACTAAACCATTTACGGCTTTAATTTCTTTCAATCCCTGTGAGCCATCAGAGCCGGTACCAGATAGTATAATTGCGACAGCATTATCACCCTGATCTTGTGCTAAGGCGCTAAAAAACACATCAATAGGAAGATTGCCTGTACGTGGTTCAGGAAAGTTTAATAATTGAAGTTTACCGTTTAATATCGATACATTATGATTGGGAGGAATGACATAAACAGTGTTGGGTTGAATTTTGGTGTTATCACTAATAGTAATGACATCTAAGCTAGTTGATCGTTGTAATAACTCAGGTAAAATGCTGGCATGGTGAGGGTCTAGATGAACAATGACTACAAACGATATTCCTGAATTATCTGGCATCGACTTAAAAAAAGTTTCTAAGGCCTCCAAGCCGCCGGCTGAAGCACCAATACCAACTATCAAGTTCTTTGTAGTCATAATTATAAATCCATTTTATTTATTACTAACAAAATACTAGCTTAGTATTTATTAACACTAAGATATAATTTATCTTAAATTTTTTTATAGTGAATCATTGCGCTCAGTTCATACAATTTTAGGATATGTATCAAAATGATGCGTTTATGATAAGTATTTAGTGTACATTAATACTTATATAATGACTTACTAATTTAAATTGGAGTCAAACATCTTGGTTGTTTCTGATAAATTTGCAGAGCTAAGGCAGAATGCTGAAGCTATATTAAAGAAAAAAAAATCAACTTCTGATTTAAATAATCTGGATATTGATTTTTTTGAGCTATTGCACGAACTAGATACTTATCGTGTCGAACTCGAGTTGCAAAACGATGAGCTACAACAAGCAAATCATGAGCTTGAAGTCGTGCAAAAATTGCTACTGGAAGAAATGTCATCCTACTCTCGATATTACGAATTATCATCTGAGGGTTATATTACGGTCGATAAAAAGTGGTCAATTATAAAGCTTAATATGACGTTTTGCTCAATGTTGGCACGTAATAAAAATGACATTTTATATCATAAGACAAGTGATTTTATTTATGGTCCAGATCAAGATATATTTTATTTTTATCAAAAATCTATTAATGACCAACCTGAGCAAATACACACCTGTGAGCTTAGGATTTTGGCAAAAACGGGCGATACAAAGTGGGTGAAATTGACTTACCCAAGTGAAATTAACCAACCGCAAAATCAGATGCATATTTCGGTCACTGATATTACACCCTTAAGATTAGCCCAAGAGGATTTAGGCCTTATAGCACTAGTTTTTGAGGAAAGTGAAGAAGCCACTATGGTGACCAATTCAGACCTGGAAGTCATCAAAGTCAATAAAGCTTTTTCCGATATTTCAGGGTATTCAACGCAAGAGATCCTTGGTAAGCATCCTAGAATATTGCAGTCAGATAGACACGAGCCAGCATTTTATCAGGAAATATGGGCTCAACTCCAAGAACATGGACAGTGGCAAGGTGAGGTGTTTAATAAACATAAAAATGCTGAGACCTACTCAAAGTGGTTAAGCATTACGGTTATTGAAGATACCGACAAAGAAAATATATTTTATATTGGGAGATATCATTCCTTACAAGATAATAAGCCTGGCATTTTAGAACATGAGTGGCGTTTGGACAGTAACATTATTAATGATTCTGACATGATTGGCACTAGCCCTCAGATTCAAAGTTTATTAAATCAGATTGATAAAATAGCCGCTGTTACAGCTCCAGTAATGATTACAGGTGAAAGTGGAACAGGGAAAGAATTGGCTGCCAGAGCGATACATGATCGTTCTAGTTATTCTAAAGGGCCATTTGTTGCAGTCAACTGCGGCGCCATTGCAAGCTCACTGGTTCAAGCTGAATTATTTGGTTATGAAAAAGGGGCTTTTACGGATGCAAAAAAACGTAAAATTGGCCACATAGAATCAGCTAATGGTGGCACTCTTTTCCTCGATGAAGTGGGCGATTTACCCTTAGAACAGCAGGTCAATTTGCTACGATTTTTGCAGGAAAAAACTATTCAACATGTAGGTGGAATCGAATATATTGCAATTGATACTCGCGTAATTGCGGCTACACATGTTGATTTAGAACGGGCGGTGAAAGAGGGGCGGTTAAGAGAAGATCTTTATTACCGGCTTAATGTTTTGCAACTAACAACGCCTAATTTACGAGAACGTGTCGCTGATATTGAAATGCTAGCTAATTATTTCTTCAAAAAATTCTCAGAAGAGAAACACCCTAAGGTGAAAGGGTTTTCTCAAGAATGTATTCAAGCAATGAAATATTTCGCCTGGCGAGGCAATGTGCGTGAAATGATGAATCGCATCAGGCGTGCCATGGTGATGTGTGACAAAAAGTTGATTTCTGCTGCTGATCTTGGCATTGAATCTACTTCAGTGGGTTTCAATGAGCTTTCATTGAGAGAAATCAAAGATCAGGCAGAAAAAATCGCTATCCAAGAAGCTATAGCCCGTGCAGAACAAAATATAGCACTGGCGTCACGCCATCTCGGTATTTCGAGGGTGATGCTATATCGCTTAATGAATAAGTATGATCTTATTTAAATCAATAAATTTATATTTACAGGTCGTCACCGAAGATTGGCTAAAGTGTTATTCTCTATTAAACTTAACTTTTAGCGGCTTAATGTAGAGGTCGGCAGAACCTTATTGGCTCATTCATAATTAGCGATATATCCATGCTTTGTTGTCTCAGCTAATTATCACAGCCAAATGCTAGCTTATTTCAAATCAAGCTGACGATATTTTCATTGAGAGAAAGGTCTAATTCTGTTACTTTATATCGCTGATTTGTGCGTAACTATTCTGGTCGCGCCATTATTAGAACTCTCCAAAATATGACTAAATTTATCTTTGTCACCGGTGGTGTTGTCTCGTCTCTTGGTAAAGGGATCGCAGCTGCGTCATTGGCCGCTATCCTTGAAGCCCGTGGTTTGAAAGTCACTCTCGTTAAACTTGATCCTTATATCAATGTTGACCCTGGGACGATGAGCCCTTTGCAGCATGGTGAAGTATTTGTTACCAATGATGGTGCGGAAACGGACTTAGATCTTGGTCACTACGAGCGTTATATCGATGCCAATATGACTAAGGCGAACAATCACACTACGGGTCAAATTTACGAAAATGTTATTCGTAAAGAACGCCGTGGTGAATATTTGGGTAATACGGTACAGGTTATTCCCCATATCACGGATGAAATTCAGCGTTGTATATATGAAGGTGCAGGTGATGCCGATGTGGCCTTAATTGAAATTGGCGGCACGGTAGGCGATATTGAATCACTCCCATTCCTTGAAGCAATTCGTCAGATGGGTACCAAGCTAGGTCGTGATAATGCCTTGTTTATTCACTTGACCTTAGTGCCTTATATTCCGTCTGCAGGTGAAATTAAAACAAAACCGACTCAGCACTCAGTAAAAGAATTGCGCACAATTGGTATCCAACCTGATATTTTGCTTTGCCGTATGGATAGACCGTTACCTGAAGCTGAACGTCGTAAGATTTCTTTATTCACCAATGTGCCAGAAAAATCAGTCATTGCTTCAGTTGATGTCGATAGTATTTATAAAATCCCATTAGGTCTTCATGCACAAGGTCTGGATGATATTGTTGTTAAACAATTACATTTAGATGCCAAGCCGGCGGATCTAAGTCAGTGGCAAACCGTTGCTGACAATATTAATAATCCAGAGGGTGAAGTTAATATTGCGATGGTAGGTAAATATATGGATCTGACGGAGGCCTATAAGTCTTTATCAGAATCATTGATCCATGCCGGTATTCACACGCGTACTAAAGTGAAAGTACATTATGTCGATTCAGATGTTATTGAAAAAGAAGGAACGGCATCGATCGCTAATGTGGATGCAATTTTAGTTCCTGGTGGTTTTGGTGAGCGTGGCGTAGAAGGTATGATTTTGACGGCACAATATGCACGTGAAAATAACATACCTTACTTAGGTATCTGTTTAGGTATGCAAGTTGCGGTGATTGAATATGCACGTAACAAAGCAGGGCTAAAAGGTGCTTATAGTACGGAATTTGACCTCAATACTCCGCACCCAATCATTGGCTTGATCACTGAATGGCAAAAAGAAGATGGTAGCGTTGAGCAACGTGATCATGATTCTGATTTGGGTGGCACTATGCGTTTAGGTGCTTATCCATGTGTGTTAGCAGAAGGCAGTTTGGCACAGCAAATCTACGGCGCTGACGAAGTGAGTGAGCGTCATCGTCATCGCTATGAATTCAATAATAACTATAAACAAATATTAGAAGAAGCGGGTTTACGTTTTTCCGGCATGTCCAAAGATCAAAGCTTAGTTGAAATGATCGAAATTCCTGGTCATCCGTGGTTTGTTGCGTGTCAGTCTCATCCGGAATTCACTTCAACTCCACGGCATGGTCATCCATTGTTCGATGGTTTTATCAATGCAGCCAAAAAAAATAAAGCTGTCCACAATAATGAAAGCGGAGAAAAATAATGGAGTTATGTGGGAAAGAAGTCGGTGGTAAACATCCTATATTTCTGATCGCAGGTACCTGTGTTATCGAAAGTGAACAGATGACAATGGACGTAGCGGGTCGCTTAAAAGAAATGACCGATCGCTTAGGCATTCATTTTGTTTACAAATCGTCTTTTGATAAAGCGAATAGAACATCTGTAAATAGCTATCGCGGTCCTGGCATTGAGAAAGGCTTGGCCATTTTAGAAAAAGTGAAAAAAGAATATGGTGTACCTGTACTGACAGATGTACATGAATACTCACCGTTAGCTGAAGTGGCGAGTGTGGTCGATATTTTACAAACACCTGCCTTTTTGTGTCGCCAAACAAGTTTTATTTTAGATGTTTGTAGCCAAGGCTTGCCGGTTAATATCAAAAAAGGCCAATTTCTTGCACCTTGGGATATGAAACATGTTGCAGAGAAAGCAAAATCAACAGGCAATAATCAAATCATGTTGTGTGACCGAGGAACTTCATTTGGTTATAACACGCTGATTTCAGATATGCGTGGTTTGCCATTGATGCGTGCAATGGATTGTCCTGTAGTCTTTGATGCAACACATTCGGTACAACAACCAGGTGGTATGGGCGGTTCATCAGGCGGTCAGCGAGAATTTGTACCGGTATTAGCTCGTGCGGCAGTAGCTGTTGGTGTGGCTGGGGTATTTATGGAAACGCATCCCGAACCAGAAAAAGCCTTAAGTGATGGTGCTAATTCATGGCCTCTACATAAGATGGAAGCCTTACTTGAAACCTTATTGGCGATTGATAGTACTGTTAAAAAACACGATTTTATTGAAGATTCATTAATCGGTTAACAGACTAAAAATAGCAACGCCACGTTAAAATATAAATATAAATTTTTGTATAAGTTCTAATCTATTCATTGGAGAGTACCTTGAGTAAAATTATTGATATCCGTGGTCGTGAGATTTTAGACTCTCGTGGCAACCCGACCGTTGAAGCTGACGTAATTCTGGAAAATGGTGTAATAGGTCGTGCTGCCGTGCCGTCTGGCGCATCAACAGGACAACGTGAAGCCGTTGAGTTACGTGATGGTGATAAAGCACGTTATTTGGGTAAGGGTGTACTTAAGGCTGTTGCTGCGGTCAATGGTGAGTTGCGTGATGCGATTATTGGCATGGATGTAACTGACCAACAAGGTATTGATGCGAAATTAATCGCTATTGATGGCACGCTAAACAAAGCGCGATTAGGCGCAAATTCCTTATTAGCTATCTCTATGGCTACGGCGCGAGCAGCCGCAAATGATGCCGGCTTGCCTTTATATCGTTACCTTGGCGGTGCTAGCGCGACGACAATGCCTGTACCAATGATGAATATTATCAATGGTGGTTCACATGCCAACAATAGTGTGGATCTACAAGAATTTATGATCTTGCCTGTTGGTGCACCAAGTATTACTGAAGCGGTACGTTATGGTGCTGAAGTTTTCCATGCTTTGCAAAAAGTATTAAGTGACCGTGGTTTAAATACTGCTGTGGGTGATGAAGGTGGTTTTGCACCTGATTTGTCATCAAATGAAGCGGCGATAGAAGTTATCCTTGAAGCAATTGCTAATGCGGGTTATGAAGCCGGCAAAGATATTATGCTGGGCATCGATGCTGCGAGTTCTGAGTTTTATCATGATGGTCAATATGTCTTAGCCTCTGAAGGCCGTTCATTAAGTTCAGCTGAATTAGTTGATATGTTCGAATCTTGGGTCAATAAGTATCCAATCATCAGCATCGAAGATGGTATGGATGAAAATGATTGGGATGGTTGGAAGTTATTAACTGATCGCATTGGTGATCGTGTCCAACTTGTTGGTGATGATTTATTTGTAACAAATACCGCTATTTTAGAGCAAGGTATCGCTAAAGGTGTGGCTAACTCGATTTTGATTAAAGTAAATCAAATCGGCACATTGACGGAAACCTTGGCCGCTATCGATATGGCTAAAAAAGCAGGTTATACGGCTGTGATGTCACACCGTAGTGGCGAAACTGAAGATACGACGATTGCTGATCTTGCTGTTGCGACTAATGTTGGCCAAATTAAAACAGGTTCATTATCACGCTCAGATCGGGTTGCTAAATATAATCAACTGATTCGCATTGAAGCAGAATTGACTGATGTAGCAACTTATCCTGGTTTGAACGCATTTAACTAAGCGCGCAACCATGAAAGCGGTAATGATTTTGCTGACAGTGATTTTAGTTTTATTGCAATATCGTTTGTGGTTTACCCATGATGGCTTGCCTGCAGTTTTATATTTGCATCGCCAATTTGAAATTCAACGGCAGGATAATAATGTGCTGGAAGAACGAAATAAGATGTTGGCTGCTGATGTGCATGATCTAAAGAGTGGTTTGGATGCTCTGGAAGAACGTGCTCGAAATGATATGGGTATGATTAAGTCTGGTGAGACCTTTTTGCACATTATCGAAGAATCTGCAGGTGAATAGTGAGCAGGTGTGGGCCATTGTGCCTGCAGCTGGGATCGGAGCAAGGATGCTGGCCGATCGCCCCAAGCAATATTTAGTCCTTGATGACAAAACCGTTATTGAACATACCTTACATCGCTTAGCATCACATCCACGTATTACCGGGCTTATTGTTGCTATCGCAGAGCATGATCCGTACTGGTCGACCATAACATTGCCGCTCAATTGTCCCATCCATGTTGTCAGCGGTGGTACAGAACGTGCCGATTCTGTTTTTAATGCATTGCAACATTTATCATCTCTTGGTGATGGTGATCCCTGGGTCTTGGTACATGATGCTGCGCGACCTTGTTTGCGTCATCAGGATATCGATCAGATGTTACTGAAACTAAGTGCTCATATCGTCGGTGGGATTTTAGGTATTCCAGTCAATGACACGGTTAAGCGGGTGAATGTTCAGCATGAAATAATTGATACGGTCTGTCGAAAAGGTTTATGGCGAGCATCTACACCTCAGATGTTTCATTTACAGGCATTAAAATCGGCATTGAACATGGCTAAACAACAACAATTAATGGTGACCGATGAAGCCAGTGCTATGGAATTAGCCGGTTTGAAACCGATGATGGTCGAAGGACATTCCGATAATATTAAAATTACCGTGCCACAAGATTTGGCCTTGGCGAGTTTATTTCTACAACTTCAAAATAGAGAAATGTGATGAGAGTAGGCCACGGTTATGATGTCCACAAATTCGCCGAAAATAGACCTCTGATTATCGGTGGTGAAACTATTCCGCACAGCCACGGTTTAGAAGCTCATTCTGATGGTGATGTGTTAATTCATGCGATTTGTGATGCCTTATTAGGCGCCGCCGGTTTGTGGGATATTGGCCATCATTTTCCTGATACCGATGCCCGCTTTAAGAATATTGATAGTCGAGAATTACTACGACGAGTCATCAGTGATCTGGCTGACCGTGGCTGGCAAGTCAGTAATATTGATAGTACTGTAGTGGCGCAAGCACCCAAATTAGCGTCATTTATTCCGGGCATGCGTGACAAATTGGCCCTGGATTTGGCTGTGGATGTCGATGCGGTAAATGTTAAAGCAACGACCACAGAAAAGCTGGGTTTTGCAGGTAGGCAAGAAGGCATCGCCGCCCACGCTGTTGTATTAATTAAGAAAAAAGACTAATGGTGAAAGATTTCGATTTTGCTGTTTTTCCACATATTAATCCTGAAGCCTTATCATGCTCGGCGGTGATTCGTAGTCAACGTGAATTTTTCCAAGTCGATGAGCAACTGCCCTTTCAACCTGATGGTAGTGGTGGTCACGTTTGGTTGAAAATTCAAAAACGGGGCATTAATACTGATTGGTTAGCCCTTGAATTGGCAAACTTTTCCGGAGTACACCAAGTGGCTGTTGGTTTTGCCGGCCTTAAAGATCGTCATGCTGTAACAAGACAATGGTTTAGCATTAATTTAGAAGGTTTTGCAGAACCTGATTGGTCGACATTTGAAACTGAAGATATCCAGATTATCGAACAAACTCGTCATGGTAAGAAACTAAAACGAGGCGTATTAGCAGGTAATACTTTCACATTACGTTTGACCGATCTGCAAGGTGATAAAGCAGTATGGGAATCGTCACTGAACAAAATCAAGCAACAGGGTGTACCTAATTATTTTGCCGAGCAACGATTTGGACATCAGGCTGGCAATCTTTATCGTGTAGAGCATTGGTTCTCTAGCGGCAAAGCACCACGCAAACGTAATCAAAAAAGTATCTATTTATCAGCTGCCCGCTCATGGTTGTTTAACCTTGTGCTGGCAGAACGAATTAGATTGGGTAAATGGGATCAGGCACTGCTTGGCGATATCATGTTATTGGCAGGTACTAAAGCCAGTTCATTTGTTGTTAATGACCTTGAACAAACCTTACACGAACGATTGGTGACCATGGATATTCATCCCACAGGTCCACTCTGGGGACGAGGTAATCCTCTTGTACATGCTGATAGCTTAGCTGTGGAACTAGCTGTTTTATCAGACTGGGAAAGTTGGCAACAAGGTTTAGAACAAGCGGGAATGAGCAAAGAACGTCGTGCTTTACGTTTATATCCAGCTGATTTTAACTGGCAGTTTATGGATGATAATCAGTTAGAATTAGAATTCTTTTTGCCTGCAGGAAGTTATGCTACAGCAGTAATGCGAGAGTTAGCCGTGATTAGCGATGCTCAACATCGGAACTATGATGTTACTGAAGTTATCCATAGATAATGGGGATAATGAGTCCCCATAACCATAAGGTCATGCGTCATGTTAAGGTTTAAACAGATATTATGTTTGCTATGCTTGCTACCAACGATAGGATTTGCCCAAACATGGCAGGCACAAAGTGCCGATACGCAAATGGCAGTTCTTGAGTTATTCACATCGGAAGGTTGCGGTTTATGTCCCGCAGCGGATCGCTTTGTAGCCAAACTCCCTGAGCAGGGCATTACAGATGAGCGACTAATCGTTTTAGGATTCCATATTGATTACCTAGATGATAAAAAAGGCTGGATTGATCGTTATGCTAGTCCTATTTTTTCAGATAGACAGCGTCAATTGGCACGACTCAATTTATTTCAATCGGTTTATACGCCTGAGTTTGTGATCAGTGGTGAAATTATTCATAACTGGGAAAAGTATGCTAAGGATGTTATCAAGGCCGTCAAAGGTTTTTCACCGGAAGCCGCTATTGCTTTGAGTGTGACAGAAGACTCTAAAAATATAGCGATTAACGCGACTATTAAGGTTAACGGAACTGAAAATCGTCAACACTCCGTCTTGTATCTTGCTGTAACCGAAGACGACATTATTAGTAAGGTCAGTGGTGGTGATAATGCAGGCACCACTTTTCATCATCAGCATTTAGTCAGAAAATGGTTAGGACCTTTTGAGTTAAACAGTCAGGGCGAAACAGATGTTTTGAATGAAATAAAGCTGGATGAAGCTTGGAACCGAAATAAACTTAAAATGGTAGCCCTAGTACAAAACCTCGATGATGGCTTTGTTTTGCAAGGCCTATCTTTACCCTTAACCAATTAAAGAATAAGTATATAGATGGAATATTTACCGCTATTTGTTGATCTGAAAGATCGAAAATGTCTTGTTGTCGGTGGTGGCGAGATTGCAGCCCGCAAAGCGGGATTATTAAGAAAAGCAAATGCCGCGGTATCCATAGTCGCCCCCAAGGTATCATCATCAACCCAAGCGATGATTGATGCGGGTGAGGTGGATTGGCTAAACGCAGTATTCCAAGCCGAACTGCTATCTGACCAGTTTTTAGTGATAGCCGCGACTGATGATCAGGCGGTAAATCGTGATGTTCATCATCACGCAAAAGCTAAAAACATTTTAGTTAATGTGGCTGATTGCCCAGAATTATGTGATTTTATATTGCCTTCTATTCTAGATCGCTCACCTATTGTGGTGGCTATCTCTAGTGGTGGGGAATCGCCTATTCTGGCACGACAATTAAGGGCACGATTAGAAACCTTAATTCCGCCGAGTTATGGTCGATTAGCAACATTAGTCGGGCGATATCGCGATGTCGTTAAAAATAGATTGTCGACATTAGCGATGCGTCGCCGTTTTTGGGAAACGGTATTACAAGGTAAAGTGGCAAATCATGTATTAGCGGGGCGAGAAGAGCTAGGCGAACAGACATTAAACGATCTACTTGATAATGTTGACCATGCTGAATTAAAACAGGGCGAAGTCTACTTAGTTGGCGCTGGGCCGGGTGATCCTGAGTTACTTACTTTCAAAGCCTTACGTTTAATGCAACAAGCTGACGTTGTGTTTTATGATCGTTTAGTGAGCAAGGAAGTATTAGCTCTAGTGCGCCGTGAGGCTGAGCTTATTTATGTGGGTAAGCAACGCGCCTGGCATGCTGTGCGCCAAGATGAAATTAATCAGTTATTGTTAGAACACGCCCAGCAAGGTAAACGTGTATTACGCTTAAAAGGCGGTGATCCCTTTATCTTTGGCCGTGGTGGTGAAGAGATCGCTACCCTTGCAGCTGCGAAGATACCTTTTCAAGTGGTGCCTGGTATCACCGCGGCTTCTGGCTGCGCAAGTTATGCCGGCATTCCGCTTACACATCGTGATTATTCACAAAGTTGTATTTTTGTAACGGGACAATTAAAAGATGGTGAATTAGATTTGAATTGGTCGGCCTTGGTTCAACCAAAACAAACGGTAGTGGTCTATATGGGCTTAGAAGGATTGCTCACATTAAGTCAGCAATTATTGAAACATGGTTTGCCAGCCGATACGCCTGCCGCTTTAATTCAGCAGGGTACTACAGAGCATCAAAAAGTCTGGATCAGCACTATTGCTGATTTACCAGCGGTAGCTAAGCGAGAACAACCTATCGCACCGACACTGGTGATTATCGGTCACGTTGTTACCTTGCATAAGAGTCTTGCTTGGTTTTAATTGGTTATATGAAACCAGACTAGATGGTTGATATCAACCAGTCGGTAGCGTTTATTCAACGTGGCTTCTGGTAACCAGCTGATATTTAACATGAAGAGTTTCTGGCATCAAACCTGCAGTTATTAATTTTTACAATAATAAATAAAAAAAGAGAAGAGTGAATTATGTACATGCCATCTAAACGCAAAGCCCTTTCACTCATGCTGGTCTCAGCAATGATGAATGGTGCTGCTTTTGCCGCTGAAGACAGCGTTGAATTAAGTAATATGCAAGTTATTGGTACTACACCATTACATGGTGTTGGTTTACCAGCAGACATGATTGCTAGTAATGTGCAATCAGCGTCATCTGAAGATGTTGAACGCGTTCAGGCGCTAGATTTATCTGACTTTATGAATAAAACGTTGGGTAGCGTCAGTATTAATTCAGCTCAAAACAATCCATTTCAGCCTGATGTGAAATATCGTGGTTTCACTGCTTCACCTCTTGTAGGTAATTCTCAGGGTCTATCGGCGTATGTGGATGGTGTTCGTGTTAACGAGCCATTTGGAGATGCGGTTAACTTTGAACTTATTCCTGAATCAGCCATCGCCAGCATGAATTTAATGCCTGGCTCTAACCCGCTTTTTGGTTTGAATACTCTGGGTGGTGCTTTATCGATTCAAACTAAAAATGGTTTTACACATGAAGGTCATGAGTTAGAAGCTTATACCGGATCATTTGGCCGTGATTCTATGACTCTTTCAAGTGGTGGTAACGATGGTAACTTCGGTTATTTCGCTACGGGCGCGATTACTAAAGAAGATGGCTGGCGTGATTTTTCTCCGTCTCGCGTAGAGCAATTTTTCTCTAATCTAAGCTACAGAAATGAAAATTCGTCATTAGACTTAGGTATCACCCTTGTTGATAGTGACCTAAATGGTAATGGTGCTTCGCCTGTTGAGTTGGTTGAGATGGATCGTAAAGCTGCATTTACTCACCCTGACAACACGCAAAACGAACTACGCATGTTCACACTGAATGGTTCACATTGGATTAATAATGCTGTGATGTTATCTGCCAATACCTATTATCGCTCTAGTGATCGTACGACATTTAATGGTGATGGCTCTGAGTTGTCTGTTATTGGTGGGAGTGTAGGTCAAGAAGGCGAGGATCCTAGTGGCGAACCAAATGGTGCACTAGATCAAGTCTTTATCGCAGATGCTGCTGCCTTTGGTTTTACTGATGGTGGTTTTGTAGCATTGAATAATTCTAGTGAAACTAAGCAAGACAGTTTTGGTTTTGGCTTGCAATCTACTTTTCTGCAGGATTTATTCAGTAAACAAAATCAGTTTATAATTGGCGCAACCTACGATAATTCAGATGTTAAACACACATCACAAGCAGAAATTGCCCAATTCACTGAAACGCGCGGTACGAGTGGAACAGGTGTGACTGTTCCTGAAACGGTTGTTAATGGTAAGATTGATACTGAAACTTTTAGTCTGTTTTTCACCGATACCATGTCATTGACGGATGAGCTTGCGTTAACGGTAGGCGGACGTTATAACCGTATCGCAATTGATATCTCGGGTACCAGTGGAGGCGGAACTCAGGATTTGAATGAAACCGGCGAAACGCATGTCTTTACACGTTTTAATCCTTCGGTTGGCTTAACATATGCTATTCAAGATAATTTAAACGTTTATGGTAGCTATAGTGAGTCAAATAGAGCGCCTACAGCATCCGAATTAACGTGTGCTGAGCCAACATCACCCTGTGCTTATCCAAATGCATTTTTGGCTGATCCACCATTGGATGATGTCGTAGCCAAAACAGTTGAAGCAGGCTTACGAGGTCAGCAAACTAATTTTAATTGGAATGCAGGCGTTTATTACACAGAATTAAAAGATGATTTGTTTTTCTTTCAAGAAGATGAAAATGCTACAGGCAATCCAGATCCACGCTTTAGTCTAGGTAACTTCGCAAATATTGATAAAACAGCTCGCGCTGGTCTTGAGCTGGGCCTAAATGGCCAGCAAGATAAACTGCAGTGGTTTGCTAATTATGGTTATGTGCGAGCAACTTTTGAAGACTCTTTTGCTTATTCACGAGGTGGTAATACTTTTAATGTGAGTAAGGGGGATCGTTTGCCTAGTACGCCAGAACATAATATAAAAATTGGAACTGATTATGCCTTTACCGATAAGTTCTCATTGGGTGCAACAGCATCTTATTATTCCAGCCAGTATTTACGTGGTGATGAAGCGAATGACGATGATAAGCTTAGTGGATATGGGGTTGTAAACTTACACAGTCGTTATAAGGTCAATAAAAATGTCGAGTTCTTTGCTAAAGTCGATAATTTGTTTGACAAGGAATATTCGTCTTTCGGACTTTATGGTGAGCCTAATGAAGCGCCTGGATTAGATTCGCTAACTGATGAACGTTTTGTTGGCGCAAGTGCTCCTCGCGCGGGCTGGATTGGTATTAAAGTTTCAATGTAATTAAGTTTTCATCCTAATTAACCGTGATGCTATTGCTAGCACCACGGTTTTTTTTTGCCAAAAATTGCTTATTTTGACAAAAGAACTTTTTGAATAACTGAGGTTAGTTAAATAAACCGCATTGACAGATCAATCGCCCGAATATCTTTGGTGATTGCGCCAATGGAGATACGGTCAACGCCAGTTTCTGCAATAGAACGAACATTATCTAGTGTGATACCGCCAGATGCCTCTAGTTTTGCCCGCCCTTGATTGAGTGCTACTGCTTTTGTTAATGCAGGAATATCAAAGTTATCAAGCAGAATAATGTCCGCCTGTGCCATTAAGGATTGCTCTAGTTCATCAAGATTTTCGACTTCAACTTCGATGGCAATGCCTTGATGCAAGTGGCGTGCTTGCTCAACCGCTACTGCAATAGAGCCTGTAGCATTGATATGATTTTCTTTGATTAAAATACCATCATACAAACCCACTCGATGGTTGTGGCCACCACCACAGCGAACCGCATATTTTTGTGCTAATCGCAGACCAGGAATCGTCTTACGTGTGTCTAATATCTGCACGGCTAAGCCTATAACTTGATCTGCATATTGCCTTGCTAACGTAGCGGTAGCGGAAAATGTCTGGACGAAATTCATTGCCGTACGCTCGCCCGTGAGCAATGTTCTGGCAGGGCCATGCAAAGTACAGATAACATCATTGGCTTGCATCTGTTCACCGTCATTAAAAGACCAGTCAATGGTGATGGTGGGATCTAATTGTTTGAATACTTGTTCTAGCCAAGCTTGTCCACATAACGTGGCATTTTCACGCGTAATGATAGCCGCATTAGCTAATGTATTGATCGGGATCAAGTCTGCCGTTAAATCCTGTTGACCGAGGTCTTCTACCAATGCTAACTTGACTTGAGCAGCTATAAATTCATCAGGTATCGTATTTTCAATTGTCATTAGCGAGGCTTCTTTAAATAAATATCAAAGGTCATAAGGGTAACGGGTGAGGGCACAACTTTCTATCTTTTTCAGCTATTTTATAAGTAGTGCACGCGATCTCGCTTCTATTATCACGGTTATTGCTTTCTTTCAGTTAGTTGTTTTACAGCAACCTATCCCTAATCTTGGTGAGATATTGGGTGGCGTGTTGTTGGTAGTGATGGGTTTAACCTTCTTTATCCGTGGTTTAGAAATGGGTCTATTCCCCATCGGCGAAAGTATGGCTTATGCTTTCGCCCGTAAAGGCAGTGTGTTTTGGCTACTATTATTTGCTTTTTCGCTGGGCTTTGGGACTACGGTTGCTGAACCCGCATTAATTGCCATCGCATAAGAAGCGGCCAGTGTTGCGGCAGTAGGCGGGCTGATTGCTTACACTGAAAAGGCGATGAATAGTTGTGCTACAGATCTATGTTGTACCGTTGCTATTTCTGTCAGTTTTGCCATTTTAGTGGGTGTATTGCCTATTTTGAAAGGTTGGCCAATACATTATTTGATTATCGGTGGTTATATTTGCGTGGTCTTAATGACGACCATCGCACCGGATGAAATTATTGGTCTTGCCTATGACTCTGGCGGTGTAACGACATCGACGATTACCGTGCCTTTAGTGACCGCATTAGGGGTAGGCTTAGCTTCTAGTATTAAAGAGCGTAATCCGATGGTGGATGGCTTTGGTTTGATTGCTTTTGCCTCATTAACGCCAATTATATTTGTGATGGTATATGGCATGATGTTCTTATGCACTATTACATCATGGCATGCTATATCGTGGTTATTATCCAAACCTTCTACGCGCCCAAATTGATTATTGCCCTTGCCTACGATTCCGGTGGGGTGACGACGTCTACCGTTACTGTGCCATTAGTGCCTGCGCTCGGGCTAGGCTTAGCATCAACTATTCCGAGACGTAGACCTTTACTAGATGGTTTTGGCTTAATTGCTTTTGCTAGTCTATTTCCAATTATAAGTGTCATGACCTATGCACAATTGACAGAGCGGCGTAAAAATATACAAACAATAAGGAACATCAATAATGCATTTCAAATTAATTATATGTTTTGTGGAAGAGAGTAAAACTGATGCCGTAATGAAAGCGGCGCGAGAGGGAGGTGCTAAAGGTTCGACATTATTAACAATGAGCGTGGTGAGGGACTTAAACAAAGTAAAACCTTTTTTGGTTTAAGCCTAGAAACGCAGGTGATGTCATTTTATTTTTAGTCGAAGAGTATCTATGTCGTCATATACTAGAGACGATAGAACAGGCTGGCGAGTTTGATCAAAAACCGGGAACAGGTATAGCTATTTAGATAGATGTTGAAGGTGCGGTTGGTGTCTCCCATCAGATCGAAACATTACAAAACATTGTAGAGGAGGAGATTTAAGATGAATTCTAAGGAAATTGCTTGCGTTCAAGATGTTTTGCGGCATGACAGTGATATTATCAGCAGAATGACTATGATTAGTGATGCTTTGTTACAGATGGAACATCTTAAAAACAAGATGTTGATCTTTGATAAAAGGCACGATAATGATGAATATAGTGTGGTGTAGATTTCAGATATTGCTCACCACGTCTTGTCACAATATAAATCACCCGATCGGGTCAATGTGTATGAAATTATGACTAAGCCAATTGTATCGGTTGATGCTACTATGGATATTCGTTATTGCTCACGATTATTTGAACGATTGAAATTATCTAGAGCGCCCGTTGTGGATAATGGTAAATTGGTTGGCATAGTGAGTTTAACGAGAATGGTATTACATGGCATTAGAATATAGCACTCAACTAGTCTGTCAGGATGGCCTATTGACGGGGATTAAGTATCGCTCATCACCCAATCAAGATCCTCGTCCAAATAGCGATGATATTAGCGGGATTGTGATTCACAATATTAGCTTGCCGCCCGGCGAATTTGGCGGAGGTTGGATTGATGACTTATTTTTAAACACATTAAATCCTAAAGGTCATCGCTATTTCGAACAGATTGCTGATATGAAGGTTTCGGCACATTTGTTGATTAGACGCGATGGCGAAATTATTCAATATGTACCATTTCACCAGCGAGCATGGCATGCTGGTGTGTCTTGCTGGCAGGATAGAGAGCGTTGTAATGATTTTACGATTGGTATTGAAATAGAAGGCTGTGATGATCAAACTTTTGAGCAACAGCAATATCTAGCTTTGGCCGAAGCTGTTAAATGTTTATGCCGAACTTACCCTAAAATAACTCCCAACACAATAATAGGTCATCAGCATATTGCTCCAGATAGAAAAACAGATCCAGGACCCTATTTTGATTGGGATTATCTCTCTGCCTTACTTAAGTGAGTATAGTGGTTATCTTTATCTTACATTTGAACAATCCCAGGTATTTAGTTAAAAGCATTGCCTGTTTTAAAGCCTACTTTTTTGAGGATTTTCGCTATCGGACAAAAACCGGTAAACGCGGATTGCAACAGATTGGCACCAACTAAAGCGGAAAACCATAACCAATAGGCACTGTGGAAATGAGCCAACAAGAGACTTAGTAAAATAGCAATGCCAGCAAAAGCAAAAATGAAACGGTCAATATTCATAGTAACACCTAAAGTAGTATTTTCTAATATAGATAATATTACTCCATAAATAAAGTCTGTCAATTATTAGCTTTAGTGATGATGATTGGAACTTCTAGATATCGTTCTTGTATGATGGCCTTTTATCCTGCTACTCTTCCGTACAAAATAATTAAGAAGTTACCCTGATGACGAATGAATACAATGCTTCGGCAATTGAGGTTTTAACCGGATTAGAGCCTGTACAAAAACGACCGGGCATGTATACCGATACCACGCGGCCTAACCATTTAGCACAAGAAGTCATTGATAATAGTATCGATGAGGCTGTCGCTGGTCATGCGCGGCAGGTGCAAGTTATTTTACATCCAGACAATTCTTTAGAAGTAATTGATGATGGCCGTGGCATGCCGGTGGATATTCATCCCGAAGAAGGGGTGCCTGGTGTAGAAGTGATCATGACGCGTTTACATGCTGGAGGTAAATTTTCCAATAAAAACTATCAGTTTTCAGGTGGTTTGCATGGCGTAGGTATCTCCGTTGTTAATGCGCTGTCATTACGGCTAGAAGTAAAAATTCGTCGTAATGCCATTGAGTACGCCATTGCCTTTGAGCATGGTCTAAAAGTTGAAGATTTATCTGAAATTGGTACGGTTGGTAAACGTAATACGGGTACAACCGTACGTTTCTGGCCCGATGTATCTTATTTTGAGTTCCCCAAGTTTTTAGTCTCTCGTTTACGCCATGTTTTGCGAGCCAAAGCAGTATTATGTCCAGGTTTAGTCGTCATATTTACCGATCTATCCGGTGAAGAGAAAAAAGAAGATCGTTGGTGTTATGAAGATGGCTTGAATAGTTATCTAGCTACGATGATGACAGATCAACCTTGTGTTCCTGCTCAACCTTTTGTCGGACATTTTGTCGGTGATAAAGAGGAAGTTGATTGGGCGCTGATGTGGCAACAAGAACAGGGAGATGAACTCGCTGAAAGTTATGTCAATCTTATTCCGACAGCGCAAGGCGGAACCCATGTTAATGGCTTACGAACCGGTTTATTAGAAGCATTACGAGAGTTTTGTGAATTCCGTAGTCTATTACCGCGCGGAGTCAAACTCTCTCCGGAAGATGTCTGGGGCCAGTGTTGTTATGTGTTATCGGTCAAACTGCAAGATCCGCAATTTTCAGGTCAAACTAAAGAACGATTGTCATCAAGGCAGTGTGCCGGTTTTGTTTCTGGTGCTGTAAAAGATACCTTCAGTCTGTGGCTGAATCACCATGTAGAAGATGGTGAAAAAATTGCTGAATTAGCCATAAATAGTGCTCAGTCACGGTTGAAACAAGCTAAAAAAGTCATCCGTAAGCGTGTGCAGGCAGGGCCAACATTACCTGGGAAATTATCTGATTGTTCATCTCAAGATGTGACTCGGACAGAATTGTTCTTGGTAGAGGGTGACTCGGCTGGTGGAAGTGCTAAACAAGGTCGCGAACGTGAATTCCAAGCCATCATGCCATTACGAGGTAAAATTCTAAATACATGGGAAGTAGAGTCTGGCCAAGTATTAGCTTCACAAGAAGTCCATGATATTGCTGTTGCGATTGGTGTTGATCCCGGTTCTGATGATCTTTCAGGATTACGTTATGGCAAAGTGTGTATCTTAGCGGATGCTGATTCTGATGGCGCGCATATTGCGACCCTTTTGTGTGCCTTATTTGTACAACATTTCCGACCTTTAGTTGAGGCCGGCCACATCTGTGTTGCTATGCCGCCCTTGTATCGAATAGATGTTGGTAAACAGGTGTTTTATGCCTTGGATAATGAAGAACAGCAAATTATTCTTAACAAAATCGAAAAAGAAAAACTCAAAGGTAAAGTTAGCATTCAGCGTTTTAAAGGCTTGGGCGAGATGAATCCTTTGCAACTACGCGAAACAACAATGGCTCCAGATACTAGAAGATTAATTAGACTCACCATTGAAGACGGTGATGACACCATGCAGTTGATGGATAAATTATTAGCTAAAAAACGTGCGCCAGATCGAAAAGTTTGGTTAGAAGAACAAGGCGATTTGGCGACCGTATGAATATGATAAAGAGACCCTCACGATGACTTCATTAATCGATGATTTAGAACAACTTCCGGTACGCGACTTCACCGAAAAGGCTTACCTAGATTATTCCATGTACGTCATTTTGGATCGCGCGTTGCCGCATGTCGGAGATGGCTTGAAACCTGTTCAACGGCGTATTATTTATGCCATGTCAGAATTGGGTTTAAGTTCGACATCAAAGCATAAAAAATCAGCCCGTACCGTGGGTGATGTATTAGGTAAATATCATCCGCATGGTGACTCGGCTTGTTATGAAGCAATGGTATTGATGGCTCAGCCATTCTCCTATCGCCATCCATTAGTAGATGGACAGGGTAACTGGGGGTCGATGGATGATCCTAAATCGTTTGCTGCCATGCGTTATACCGAATCAAAACTAACTGCATATGCCCAGACTTTATTAAGTGAATTAGGTCAAGGTACCGTCGAATGGCAACCTAATTTTGATGGCACGATGAATGAACCGACATTACTGCCAGCACGTTTACCTAATATTTTGATGAATGGTGGCAGTGGTATCGCCGTGGGTATGGCGACGGATATTCCACCGCATAATCTACGAGAAGTGGTCAATGCCTGTTTGACCTTATTGAAAAAGCCTAATGCGACTCTCGACGACTTATTGGAAAACATTCAGGGCCCTGATTACCCGACTGGTGGCGAGATTATTACTTCCCGCGAAGACTTATCAAAAATATATATCACTGGCCGTGGTAGTGTTCGACAACGTGGTTGTTATGTAAAAGAAGACGGCAATATTATTATTAATGCTTTGCCTTATCAGGTATCGGGCGCCAAAGTCATTGAGCAAATCGCCGCTCAAATGAATAATAAAAAATTACCGATGGTGGCTGATTTACGTGATGAGTCTGATCATGAAAATCCGGTCAGATTAATGATAGTGCCTCGCTCGAATCGGGTTGATGTTGAAGACCTGATGTTACATTTATTTGCCACTACCGATCTTGAACGTAGCCATCGCGTTAATATGAATATGATTGGTTTAGATGGCCGACCACAAGTTAAAAACCTCCGAGATTTGCTGGTGGAATGGCTCACTTATCGTACCGAAACAGTACGTCGTCGCCTGCAATATCGTTTAGATAAAATCATTGCCCGATTGCACGTGTTAGAAGGTTTACTCACTGCCTATCTGAATATTGATGAAGTGATTGCCATTATTCGAAGCGAAGATGAACCTAAGCCGGTATTGATGGAGCGGTTTGGCATTAGTGACCGCCAAGCAGAAGCTATTTTGGAGTTGAAATTACGCAATTTAGCTAAGCTGGAAGAAATGAAGATCCGTGGTGAGATCGATGAGCTCACCAAAGAGCAAAAAGCATTAGAATTATTGTTAGGTTCAGAGACCAAATTGAAAAACTTAATTCGTAAAGAACTCACTGCCGATGCGGAGAAGTTTGGCGATGACCGTCGCTCTATCATTGTAGAACGGACGCTGGCAAAAGCTTTGAGCGAAAGTGAATTGATGCCAACTGAACCATTAACTATTGTGTTATCAGAAAGTGGTTGGGTACGGGCGGCAAAAGGTCACGATGTTGATCCGGCATCATTAAATTTTCGTACTGGTGATCGTTATATGTCTTCGGTCAAAGCGCGCAGTAATCAACAAATCATCTTTTTAGATTCAACGGGGCGAAGTTACTCAGTACTTGCTCATACCTTACCTTCAGCACGAGGCCAAGGTGAGCCGTTAAGTGGACGATTCCAAACGCCATCTGAAGCGCGATTTGTAGCGGTAATAGCGGGCGACTTAGATGCCATAATATTGTTATCAAATACTGCAGGTTATGGCTTTGTCACAACCCTGGATAATCTATTAGCTAAAAATAAAGCCGGTAAAACCTTATTTAATTTGCCCAACGGTGCAGAGGTTTTGCCCGTATTGTGGATGAATAATGTCGAAACTGATCGCCTTGCTGTTACGACTAGCGATGGTCGTTTATTAGTTTTTTCAGCCAGCGAAATGCCGACAATGAATAAAGGTAAAGGCGTGCGTTTAATTAACATCCCGCAAGCTCGATTCGTTGCACAACAAGAATCACTATATTCTGTAACCTTAATACCTGATGGTCGGAGCCTAACCATACATGCAGGCAAACGACATCTAACACTAAAACCAGCAGATTTAGCTCATTACAACGGCGAAAGAGGCAAGCGTGGTAGTAAATTACCTCGTGGCTTGCAAAAAGTGACTGACGTCGAATTATCAGAATAAATGGGTATGGAAACTGTTATGCAGGAAAAAGTGTCAGATCATTGCTCAGTTGCTGCCGTAATGTTGAAACAAATAAGTAAACATCCTTGGGGTGAAGATATTTGGTCGTTAGCAGGTGTGATACCCGGTTTATCTCCCACTGAACTGTCACAACTTGAAGTACAAGGTGAGGTCTATATCTGGCCTGATCTAAGCTTAAAGCTATTTCCATTACACGGTGATTCGTATTACCACAATTTAATGTCAGAACAACCTAAGATCTATATAGTGTGCAATCAAAGTGACGAGGAAAACATACCCTTTAAACCTTTATTGACAACGGTAGATTCTGATGAAGCAGCCTCATATATGGAAACCGATGAGCAGGTATTAAGTGCTAATTTATCAGTCGAGTTATGTCAGTGGTTAGAACGATTTGTGTTAACGCATTATCAACCAGAAGAGCCTAAAAAACGTCGTCGTAAACAATGGCATAATGGTGAACAAAAAAAATGACTCAAAAGCCAGAAAATGATGAAAGTGTTTTATCACGCTGGTCACGGCGGAAATTAGATAAACCAGCCGTTGCAGAGCAAGAGACAGTGTTACCTGTACAAGTGCAGCCAGATACTACACCGACACCTGAAAAACAAATAGTAGATGAAACAGAGGAGATACCAATCTGGCAACAGCCTGATGTTGATCCTGAGGTCAAAAGAGCAGCATTATCACGTTTGTTTCGCCAGCCTGAGTTTAATGTGGTTGATAGAATGAATGAATATGATGATGACTTCACTTCATTTGCTAGCTTAGGCAGTATTGTCACCCATCAAATGAAACACATGCTCAAATTAGCTGAACAAAAAACAAGACCTGGTGAAAAACAGCCTGACAAGCCTGAGTTGGATAACATGGCTGATGCTGAAACTACATCAGTGGATGAACAGACTAAGCACGTGAGCCAATCACCAAACGATAACGAGGATAACGAGATTGCATAATTTAGTACAAAGCGCTGGTCATATAGATATTATGCCAGTCGATCTGGTGGAATTTAATTCGACTGGACGATTGTTGGTGATGGGAACAGTACAACAAATCGCCGCTGTTTCCTCTCATCTTGAACTTACCAATTTAGAATTAATTACCAGCCCTCAAAGACCAACGAAGATTGAGGGATGGCTGGGGAAATTTTCTGTAGAAGTAGATGCAAAAAATTTCACAGTCGATTTAGTATTGGATCTATTTGACCAAGCGGTAGTCAAATCTAAAGTATTACCTTTGGGTTATTTTGCACCGCGTGAGGATGCCCAAGCATTGGCCGAAGCTTTGCAACAACTGCCTGAGCTGATCGGCACTTTCGATAAACCCCGCTATTTCAACTATAAACCATCAATTTGTGCTCATTCACGACGTCAACTAGCCGGCTGTTCGCAATGTCTTGATGCTTGCCCAGCTGATGCAATAATAAGCACTGGCGATACGGTTTCGGTGAATCCATCATTATGTCAGGGCTGTGGTAGCTGTACGACAGTATGTCCATCTGGTGCCATGAGCTATGCCTTGCCGACACTCGATGTGAGTGTGAATCGCTTAAGAACAATGCTTCAGACTTATTTTGATATAGAAACTGACGCGGCTTCACCTTTACCACAACTTTTGATTCATGATCTCAATAACGCTGAGATTCAGATTGAGGCCATGGCTAAACAGTTACCTGCCAATATTATTGCTTTTTCGATTGAAGAAATTGGCGGCTTAGGCATGCCTTTTTGGATGAGTGCATTGGCGTTAGGTGCCGGTGGCGTAACAGTTTGGGATGCGGGCAGTCACACTGACCATGACTGGTTGGAATTACAGCAAGAAATCATCAAAACGAATGATATGCTAATCGGAATAGGCTATAAAGAGAATGTCGTTAATTGGTGTGGTAAATATGATTTCCCATCATTAAAAACGCAACTAATATCAGCAAACCAGATGCCAGTGATTAAGCGCGCTACTTTTGCTGGTGTCGATGATAAACGGCGGATGATTAGTTTAGCCTTGGATCATTTACATAAACAAGCTCCTAAAGCAGTTGAAATCTTAGCTTTGGCAGATAATGCCGCATTTGGTGAGCTAAAAATTGATACCCAAGCCTGTACCTTATGTCATTCATGTGTTTCGGTCTGTCCTGTAGGTGCTGTATTGGATGGTAATGACAAGCCGCAACTTAATTTTATTGAAGATCTCTGTGTGCAATGCGGTCTGTGCGAAACTGCCTGTCCTGAAGATGCCATTACATTAATCCCGCAATATCTGTTTAATCGCGAGCAAGCTCGTAAAGTCAGACTATTACACGAAGAGCCGATATTTAACTGCATTAGTTGCGATAAACCTTTTGCTACCAAAAAGATGATTGATACGATGACTGAAAAATTAAAAGGTCACTCGATGTTTCAAGGCGCGGCACTAGAGCGATTGAAAATGTGTGAGGATTGTCGTGTGAAGGCAATGTTTAAAGCTGAACGGAGCCCAATCTAATGGCGGATGAAAATACACTTTGGCGAGCTCAAGCTTATGCTTTATTGGCAACACTGTTAGCTGCCGCGCCGGATCAAGAATTACTCGATAATTTGACTGCTATTGAAGTAACTGAACCGGAAAGTCCAATGGGTAAATTATGGTTGCAATTAATTACCGCCGCAAAAAATGTTGATGTGTCATCCGTTTACGATGAATATCAGAATTTATTTATTGGTGTGACACATGGCGAGCTTATTCCCTATGGTTCCTATTATCAAACTGGCTTTTTGATGGAAGAACCGTTGGCCGAAATACGGACCGACCTCGCAAAATTAGGTTTGGCAAAACAAGGTAATACTGCTGAACCAGAAGATCACGCGGCCGCACAGTGTGATGTGATGCGTTTGATATTGATGGCTGAAGGTACGCCAATAGTAACTGCGGAGGATTTTTTTAAGCATCATTTAAATCCGTGGATGGAACAGTTTTTTGCTGATATGGTCAAAGCTAAACAGGCAGTATTTTATCAAACAATTGGTGAGTTTGGCATGGGCTTTATCAAGTTAGAATCAGCCATCTTCCATTGATTTCACTTGCTCGAGAACACAATATGAGAGACAATCTGCGTATTACTATTGAATATAAATCCATCCTATTTTAGTGGTTATTTTAGGTATGGATTCAGGAGTACGATATGAATAAGAACCCTATATTTGCCCGACGTGAATTTTTAACTAAGCTGACTACGGCAGTCAGTGGTACCGCGACATTAGCGATAGTTCCTTCGCTAGTGCAAGCTGCGCCGATTTCGCGTGCAGAACCGATAACAAAAATTGATACTCCCAAAGCTAAAGGTTATCAACGTACGGAACATGTTGATACTTACTATCACCTTGCTGACTTCTAAGAAATATTATGAAACTTACTAAACGCAATCCCGCTTCACAGGAACAATCATCCGGCGTTAATCGCCGAGTCTTTTTGAAAGGTTCTGGTATCGCCGCAGGTGGCGCCGCTTTTTTGAGCCTTCTGCCGCCAGCAATGATTCAAAAAGCCGAAGCATTAGAAGGTAAACGTTATGCTTATGACGAAGGCGGAATAACTAAAGTACGCAGTGTGTGTAGTCATTGTAGTGTGGGTTGTGGTGTAGTGGCAGAAGTGCAAAATGGTGTTTGGATTGGTCAAGAACCAAGCTTTGAACATCCATTTAACTTAGGTTCACATTGCGCTAAGGGCGCATCTTTACGTGAACATGGTCACGGCGACAAACGACTAAAATACCCAATGAAAAAAGTGGCTGGTAAATGGCAACGTATTTCATGGGAACAAGCCATCAATGAGATCGGCGATAAAATGTTGTCGATTCGTGAACAATCAGGCCCCGACTCTGTTTACTGGCTAGGCTCTGCCAAACACAGTAACGAACAGGCTTATCTATTCCGTAAGTTTGCTTCATTATGGGGTACTAATAACGTCGATCACCAAGCGCGAATCTGTCACTCAACAACGGTAGCCGGCGTTGCGAATACATGGGGCTATGGTGCCATGACTAATTCATACAATGATATTCATAATTCTAAAGCGATATTTATCATTGGTGCTAACCCTGCTGAAGCGCACCCAGTGTCTCTCCAACATATTTTCCGTGCTAAAGAAAAAGGCGCGCCGATTATTGTGGTTGATCCACGTTTTACTCGTACAGCAGCGCATGCCGATCAATTTATTAGTATTCGACCAGGTACAGACGTAGCGTTTGTCTGGGGTATGTTATGGCACGTCTTTAAAAATGGTTGGGAAGACAAAGAATTTATCAACCAACGTGTTTATGGCCTTGATGACATTCGTGAAGAAGTCGCCAAATGGGCACCTGATGAAGTAGAGCGGGTAACCGGCGCTAAAGAAGCAGATGTTTTAAAGGCCGCTAAAACGATGGCTGATCATCGACCTGGCACGTTTATTTGGTGCATGGGTGGAACGCAACACACCACGGGTAACAATAATACGCGTGCTTACTGCATATTCCAGTTAGTGCTGGGTAATATGGGGGTCCCAGGTGGTGGAACGAATATCTTTCGTGGCCATGACAATGTACAAGGTGCAACCGATTTAGGTGTTCTGTCACACACTTTACCTGGTTATTACGGTTTGTCAGAAGGTGCTTGGAAACATTGGGCGAAAGTATGGGATCTTGACTATGAGTGGATTCAAAATCGCTTTGATCAATCAAGTTACGAAGAAGAAGAGGGTAAAGCCGTCAGTACCATGTTTACCAAAGGTATCCCTGTCTCTCGCTGGATTGATGGTGTGTTAGAAGATAAAGAGAATATTGCCCAAAACGATAATTTACGGGCAATGGTGTTGTGGGGACATGCGCCAAATAGTCAGACGCGTGGACCAGAAATGAAAACCGCGATGGAAAAACTCGACTTAATGGTCGTTGTTGACCCGTATCCTTCAGTTTCAGCTGTCATGAGTGATCGCCAAGATGGGCTTTATTTATTGCCTGCTTCAACGCAATTTGAAACCTCTGGTTCATTAAGTTCATCTAATCGCTCTATGCAGTGGCGACATAAGATTATTGAACCTTTATTTGAATCAAAACCTGATCATGTGATTATGCATAAATTTGCGGTCAAATTAGGTTTCGCAGAACAATTGTTCAAACACATTAAAGTGAATGGAGAAGAACCATTAATTGAAGATATTACGCGTGAATTTAACCGGGGAATGTGGACTATTGGTTATACAGGTCAAACCCCAGAACGAATGAAACTGCAGTCTGAAAATCTACATACCTTCAATAAAACGACCTTGAAGGCTGAAGGTGGACCCTGTGATGGTGAGTATTATGGTTTGCCTTGGCCTTGTTGGGGTACTCCAGAAATGAAGCATCCGGGTACGCCATTATTGTATGACACCAGCAAATCAGTTGCAGAAGGTGGTTTACCTTTCCGTGCTCGTTTTGGTGTGGAGCGTGATGGTGATAATCTGCTTGCAGAAGGCTCATTCACTTTAGGTTCTGAAATTGAAGATGGTTATCCTGAATTTACAGCTGATATGCTGAAAAAATTGGGCTGGTGGAATGATCTGACAGCACAAGAAAAAGAGGCCGCAGAAGGTAAAAACTGGAAAACAGATTTATCAGGCGGTATTCAACGTGTAGCAATAAAACATGGTTGTGCCCCATTTGGTAATGCTAAAGCTCGTGCTATTGTTTGGGAGTTTCCTGATCCGGTGCCAATTCATCGTGAAGCCTTGTATACTAACCGCCGAGATTTAGTTGAAAAATATCCAACGTATGAAGATCGTCGTAGTTTTTATCGTTTACCGACGCGATATGGCTCGATACAAGCGCAAGATTTTAGCAAAGATTACCCACTTATTATGACCAGTGGACGATTGGTCGAATATGAAGGTGGTGGTGAGGAGACACGTTCAAATCCATGGCTTGCTGAATTACAACAAGATATGTTTGTTGAAATTAATCCCGGTGATGCGAACGATGTTGGCGTGACACATGGTGAGCAAATTTGGGTTGATGGGCCAGAAGGTGGCTCAATCAAAGTAATGGCATTTGTTACGCCTCGCGTTGAACGTGGTGTTGTGTTTATGCCATTCCACTTTGGTGGTCATTACCAAGGTAAAGATTTAACGGACAAATATCCTGCAGGAACGGTACCATTTGTTCTGGGTGAGTCTTGTAACACCGTGTTTACCTATGGCTATGACTCGGTAACTCAAATGCAAGAGACCAAAGTGTCTCTTTGTCGTCTTCGTGCCGTATAAGGGGTTTATGTAAATGGCTCGTATGAAATTTTTGTGTGATGAGGAACGCTGCATTGAATGCAACGCCTGTGTCACGGCTTGTAAAAATGAGCATGAAGTACCTTGGGGTGTTAACCGTCGTCGCGTGGTGACTATGGATGATGGTCTGCCAGGAGAAAAGTCAATTTCAGTAGCGTGTATGCATTGTACTGATGCGCCGTGTCAGGCTGTGTGCCCAGTTGATTGTTTCTATACCACTGATGATGGCGTAGTCTTACATGATAAAGATTTGTGTATCGGCTGTGGTTATTGCCTCTATGCTTGTCCGTTTGGTGCTCCACAATATCCACAAGAAGGTGCTTTTGGTGCTCGCGGTAAGATGGATAAATGTACATTTTGTGCAGGTGGCCCAGAAGAAGATCACTCTCATGAAGAGTTAGAAAAATATGGTCGAAATCGTTTGGCAGAAGGCAAGTTACCTTTATGTGCTGAAATGTGTTCGACTAAATCATTATTGGCCGGTGATGGCGATATGGTATCGGATATATTCCGTAACCGTGTCATACGTCGTGAAGGCGTAGCAAATACTTGGGGCTGGAATACAGCTTATAAAGATTAAGATGAAATATTGTCTACTGCTTATCACATTACTGGGTTTAACGGCTTGTTATGAAGACACTGATGTGACTTTGCATC
This sequence comes from Pseudomonadota bacterium, assembly GCA_030576275.1. GTDB lineage: Bacteria > Pseudomonadota > Gammaproteobacteria > Nitrosococcales > Methylophagaceae. The sequence goes on along the minus strand of JALIBN010000003.1, from coordinate 54,285 downwards.
AACCTGGAGTTTACAAAGGTAAAGTAGATACTCATACGCAAACTAACGAAGAACGCCAAGCAATATTGCAAAAGCGTTTATCTCAGGTTCAAACGGATCGCTGATATGTCGACAACAAGCACATTAAGCAGACGAAAGAAAATGATGGCTTGGACTGGTCTTGTCATGTTGATGGCTATATTCCTATTACCGATGACAGGTTATATATCTACTGGTTTTGTTACCGCTGCAGAAGAACAAGTACGAGAGCAACAGACTAATCCACGATCTGATTATTGGCGTTTAGTCCGCAATAATACTGAAGGCTATTCAGCGGTAACAGGTCTTGAAGCGAACGAATTAATTCAAGGCTCAGGTCAAGTTTGGCGACAATTACGCAATGGCCCGATTGCCACTTATGGTAGTTGGCTAATCGGTTTTACATTGGCTGTATTAGCTGTATTTTATATGTGGCATGGCAATATTAAAATGACTCATCCTCGAACAGGCCAAACTATCGAACGCTGGACATTAAATGAGCGTCGTATGCATTGGCTGACTGCTGGGTTGTTTGTTATCCTTGGCATTACAGGTCTAAGCCTTTTTTATGGTCGTTTGGTATTGATTCCTATCTTTGGGCATAATGGCTTTTCTGCCTATGCTGAGATAGCAAAATGGACACACAATATTCTTGGCCCAGCCTTTATGGTTGCTTTATTGTCGATGATTGTCACTTGGTTTAAGAGTAATCTTCTTAATAAAGTTGATATGGAGTGGTTTAAAGCTTTTGGAGGAATGATTGGCGATAAACATCCTTCAGCTGAAAAACTTAATGGTGGTGAAAAAATGTGGTATTGGGCACTCGCTACGATGGGTGTGGCACTATGCTTAACTGGCTTAGTGTTAGACTTCCCTAATTTTGATCAAGAGCGTGAAATTATTCAAGTTTCACATCTAATCCATGTTGTTACAGCGCTCATTTTAATTGCCTTTGCATTTGGTCATATCTATATAGGTACTATCGGTACAGAAGGTGCCTTGGAAGGCATGGTGACAGGGCATGTGGATACAGCTTGGGCTGAACAACATCATGACTTGTGGGCTAAATCAGTTATAAAAAAAGAATCTGACTCGCATTAATTAACATTAATTTTCAAACAATCAATAAAAAGCCCGTATCATAATAATACGGGCTTTTTTTATAACTTAAATAAGCGTTATAACTAAATCACAAATTGATCTACAAACTCATGAGCAGGCATTGCACACAGCTGTGCTTCATTCATACATACATCCAAAATTTGTTGTTGTTGCTTCGCTGGAAAACGACGTGCTAAATTGATTTTGAATTTTTTAACGAGTTCAGGAATACCTTCTTTACGGCGACGTCTGTGACCAATTGGATATTCAACAGCAATGTTTTCAGAACTCGTTCCATCAGTAAAAATGACTTGTAATGCATTGGCAATCGATCGTTTATCAGGGTTTAAATAATCTGCAGTATATGATTCATTTTCAACGCAGTGTATTTTATCTCTTAATGCATCAATCCTAGGATCGGCAGCAATATCATCTTCATAATCCGCGGCAGTAAGTTGTCCTTTTAAAAGCCCGATGGCAGCCATGTATTGGATACAGTGATCTCGATCAGCAGGATTTGTTAATGGTCCTTGTTTATCGATAATTCGCAGAGCAGATTCATGAGTCGTAATTTCTATTTTGTCGATTAGAGCAATATCATCTAATGTCTGGATACGCGAACCAATTTCATTGTGAAGCAAAATTGCACTTTCAACAGCCGTTTGAGCATGAAATTCGGCCGGAAACGAAATTTTAAAAAGTACATTTTCCATTACATAACTCCCGTAGTCACGTTGAAATTTAAACGGCTGGCCCTTAAATAGCACGTCATAAAATCCCCATGTTTTTGCAGTCAGTGCTGATGGGTAGCCCATCTCACCTTTCATGGTCATTAATGCAATGCGTACCGCACGACTTGTAGCATCACCGGCAGCCCATGATTTACGAGAACCAGTATTTGGGCTATGGCGATAAGTACGCAAACTTTGTCCATCTATCCAAGCATTTGATACTGCATTGATGATATCTTCTTTAGTACCACCAAGTAGGCCCGTTACGACGGCTGTTGAGGCAACTTTCACCAACACAACATGATCTAAGCCAACACGATTAAAGCTATTTTCTAATGCTAAAACGCCTTGAATTTCATGCGCTTTAATCATGGCAACAAGTACTTCGCGCATTGAAATTGGTTTTTTACCGGCTTGTTCGCGAGTACGAGAAATCCAATCACTGACAGCAAGAATTCCGCCTAGATTATCTGATGGATGGCCCCATTCAGCAGCTAGCCAAGTATCATTAAAATCTAGCCAACGAACCATTGCGCCAATATTAAAAGCTGCAAGAATTGGATCAAGCTGAAATGATGTGCCAGGTACTTTACTGCCGTTAGGAACAATAGTACCAGTAACAACGGGTCCCAGTAACTTTGTACAGGCAGGATAAGAGAGTGCTTCTAGACCGCAACCAAGTGTATCCATCAAACAATAGCGAGCAGTATCTAAAGCTTCAGGGCTGGTAATTAAGTAATCGTGAACATAATCTGCAATGTCTACGAGTACTTGATCAGGCGCATGAGAAACCTTAGGAATATGGGATGACATAGTGAATCCTTGTAACTAAATGAGTGACTAATAAAGCTTAAGAACGTGCTTTTAAATGAATAAATGGTCTTTCTTCAGGGCCTATATAATCTGCATTAGGCCTAATAATCTTATTATCAATACGCTGTTCAATGATGTGAGCCGCCCATCCAGTAATGCGCGAAATAACAAAGATTGGCGTGAAGAAACTAGTCGGTATTCCCATCATGTGGTAACTGGAAGCGCTGTACCAATCAAGATTAGGAAACATCTTTTTCTCGCGCCACATAACTTGTTCAATTCTTTCTGAAATATTGAATAAGTTAATATTGCCACCCGCTTCACATAAGCGGCGAGAAACCTCTTTAATAGCAACATTACGAGGATCAGAAATAGTATAAACAGGATGACCAAAACCAATAATTATTTCTTTGTTGGCGATGCGCTGCATAATGTCTTTTTCTGCATCATCTGGTGATGCGTAGCGTTGAATTATTTCCATGGCAGCTTCATTTGCACCACCATGTTTTGGTCCACTTAAAGCACCGATTGCGCCGGTGATGGCAGAGTAAATATCAGATAAGGTGCCGGCGATGACACGCGCTGAAAATGTAGAAGCGTTGAATTCATGTTCGGCATATAACACTAGTGATTCATTCATCGCCTCAATATGTAACGCTGAAGGTGCCTCACCATGAAGTAGATGTAAGAAATGGGCTGCGATTGAATCATCATCAGTTTCTAATTCAATGCGTTTGCCATTTTGACTAAAGTGATACCAATACAATAAAACAGAACCAAAACAAGCAATCAAACGATCTGCAATATGTTGAGCACCTTCAATTGAATGGCTTTGATCCTCTAGTTCAATCGTACCCAGTGCTGAACAGGCTGTGCGCATTACATCCATAGGATGTGCATTTGATGGTAAATTTTCGAGGATGGTTTTTAGAGCAACAGGCAGACTACGAAGCTGTTTTAATTTTTTATGATAATTAGTCAATTGATCCTGAGTAGGAAGCTCACCATAAATTAGTAAATGAGCTACTTCTTCAAACGTGGCTTTGGATGCTAGTTCTAATATGTCATAACCACGGTAATGTAAGTCATTACCGCTATGACCAACGGTACAAACCGCTGTTGTGCCGGCAGCAATACCGGCGAGGGTCACGCCTTTTTTCTTTTTAACTTCAGTCATTGTCTTATCCTCTCTTGCAAATCAATTAGGCAATACGTCCTTGCCCCGTTACTTTTTTTCAGCAGAAAATAATTGATCTAATTTTTGTTCATAGCTGTGGTAATCGAGATAGTCATAGAGCTCGTTACGCGATTGCATCAGTTCGATGACATGTTGTTGTGTGCCATGTTCACGAACGGATTGATAAACTTTTAACGCGGCCTGATTCATCGCCCGGAAAGCCGTTAAGGGATATAGCACTAAGCCCACCTCATATTGCGCTAATTGTTCAACCGTAAAGAGCGGAGTAGTGCCAAATTCAGTGATATTGGCAAGCACGGGAACCTTAACTGCCTGTGCAAACTGACGATACATAGCTAAATCAGTTATTGCTTCAGGAAATATCATGTCAGCACCAGCTTCTACACAAGCACTGGCGCGATCAATTGCTGACTGTAAACCTTCTACTGCAAGTGCATCAGTTCGAGCCATAATGACAAAATCATCATCGGTTCTAGCATCTACGGCGGCTTTAATGCGATCCACCATTTCAGATTGGCTGACGATGGCTTTATTCGGTCTGTGGCCACAACGTTTTTCTTGAACTTGGTCTTCGATATGAACGGCTGCGGCACCTGCTTTAATCATTGATTTGATAGTTCGGGCAATATTAAAAGCACCGCCAAATCCAGTGTCAATATCAACTAATACGGGCAGATCGGTAACATTAGTTATCCGCTGCACATCCGTTAACACATCATCAAGTGTGGTGATTCCTAGGTCAGGTATGCCTAATGAACCAGCGGCGACACCACCGCCAGAAATATATAAGGCTTTGTAACCAACCTGAGTGGCAAGGCGAGCATGATAGGCATTGATCGCGCCCATGACTTGCAAAGGTTGTTCATCTAATACAGCTAGTCTAAATTTTGCTCCAGCAGATAGTATCTTGCTCATGATTGATCCCCAGAGAAAAAAGCTTTTTGAGCTTGTTCTGGTAATTCAATACCTGTTTTCTGAGCTTGTTGTAATAATTGCCAGAAATAACGATAGGTTGCTCGGTCATGGAGCTCACCTTCATATTGTAGTGGTCCCCAATCCGCTTGTTGTGCGGCCAATAGGATATTACAAGCATCAATCACTTCGCTGTAATTCGGTTTCATAGCATCGACAATTGCAGAAATTTGGGTTGGGTAAATGCTCCACATTCTTAAAAACCCAAAGTCATTGCGAGCCTGTGCGGCATCTGCATAAGTAACCTCGGTATTTTTTAAGTCCAAGGTTACGTTATGTGCTGGCACTACGCCATTGGCAAGAGCCGCAGAGACCACTTCGGCTTTAGCTCTTGCTAATAACTTATGTTCAAATTGTCCTGGACTTCGCATGGCACTCGCTGGAATAGCTCCATTATGTGCACTAACGAAATCCATTAAACCAAAGTCTAGTACCTGCATCCAAGGTAATCCCGCGATCTCATAGGCATCATGTAAGGCACCATGTGTTTCTATAAGGACATGTATTGGGATTGTTCTAGTGATGCCATTTTGTTTAGCAACATATTGAATATAGCCAATCATTTCGGAAACTTGTGCTACTTTAGTCGCTTTAGGTATGGTGATATAGCTGAGTATATTACCGGCGCCACCGACCAATATATCGACATCTTGTCTCCAAGCACTGTGACTAAAGTCATGGATCCGGGTTCCTGCCATTTTGTGCTTATTGGCTTCTGAGGTCAGGATCCGTACAATCATTGCGGCATGTTCACGTTCCGTGCCTGCGGCAGCACCATCTTCACAATCACAGGTGATATCGAAAATAGGACCCAGTGAATCTTGTAATGAAAGTGCCTTCAGGATCAGTTTTTCGCTTCCCGCAAAGTGTTCACAACTAGGAATTATCGGAAATGAGCGTTCGCCATCAAATAGTGCATCGCTAGGATGAGTTAAATTTGTCATAGTAATTCCTTATCTTGATTTGATCTGCGAGGTATCAGTACCGTGTAGTCAAGGTCGAGCACTACATTGGGATGACATTGTTTTTTGTTATCTACAATGATTTTGGTGCTCGCTAGACTGTCAGCAGTTTGATTTTTTATGCCAACCATACGTAGGCGCAATGCACCTATATCGTTACGTTTTGGTAATGTCCACTTTTCTAGGACTTCAGTCCAACAATAGAAGGTGTCGCCACCAAAACTTGGATTGCTGTGTGTACCGGAATTGATAGCGGCAATTGAGATCGCATTTTCAAGACCTTCGTAACTGAGTGCACGACAAATTGAAATAACATGTCCGCCATACATCAATCTTCGACCAAAGCTGGTCGATTTCATCATTAAGTCATCGAAATGAAGTTTGGCATTGTTCTGGTAAAGTTTAGTGGCCAGTGTGTGGTCGCTATCATCAACTGTCATACCTGCAGGATGATTAATACGTTCACCTGCTACATAGTCGTCCCACAACTTGGCTGAACCTGTGGTTGTGATATCAAAATATTTGGCATCTAAATGACTAAATACAGGCAAATTTTCAGCCGTTACAAATTGTGATAATTCTGGAATAACCGTTTTAGGTGCTGGCGCATCAAAATCGCGTTTATGTATCATTACCCAACGTACCCAAGATAAGACTTGTTTATGATTTTGATTTAACGCAGTTGATCGGACATAGACTATACCATTACGTTTAGTGGAGTTTTCTTTAACGCCAATAACGGTTGAGCTTGTTGTAAGCGTATCGCCAGCATAAATTGGATGATCGAATGTGATTTCAGCATAACCAAGATTGGCGACTGCATTCACCGATATGTCAGGTACCGTTTTGCCAAAGGCAATATGAAAGGCCAACAGGTCATCAATGGTTTTGTCTTCGTAACCAAGTGAATGAGCAACAGGCTGTGCACAATGAAGAATATGCCTAGAACCCGTTAAGCCAATATAGAGCGATGCATCTCCTTCAGTAATGGTGCGAGGAGTTGCATGTAATATTGTTTCGCCGAGTTCGAAATCTTCGAAATATCGGTTGTGGTTAGTAGTTAATTTAGTCATTATCGATACCCATTTTATTAATCATCTCACTGAGTTCTAAGAAGCGTTTTGCTGCCGTAACATGGTGATGCTCTACCAATCGTCCGTTCACTAACACCGTGCCTCTTCCTGCTGCGTTTGCTGCGCTCAATGCCGCAATAATTTCTTTAGCAGATTCAACTTCTGCTGGTTTTGGTGTGTATGCTTCATTTGCATAAGGTAATTGGAAGGGATGAACGAGTGACTTTCCATCAAAGCCCATGTCTCGACCAATACGACACGCGTATTCAAACGCTTGCATATCTTTAAGATCACTGTGAATGCCATCAACAACAGCTCTACCATAAGCACGAGCAGCAAGCACAACAAGTGATAAGCTAGCTAAGATTGCAGTACGTTCATAGGTCGGACGTGCATGCAAATCTGAAATAAGGTCCGATGTCGCCATAATCATACAAGCAATACGATCGGAAGATTTTGCAATTTCTTCGGCGTGAAGTACAGCCAGTGGGCTCTCGATCATTACCATAATCGGGATATCAGAATTACCGGCATCATCCAATGCTTTGAGTGCTTTCATTACATCGTCGTGATTTTCGATATTTGAAAATAGAATGGCATCGGCACTAAGATTTGCTATGGCATTTACATCGTCATATCCCCATTTTGAATCAAGGTCGTTGACTCTTACCACTACCTCGCGAGGAGCTAGCCCTCCTTTTTTTAGTGCTTCAACCACATTTTTACGAGAAGTCTCCTTTGCAGAGAGCAAGATTGGGGCTCCTAAATCTAAAATAACTGAATCAACATTCATAGTCAGCGCTTTTTCAAGATAGTGTTGATTGCAGCCAGGTATATAAAGCATGGAGCGGCGTGGTCGAAAATAGTCGTTCATAAGGCACCTTTCTATAACGATGATCTATTAGGCAATTGATTGATGAATTCATTCTATGCCAGTCTGATTTATTGTGTCAATCTTTATCTTATGTCTTATATAAGATATAAAACACTAGACATGTCAATTGAACTGGTATAAATTACTATTGAAGTCATTTTGTAGAGAGAGATAAGTGATATTTAGAAGCTATCACCATATACCAGGTGTTTTAGTGTTTCTTTTGAAGATGTGTTTTTATAGTGTCTTATATAAGACTGTGGTGATGAGATAAGATGGTTACTAAAGTAAAAAACCAAGGAAAGAGTATGAGCAACATGAATAGCACGTTGGTGTTTAGACCTCTTTATGAACAAATTAAGTCTGTGCTGACCGATAGTCTTATTGCTGGTGAGTGGAAACCTGGAGAAAGTATTCCTAGTGAAATGGACTTAGCCGCACGCTATGGGGTTAGTCAAGGTACGGTGAGAAAAGCGATTGACGCGTTGGCGAAAGAAAATATTGTTGTACGTCGCCAAGGCAAAGGTACCTTTGTATCAACCCATAAAGAACAAAACAGCAAGTTACGTTTTTTAAGATTAACGTCTGCCGATGGCAGTAAAGAACTACTCGAAAACGAATTACTTGAATGTAACCGTATAAAAGTAAATGCAGAAATTGCAAAGTTAACTGGTTTGAAAATTGGCACAGCTATTATTGAGATCAAACGATTACTTACCTTTTCGCAACGGCCAGTCATTCTTGACTACATCATCGTCCAAGCCAAATCATTCAAGGGACTGAATGCGACCAAAATCAAAGAGAATAACGGTTCACTTTATAGTATGTATGAAACTTTGTATGGCGTACCAATGGTAAGGGCAGAAGAAAAATTATCCGCAGTTATGGCCACAAAACAACAAGCAGAGCTTCTTAATATAGAGCCTGGATTTCCTTTGCTTAGTATCGAACGAGTTGCTTATACCTATGGAGATAAACCAATGGAATGGCGTTTAGGCTTGTGTGTTACTGATGAACAACATTATATGAATTCTTTGGAGTAAATTGTGAATAGTCCAGAACAGTATCAAGATTTGAAAACAAGGGCACTCAATTATCATCAGTTTCCCCGACCTGGAAAATTGTCGGTTGAATCCACAAAACCTTGTGTTACCGCGGATGACCTTTCTCTTGCATATACACCAGGTGTCGCTGTGCCAGTTAAAGAGATCGAAGCTGATCCTCGTAATGCGTATAAATATACCAATAAAGGTAATTTAGTGGCTGTTATAACCGATGGAACGGCCGTGTTAGGTTTAGGTAATGTGGGGTCATTGGCTAGCAAACCGGTGATGGAAGGTAAAGCAGTATTATTTAAACAGTTTGCCAATATTGATGTATTTGATATTGAAGTGACCGCACCTTCAATTGAAAGCTTTATTGAAACCGTGGTTAATATTTCACCGACATTTGGCGGAATAAACCTAGAAGATATTGCTGCGCCTCATTGCTTTAGAATAGAACGCGAACTGCGTGAACGATTAAATATTCCTGTATTTCACGATGATCAACATGGCACCGCAGTAATTATTTGTGCGGCCTTGCTAAATGCACTTGAATTACAAAATAAAGATCTTACAGTCGTAGAGATCGTCTTTCTTGGCGCTGGTGCCGCGGGTGTGGCAACGGCAAGAATGTTACGTGCCATGGGGGCAACCAATATCACTATGGTTAATCGCAAAGGTGTAATACATGATGAACGAACTGATATTCATCAAGAGGTGGAAGACCTAGTAAGAGATACCCCGAAGCGAACGCTTGCCGATGCGATGATAGGTGCTGATGTATTTATTGGGGTTTCTGCTGCTAATACCTTAGATGCTGAATTATTAAAGTCTATGGCTACAAATCCTGTAGTTTTCGCTTTGGCAAATCCAGATCCAGAAATACTCCCAGAGCTTGCACATGCTATTCGTGACGATTTAATTATGGCAACAGGACGTTCTGACTTTCCAAACCAAGTGAATAATGCATTATGTTTTCCTTATCTATTTCGTGGTGCTTTGGATGCGCAGGCAACTCAAATTACTCAAAAAATGCAAATTGCGGCGGTTCATGCTTTAGCTAAGTTGGCGCGTGAGCCTATCCCTGAAGATGTTTTGGCCGCTTACAATCTTGATGAATTGAGTTTTGGGAAATCATACATTATTCCTAAACCTTTTGATCCAAGATTATTGAACAGAGTATCGAGCGCTGTTGAACAAGCCGCGCGTGACGACTAGACAACTGTAGTAACAAGGTTTCGTAATTATTCAGGTTCTGCAGATTGAAAAATAGCTATGACCAACATAGAGATAAAGAGGGTAAAAATATGGAAAATAGAAACAATTCCTACGCTGAACCATATGCCGATGTCGATTTTTGCCGAGTGTTTAACTCAAGTGTATTAGGCGACCATTGGCCTGGGATTCAGCTCTATTATCCTCCGGTCAAATATTCACCTCAACAAGGTATATATGAAGACATAGAGGCCGCAGCTTTACGTCTGAAAAGACATGCCTATGAGACACAAGCTCATACTTTAATTTTTGATTTAGAAGATGGTTGTCGTCAAAAAGAAATGAGTCGAACTTTATTGCGTCAAGAATTAGCTGAACTTCGTCAATATAATAAAAAAGTGACGATTGCAATAAGAGTTAATCCATTTCGTACTCGTGAATATGAACTTGATATGCAATTGGTTAGTGATATGGCTGACTGTATTGATGTTGTAATGTTATCGAAAGCGGGTGAAGCTTATGGTGCGGCAGAGGTAAGAGATCTCTCAAATTTGCTTGTCGGTATGAACAATAAAATAACCATTCAACCGATTATTGAGCACCCTAAATCGCTCAAAATCGCCCCTGACTTGATGCAATATTCCACCGTTAAACATGTTGTATTTGGGATCCACGACTTTTCTAAAGCTATGGGTATTCACATTACCCCTGAACATTGGACAGAAGAGCTTAAATACTTCTTATACCAAATCATGTTTGAAGCGCGAATTGCTGGTAAGGGAGTTATCGGCGGTGTTGAAACCTTAATAGGTTCATCAAGCATGCCAGAAAAATTTATAGAACCCAATGATGTTAGACGATGGTTAGATCTTCATGGAGAAGAGGAGTCACGTGTTGTTTATAAGCATGCCTGTGAAGAGACCGCAATGGGACTCACCGGCAAGCAAGTTATTCATCCTAGCCATATACATTTATGTAAAGTTGCCTATACACCGTCACCAACAGAAATTGCTCAAAAGATTAGTATTCTGAAAGCTGCCATTGATGCAGATGCCCTATTGGGTGGGGCGATAAAGTTTGACGGTGAAATGCTTGACCCGCCCATGTTCGGTAAGGCATTACAAACGTTACTTCGTGCCAATGCTTTACAATCTTTAAATGATGACGATCGAAGTTTTGCTATGGAGGTTATGCAGTTAATGCCGGCCCAAGTAGTTCGTGAGAACTGGCCATATGGAGCAATATTATGAGTAATTTAATACCGTTTACCCCTTGGGTTTGGGACGTACCAAGTCACTTTAATATCGGCGTCGCCTGTTCTGATCGCCATATTGGAACAAAAATCGAAAACACAACTGCAATGATTGTTGAAGATGATCTGTTAGGTACAGATCAAATTAGTTTTTCTGAATTATCAAAGCGAACCAGTCAATTTGCACAATTGTTACGTGACCTTGATGTTGTATTTGGTGAACGCGTTTTAATACGTTTACCTAATTGTTTAGACTACCCAATTGCCTTTCTTGGTGCAATGAAATTAGGTGCTATTTCGGTTCCAACTTCTACTTTATTAACAGTAGAAGAGGTACTTTACTTAGCTAAAGATTCACAAGCTAAGGTGTTAGTTATAGACAAGGAAATGTGGGTAAAATTATTGCCGAATATTTCTCATTGTCCTGATTTAAAACTGGTTTTGTTATCAGGTCCAGGCGATGTAGTCGAGGCTGATGATGACGTCATAGTGAAAGATTTTAGCAAGTGTCTAGCATCAATAACCGACTGGCAACCCGCCACTAATACACAGGCTGATGATCCTGCATATTTAGTCTATACCTCGGGTACAACAGGTTATCCGAAAGGGGTTTTACATGCCCACCGAGCATTGATTGGGCGAACTCCAGCCTCACAGTATTGGTTCGATTTTGCTGAAGATAGCCAAGACCGCATCATGCATTCTGGCAAGTTTAACTGGACCTACGTATTAGGTTCTGGATTAATGGATCCCTTATATTTAGGTAAAACAGTCATTGTTCATGAGGGTAAAAATGATGCTAATACTTGGCCACGTTTAATCGCTAAACATAAAGCAACAATATTTGTGGGTGTGCCCACTATTTACCGACAAATTATTCAAAAAACAGCTTACAGAAAAAATGATGTGTCTAGCTTAAGGCATTGTATGAGTGCTGGTGAACATCTATCCGATGAAGTTTTACAATTGTGGCAAGAGCGTTTTGATATCAGTATTTATGAAGCTGTTGGTATGTCGGAGTTTTCATATTATCTTTGTGAAACAAAATCACGTCCTATTCGTCCCGGATCAGCAGGCTTTCCTCAGCCTGGCCACGATATTCAATTATTAGATCCAGACTCCTTGCTATCAGTTGAAGTTGGCCAAGAAGGTATGATTTGTGTCCCTGATACTGACCCAGGTTTGTTTATTGAATATTGGAATATGCCTGAAGAAACAGCAAAGTTAAAACATGACGGATGGTTTCTTACCGGTGATTTTGCAAGGTACGATGAAGATGGTTATATTTGGTTTTTAGGTAGAAAAGACGACATTATTAAAAGTTTTGGATTCCGCGTGTCACCCTATGAAATTGAGCGTGTCTTTAAATCTCACCCAGCAATTGCAGATTGTGCCGCAATAGGCGAAGAGATCGAAAAAGATAAAAACTTAGTCGTTGCATATGTGGTACTTCAAGACGGAATGAATGTCACACCCGATGAGTTATTGGCCTTTGGTAAGAGGCACCTTGCAGTTTATAAAGCGCCAAAAGTTGTCTATTTAACTAAGGATTTTCCAAGAACAAAAAATGGCAAAATATTAAGGCGAGAAGTCAGTCCCGATATCGCAACCGTACGATCTGGAATATCCTGATAGCATCATTATCTCAGATTGGATATGATGCTACCTTTATTTATCATATTCAGTCGGAGGTAGCTCATTAAATAATGAGCTACCTCACTAAGTAAAGTAGGTGCAGAAGTGACTAATTCAGATTTGAATGAAGACGAAATATTACGTACTATATTTTTTGTATCTGACCGTACAGGCCTCAGTGCTGCACATTACGGCAAAACTTTATTAGCTCAATTTCCTAATCAACGTTATCAAATTTTAACCTTATCTTTTATCGATACTAGGGAAAAGGCGACTATTGCTAGCAATAAGATTAAGAGCGCATATAGAACGTCAGGAAAGCAACCCATTGTTTTTAGCACATTGGTTGATGAAAATGGACAACGTATACTTAAAAGTACCGATGCTTGTATCATTAATCTATTTAATGCCTTTTTAGAACCATTAGAGCAAACTTTTGGTGAAGCCTCCTCACATGTCCCAGGAAAATTTCAAGCAAATAGTGGCATTTCTGGCAATCTAAGTTATCAGAAACGGCTTGATGCTATTGATTATTCCTTATCGCATGATGATGGTGTACGTTATGATCAATATGACGAAGCTGATGTGATTTTAGTGGGTGTGTCACGAAGTGGTAAAACACCTACCAGCCTATATTTGGCTATGAACTTTTCACTCAAAGTGAGTAATTATCCATTGACTGAAGAGGACTTAGACAAAAATGTGTTGCCTGATTTCTTACTTAAACATAAACATAAACTTGTGGCGCTGACGATAAAAGTTGTACCTTTAAGTAAAATACGTAGAGCTCGTCGACCTAATAGTGAATACTCCTCACTTAAAGTTTGTGAACGCGAAATTAAAATTTCAGAAGCCATGTTTGAGCATGCTAAAATTCCGGTATTTGAAACTACCGATACATCTATTGAAGAAATTGCTAGTGATGTGGTTCAGGCAATGCGGTTTGGGCTAACAGAAAATGATGACTAACTAGTTTAGAATTAAATATATTAATAAATTGATGAACGAGGACTTAAATAATGATTGAGTATGTAGTTGAGTTAGACCAATTGAGCATGGATGATGTCTCCAGAGTTGGTGGCAAAAATGCTTCTTTAGGTGAAATGCTACAGAATCTGGCGCCGTTAGGTGTGTCAGTTCCTGGTGGTTTTGCAACGACTGCTGACGCATATCGAGAGTTTCTGGTTCAAGACGGATTGAAAGATAGAATTGCTGAACGTTTACATCAGTTAGATATTACAGATATCGCTGCATTGCAAGCTACAGGTAGTGATATTCGTCGCTGGATTAACGAGGTGCCATTCCCTGCCAAAATGGAAAAAGCAATCGACGAAGCTTACGGTCAATTAGAAAAAGAATATGGTCACGAGGCAACCTGGGCGGTACGTTCATCTGCAACAGCCGAAGATTTACCTGATGCTTCTTTTGCTGGACAACAAGAAACATTTTTGAATGTCTCTGGCTTGGCCAATATCAAACAATCGATTCGCGAAGTATTTGCCTCTTTATTCAATGATCGAGCAATTTCGTATCGTGAACATCAAGGTTTTGATCATAATGAAGTCGCATTATCTGCTGGCATCCAAAAAATGGTGCGCTCTGATATTGCCAGCGCAGGTGTCGCGTTTAGTCTTGATACCGAAAGTGGTTTCCGAGATGTTGTATTTATCACTGGTAGTTATGGTCTTGGTGAAATGGTGGTTCAAGGTGCTGTTAATCCAGATGAATTCTATGTGCATAAACAAACTTTGACTGCAGATCGTCCATCTGTATTACGACGTACGTTAGGGCAGAAAGCAATCCAGATGATTTATTCTGGCGAAGCGAATCCAGTCAAAACGGTTGATGTTGACCCAGAACAAAGAGTGTTATTTTGTTTGACTGATGATGAAGTTGAATCGTTGGCAAAAATGGTTGTCACCATTGAAGAACATTACAAGCGACCTATGGATGTTGAGTGGGCAAAAGATGGTATTGATAACCGAATCTACATCGTTCAAGCACGCCCTGAGACTGTGCAAAGCCAACAAGAAAATGTCATTGAAGAATATACTCTAAAAGAACGTAGCAAAATATTAGCTGTTGGGCGTTCTATAGGTAAAAAAATTGGTAAAGGTCGTGTTAGATTATTTAATAGCCTCGATCAAATGGATCAATTTGAAGAGGGCGATGTTTTGCTCACGGATATGACCGATCCTGATTGGGAACCAATCATGAAAAAAGCGTCAGCTATTATCACTAACCGTGGTGGCCGTACTTGTCATGCTGCAATTATTGCACGCGAACTTGGTGTGCCAGCAGTTGTGGGTTGTGGCGATGCTACAGAGTTAGTCGTTGATGGCTCTGAAGTCACCGTTTCATGTTCAGAAGGCGATGAAGGTCATATCTACGAAGGCTTATTAGACTTTGACTATAACATACGTCAACTGAATAAAATGCCAGAAATTCCTGTGAAAATCATGATGAATGTTGGTAATCCAGATCGCGCATTTTCATTTGCTCAGTTACCCAATGATGGTGTTGGTTTAGCTCGTTTAGAGTTCATCATTAATAACATGGTTGGTATTCATCCTAAAGCGTTAATCAATGCGGATAAAATGGCTGATGATGTAAAAAAAGTTATTTATGAAAGAACCACTGCTTATGGTGATCCCGTAGAGTTTTATGTCAGCCGAATCGTGGAAGGTGTGTCAACAATTGCCGCTTCTTTTAGTCCTAAAAAAGTAATTGTTCGTCTATCTGACTTTAAATCAAATGAATATGCCAATCTAATCGGTGGCGCTGATTTTGAACCTCATGAAGAAAATCCAATGATTGGTTTTAGGGGCGCTGCTCGTTACATCTCAGATGATTTTAGAGAATGTTTTGAACTTGAATGTAAAGCAATGAAACGGGTTCGTGATGACATGGGCTTTACCAATGTTGAACTAATGATTCCGTTCGTACGGACAACGGCAGAAGCGGCCGCTGTTATTGAGATCATGAAAGAAAATGGTCTTGAGCGTGGTAAGAATGGACTCCGTATCATTATGATGTGCGAGTTACCTTCTAATGCAGTATTGGCATCTGCGTTCTTAGAATATTTTGATGGTTTCTCGATTGGATCAAATGACATGACTCAGCTGACTTTAGGATTAGATCGTGACTCATCACTGGTTGCGAGTTCATTTGATGAACGCGATCCTGCCGTTTTAGCTATGTTGGATATGGCGATTACAGCCTGTAAAAATGCGGGTAAATATGTTGGTATTTGTGGCCAAGGCCCATCAGATCATCCTGACTTGGCGAAATGGTTATTAGCGAGAGGAATTACAAGTATTTCATTGAATCCTGATACAGTTGTTTCTACATGGCAAGATTTAGCAAACTAAATTTAGACTATTAAGTGTTACGCTGGTATGTATCGTATATAAGGTAACCAATAGCATTATGATTTTATAGTGTTATTGGCTCACTACTTATTCTCCTTGGTATTGCCAGTATTTAAGCTACATTGGAAAAACTTAAACTGACTAAGTTGATACAGATTAGGTTTAACAACATCATGATATGTTTAAAATAAGTGCAGAAAGAACAGCAACCCTCAAAAGCTGATTATATAAATGTAATGATCTAGATCAAGATACTAATGGATCGCGAAAATGGTTAATTTATTCAGTGATATGCTTTACTTTTTGAAATTAAGGAATGAAAGATGCCATTAACACATCACCCACTAGTGAAAGAGTTTCCAGAATATAAAGATCAAATCCATAGTCTAAAAGCGAGTAATAACTACTTTCATCATCTGATGGATCGTTATGAAGCGATTGATAAGCAGATTTTTCGAATTGAAAGTGGCGAAGAACCGACTAGTGATGAATATGTAAATAGATTAGGTAAAGAACGTTTACAATTAAAAGATGAGCTCTATCAGATAATTAAAACCAGCGCTGAATAAATGCACTCCATACATTAAAATGAAACGATAAAAAATACAAAAACGCCATTAAATGCCATGTAATTAATGGCGTTTTTGTGTCTAGAGTACAATTTAAAAATAAACCTCCTTAAGTAGAAATTCTTACTTCACAATAAAGCCTGAGCATGGTACTTTCATGGTTAATTATAATAAAAAACCCCATAATGGGAACATTAATTGAAGTGTGAGAGGCGTATAAATGAGTAAGCAACAAATCAGTGCTCTGAAGGATGGGCGTAAGCTGAAATTGCCGAGATCTGTAGGTAAAGGTCGACAAGTTGACCCTGAAGCGATGGCTGATGTGCAGGCTTTGTTACGTGATGAGTCACGCCAAAAAGATTTATTAATCGAACATCTCCATAAAATTCAGGATAAATACCAACATATTTCAGCTAAACATTTAGTTGCCTTAGCTCGAGAAATGAAATTATCGAAAGCTGAAGTTTACGAGGTAGCTACTTTCTATCATCATTTTGACGTCATTAAAGAAGATGGTACTCCACCTCCAGCATTAACCGTTCGTGTGTGTGAATCACTTACTTGTGAAATGATGGGAGCAGAAGGCTTAATCAATTCATTAGAAAGTGGCTTAGCTGATGGTGTACGTGTACAACGCGTTCCTTGTATTGGCCGTTGTGATAAAGCCCCAGTTGCTGTCGTGGGTATGAACCCTATTGAACATGCTGATGTAGCTACTGTTACTGACGCCGTAAATAACAATGCGATCGAGCCTGAAAAACTTGAAGCCATCGATTATGAAAAATATATTGATCAAGGTGGTTACAGAACTTATCAACTATGCATTAATGAAACCTATAACGTAGATAAAGTGCTGGATGCCATGAGTGATTCTGGCCTGCGAGGTTTGGGGGGTGCAGGTTTCCCTGCTGGCCGTAAGTGGCGAATTGTGCGTGAACAGCCTGAACCTAAATTGATGGCAGTTAATATTGATGAAGGTGAACCTGGCACATTCAAGGATAAATATTATCTAGAACGTGATCCACATTGTTTTTTAGAAGGAATGTTGATTGCCGCTTGGGCGACAGGTATTAATGAAGTTTATATTTATCTGCGTGATGAATATGCCGCTATTCGCCAATTATTAGAAAAAGAAATATCCAAATTAATTGCCAACCCTCCAGTCAACAATCTGCCGATGATCCATCTTCGTCGTGGTGCAGGTGCGTATATCTGTGGTGAAGAATCAGCAATGATTGAGTCTATAGAAGGTAAGCGAGGCATGCCAAGGCTTCGTCCACCTTTTGTGGCCCAAGTTGGCTTGTTTGGTCGTCCGACCTTAGAGCATAATATGGAAACACTTTACTGGGTGCGCGATATATTGGAAAAAGGCCCGTCTTGTCTAACTGATCATGGTCGTCATGATCGTGTTGGTTTACGTTCATTTTCTGTCAGTGGTCGCGTTAATAATCCTGGTGTTCATTTAGCGCCTGCAGGTATTACCATGCGTGAACTGATTGCAGAATATTGTGATGGTATGCAACAAGGTCACGAGTTTTATGGCTATTTCCCTGGTGGGGCATCAGGTGGGATTTTGCCTGCATCATTAGGTGATGTACCGTTAGATTTTGATACATTACAACCTCATGGCTGTTTTATTGGTTCGGCTGCTATCATCGTGTTTTCAAATCAGGATAAAGCACGTAACTTAGCCGTTAATGCGATGAAGTTCTTTGAAGACGAGTCGTGTGGTCAATGCACGCCATGTCGCGTTGGTACTGCTAAAGCGGTTACCTTAATGAAACAAGAAACCTGGGATACAACGCTATTAGAAGAACTTTCTGAAGTAATGATTGATGCGTCTATTTGTGGTTTGGGACAAGCAGCTCCCAACCCCGTTCGCAGTGTAGTCAAGTACTTCGCCGAAGAGCTAGAAACAAGGGGAGTGAAATAATGTCTATTAATTTCACATTGAATGGTACAGCGGTTATTGCCGAGCAGGGCCAAACATTACTTGATGTTGCAAAACAACAGGGTATTGAAATTCCACATTTATGTTACTCAGAACGACAAGGTTCTGACGGTAACTGCCGCGCCTGTATGGTGGAGGTCGATGGGGAGCGTGTACTAGCACCATCTTGTTGTCGCCAGCCATCTGAAGGCATGAATGTTCAATCTAATAGTGAACGTGCATTAAAATCCCAAAAAATGGTGTTGGAGTTGCTAAAGTCTGACGTGTCAGAAAAGCCTCATACCCTAAACTCAGAATTAGACTACTGGGCTGGCAAATTAGAAATTGGTTTACCTCGATTTGATGCAAGGAATCAACCTAAATCAGACATTTCGCATCCTGGTATCGCCGTGAATATGGATGCCTGTATTCAGTGTACTCGATGTGTACGAGCATGTCGTGATGAGCAAAACCATGATGTAATCGGTCTAGCAATGCGCGGTACTCATACTCAAATTGTATTCGATCTTGATGACCCAATGGGTGAAAGTACCTGTGTCGGTTGTGGTGAATGTGTTGAGGCGTGTCCTACCGGTGCATTGATGCCTGCCAATGATGTAGGTATGGCCGTTCCCGATCGTAAAGTTGATTCAGTTTGTCCATATTGTGGTGTCGGTTGCCAGTTGACCTACAACATTAAAGACGAAAAGATTATTTATGTGGAAGGACGTGATGGCCCTGCTAATAAAGGTCGTTTATGTGTGAAAGGTCGTTATGGTTTTGACTATGTTCATCATCCACATCGTTTAACTAAACCATTAATTCGCCGAGAAGGTGCACCGAAATCAGCTGATTTCTCTATGGATCCGAACGATGTTGATAAAATATTCCGTGAAGCTACTTGGGATGAAGCCCTTGAATTTGCTGCCGGTGGTTTTAATACTATTCGCGATCAGCAAGGCCCTAATGCATTAGCAGGTTTTGGTAGTGCTAAGGGCAGTAATGAAGAAGCTTATTTATTCCAGAAATTGGTTAGAACAGGCTTCAAAACAAATAATGTGGATCACTGTACTCGACTTTGTCACGCATCGTCAGTTGTTGCCTTGCTAGAATGTTTGGGCTCGGGGTCTGTTTCAAACCCAGTATCTGATGTTGATAAAGCTGAAGTCATCGTTATTATTGGTGCCAATCCAACGGTTAATCATCCTGTCGGCGCGACATGGATGAAAAATGCCATGCGTAAAGGTACTAAGTTGATTTTGATGGATCCACGTTCAACAGAATTGTCACGTCTAGCAACTAACCATCTAGCGTTTAAACCGGGTAGCGACGTTCCGATGTTAAATGCGATGATGCATACGATTATTGAAGAAGGTCTTACTGCACCTGAGTTTATTGCCGAGCGTACTGAAGGTTTTGAGGCCATGAAGGTGCACTTGAAATCTTATACGCCTGAATTGATGTCGCCTATTTGCGGTATTCCTGCTGAACAGTTAAGACAAGCTGCACGATTATATGCGCTATCTAAAGGATCGATGATCTTTTGGGGTATGGGGGTTTCTCAGCATGTTCATGGAACTGATAACGCACGTTGTTTGATTTCATTGGCATTAATGACGGGACAGATTGGCCGTCCAGGTACAGGTTTGCACCCATTACGTGGCCAAAATAATGTGCAAGGAGCATCTGATATGGGCTTGATACCAATGGTATTCCCAGATTATCAGCCTGTTAATGATGAAAAAGCACATGCTTATTTTGAAAAACTCTGGGGGTGTGAATTAGATAACCGTCCAGGGTTGACGGTTGTCGAAATTATGCATGCTATCCATGCTGGAGATTTAACCGGCCTATATGTCCAAGGTGAAAATCCTGCAATGTCAGATCCTGATGCCAATCATGCTCGTCGTTCATTAGCTGAGCTCGAACATTTAGTGGTGCAAGATATTTTCTTGACGGAAACGGCTTATTTAGCTGACGTGATATTGCCAGCTTCTTCATTTTCTGAGAAAACAGGAACATTTACTAATACCGACAGATTAGTACAATTAGGTCGTAAAGCGATTGATCCACCTGGAGAGGCCAAACAAGATCTATGGATCATCCAAGAAATGGCTAAACGCTTAGGCCTAGATTGGAACTACAAAGATTCTGGCGAAGTGTTTGAAGAGGTGCGTAAAGCTGTACCCACAATGGCTGGAATGACTTGGGCCCGTCTTGAAACGGAAGGCTCCATTGTTTATCCATGCCTTAAGGAAGGAGACCCTGGTGAAGCAGTCATTTTCACGGAGACCTTTGAAAGTAAAAATGGTTTGGGTAAATTTGTGCCGGCAGATATTGTACCGCCTGCAGAACGCCCTGATGCAGAATATCCGTTTGTTTTAATTACTGGACGGATGTTAGAGCATTGGCATACAGGTTCTATGACTCGGCGCTCAAACGTGTTAGATGCATTGGAGCCTGAAGCTGTAGCAACCATTAACCCGATCAGCTTAGATGAAATGGGTGTGAGTCCAGGTGAAATGATTACGTTATCAACACGACGTGGTGAAATTTCAATGATTGCTCGATCTGATGAATCAGTGCCTACTGGTGCGGTATTTATGGCATTCTGTTTTTACGAGGCAGCCGTTAATAAATTATCTAATGCGGCCCTAGATCCTGATGCTAAGATTCCTGAATTCAAATATTGTGCCGTTAAAGTCACGCCAGGTGGTAAACCATTAGAATTCCATTCCTATGGTGGTGGTCAAGCCAATAATAAACTCCATTAGAAAATTGCACCTTAATCTATAAAGTTACTAGTTAATGCTGACCCTTAAAAATTGTTTTTTACATTTTAAGGGTCACAGATTAGTTAGTGATATTGACAGCAGAGCATATCGGGAAAATCTGGTGTACTCTAAGCTATTAAGGTTTTTTTGTTCATGAGAGTGTAGTTATATTCACTTCCGGTTGACATTTATCCCATGTGAATTTGCAGCTTTTTGCTTACGTTTTAGCGAAATATAGGAAGTTGAATCAATGCCGTCATTGCTAACGCCTAATGCTGATATAAACGCCAGTCAGGATGCTGAAGGTAGCATCACATTGACCAGTACGGGTGATTGGACTGTTGCTAGCCTTCATGATCTAGCCAGTAAATTACTTAGCCTTTTAGATCATTATAATAACCAAACTGTTCAATGGGATATCGCTAATATTGGCGAAATAGATTCAGCAGGAATGATGCTGTTTTTACACTATCATGATCTATTAATTGCGAATAAATGTAACGTTACCATCATTGGTGCTACAGCAAATAATTTAAGGCTCAGTCAGTTATTACGTGAGCACATCGATAAAAAACTGGCTGTCGATACAAAAAAAGAACGTCCCCGTTTATTCGATCCACTCTACAAATTAGGAAAATTAACGAGTGAGTTTTTCCACGAGCTTATGTTATTTTTTTCGTTTTTTGGTGAAACTACTACTGTTTTTATAAAGTCACTCTGGCATCCTTCGAGTATCCGCTATGGTGCAATCATCAAAAATATTGAAGAATCGGGTGTTCGTGCCATACCGATTATTATATTAACCAGTTTTTTGATTGGCGTAGTCATTACTTATCAAGGTGCTGTTCAGTTAGAAAAATTCGGTGCCAATATTTTCATTGTTGAAATGATTGGTATTTCTCTTACCAGAGAATTAGCGCCTTTGATTACTGCAATTGTTGTGGCAGGTCGAACAGGTTCAGCTTATACCGCACAATTGGGCGTGATGAAAATCACTGAAGAAATCGATGCGATGCGGACTATGGGCTTTAATCCACATCATTTTTTAGTGATACCTCGTATTTTGGCTTTGATGATTGCCTTACCATTATTAGTCTTTCTTGCTGACATTGTAGGTATTTTTGCTGGCATGATTATTTCTGAAGTACATTTACAATTATCATTTTCAGAATTCTTTCATCGCCTGCAAAATGTACTGGCGGTAAAACATGTTTGGATTGGCCTTATCAAAGCACCTTTTTTTGCATTCTTAATTGGCATAATCAGTTGTTTTCGAGGCTTTCAAGTTGAAAAGAATACTGAAAGTATTGGACGATACACTACCATAAGTGTCGTTAATGCCATTTTCCTAGTTATTGCTTGTGATGCAATATTCTCGGTTATTTTAACGGAAATGGGCATTTGATCAGTCCCATCATTACCGTGAAAAATGTTGTCACCCAGTTTGGCCTCAATCGTGTCCATGATGGTGTCAGTTTGCATGTTCAACAAGGTGAAATTTATGGTTTATTAGGCGGCAGTGGTTCAGGTAAAACAACCTTATTGAAAGAAATGATCATGTTGTTAGAGCCTAAGGCCGGAGAAATTACTATTCTTGGACAGAATATATTAACGAGTAGTAACAAGGACAAAGATTACTTAAGACGACAGTGGGGCGTGTTATTTCAAAATGGGGCCTTATTTTCATCGTTAACCGTCGCCGAAAATGTCGCTATCAGTTTAAAAGAATATACAGATATTCCTGCTTATTTGGTTAGTGATATAGTTAGTATGAAAATCAGTATGGTTGGGTTACCACCTCATGTTGGATCATTGTATCCAGCCGAATTAAGTGGCGGCATGATTAAGCGAGCATCATTAGCTAGGGCATTGGCTATGGATCCTAAATTGTTATTTCTAGATGAGCCTACTTCAGGTCTTGACCCCGTTGGTGCGGCAGCTTTTGATCAACTGATCCTACGTTTGCGTGATATGCTCGAATTAACGATAGTCATGGTGACGCATGATTTAGATTCAATTTGGACTACAGTGGATCGCCTAGCTGTTTTAGGTGAAAAGATAGTGATAGTCGAAGGTACGCTTGATGATGTTAATCGTTCAGATCACCCTGACATAAAGGCATTTTTTAGAGGGAAACGAGGGCTAACTCGTATGCAAAATGGAAAGTAAACTTAACTATACCATTGTAGGTCTATTTGTCGCGATATTACTGGCAGGCTCGCTAATATTTCTCTATTGGTTGAGTAAAAGTACTGGTAATCAACAATATGACTATTACCATGTCTATATGACCGAATCGGTATCAGGTCTGAGCGCAGATGCCTCCGTAAAATATCTGGGGGTTGATGTGGGCAGAGTGACGGAAGTTGATATTAACCCTACTAACTCAGAGCAAGTAATATTATTATTACAAATCCGTCAAGGCATACCTGTCAAAGTTGATACTAAAGCATCGCTTAGATTCTACGGGGTAACAGGACTAGCCTTTATCGAATTGATGGGCGGTGGAAGGGATTCGCCATTACTGGCGCCTAAACAGGTGGGTGATATTCCCGAGATAGCCGAGTCAGCATCGACGTTCTCAAATATTGAGAAAACCTTAAATGACTTAGCGGCCAACTCGGCAACCGTTTTACAAAAAATTGATCTGCTACTCAGTGACGATAATCTAAATAATGTCGATGATATTTTGGCGGAGACGAAGTTGATTTTGAGTGATTTTCATCAATTTCAACCGGATATTGCCAGCTTGATTGAACAGGGCGTTGTTGCTGAAAAAAGTATTGATGATGCTTTTAAAAAAATCAGTAAAGCGGCAGAAGCTGTAGTAACTATCTCAGCTAGCTTAGCTGGCAATGTTCGGGTGATGCAGGAAGATTTCAGTAATACCCTGTCAGAAATTGACTCGGCATCGCAAAGTGTAAAAAATATGTCAGATAGTTTTCAACACAATTATGCCGATTCAGGCCAAGCAATAACCGAAGAAGTTTCACAAAGTTTAACTTCATTTCAGCAACTTCTTTCCGAGATGGAAATTTTAGTCGTTGATTTACAACGTACTGCCAGAAAAGTTGAAACTAGTCCGAGTGATTTATTTCTGAAAAGTAACAAAACAAAATTAGGACCGGGCGAGGGAGTTCATGGTGAAAAATAAACCGTTTCTTTTATGGGTAATTCTCACTTCAGTTTGGCTGTCAGGGTGTAGTGTGATTTCACCAACGCCAAGTCCAGAAATTGATGTCTATACACTTTCGCAACAGATGGATCTGACTACAACACCTTCGGAACTAAAAGGTTCTAAGGCGGTGATACTTGCTTTATCGCCGATACGTAGTCCACAAGGTTTATTAAATACAGCCATTATTTACAGAGATTCTGACTATGGTTTTAATAGTTATGCCTATAGTCGCTGGAGTGATAACCCGAGTAAATTAATAGCTAACTATCTACAACAATCTCTTGCTCAAAGTCAGCACATTTCTGCTGTTATTCCTGTCGGTTCAAGAGCAGATGCCAACCTATTACTAGAAGCGACATTAGTCGATTTTAGTCATCATATTCACGCTAATGATGCCAGTTCAACAGGCGTCGTATCTATTATATTTTATTTGATTAATCAGAATGACAAAACACTTTTATCCACAACGCAATTTACAAAAGAAGTGACCGCGGATCAAAACAATGCCAAGCATGCGACCATTGCCATTAATCAGGCTAGTCAATTAGTGGCGGTAGCTTTACAAGCGTGGTTAGAGCAACAGATTACAAACTTACCTGAAAAATAAGCTTAGCTAGCAATGGAACACACTGTCTTGATGAATTAAAGGCTGTAAGTCTTTATCGAAAAATCAACTTAAAGAGCTCTCGCCCCTATAAATAGAAGCGAGAGTTCATGATTTAAGCCGATTCAATATAGTTTAATGATTAATCACACGAGGTGACAGTTTTGCTTGTGTTATCCAAGCTTCTACTTGAGATGTCGATGGCACCTGACGAACAAGGTTTTTTCTTCATTTACTTCAAGCATCTTAGCGTTTAGATTTTCGGCATTCCGTTGAGCCAACTCAGGCACAGTATCGAGGCAAGCACATTTAAGAACATCTGCATATTGGGTGCTTACCCCCTTAATTCTTGCTAGGTCTGCACGGCTAACCCAATTTAGCACAAGATTTTCACTGATGCCTGTTTTTTCAGCTAATTCTTTACGGCCTTTTTTTCACAGCAACTTTCTAATAAGTTCTCAATTGATATGTAGTACACGCATCTGTCAATTTTGCGAGTACGCTTCGCCTACACCTCCAATTTCAGATAGTTTATCATGAGCTTTTTCTTACTAAATATTAAGTAGTTTAGCGTTTAAGTAGATCTCTTATTTCTGTTAGCAAAACCACTTCAGTTGATGGTTTAGCTGGTGCCGCCGGAGCAGCTTCTTCTTTCTTTTTAAGCGAGTTCATTACCTTAATAGCCATGAAAATCGCAAAAGCCACAATAAGAAAATCAACGATTGATTGAATGAATAAACCGTAGTTTATTGCAACAGCAACGGCTTCACCTTGTGCCTCTTGAATAATATATGCGAGCTCTGAAAAATCAACACCACCTACTAAGACACCGATTGGCGGCATGATGACATCTCTAACTAAGGAAGCCACTATTTTACCAAATGCAACGCCGATGATAATACCAACCGCCATATCAACGACGTTACCTTTCATAGCAAAGCTTTTAAATTCACTTACAAAACTCATAACGTTTTTCCTTTAAGATGATTAATTTTAATATCAAATAAACTAGGGTTCATAACGATAAGTGTATAAAAAATTACACATTATAAGTTTGATATTATAATAATATTGGCTAGATGGCGAGTGTTTGAATTACAAAAATTACAGGCGATAACCACTCGTTATAATCATGCTCACGGAAAAAAATATAAATTATCTGTTATGCCAGCCGTAATTGTTTTAAAGATGCCACACGATTTCTTTCACCGATATCAGGCGTAATGATCAGTTCAAGCGTGGTCACAGAAGAAAGCTGTAGGTGATATTCCTCAATTTGACTTGTAGAACCTTCAGGGCTGAAGTTCCATTGTTGTCGAACGATTTCTTGGTATGACTCGCCCTTATCAGACGACCAACGTAAAAGATATTCTTGGGTACGTTCCACTGCCAACTCTTCAAACCCTAGCTTAATCCACTCAAGCTGTTGAGGATGATCAAAGATCAAACGAATGGTCTGTTTTCCTGAGTCCGATGCCCGCCATCCCGAAACTTTAGCAGACAGAAGTGCCGATTCAACTGGATAATCGGTATCTTCCGAGGTCACCTCTACTATTGCGATATTTTCAATATCTAGCCAGTCACGTTCGGGATGAAAATTGTCTTGTTCAACGGGATTGATAATTCGTTTACGCATCATAATTCCTTAAAGATTGAATGAATGTTGCTTATTTTTTTGGATGATTAACTTTGTTATTAACGACGATATAAATCCCTTGTCATGCATATAGATATCTCGACTCTATGCTTCTGAAAATGATTAAGCAACTTTTAAAATATGCTGATTCATATAGCATTATATGAATATTCACTATTGCGGTTATGTACAACAGACTGTCGTTTTATGCCTCGCTGGGGGCAAGTCGTTATTACCTATATTATGAATAAAGCATGTAAAGATGACTTTTATTTAGATAAAAAACGTTATCAATAGTCGGTCGGATTAAGCACTGATTATGAAAATGACTGATATTTTCAAGGTGTTATTATTGTCTAAATTGCCAAGTGGGCTTTTGATTAGCAGTAATTATTTGGTGTTCGATTAGCCATTGTTGGGCATCTTCTGCATCGTGTTCAAACCATGCTTTAGCTGAGCCTAATCTGAAGGTATAACCCCAGCTATCCATGTCGATCATCATGCGTTCTCTGCCGACATCGGTTAAGTGCTCAGCCAGCAGTATTTGCAAAAAACACACGCCATTTTCTTCATCATAATCACCTTCAGCATTGGTATCGAGTTTCTCTCGTCTTGCAGGATCCATGCAAATGTAGTGACCAGCTTCATGTAAGGCTGAATGTATTGGCGTATCGTGACGAAGGTAAAGTTTATTACCAATTAAGCCTGCTTCTCGTTCACCAAAAAAACTGCCTTGAATAGCTTCATGCTCTTCAACGAGTTCAATTTCAATGCCATAAGGTTTAAGTAACTCGGTGAGTTGTTGCTGACGATATTGGTTACAATTTAAAACGTTAACAGAATCAGCGGCAGGAGCTGAAATCTGATCAGACACGCCGTGCATTACCAATAATATGATTACTCACCATACCTGCGAGGGTTAAGCCAAAGATGGAAGGCATATAACTCATGGTGCCATTGACTGCTCGTGGTCGGCCATGTGCCACGGCTTCTGGTGGTAATGCGGGTTGTGGTGACTCGATGGAATACACTGTTTGAATGCCACGACCTACACCATTTCGTCGTAGGTGACCTCGCAATTGTTTTGCAAGTTTGCACATTGATGTATCCATGATGTCACCTGTGCGGATTAGCGTTGGATCGAGTTTTCCTCCCGCGCCCATGCTGGCAAAAATGGGTAAGTTTTTGCGCCATGCTGTGGCCATTAATTGAGTTTTGCTACTCATGCTATCGATGGCGTCAATGATGACATCATATTCCAATGTAATAACATCTGGGATAGTAGTCGGCGATAAAAATTCGGTAATAATATTCACTTTACACGCTGGATTTATATCATAAATCCGTTTTGCCATGACCTCGACTTTAAGTTCGCCGACAGTGGAGTTTAATGCAACCAATTGGCGATTAATATTTGATGCCGATACCACATCGTGATCAACGATTGTAATTTGACCGACGCCCATTCGTGCTAATGCTTCGGCAGTGAAAGAGCCAACGCCACCCATGCCTGCCAGAAAGACATGGCTTTGTTGTAGGCGTTCGATGCCGGCATCACCGATTAAAATATGGGTACGTTCGAAAAGAGGATTAGTATTTGTCATGGCTTATTTTAACCTAAACTAGGCTGACTTCACTATAAGATTCCCGATAAATGAATTCGGGAAGGACGGTTTACTATTCTTGTTTTGAAGCGCAGGGTACACACATCGTTGATGCAGGATCAATTGCCAAGCGTTTAAGGTTGATGTCTTCATCACAGACGCTGCAATAACCATAATCCCCCGATGCTATTAGAGCTAGTGCCGTTGATACCTTTCTGAGTTGTTGCTGTCGTAGTCGCGATGTTTCAATGGCCATTGCTTGTGATTGCATAGCATCCATCCTTGAAACACGACCCACACTCGCCTGATCAAGTTCAACCGTTCCAGTTGAACTCTGCGCCATTTGTTGAGAATTCATTAACTCACCGCGCTGAGTTTCGAGCAACTGTTTGAATTTTTGAAGGTCATTGTTATTCATATTCGAGGAGGCTTAAACGTCTTTATGGCTTGTTTTAAATCATCTATTGAGACTGATTTATTGCCATAATGCAAATTAATATAGAGCTTATTTATACGATCTATTTCAGCTGAATTATTAGGGTAAAGCTGTTTTACTCTATCAGCAAAATCGATAGGGCCTTCACTAGCCTTACGATTAACAGCAAATTTGTTGCAGAATTTTTGATATAGAAATATTACTGGAGCAAGCCGTTTACGTTGGTAGAAAATAAGTGAGCTAATAAGTAGTAAGATGATACTGAGCGAAACACTTAGCCAAATTACCATTTGTTGCCAATTAGGACTGGGCATACCCAGTTTGGACAAAAATTCTTTCTGTAGTTCAGGACCATAGGCTAAAATCCATTGGTTCCATGAATTATCCAGCGCATCCCAATTATTGCGCAGTGTTTGCCAGAGTTCTGCGAGTTGACGGCTATTTGATAGCATCAGCGGTGATCGCATATTGAGCGGCATAATGGTATTCATACCTTGGTCTATTCTGTGTTTAGCAACGGCCGCCGTTGGGTCAATTCGAATCCAGCCCTGACCCTTTACCCACACTTCAGTCCAAGCATGGGCATCACGCTGGCGAATAACTAAAAAATCATCGACTGGATTGATTTCTCCACCTTGATACCCAGTTACAATCCTTGTTGGCACGCCGGCAGCACGCATTAAAATAGTAAAACTGGCCGCATAATGTTCACAAAATCCACGGCGACTTTCGAATAAAAAAGTATCAATAGTATCGCCAGATAATTGGGGCGGCGACAGGGTGTAATAAAAGTCCTGCTGATTAAAATGTGTTAATGCCAATTGCACCAACTCAAGTGGCAGTTGTGTTTGTTGCAACCATTTTTGAGCCAGTTGCTGTGTCCGTGGGTGTTGATTATTGGGTAGTTGTAAGGCGTCAGCAAGATAACTATTATTGTCCTCATTAAAGCGATATTGCGTGTGGGCACTCAGCTCATATTGTTGACGTTGGCGGAGTGGGTCATCGCTGAGTAATTGACCATCTTGAGTAAAATGAGCCTTGATGCCTAAGGGTAAGGCGTTGGGGAAATCAAGTGCAAATAGCCAACGTGCATTATGCGCTTCTAATGTTGCAGTATAGTTATACGTAGTACCTAGGTTCAGAATGTTTGGCAGGGTTGCCGATTTTGTTTCATTATCTAGTTCTGTCCATGTCACGCCATCGCTGTGCCATAAAACAGGGCCACGCCAATATAATTCTGATTGGGCCGGTTGTTGACCATTAAATTTAACCCTAAAAGCAATTTCATTAGACTGAATAAGCTGACTTATTTTACCCAGTGTCATGTTGTTATCAATGCCCGTTGTGGCACTATGAGCATCAGTAGGTAAGCCCCATAATGGGCCGGAAATACGTGGGAAAAGCACAAAGAGCAATAACATCAGAGGGATGGCTTGCAATAACATTTGGCTTGCTAACTTAAATTGTGAGCGACTGTTAAGTGCTTGTTTGGCATCATTTAAGCTGATGAGACAGGTTGTCAGAATAGTGACAACGATAAACATCAACGTGGCGTTAGGGATGCTTTGTGAATAAAAGAAGTTGGTGACAACTAAAAAATAACCTAAAAAGCAACTGAGATAGTAATCTCGTGACGATCGTATCTCAACTACTTTGAGTCCTAACATTACAGTGAGCAGTGCGACTCCAGCATCACGGCCAATTAGGTTGCCATAGCTAGTCAGTAATAATACTGTGGCGAGGACAGCAATACTATGATGTAGCCATTGCATCCGGCGATGTTGTTTTGAAGGCAAATGCCAGGCATGCCAGATCGCCATGCAACGCCAACCGAGCATACTGGCAAAAATGACGAAGACCCACATTGGTTGATAACTAAAATGAGGCAAAGCGGCAAGACTTAAGCCTAACATTAGCCATAATAGAGCGTTCTTAGTAGGTACAGTGCTATTCATAAAGGGCTAAGGCACTTAAACATCGATGGCGATGCTGTTCTCCTTGACCATAATTGATGGCGGTAGTAGCTAAGCTTAAACCGTAATTCATGCCTGCCGCTTCAGCGTGTAAAATCCAGCGGCAGAGTTGTGATAAACGTGCTTCAGTATCACGAAGTTGGGCGACATCTTGCCATGACAACATCACGTTTCCACCCTGATAGCTGGTGAATTGTTTAGTTCTCATGACATCATCACGCGCCATGGCTTTCCATGCGATTGCATGAATAGGATCACCTGAGCGATAGATATCGAAACCAGAAAAGTCATCGACGCCCGTTTGTTTGTGATGATTAGACTGTTGACCATTATCATTAGCCGATGGTAAAGGTAAACCTCCAAGAGGTTTGGGGTAAACTAAGGCGTAAGCACTGGTATTAAAATAGCTCCACGTAGTGTATAAGCCAAGCGGAAACTGACTGGCAATGCGAATACGACCTAAAGGCTGACGACCACGCCGTTCACTGGCTAAGGTTATCGACACAGTGGTCGTCAGCTGTGCTTTTAGCATAGGTATTAGGTAATGATGTCTATAGCCTTTGAATAGACGAAAAGGATTAAATGTTGGTGTCAGCACTTGTTTGCTGGCGACGTTTAATTGATAGCTATCATGGTGAGATTGATTATCAAATAACACGGTGAAATGAATTTTTTCCCCACAAAATACATGTTCGGAAAAGGCATGGTGAAGTTCAATTTTAGCTAGGTTTCGGTAGGTATGTAACATGGCGACTAAACCTAAACTTCCCAGCAAAAAGCACAAAACATGCCCTAGACTACTACTGTAATTTATCGCACCTAGCAAGATTAAGATTAGAAAGCCGGCATAGGCAAACCCAAAACGAGTCGGCACGATAAATATTCGTCGACCACGCAGTTGATTAAAACGATGATAAAGCTGGCTAAGAGTATGGGGCATCATTAATAACTAAGGGATGGCTACTTCGGAAAGTAGTTCTTCTATAGCGTTACTTTGTGAATGTTCATCGCGAACATTTAATCGATGGTTGACTACGCTAGGGAACACTGCTTGTACATCTTCGGGCAGGACTTGTTGTCGCCCTGAAATTAGTGCCCATGATTGTGCGGCATGTAATAAAGCGAGGCCAGCTCGAGGTGATAAGCCAAAATGGAAAATACCCGATTCACGGGTGTGGGCTAATAGTTTCTGCACATAATCGACCAAAGCAGGCGCAATATGAATGTTGCTCGCGGCTTTTTGTAACTCGATTAAAGTATCGCTACTAATCACTGCCTGCAGTTGTTCTAATAGTTGACGGCGATCTTGGCCCAATAAAAGGGCGCGTTCTGCTTCAGCATCAGGATAGCCAATTTTAAGTCGCATTAAAAAGCGGTCAAGTTGAGATTCAGGCAGGGGAAAGGTGCCAATTTGAGTAGATGGATTCTGG
This sequence comes from Pseudomonadota bacterium, assembly GCA_030576275.1. Lineage (GTDB taxonomy): Bacteria > Pseudomonadota > Gammaproteobacteria > Nitrosococcales > Methylophagaceae. The sequence goes on along the minus strand of JALIBN010000003.1, from coordinate 21,893 downwards.
GTGGCAATGACAAAAAAAGGAGCAGGCAATCGATAAGTTTGACCTTCAATACTCACTTGACGTTCTTCCATGGCTTCCAGTAATGCACTTTGGGTACGTGGCGTCGCTCGATTAACTTCATCTGCAAGCACTAATTGAGTAAATATAGGGCCTTGATGAAAGTTAAAGGTATTCGTTTGACGATCAAAAATCGATACGCCCAAAATATCTGCCGGTAACATATCGCTGGTAAATTGGATGCGCTGAAATTTTAAACCTAAGGTATTGGCAATCGTATGGGCTAGCGTTGTTTTAGCTACGCCAGGAACATCTTCGATCAGTAAATGCCCCTTTGCTAGTAAACAGGTTAATGCAAGCTTGGTGACCTGATGTTTACCCAGGATAATGGTGTTAATTGACTGCAAAATAGCAGTGATATCAGTGTGCGGCATCATAAATCCCAAAACAAAAAATCATCAGTGCCATTTTGTCATAGTTGACTAATTTATAGTGCGATTTAATAGAATATTGATGTTTAAAGCGTGATTTTGTCTATTTACAATAAATCTATAATGATGACGTTACTACAGTAATGACTAGTCCACTGGCAGTTCTAACAACCTAGTCACAGCAAGACATGGAACAACGCGTTAACTAGACAGAAGTAGTGCTAAGCTAAAATTAAACTACTTTTAAGCGATTATTGGTATCTCTATTTTTTCGGATGAGTTCATTGTTGGCATGATAATTAGCCGCTTTCACCAATCGATCATAAAGCAGTACGTTCACTGAGGCGGATAAGTTCATACACCCCACCGTCGGCACATAAACAACGGCGTCGGCTTGGTCGATAATATCTTGGTCAATAGAGCCATCTTCAGGACCAAAAATATAAAGTGCATTTTCTGGGTGTTGATACTCAGGTAAAGGTATGGCATTGACGGCAAATTCGACACAGACAATTTTCATATCTTTGCTGACGACCTCGATGAGGCATTCCGCTCGAGATATAAGCACGTCTTTGCTGATTTTACGGCTCATATCGACAGATCTTGCTTTACGCTCAATGGCTCGCGGGTAACGATCACCCGTATAAAAAACCTTGTCGACACGATAATTAGCGGCTGCACGTAATACCGAACCGACATTATCGGGGCTTTTAGGGTTGACTAAACCGAGGATTACTTGAGATTGTTTCATTTATTCCCTAGTGAGACAGCGAGTGCTGTAACTGTCTCTTTTTTAATGTTATTAATACAATTTCCCAACACGATCTAAGTAAGTCAGATAAAGACGCATATCAAATTCCAACTGATGATAGTTCGGTTCCATGTAAGTACATAATTTATAGAATGCTTTGTTGTGATCTTTCTCTTTTAAATGGGCTAATTCATGTACCACGATCATATTTAAAAACGCACTGGGTGCCGTTTTAAATACTGAGCCAATACGCATCTCATTTTTGGCTTTTAATTTATTGCCTTGAACTCTGGAAACGAAGGTATGTAGACCTAATGCTTGATGCAACACATCAAGTTTATCATCATAAACTACTTTACTCAGCGGACTAGATTGACGAATAAATTGATTCTTTAAGTCAATCACATACGAATAGAGGGCTTTATTTGTTTTAATATCATGGACTTCAGGATATTTTTTTAACAATAAGTCACCGAGTGTGTTGTTGCTTATTAAGGCTCGAACTTGATCTTGTACCGTCTCAGGGTAGGCAGATAAGTATTTTAAGTGTGTCATTTTATATTTAAAATTCGTTTAGCGTTGTCAGTGGTTATTTTAGCAAGATCTTGTTCGCTTTCAGAACGAATGTTTGCCAGCGACGCGAGTATTATGGGAATATTTTCTGGCGTATTTTTTTGATCTTGCATCTCTGCCAGTGGCATATCAGGTGCGTCGGTTTCTAATACTATGCTGGCTATAGGAAGCTGGCTGAATATTGTTCTCAAACGTGTTGCCTTGGCATGGGTAATGACGCCACCGACTCCCAATAAAAATCCTAGCTTAGTATATTGTTCTGCTTGTTGCAGGCTACCATTAAAAGCATGAACTATCCCTCCAACCACACGATGACTTTTAAGTAAGTTTATGGTTTGATCATGTGCTTTACGAACATGCAGTAATACAGGTAATTGGGCTGATTGGGCGAGTTTCAGTTGTGCCGTGAATAAATCAATTTGTGCTTGTTTATCATGACTAGGTAAATAAAAATCTAAACCAATTTCACCGATGGCTATGGGCTCAACAGCGGCAATCAATTTTTTTAAGTCCACTAGATGTTCAGCTGTATGGTGCTCCATAAATAATGGATGTAACCCTAATGCCGGATGCAATAACTCAGACTGGTCACAGATTTTAAGTAATCGTTCCCACTTATCAGCGGTAACACCAGGTATCACAATATGGTTCACTCCTAATTGCTGGCAATGGGCCAAAATGTCAGCACGGTCGATATCAAACAATTGAAAATCAAGGTGGCAATGGCTATCAATAAGGTTTATCATTAAATTCTAATATTCTATTAGTTAAAATAATGAAGGATGAAAAACATCGGGCAGGATACGCTCATGAAATGATGATGATGAATCTGGCTATATTTCATTTGTTGTTATCAGTCGTCGCATTTAAGTAGTGGCTATATCATTATATTGCTTAGCTTAGCTTAGCATTAATAGATTGGGCGGTAATTATCTTTTGGGCTGCCTATAGAGTAAGCAACATGGATGATGTCCTATTTCTACAGGCACATTGGAAACTTGCATGGAAAAGGTACCAATTGTTGTTTATGCTGTTTCTATAGTAATTATGCTTTTAGGAGGGATGTAAGGCATCCTTACAAACTGATCACAACATGGTCACCATTTTACTGGTTGTCTTTAGTCGAATTGCCCCTGTGGCGATAGTCTTTAAGGTTTTAGCCTTGTTTGTGATGGAAACCACTTCTTTAACACTGGCTAAACATGGGCTGTTGTCAAAATAATATCCGTATTATTCACACATGATTCATGTGTAATTGGTAAACTAAGCGGATAACTTCACAACAACCAATTATATTTTGACGACACACGATTTTCAGCCCTTATCATTGACCGCTATCGAGGCGGCTATCGAGCCAAATACTCGCGTAAAAGTGGGCGATATTTTAATTCATCAGTCTGTCCCCTCAACAAATGACGTGCTTTGGCAGCGCTTTAGTGAGGGGCAAATTTCTCCGGCAATATGTCTTAGTGAAACTCAAACTGCGGGTCGAGGAAGGAGAGGTGACCTTTGGCACTCGCCTTCAGTTGGTAACTTGTATCTATCGATTTTCTGGCCATTTCCCGCAGAAACTGTGAGTGAAGGGCTTAGTATTGCTGTGGGAATAAGTTTGATTGAAACCCTCAAAACTGAAGGAATCAAAGACTTACAGTTGAAATGGCCGAATGATATTTTATATAAAAGACAAAAGTTGGCCGGAATTCTAGTAGAATCACGTTTCGGAAAAAATCAAAATACCGTCGTTGGCATTGGCCTTAACTTTAAGCTTCCAACTGCCACGCAAAATAAAATTCATCAACCTACCACCAGTCTTAAACAGCTTTGTACTGAGATACCCTGTAGAAATGGACTGGCAGGAAAAATAATTCAAAATATGATCACAACATTAGAACACTTTCAACACCGTGGCTTAATCGACTTTATACCGCAGTGGCCGCAGTATGATGCACTAGCTAATCATCCCGTTACCTTAATCAGCGATAAAGATTCCCTCAACGTCATTGCTCGAGGCATTAATGAGCGAGGTGAGCTACGTTATGAGCATGAAAATACATTGCACACATTGTCCAACAGTCACGTCAGCATTAGGTTTGCCTCATGAAATTATTAATTGATATTGGTAATTCCCGTATTAAATGGACGACGCTAGATTCGGGTCGATTCACAGAGTCCCATAGCTTTGATCGCAAAAAAACCGGCATTAAAACGTCATTTACTAATGAATGGAAAGAACTCGCCGATATTGATGCGATTTTTGTTTCTAATGTTGGTGGTGACAAAGTCGCTGAACACCTCACTGATTGGTCAGAAAAAAAGTGGCAACTCACGCCTAAGTTTATTTCAAGTGAACAAAAGCGTTTCGGTGTGACTAATGCCTATCAGCAAGCCGATAAGCTAGGCGTTGACCGCTGGTTAGCTTTAATCGCCGCCAGACAACATGCCAGACAGGCCACATGTATTATAGATTGTGGTACCGCTATAACAATTGATGTTGTTACTAAATATGGTGCGCACCAAGGTGGAATGATTTTACCTGGCATAACGTTGATGCGCGAAGCGCTGACAAGCAATACCAGTAACATTAATGATGTGGTGGAAGAGAGCGAATTTAAAACACTTGCCGTTAACACTCAAAGTGCAATCCAAGCGGGTACCTTGTATATGGTCACCGCAAGCTTGGAACGCATAGTTGACGATTTGAATGAACAATTTAATAATCGTATACGTTTCATTATTACGGGTGGTGATGCCGTTCTTGTGATGCCGTTACTGCCCTCCTTTATTGCCCACTATCCTGATATCGTTTTAAAAGGCTTAGGTTATTACGCTCGTCAAGGGGATAGACAACCTAGGGTCCGTCCAGAGGCTAATAGAGCTCCAAAAGCAGTTGAAGCTCCCTCAGAAATTAATGTCACTGAAACGACTAAAGCTCGAGTAGCAATTGACGTTACCGAAACAGCTAAAGTTCCAGAAACAGTTGAAGTCACCGAAACGTCTAAAGCTCCAGTAGCAATTGAAGTTACCGAAACAGCTAAAGTTCCAGAAACAGCTAAAGTTCCAGAAACAGTTGAAGTCACCGAAACGGCTAAAGCTTCAGAAGCAATTGAAGTTATCGAAATACCTAAAGTTCCAGAAGTAGCTAAGGCTAGAAAAGTAGCTAAAGCTCGAAAAGTAACTAAAGCTCCAAAAGCAGTTGAAGTTACCGAAGCAGTTGAAGTTACTGAAACAGTCGAAGATCCAAAATACGTTAAACTACAAAAGTAGCCATGTAATGATGTTTGTCAGAATGGCCAATCTAATGTAACCTTTTTCACCGTTATGGAGAGCTGGCCGAGTGGCTGAAGGCGCACGCCTGGAAAGCGTGTATAGGTTTATCCCTATCGAGGGTTCGAATCCCTCGCTCTCCGCCAAATATTACAACCAAGCCTCTTTTTCAAGAGACTTGGTTGTTTTAAAACTAATGAAAGCTGGCAATAAAACATATCAAATATGTTTATTTCAGATCTAGCTATCCATGAATAAAAAGCCCCAATGTCTTTTAGGTCACTGGGGCTTTTTATTGCCTTCAACTTCTTTATAAAACAACATGCCTTTGTAGCACTGCATAGAAATAGATGTATAAAGATTAGAATGGGTGAGCATAATCCCAGAATTTCATAAACGGGACTCAGCTTTATCAATAAACTATAGTAGTTGTTGAGGTACTTGTTATATTGTTAGTCATGAATTATCCCTCATAACTCAATAGGGAATGCAAAGCATGAATAGTTTGCTGGTAGGGCTAGTTAGTTTTTTGACGACGACGATGGAGTTGTTAGCCGCTCTATTTATATTACTTGTAGGGTTTGGTGTGTTGTGGCTTATTGTTATATATATCATTGACGTTAGCCAGACCCAGCAAACGATTCGTCGAAATTATCCTATTATTGGCCGTTTTCGTTATTTCTTTGAGCACGTCGGCGAGTTTTTTCGCCAGTATTTCTTTGCCATGGATCGTGAAGAATTACCCTTTAATCGGGCGCAGCGATCATGGGTGTATCGGGCATCAAAAAATGTTGATAGTACTGTGACTTTTGGCTCCACTGATAATATTAATGGGCGGGGGATGTTGTTGTTTGTGAATTGTGCTTTTCCAACCTTGTGGCAAGACGCTGTGCCGCCTACGCCTGTGACTATTGGTGCTGATTGTCTAGAGCCATACACGACAGATTCGCTTATTAATATTTTGGGAATGAGTTATGGGGCTATATCAAAGCCTGCGGTATTGGGTTTGTCCGCTGGGGCGAAAGCCGCAGGGTGGTTGGATGAATACCGGCGAGGGAGGCTTATTTCCTTATCATCTTGAAGGTGATGCGGATATTATATTTTAGATTGGAACCTCTAAAAATGGTGTACGTGATATCGATGGTAAGTTGGATGATACTAAATTAACTGAGATAGAGGCACATCCGCAAGTAAAAATGTTTGAAATTAAGATGAGTCAAGGTGCCAAACCTGGTAAAGGCGGTATTCTTCCTGGTGAAAAAGTTACAGCAGAAATTGCTATGATTAGGGGAGCTCAAGTTGGCAAAGATGCACGTAGTTCCAATCGACATGTAGACATTACTAGTTTTGATGACCTAGTAGATATGGTTAATCATATCCGCAAAGTTACCGGAAAATCGACAGGTTTTAAAATGGTTGTTGGTGCACCGATTCAGCCGGATCAGTTGTTTAGTGTCATTCGCAAACGTGGCTTAGATTCCGCGCCAGATTTTATTACCCTTGATGGTGCAGAAGGCGGAACTGGCTCGGCACCGATGGCACTCATCGATTCTTTAGGGATGTCAATTCGCGAAAGCTTACCGTTGGTGGTCGACAAACTTAAACAGTATGGCTTGCGAGATAGGATTATTGTTATTTCGGCAGGCAAGTTGATTACACCTGCTGCCGTTGCTTGGGTATTGTGTCTCGGTGCTGACTTTATTACCACCGCGCGTGGTTTTATGTTTTCTTTAGGGTGCTTTCAAGCTTTACAGTGTAATAAGAACACCTGTCCTACTGGAATTACTACTCATAATCCGAAGTTACAACGAGGTTTGCATCCACAAACTAAAGCCATACGTGTTGCCAGCTATGTTGGAAATATGGTCCAGGAAGTGGGGATTATTGCCCATTCCTGTGGTGTTAAAAACCCGCGAGCCTTAACCCGCAGTCATGCTCGTATTGTCATGGGAGATGGAAATACCAAAGGCATGGATGAACTTTATCCTGAACCTGAGACGATGACTGAGTATGCGCATCGCGATTAGTTGTGGTTGATTTTATTGTGCTTATTTTTAACGATTAAATGAGACTCAATTGTTACAGAATAGTTACACTTTCTAGCATTTTAGATGGCATTATTTGACCCGTTTTTTATAGGGTGATGGATTGCTCCACGGTTTTTTTTGAAAATAGGATTAGTAATTTTGAGTCACGAAGGTTTATCATCCAGCCTCTCTAATGCCTAGATTGGCTTGAGTTAGCGATATGAATAATTAAAAATATCAGCATTATGAACGGTTTGGTAAGAAATAGAGGGTAATGATGAAAGCGGAACAAAAAATATTGGCCGACGCGGCTAGTCTTATTGAGGCAGCTGCAGAACAGTTTGTTAGTGCTGCAAGATCAGCGATTGCTAAACGAGGTGTATTTTATGTTGCACTTGCTGGTGGTTCGACTCCAAAAGGTTTGTATCAAAAATTAGCAACTTCTCCCTACGTTGAACAAATAGATTGGACTCGTGTCCATTTGTTTTTTGGTGATGAGCGCTGTGTATTACCCAGTCATGATGAGAGTAATTTTAAAATGGTACGCGAAGCCATGATTGATCATGTGCCGATTCCACAAGAAAACGTCCATCGTATGCCGACCGAAGAAGGTGTGGCACCTGAAGTAGCTATTCGCTATTGCCGAATAATGAAAAAAATATTGCAAGAACAACCTTTAGATCTAGTATTACTGGGTTTAGGTCCTGATGGACATATTGCTTCTTTGTTTCCTGATACCGCAGCATTAGATGCTACGACGAAAACAACAAGTTTATATGTTGAAAAATTTGAGTCATGGCGAGTAACGATCACTTATCCAACTATTAATGCTGCTAGGCAAGTGATTGTGTTTATTGCGGGTGAGGCAAAAGCTGAGATTGTTCGCGATATAACAACAGATGCCGTACAAGGTCTTCCTGTTCAACGCTTAGCGCCGCAAGGCGAGTATTATTGGTTCATGGATAAAGCGGCAGCAGGTCAACAATAAGTTATGAAAACTGTGCTGGCAGCAGATATCGGTGGCACTAAAACGTTATTGCAGTTAACGATGGAAAACGATGACGTATTGTTGGAACGAGAATACGTCAGCCAGCAGTTTGAAAGTTTTGATTTTATTTTGGCTGCGTTTTTAGGTCAAACTCAGATTAAAGATTATGTTGTGGAACGGGCCTGTTTTGCTGTGGCGGGCCCGGTATCTGGTCGTGATGCCAATGTTACTAATTTGCCTTGGCAATTGAATGCCGATGATATAGCTAAAAGCTTTAATATTGAACATGTACATTTGTGTAATGATTTTGAAGCGGTTGCTCATGGCATTGCCTGTCTTGCTGAAGATGAAATAGTTACCCTACAGCGTGGTCAATTCGATGGGACGATGCCTCGGGCTGTAATCGGCGCTGGAACAGGATTAGGGCAAGCGCTGTTATTCCCCGTTGCTAATGGCTGGCAGATTGTGTCGACTGAAGGCGGTCACACAGATTTCGCACCGACAGATAACAAGCAGATTTTGTTACTCGAACATCTCATTGAACGTTTTGGTCATGTTTCTTATGAACGTGTTTTGTCGGGCATGGGGTTAGTCACTATTTATGAGTTTTTGCGCGCTTATCAACAGAAAAATGAAAATCCTCTACTTCGCCAAGCTATGATGGCCGGAGATCCCGCCGCCGCGATCAGTCAGTTTGCCAATGACCGAAAAGATTCCTTGGCATCAGAATCATTAGATTTATTTATTCAGATCTATGGTGCTCAAGCGGGTAATTTGGCGCTGACTGTCACGCCACGTGGCGGTTTATATCTTGCTGGTGGCATCGCGGCAAAAAATATTGAACGATTTAAACAAGGGCAATTTATTAATGCTTTTGTCGACAAAGGTCGTATGCAACGATTAATGGAAATTATCCCTGTTCATTTAATTATTCAGCCTAAAGTAGGCCTACTTGGTGCGCGGTTACTGGCACGCAAAATAATTGTATAATGACGCATGAGAATACAAAAACAATGAACAATAATATCGCGATAAATGTCGAAGCTACTTATCTGGTTCAGGAATCAGATCCAGAAAAAGCACGCTATTTATTTGCTTATAAGGTTACGATTAAAAATGCCGGATCTAATTCTGCACGTTTGATATCTCGTTACTGGAAAATAACCGGTGGTGATGGCATTGAGCAAGAAGTGGAGGGAGATGGTGTCGTGGGGCTTCATCCTTATCTCGCACCAGAAGAAGAATTCACCTATACCAGCGCTGCCATGTTGGACACGCCAGTTGGGATGATGCAAGGTCATTATAAAATGGTTAATGATACTGGAGAACGTTTTGAAGTCGATATTCCCCCATTTACTTTAGCAGCACCACAGACTTTGCATTAAATAATATGACTCCGCAATTTAGAGAACCCCAATTCTGGTTTTATTTTTTGTTTGTCAGTTTGTTATTTTCAGGTATAGATCCCGTTGCCGATCGTTTGACATGGACATTAGAAACCTTTCCGGTGATGATTGGTTTACTAGTGTTATGGCGTACTTTTTTTCGCTTTCCTTTGACCGTATTAAGTTATAGATTATTAGCCATATTTGGTTTGATTCTAATTATTGGTGGTTATTATAGCTACGCGGAAAACCCATTATTTGATTGGATTCAAATTGAATTTGATTTGGCGCGCAATCACTATGACCGATTAGGTCATTTTATGCAGGGGGTGGTACCTGCGATTGTCGGCCGTGAATTACTCTTAAGAACATCACCATTACAGCGAGGTAAGTGGCTCTTTGCAATAGCATGTGCCATTAGCTTAGCAATTAGCGCTAGTTATGAATTAATCGAGTGGTGGACGGCGATTATTAACGAGCAAGCCGCAGAAGCTTTTCTAGGTACTCAGGGTGATAATTGGGATGCACAATGGGATATGTTTTTAGCTCTCTGTGGCAGTGTTGTTGCCCAGTTAGTGTTAAGTCGAACCCATGATCGTCAGCTTAGGGCTTTGCACGCCCAGCATTAATACATTGTCCTATAGATTGCGGTGCGCATATCAGGCCGTCAATCCAAATTGCATGATCAAAACGTGTATTGTCTAATTTGCTTCCACCAAGATTGGCGCCAGTAAGATCAGCATACGATAAATTGGCATTACTTAAATCGGCATAACTCAAATCAGCATTTTTCAGATTAGCACCCAGTAATAGACTATTTTGCAATTGACTGTAACTTAGGTTGGTAAAGCGTAAATCAGCATAAGCCATATCGGCATTACTGAGCGTGGTATTCATCATATTTGAACCCACTAACTGACTATTTCTCAATTGTGCGTTACTGAGTATTTTGTCGTGAAGATTTGATTGAGGCTTGATGCAATTAGCCCAGTTCACGTTTGTAGTAGCAGGATCATCACAATTTCCTAGTGGCGAAGGAAGTGGTTTAGCATAAATAATTGTCAAAACAAAAATCACCGTCATGATGGAAAAGGTGATCACAAGAGGCCAAAAAACAGGTTGTTTTGCTTGCCGAAATTTTTGCATGATAAGGCTACGTATTCTTCGACGTTGAATGTCGCTGTCATCTTCATCCGTACGACGGGTATTGTGGCGAAGTTCCGGTATAAGTGAATCTTCATCCTCGGGCGGGTATCTGCGGTCAAAACCATCACGTTCATCGAGGTATTTTTTAGCTTGCTCTTCGGTTAAAAAATTATGCTTCGACTGCAAGTGAGATTTATCGTAAATAAGTTGCCAATTTATTTGATCTGAACTGACTTCATCATTGGCATTAAGACGTCCTATTAGTAGATGATTAATGATCACTGATTCAGCAAAAGGTCCACGGACAGAGCGACCATGTCTTCGTGTATACCATAATGTTGTTTGATGCTTCATGATGTGTTGATTCATAGGTTCGTCATCTTGCTATACTAGCATTGTGTTCAATAAAAGTGGGCTGTTGTTATTGTGTTTATTCAGCAAGCAGTACAAAGCTCTGTCGGTTTAACTCAAGATATCCCTAAGAAATTATTAGCAGATATTGCGATCGGACAGCGATTGGAATCAACCGTTGTTAAACCAGCAGTAGCTGGCGAAGTTATCACCATTAAAGTAGCCGATAGTTCAGTGACTATTCGCACGCCGGTTGATCTGCAGGCGGGCCAAAAGTTACAACTTGAAGTGGTACTTGAGCAAGGAAAACTGGCCTTAAAAATCATTCCCTTAACACCGGGCCTAAAAGCCTCTATGGCACTTGATAATTTGGCTAAAAGTTTACCGGAAATATTAAACTTAAAAGCGGGCCAACAAATCGCGGTACAAGTCGTGAAGATTTTGGCTGAGAACCGACTACTCGTACAAGCTGCTATGCCAAATAGTTCGTCACAAATAAAGCCAGCAGTTCAACAGTTTGATGTCGATATCACACAACTTTCAAAATCCTACAAACTCGGTGATAAATTGACGATGGATATTGTTAATATCAAGCCATTATCTATTCAATTACGACCAGAACAACCACTATCACGCGAACAACTTATTATTGAAAGCTTACGACGAATGCTACCGCAAGCACTTTCTCCGGCTCGTTTAGCTAAAGTGCTTACTGCGGTCAATAAACAGCAATTACCTACTCCAGTGCAAGCCGCCGTTGAACAACTAGTGGCACATACTTTAGACAAATCTGCGGTTACGGAAACGAACGCCTTGAAACAAGCATTATCTTCGTCAGGTGTGTTTACAGAAAATAAGTTACTTAAAATGCCTAATGCAATTAATCAGGATTTTAAGATAAATATCACAAGAGTCTTAAATAGTTTAGAAGCGGTTATTACACAGGTACAAAATCAGTCAGACGGCAAGCCTATCAATAAACTGCCGGCACAAGTACTATCGGCATTGTTGAGTCAGGGTAAATCGCCTGCTCAGTTACTAAATGTTTTATTGTATGGGAAAAATCCTGCACCAAATAGTGTGGCTCAAACGGTATTATCAGCTATCACAAATCAAGAACAAGCCACGGCATTAATACAATTATTGACTAAATCACTTTCTCAACAGCAACAAGCTATGGTGACTGCTAGCCGGCAAGCACCTTTGCAGTTATCCGAGTTGATGGCATTATTTAAAGAAGTCGATAGTGTTCATAAAAAATTACAATTCAATCAACTATCCATGCTTAAAGAACCTGAAGCAAGTAATGTGGCTGCCAGCTGGTTATTTGATTTGCCTATTAAAGATAAGCACAATGTTGATTTCCTTCAGGTGCAGATCGATCAGCAAAAAAAACAGGCAGAACATGATGATGAAAGTTGGCAGGTTAAACTTTGCCTCGATACTCAAAATTTAGGAGCAGTACAAGCCAATGTTACTTTGCATGGCCAAGATGTCAAAGTTGTGATTAGAGCTGAAAGAGCTGAAAGTGCACAATTATTAGAAGAAAATATACCATTGTTAAATGCAACGCTGGCAAAACTAAATGTGTCGATTAGCCATATAAGTTGTACCTGTGATGAAGTAAAGCACAACTTTGCAAAGAATCAAGATCAGGCAGAAGCAACTTCATTCGTGGATATTTCAGTATGAGCTTAAATAAGCCATTAAAGGCTATTGCACTGCAATATGATGGCGAAAATGCACCTATAGTCACCGCATCAGGAGAGGGGGATATTGCAGAAGAAATTATTCGTATCGCCAAAGAACACGGAGTACCGTTACAAGAAGATATGATGTTGGCAGCATTGCTGAGTGAATTAGAACTAGGTGAAGAAATTCCACCCTTATTGTATCGGGTTGTCGCTGAAGTTATTGCTTATGCCTATATTATTTCAGGAAAAGTACCCGTTATTAAACAGAGAAAGTAAGGCATAGCCCTATCTCACAGAAGACAATCAATTTTAATGCATTGACTGATGATCACTACTATGAAGACGGCTAATGAGATGGGCTTCTTCATCACTTAGATTACAGTTATCAATCAGTTGATTAATGCTAGCACCTTTTCGGGCCAAACGAATGGCATGGTCATAACCCTGCTGATTATTTATACCAAGATCGAGTGTATGTTGTTGTTCTTTTATTTGGTGAAGGGTTTGTTCAAACCGAATGATACGTTGATCTGTACCTACGGCGCCAGCACATAATACCGCTAGTTGATTTTGTAAACTGGCAATTTTTGCAGTTTGTTGTTGGTTTAGTTTATATAAGCGGTAGCAGGCATTAGTGACCAGCAGTGTGATGATAGTGATTGCCATGACAATAATAAGTGTAGTCATTTTTCTGTCTCCTTAATGTTATACATATTCATCAAATAGGCCTTTACGTGGCTTTTCTGTGTTGTTTTTACTGTCTGTTTGTTCTTGCTCACTCTCATTCTCATTTGGCGTTTTTTTTTGTTTCTCGCGACGTTTATCTTCTGGTGGTACGGTCACTGGTAAAGTCGGTGCCAGTGGCTGAGTGGGTGTAATCGTGTCAGCCATTACGTATTGTGCTAAAACCCAGAGAAATCTGAGACTTCTTCTTCAGTTAAAAATTTATTGGCATCTACTAAAATTAATAACTGTTCTTCTCTGCTACATACGCCTTGGATAAAGCGTGAACTGTCGTCATTATTGACCATGGGTACAGAATCAATTTCCGATTGATGCAAGTAAACTACTTCGGCGACGCTATCAACTAGCATACCGATAACATTGCCATTTACTTCGACGATAATAATTCTAGATTGATCATCATTACTCTCTTTAGGCATTAAACCGAATCGACTGCGAGTATTAATAACAGTCACTACGTTACCGCGTAAATTAATAATGCCTAAAACATAACTGGGTGCTCCCGGTACAGGTGTGATTTCTGTAATACGCAGTACTTCTTGTACCTGCATTACATTAATGCCATAAGTTTCATCTTCCAGCTGGTAGGTCACCCACTGCAAAATAGGATCGTTTACTTCACTGTCTTTTTGACTCATTATTTTCCAACCTTAAACATCGTGACTTCACTGCCTGTAAAAGTAGTGGCTGACAAATTACCGGCAGCCGATGAACTGATAAATTAAAAGCATTGTTCATGCCAAATTTTTAGGAGTTAGCAAATTTACCAACCCAATAAGATTAACGATACTACAGCTTTTTTCAATTGAGGTACCTGCTAACCATGGTCGAGTCCCCTTATTTTTACGCCATCGTATATCTTCAGGTGCTAGGATGATGACCGAATTTATTTTATGGCAGCTTAAGGCCCAGTTGCCTTCGCCAACCACAATCATAAAGCTAGGTATCGCTATATTACGTCGGTGTTGAATAGGGAGAACAATATTAGCAGTATTAATAATCTTTATTTGATTGGCCGCTAGATTATAAGAGCCGATAATTGCTTCGTTATTAGACGACCCGTGGCTTTGTTCTAATAATGTTTCAGGCCATGGAAATATTGCTTTAATATCTTCGGTACGAATGGCCAGTTGTAACCCATTTATATCAAATAAAAGTGCTTGAAAAGGTTTAGTTAGATCATATTCAGAAGTCAGTTTAGCTTTGTCTAGTCGAACTGTGGTTTCCCCGGTCACTATATCGGCAGTGGAATCGACTAGCATCTCGTTGAAATAGAGATCGAGGGCATCTTCATGGTCGGCAATTTGTTTTGATTCAGACATGAGGAAGCTTGTTCAGATCATTGGCAGTGCGTTGTAGATGTTGTAATAGTGCGGAATAGGCTAGAGCCCCTGGTGCATACTGATTAGTAATGGGCAGTGGGAGCCCTAATTTACTGACATCTCGGAATTGATTATCCACTGGAATAACATCATCCCAAACACCGCTGTTATATTTGTCATGTAACATTCTCAGGCTTTCAACCGATGAACGGATATTTTGATCAAACAGTGTGGGAATAATCAAAAAAGGGAGTCCTTGTTTGCGAGAATGATTAATCATTCCCAGAGTATGTAACATATGCTCCAAACCTTTAAGTGCAAGAAATTCAGTTTGGACAGGGATTAAAAGTTGATCGCAAGCCGCGAGAGCATTGATCATTAAAATACCCAGCATGGGAGGACAATCAATGATGATATTGGGAAAGCGCTCACCAAGGTGTTTCAAGGTTTTTTTGATGATGAGTCCCTTGCCACCTTGCGCGCCTAGTTGGCGATCTAAGGTTGCCATAGCCGTAGAAGCAGGCAGTATGTAGAGATTATCGTAATCTGTTTTCTTGAGTGCATTAAAAATAGCCGAATTAGGACTATGATCAATTTTCTGGAAAACGGTATAAATACTGGCTTTTATGGTATCAGGATCATGGCCAAAATACGTGGTCAGTGAACCATGTGGATCCATATCAAGAATAAGAGTGGGGTTACCTTGAGTAGCTAATAAGCTCGCTAAGCTAACAACAGTAGTCGTTTTTCCCACACCACCTTTTTGGTTGGCAACAGCCCAAATTGTCATGGTGTATTTGTACTCATAGGTTGTATCGGAATGGGTAAGGTTGGTACTATGGCTTCTTTTAAGGTATTTGGCGTGAAGACATTTATATCTCGGCGACTATCTTTACTACCAAGAACGACTAATACAACACGACGATTTTTTTGACGGCCTTCTTCTGTAGAATTGTCAGCAATAGGTTGGAATTCACCGTAACCTATAGCCGACATGCGGCTGGGATCAAGTCCATAACGATCTAATAAATGCACCACACTTGCAGCACGTGCTGCTGACAATTCCCAATTTGACGGAAACTTGGATGTATTTATAGGATTGTTATCGGTGAAACCTTCGACCTGTATTGGATTGGCTGATGTGCTCAATATGGTGGCCACTTTACCAATGATCGGCACTGCTGTAGTTTCTAAGCGAGCCTCACCACTGTAAAACAAGACATTGGATTTCATTTCTAATTCTAGCCAATCATCACCTTGTTTGATAATGACATCATCATTAGCAATGAGATCGGCTAAGGCTTTATTTAATTGTATTGAAATGTCTTTGATATTACGAATGATCTCGTCATCTACTGGTGGTGGAGTATGACTATCTATTTGTTCAGGCGGCAATATATCGGGAGGCATTGCTATGGGCATTTCAATTGGCGCTAATTCTAAGACGTTGATTGGATTTTCTATTGCTTTTGGTTCGGCGGTTTGCTTGCCTTCTCCTCGGAGTAAGTCACCTACTTGAATAGGGTCTTTACTTCTTGCCGGATCTTTAAATACGGCCTCTAAGGTGTCGGATAGCACTCGATATTTACCTTCATTGACCGAAGAAATTGAATACATAACAACAAAAAATGCAAATAATAAGGTTATAAAATCAGCATAAGAGACTAACCAACGTTCATGGTTTACGTGTTCTTCAACTCTTTTTTTGCTTGCCATCGCCAGTAATTAACTAAGGTAGGCTTGTAAACGAGATTCAATATTACGTGGATTATCGCCATCAGCCACGCATATCAAACCTTCAATCATCATCATCTGCAAACTACTACGGCGTTGAACCAGTGTTTTGAGTTTGCCAGCAATAGGAAGAAATAATAGATTAGCTAGTGCTACACCATAAATAGTGGCAATGAATGCGACGGCAATGCCCGCGCCTAATGAAGAAGGATCGGCAAGATTACCCATGACATGAATTAAGCCCAAAACCGCTCCTATAATACCAATCGTAGGTGAGTAACCACCCATAGCTTCAAAGACTTTTGCGGCTTGCAGATCATTATGTTCTTGTATGTCTAAATCATTTTCTAAAACATCACGTATCATTTCGGCTGTGCCCCCATCAGCAATCAGTTGCAAACCTTTTTGCGTAAAGAGGTTGTCTTCAAATTCAGCTGCTGATTCCAACTTGAAAAGGCCTTCTTTTCGTGCGATATGATTCCATTCAAGTATTTTATTGAGTTCTTCCTCAGGCGAATATTTTAGTGGAAAAAAAATCCAACGTAGCATTTTTAGTGCGCGAATGAAGGTATTCAATGGGGTTTGTAACATTACAGCCCCCAGTGTCCCACCTAAAACAATTAACAGGGCAACAGCATTCATGATGCTATCTATATGACCGCCCTCGAGGTATTGCCCACCGAGAATGGCGCCAAAACCTACTAAAAGTCCAAGAACACTTAGTATATCCATACTATTTTAATTCCGCTAAATGCTGACCGATATCATTCAGACTGAGTATTTTATCAGCCAAACCCGCTTTAGCAATTGCCATAGGCATGCCATATATCGTACTACTTTGTTGATCTTGAGCCCATATTGTCGCCCCTAATGGTCGTAGTTTTTTACACGCTTCACGTCCATCAGCGCCCATTCCAGTCAATATGATAACAAGCGTTTCAGCAGGACAAATCGGTATAAGTGATTCCAAGGTTATATCGATAGAAGGTTTATAAGTTTGATCTGATTTAGCGGCCCGAATTTCGATGCTAGAATTTCTCTTTGTGCCTTTGATAAACATTTGCATGCCGCCTGGTGCGAGATAAGCTGTACCTGGCAATAGTTTTTCACCGTCTATTGCCTGTTTAACAGTAATCTTGCATTGTACATTGAGCCGTTGTGCAAACGAAGGTGTGAATGCGGCAGGCATATGTTGTATCAACAAAATTGGATGCGGAAAATCAGACGGTAATTGGCATAATATTACTTGTAAGGCAACGGGCCCACCTGTTGATGTGCCAATTGCAACTAAGCGAACCAGTCCATTAGAAGAGTTATTAGCGGTTATTGAATAGGGTTGGTGCTGGCGAACATTGAGCGAAATTGATGAAACTTTAGCTACTGGTAAGTTTTTTGTATGCGAGTTTGTAGCTAAGTCGTGTAGCCGTTGACATAGTTGCTGATGTGCAATGTTTGAATTGTCGGAAATATCCTGAAAACGCTTAGGCAGATAATCAACAGCCCCAGCATCTAATGCTTCAAGCGTTGATTTTGCACCTTCCGTTGTCCATGTGGATAGCATGAGTATGGGAGTAGGTTGTTGAGCCATTATTTTGCGAACAGCGCTAATGCCATCCATCACTGGCATCTCAATATCCATGCTAATGACATCTGGTTTCAAAAGGGTGACTTGAGCAACGGCTTCTAGGCCATTACTAGCCATACCCACGACCTCAAAACGAGGATCACGGGCAATTATTTCAGATAGCCGTCTGCGAAAGAAACCTGAATCATCAACAATCAGTACGCGAACTGGCGGCATAGCATCCTCTTAATAGCCTCGATTGGCATAGGTATTCATTAATTCAGGGAAATCAAGAATAAGAGCGATACGCCCATCACCTGTGATCGTTGCACCTGCAAGTCCTTTTGTCCCTTGTAGTAACGCACCTAATGGTTTTATTACTACCTCTTCTTGACCAATTAATTGATCCACCACAAAGCCTACACGTTGTGTCCCTACGTTGACAATAACTACATGCTCTATTTCAGATTTACCGGAGGGATTAAATGAGCTTGTAAGCCATTTTCTTAAATAGAATAAGGGCAATGTTTTTTTACGAACCATAATGGTTTTTTGACCATCAACCACATGGGTCTTAGTTAAGTCTAAATGGAATATTTCATTAACACTGACTAATGGGAAAGCAAAAATCTGGTCGCCTAACATGACCATTAAGGTCGGCATTATGGCGAGTGTTAATGGAACTTTAATCGATAAGGTCGTACCAACACCGACTTCAGATTTGATGTCAATCACACCATTAAGTTTAGAAATGCTAGTTTTGACGACGTCCATTCCCACGCCTCGACCAGAGATATCTGAGATCTCTGCTTTCATCGAAAAGCCGGGCGCAAAAATGAGTGCATAACATTCAGAATCAGTTAGGCGTGAGGCAGTTTCTTCATCCATCATGCCTTTTTCTACAGCTTTTTGACGCAAAACGTTTGCATCCATACCCGCGCCATCATCAGAAATAGTGAGCAAGATATGATCACCTTCTTGTGCCGCACCAAGTACGATTAAACCCTGACGTGATTTTCCTGCTTTTTCGCGTACATCGGGCATTTCCACACCATGGTCAACTGCGTTCCTGACCAAATGCACTAAGGGATCGGCGAGTGCCTCAACTAAGTTTTTGTCTAAATCAGTTTCTTCACCACGAAGCTCTAGGTTAATGTCTTTTTTCAAACTTCTTGCTAAATCACGGACAACTCGTGGAAAACGACCAAACACCTTTTTGATCGGTTGCATACGTGTTTTCATTACGGCATTTTGTAAATCGGCGGTAACGACGGCAAGATTATTAACCGCTTTTGCCATTTCTTCATTGTCGAAGGTTGCTTCCAAGGTACTTATGCGATTACGTACAAGAACTAATTCACCCACCATATTCATAATGTCATCTAAACGAGCGGTATCAACACGGACACTAGTTTCCCCTTGTTTAGCTGTAGCGGCAGGTTTTGCCGCTACATCAACATTGGCAATAGCTGTGGTTGCAAGTGGCTGGGGTGGCGTATTTTTTTCTATTAAATGTTCTGGCGTTGGTTCTATTATAGGTTGTTGCGTCGGAGGTACTGTTGCCTTCTTTTTACCTTGTAATTCATCGAGTAAAGCTTCGAATTCTTCTTCAGTAATATCGTCATCACTCTTAGCTACAACATGTGTTGGCGTAGGGCTAGGAGCTACTGCACCAGGGGCTGAATCACCATGTAATTGATTTAATAAAGCTTCAAATTCTTCATCTGTAATGTCGTCATTATCATCGGCATCATTAGTCGTCGCCACAGCTACCACAGGTTCTGGTTCTGCAATGACTACTTTTGCCACAGCGGCCGCTGGAGCCAGGTATGTGGCAAGATGATTTAAGATAGCGGGATCTGCAGGGCTAGGGTATTCACCTGATTTAGTTTCTTCGAACATAACATGAAGAATGTCGAGTACTTTGAGGAAGGTATCCATCATTTCAGCATCGACAACGCGATCGCCTTGGCGTAGGATGTTAAATACGTCTTCACCCTCGTGGCATAGGGCAACCATGGCATCTAGACTTAAAAATCCTGCGCCACCTTTGATCGTGTGAAAACCACGGAAAATAGAATTTAATAGATCACTATTTTGTGGTTGTGTTTCTAGTGCAACCAGTTGTTCATTTAGGCCTTCTAAAATCTCATCTGCTTCAACTAAAAAATCTTGGAGGATCTCATCTTCACGGTCTAATGCCATCTTGCTTATCCTTTAGAAGCCTAGACTTGATAACAAATCATCGACCTCATCTTGATTATTGACTACATTTGGATTGTTTTCCGCATTAATTTGCGGTCCCTCAGCCTTGATAGGATCAACAATCTTGTCTTCTTTTTTATGTTCGAGATGCTTGCCAGAAACTTTCACTAACCGCACCAAATTGTTTTCTACTTCTTCTACCAAAGTGATCACTTGGCGGATAACTTGTCCGGTCAAATCTTGAAAACCTTGCGCCATCATCATGTCAGTTAAATTAATATGAATCTGGTCTGAATGTTGTTTCACTAGTGGCAAATAAGCTTCGATGTCTTTACTTAACTCCCGAAACTCAGTTGCATTCATTTCTCTCATGCGAAAACGGTGCCAACTCTCATCAATTTTTTCAGCGGTTTCTTTCAGACTACTAGCAAGGGGGAGTGTTTCGTCGATATAGCCTAAAGTTTTGTGTGCTGCGTCTTCAGTGGTAGTAATTACGTAATTTAAGCGTTCACGTGTATTAGGCATTGCGTTTTCAGTTAAATCAACTAAGCGTGAATCTAGATTAAAACTGTTGAGTGATTCGTGTAGTTCCCTCGTCAACTTGCCTACTTCATGGAACAGTTCACTTTCTTGGGCTTGAGAGAGGAGGGATATTTGTTGTTGAATCAGTTCCTCATTATCTGCTTCTAAAGCGCTAACTAAGGCGTGAGCAGCTTTAAGCTGTGCTGTTTTCGTGCTAGATTCCATGGTGTCGCCTTATGATTTATTTTGCATCGAGACGTTCAAATATCTTATCAATTTTGTCCTTTAATGTCCCAGCAGTAAATGGCTTGACGACATACCCATTAACACCTGCTTGTGCAGCAACCATGATTTGTTCACGTTTAGTTTCAGCAGTTACCATTAAAACCGGAAGTGATGCCAATTTGGCATCGGCACGAACTGCTTTCAGAAGGTCAATGCCTTGCATGCCGGGCATATTCCAATCGGTTACTAAAAAATCAATGCCACCCGCTTGTAAAATGGGTAAGGCTGTTAAACCATCATCCGCTTCTACGGTGTTATTAAAACCCAATTCACGTAGTAAATTTTTTATAATTCGTCGCATCGTTGAAAAGTCATCTACGATAAGGATTTTCATGTTTTTATCCAAGGGGCTACCTCCAGTTTTTAATTTAACCAATCACTTAATTTAGAGCGAAGTCGAATGACCGTTTGGCTGTGGATCTGGCTTACACGTGATTCACTTACACCTAATACCTCACCAATTTCTTTCAAATTTAACTCTTCACTATAATATAAGCCCATCAATAAACATTCACGTTCGGGCAGTGTTTTTATTGCTTCAGTCAATGCTGATTGAAATTCTTCTGATTGTAATGTATCGATGGGGCCTGATAGTACAGTGGTTATGGGTTGCGCATGTGTTTCATCATTGTCAGAAAACTCATCGAGACTAAATACTTGATGTCCAGCAGCATCATGTAATTGCTGGTGATATTCTTCGATGTTGAGTCCTAAAGCCTTGGCAATTTCGTTATCACTGGCATGGCGACCATGTTGTTGTTCTAAATTTTGCATAACAGCAGCAATTTCACGGGCCTTGCGATGAACCGAACGAGGGGCCCAGTCATTTCGACGAATCTCATCTAACATTGCGCCACGAATTCGAATGCCTGCATAGGTCTCAAAGCTAGCACCTTGCGTGGTGTCGTAG
>JALIBN010000002.1 GCA_030576275.1 Pseudomonadota bacterium | reverse complement strand
TATCCATCACATCACGATATTCACCAAACACTTGTGTGCTTAAGCTATTACGTTTGACGACTAATTTTGAATTAGTCTCAAGTTTGTCGATGAAGGCTAAGATTGGTTCAACAAAACCTTCCATTAGAGGGTAGAGACTAATATCTATTGAAATACGCATGTTTTTTGTACCTTGAGTTTGAAAGTAAAAAGAGCTCAGAAGAGCCCTTTTGGTAAAGGCTTGTTAGTAATCCCACGTGAGGTTTAAACCGACAACGCGAGGGTCGCCTTTTTGGGTGTAGGTTTTATCTGCATAGCCAGCGGAAGGATCAATCCCAAAGAAAAAGCCTCTGGTATCATAATCTTTGTCGAGCAGATTTCTTCCCCAAAGAGATACTTTCCAGTCACCTTTTTTATAATCAATACTTGAGTTGAGTAATAGATAAGAATTAGATTTTGAGTTATGACTATTAGAAAAATAGAACTCGTCTTTGCCCTCAATATTGGCTCTCAATGTCCAGTTATTCGTGACGTAATATTCGCCACCTAAACTAAACTGGTAAGCAGGTGCGTGAGCAATTCGGCGACCGCTAAGTCTGACGCCATTATCAATTAGCTCGGGATTTTCATAATCATCTAATACTGCATCAAGTAACCCAACCGAGGCTAAAACACGCCATTGAGGGTTAATCAACCAGTCTAAATCAGCCTCAATTCCGATATTGCTTACTTTTTCAGCATTGACAAAATAGTCAATAAATTTGCCAACTGCAATAGGATCTTGAATTGAGCTTTTAATTTGAGCATCTTTGCGTAATGTATAGAAGGTCGTTATATTGGTGATTAGAGCATTTTCTAGCCAAGATGATTTCATGCCTGCTTCAATTGTCCAAGAATACTCAGAGTTAAAGCTACGTAAGTCGCTACTTAATTTAGGTTCTGTATTTACTCCGCCGGCTTTATAGCCACGTGAAAGAGTAGTAAACAGCATATGGTCAGGCTGTACTTGATATTCTAAGCCTAACTTTCCACCGAATAGGACTTCATCTGTTTCTTTATTTAGTCCTTCCGAATCATTATATTTGGCTTGCCAATTTTCAATTCTTAAGCCAGAGATTAAAGTCAGTTTTTCAGTGAGTAATGTATCTAATTGACCAAATACAGATGTATTTAGTGTGTCATAAGCATTACTTAATGGGGAAACAGCTGGAGTATCATTATCAAAGTATTTACGAGCGAGATCTTGTTTTTGACTGGCGTGATAAAAACCAATTGTCCAAGCCGTTGAGTTGTCGAAAATCTTACCATTTTCATTTGAAAGAGCACGCCCTTCAAATGAATAGTTTTCACGTTCACGAAGATATTGATCAAATGCACTATAACCATTAATGGGGTCATAAATTGGATTTGACCAATCATCATCGTAGCTATATTCAAGATCAGATTGAGAGTAGGTAACTGTTGATTGCAGTTGAACTTTATCACTGGCACGCCAATCAGACTTTAAGGCGAAGGCATCTGTTTTCTGAGCATCTTTTCCAGGCTGATCTGCAACACTGTTGCGTGAATTATCAAAGGTAAAGGCATCATAGCCATTATCGATGTCGATATGTAATAGATTTAGATCAAGAGTTAAATCTTTATCAACTAACCATTTTAAATGACCACGAGCAGTTATTTCATCTCTATCTTGCGTGTCATCACGACCAAGAAACGAATTATCCATAAAGCCATCTGATTGATGACTATAAACAGACATACGTCCTAATAATTTGTTTTCAACTAAAGCACCACCAACAGCAACACCGACATTACGGGTGTTGTATTCTGCAACACCTGTTTCAACATGGACTTCTAGGTCTTCAGTTGGTTGTTTACTTTGTAAGTTGATGACGCCAGCTAATGCATTAGCACCATATAGTGTGCCTTGAGGACCGCGTAAAATTTCAACTTGTTCAATATCAAATAAAGTGGCTGCGCCACCAGAACGACTTAAATCAATACCATCAATATAAAGACCAACGGAAGGATTAAGTGGCGCTTTAAATTCACTACGCTCACCAATGCCACGAATTTGAAAATATTGGGCGCGTGATGCACCACTTGAAACATTGACATTAGGTGCCAGGTTTAAAATATCTTCAATATGCTGAGCACCACGTGATTCAATAGTTTCACTATCGATAGTGGTTAAGCTTATGGGCGTTTCTTGAGCGGTATTTGGTCTGAAATCAGCACTGACAACCATAGATGGAAGTTCGACTTCAGAGGTGTCGGCAAATGCATGGGTGGAAAGTAGGGCTGCGATTGCGGCGGGTAAAAACTTATACTTCATTGTCGGCCTTTTTAATGTATAAAAAGGACAGGGGATAATTCATTGAACACACTTCTATTGCAAAGTGTGAATGCAGTATCTCGGCCTGTCCCTACGCCAGTAT
>JALIBN010000001.1:14420-95632 GCA_030576275.1 Pseudomonadota bacterium | reverse complement strand
TTTAATTTGGCTTTACTTTTTAATAACCAGCTTGAAGCACCTTGAGGATCAAGATCCCAAAGTAGGGTGGGGATTCCTTCATTTTCAGCATGCCAAGCAATATTAACTGCAGAAGTAGTTTTACCCACCCCCACCTTTTAGGTTGAAAAAGGCGATGGTTTCCATTAGTAGGTTGTTGCCATTTGTTCTAATAGAGCTGTCTGTGCACAAACAACTTCAGCATCTTCTTCATGCTCAACACGCTTATAACGGCCATCAGATGATAAAATCCAGGCTTGCGTATTATCGGCTAAATAAATATTTAGATCTTCTATAACTCTATCGCGTAATCGCTTGGATTCAATAGGAAAACAGGTTTCTACACGTCGTAATAAATTACGTTTCATAAGATCAGCACTGCCTGCCCATACAGCGGGTTCATCATTATTTGCAAAGTAGAAAACGCGTGTATGTTCTAGGAATCGACCGATAATACTGCGTACATGAATGTTCTCAGAAAGCCCTGCAATACCAGGCTTGAGACAGCAGACGCCACGAATAATCAGATCAATTTTAACACCTGCAATAGAGGCACGATAAAACGCCTGAATTATTTCTGGCTCAACCAGTGAATTCACTTTGGCAATAATATGAGCGGGCTTTCCTGCTTGAATATTGTCTATTTCATTGTTGATGCGATTTAACAAACCTTCGTGAAGCGTAAAAGGGGCATGCAACAGTTTGTTCATCTTAGGTACTTTACCTAGACTCGTTAATTGAACAAATAAATGACCAACATCTTCACCAATTTGTTTATCTGAGGTCATCAAGCCGTAGTCAGTATATATCCGTGATGTACTGCGATGATAATTGCCGGTTCCTAAATGAACGTAATGGCGTAATTTATTGTTTTCACGTCGTAAAATAAGTAACATTTTAGCATGTGTTTTATAGCCTACAATGCCATAAACCACATGAGCTGCAGCTTGTTGTAAACGTGAAGCTAAGGCAACGTTTTCAGCTTCATCAAAGCGGGCTCGTAGTTCTATTACCACCGTTACTTCTTTACCTGCATGAGCCGCTGCTACTAAAGCATCAACAATGGGTGATTTTGCACCGGTACGATAGAGCGTTTGTTTAATCACTAATACATTAGGATCGGCCGCTGCCTGCTTGATAAAATCAATGACAGGTGTAAATGATTGGTAGGGGTGATGCAATAAAATATCTTGCTTACGAATAGCCGAAAATATATCACTGTTTGAAGATAACGCTGATGGTCGGCCTTGGGTGAAAGGTTTGAACTTCATATCAGGTCTATCAACCAACGCATATACCGCTTGTAGTCGGCTTAAATTAACGGGACCATTAACAAGGTAAACGTTGTCTTCATGCATGCCACACTCAACGCGGAGAAAATCAACCATATCCTGCGGGCAGTTATGCGCGATTTCTAAACGAACCTCATCACCATAATTACGATGGGTAAGTTCATCTGATATTGCCCTTAATAAATCACTGGTTTCCTCGGTATCAATGGCGAGATCACTATTTCGCGTTACTCGGAATTGATAAAGACCTTTGATTTTCATGCCATAGAATAAATCTTCTGCGAAGGCATGGATAATGGATGAAAGGAATACAAAACGATGCTCCCCGTCAGGTTTAAGTTCTGAGGGTAATTCAATAACTCGAGGTAAAGCCCGTGGTGCTTGTAATATGGCATAACCACGGTTACGTCCAAACGCATCACGACCTATCAAAGAAATAATGAAGTTTAAACTTTTGTTCAATAGTCGTGGAAAGGGATGAGCTGAGTCTAAACCCATTGGGCTTAACACTGGCGCGACTTCTTCTGCGAAATAAGTGGATAACCATTTAGACTGCTCTTCAGACCACTCAGCTCGAGGTAGGACTCGGATAGCTTCTTGTTCCAATGCTGGTAATAATACCTCGTTTAGTACTTGGTACTGCTCATTAACTAGCTCGTGAGCTCTGACATTGATAAGTTTAAGTACTTCCTGAGTATTAACTTGGTCGGCTTCAAGATAGGTATCTCCGATCTCGATTTGTTGGATTAAGCCTGCAACACGCACTTCAAAAAACTCATCTAAATTAGTGCTAGATATACATAGATAATTTAACCGTTCAAGTAGCGGTACATTGATATCTAAGGCTTGTTGTAAAACACGCCAATTAAATTCAAGTAAGCTAAGCTCTCGGTTAAGGTAATATTGGGGGTTATTAATTTCGATAGTATCTATACCTTCCAAATTATCCATATCTTCTAAATTATCTATATCACCCATATCTTCCATATTGCCCATATCTTCTGAAGTATCCATATGTTCTAAAATATCCATGTTTGATTATTATAATTACCTTGTGTGACAGGAAAATGACAATAGTCATCATTTTGTCATATTCAATTTATTGTTCATGTTGAGACTATTCTCAACGCTTTTAATATTTCGTAATAAATGAATCAATAATGCTGATTATCCACGCCGATAGTAACACTATTGAGGCTATACTTACGATAGAACTACTCGAGGCTGTAGCTTGTTGCTCTAAAATTAATGCTGAAATAGTACCTAGATCTATTGGGATTTCTCCTTGCTGGATCTTGTCAGCGATCAGTAGCGAACGTTCTACAATGTTCACGAAAATAACACAGAGCGAAATAAAAGCCATTCCGACTAAGACGCCACCTAGTAAATATTTTTTTTGTAAAAACTGACCCGCACCAGGAAAAATTAGTGTTGATAACAATGTTGCTTTAATTGCTTTATTCACAATAATAGCTTCAACCAATGGTCGAGTAAAAGATTGCAGCAATTCACTATCATCTGAAGCTGTGTTTTACTAAGTAGGTATTATTGTTCATTTAAATATACTCGTTTTACATTCAAAACCGCATTTTACGCCAATCATTATCTTGCCCTGAACTTCGATAGTGATGGAGTTAAATCTCTCAGCTTGATAATACTTAGTCGTTAGACGTTCGGCAATACTATAATAAGCTTTAAATATTCGATTTATTAGGAAATTCACTTTGTTAAGTTACCGCCATTCATATCACGCCGGAAATTATGCTGATGTTATTAAGCATATTGTTCTGATTGAAATTCTTGAGCATTTAACTAAAAAGGAAAACGCTTTTGATTACATTGATACCCATGCTGGTGCAGGACTCTACAATTTACATAGTGAGCATGCCGCTAAATTGCAAGAGTATACCCAAGGCATCGGCAAACTAAACCCACAAGATTGGCCTGAACTTGCCCGTTATTTCGATGTGATAGCAAGTTACAACACCGATAACAGCTTGAACTTTTATCCTGGTTCGCCATTAATTGCATCGAACTTTTTGCGTCGACAAGATCGCAGTTGGTTGTATGAGTTACATCCGAGAGATGCTGAACTTTTATTAGAAAATACAGGTAGCCAGAAGGGCGTACGTGTGATGTATGAGGATGGTTTTAAAGGTATGGAGGCTTTACTCCCTCCAATTTCACGCCGCGGTTTAGTGCTTATTGACCCCTCATATGAAATTAAAACGGATTACGGTCAAGTCTTTGATTCAATTGATAGTGCCTATAAAAAATTTCCTACTGGTACTTATGCACTTTGGTATCCAGTAGTGGATCGTAAAAACATTGATATTCTAGAACGAAAATTAATTCGTAGCGGCATTAAAAAAATACAACAATTTGAGTTAGGTATCGCTGCCGATCAATTTGGTAGTGGTATGTCGGCTAGTGGCATGATCGTGATTAATCCACCCTGGATGTTAAAAGATAAAATGTCCAAAGTATTACCAAAACTGGTTACTGCCTTAGGTGGTGAAGGTGCATTTTATAAATGTGCTGACTTAGTAGGTGAGTAGTAAATAACTTAGAAATACTAAACGTTAACAATATAAATCGCTGTTCATGAGGCACGATCTTTAGTTGTGTCGTTTTATTGAAACTTACAATGATTCGACTCTAGTTAACCGCAAGCTAGGATAAGAAAACGCCGCCATTCTCGCAAAAGACTGCGGGAATGACGGCGTTATTTAAAGTTTGTACTGTTTATCCCTGAATCCTTGTTCAGGTTAATTATTGACCTCTACCAAGGTTCAACTTTCATGCTGTCGCTGTCTTTATCCTTAGAAAAGTAAATTTCAACTTTACGAAATAACACATAAAACACCGGCGTGAAGATTAAACCAAAGAATGTTACGCCTAACATCCCTGAAAATACCGCGGTTCCGATTGCTTGACGCATTTCTGAACCCGCACCATGGCTTAGCATTAGAGGTGTTACACCCATGATAAAGGCAAAAGAAGTCATTAATATTGGACGTAATCTCAGTCTTGAAGCTTCAATAGCCGCTTCAAGTGTCGTGCGTCCTTGATGTTCTAGATTATGGGCAAACTCAACGATAAGTATCGCATTTTTAGAGGCTAAGCCCGCCAGGAGAAATAAACTTATTTGGGTAAAAATATTATTATCACCTCCCGAGATAAACACACCAATCATCGCAGATAAAATACTCATGGGTACAATAAGAATAATAGCCATAGGTAATGCAAGACTTTCATATTGGGCAGCAAGCACGAGGAAAACAAGAAATAGGCAGAGCGGAAATACAAAGATTGCAGTATTACCTGCCAAAATTTGTTGATAGGTAAGTTCAGTCCATTCAAAGTCCATTCCAGCGGGTAAGGTTTCATCAAGGATTTTAGTGATAGCTGCTTGTGCCTCACCTGAAGAATACCCTGCTGAAGCATTACCGTTTAAATCTGCCGAGCGATAGGAATTGTAATGCATGGCAACTTCAGGTCCAAAGGCTTCTTCAACTTTTATTATCGTCCCTAAAGGCACCATGTTGCCTTCACTATTACGTGCTTGCAAACGAGAGATATCCTGTGGCGTAGAACGAAATTCCTTATCTGCTTGGGCAATTACTTGATAAGTTCGACCAAATTGATTGAAATCATTTACGTAAAGCGAACCTAAATAAATTTGTAGAGTACGAAATACTTCTTCGACAGGAATACCTAGTTGTACTGCTTTAGTACGGTCAAGATTAGCAAATAATTGAGGAACATTAACATTGTAGTTTGAATACACGCCGACTAAAGCAGGATCTTGATTAGCCTTTAATTTAACTTCATTAACAACATCATCCAATACTTTGTAACCTAGATCATTACGATCTTCAATTTGCAGTTTGAAGCCGCCGGTTGTACCAAGTCCACGAACCGGAGGTGGCGGGAATATGGCAATAAATGCTTCTTGAATAGTGTTATATCTTTCTTGTAAACGTCCCGCTATAGCATTGGCACTGAGATTTGGATCAGTTCTGTTTTCAAAATCATCCAAGGTGACAAACACGATACCAGCGCTAGCTGAATTCACAAAACCATTAACAGACAAGCCTGGAAATTGCACTGCACTAACAACACCTTCTTCAGCGAGTGCGGCATCAGCCATTTCACGAATAACTTCTTCAGAACGATCAAGTGTTGAGCCAGTAGGCAGTTGTGCAAAGCTGATTAAATATTGTTTGTCTTGTGCAGGAATATAACCTGGCGGCACTAAGGAGAAGCTATAAACTGTAAAGCCAATAAGAATAGAGAATAACGTCATCATAATCAATTTACGAGTGGCAAAGACACGTACCCCTTTAACGTAGCCTTGCTGACTTTTAGTAAATACTTTATTGAAGAGATTAAACAGCCAGCCAAACAGAAAATCCATGATTTTGGCTAGTCTGTCCTTAGGCGCATCAGGCGATCGTAGTAATAATGCACATAAAGCAGGGCTCAAGGTCAGTGAGTTCAACGTAGAAATAAAGGTTGCAATAACAATAGTCAAGGCAAATTGTTTATAAAACATGCCGGTCAGACCGGAAATAAAGGCAATCGGGATAAATACACTAGCAAGTACTAATGAAGTCGCGATGATTGGGCCAGTCACTTCTCTCATAGCCTGAACTGTAGCGTTACGAGGGGTTTTACCTTCGCGGATATTACGCTCAACATTTTCAACCACAACAATGGCGTCATCGACCACGATCCCTACGGCTAATATCAAGCCAAATAATGACAAGACATTAATTGAAAATCCCAGAAGATACATAAAGGCAAACGTACCAACAATTGATACAGGTACGGCTAGTAGCGGGATAATCGATGCTCTCCAGGTTTGCAAAAAGAGAATAATGACTAATACAACTAAAGCAATGGCTTCGAACAATGTAACGATGACCGAATTAATTGAACTGCGAACAAAGACGGTAGGATCGTAGACAATACTATAATCAAGATCCTCAGGAAAATCCGCTTTCAATCGTGTCATGGTAGAACGTACATTGTCAGAAATATCTAAGGCATTGGCACCAGGTGCTGCAAAAATTGGAATCGCAACGGCAGGCTGATTATTGAGTAACGAACGTAATCCATAACTCTCAGCATCTAATTCAACTCGCGCAATATCTTCTAAGCGTGTAATAACGCCATTGGCATCACGATTGACCAGTATTTGTTCGAACTCTTCTACACTTTGTAGGCGACCTTGAACATTGATCGGCAGTTGTAGTTCAACGCTATCTTTGTATGGTGGCCCACCAATTACGCCCGCGGCTACTTGAATATTTTGACCACGAATTGCCTTGATAACCTGATCAGGTGTCATATTACGTTCAGCAATCTTGTCAGGATTCAGCCAAATTCGCATGGCATAGTCACCCGAACCAAATAATCGGACTTGTCCAATGCCAGCAATTTTTGCTAATTGATCACGCACATGTAGCGTTGCAAAATTACGTAAATAAAGCATGTCATAGCGTTCATTAGGTGACCGTAAATGTACTACCATCGTTAAGTCAGGTGAGCTTTTGGTCACCGTAACACCCAGTTGGCGAGTAATATCCGGTAATCTTGGTAGTGCTTGTGAAACACGGTTTTGTACTAACTGTTGTGATAGATCAACGTTAGATCCAATGGCAAAGGTTACGGTGATTGTCAGACGACCATCAGTTGATGCCAGTGAGTTCATATAAAGCATATTCTCGACACCATTAATCTGTTCCTCTAATGGTGTTGCAACCGTTTCTGAAATAACAGAAGGACTGGCCCCCGGAAAGGAAGCATTAATAATGATCGAAGGTGGGGCTACTTCTGGATATTCAGAAATCGGCAATTGAAACATTGCCACTGCGCCAAATACAAAGATCAATAAGGAGATCACACTCGCCAGAATAGGCCTGTCAACAAAGTGACTTGAAAAACTCATGGTACATTTACCCTCAGAACATCATGTCCTGGATGCTTAAAATAACAATAGGAAATAGGTAGTGGTACGCTATTTCAAATAGATAAGTTGGAACCAATACTAAATCAGGATTTATCCATTTTTAATTCAGTCGTTGTTAATACTTTTGGCTCAACAAGCATATCTGGCTGAATTCGCATCAAGCCACGTACTATCACTTTGTCTCCACTCTTCAGTCCTGAATGTACAATTCGAGATCCTTCAATACTATCGCCGATAACAACTTCACGATAGGCTGTTTTATTATCATCATTAACTATATAGACAAATTTTCTATCTTGATCGGTACCTATGGCACGTTCACTGATTAGGATAGTTTTTTCTTCAGTAGCACTACCCAATTTTAAGTGAGCATACATACCTGATAACAATTTTCCGTCGGTGTTATCAAATATCGCACGAGCACGAATCGTACCTGTGTTCGGATCTATTTTATTATCAAACGAATGAATTTTCCCGAGATACACGTCATTCCCATCTTCTATGCTTAATTCAACTGGGTTTTGAATTTTAGTGTTTAGTTCAGATGATGAGTTTTTACGAAAATGCAAATAGGTATACTCATCCACTTCAAAATCAGCATAAACACGATCATTCGCTACTATCGATGTTAATAATGGTGGGTTAGAACCCGATGATACTAAGTTGCCAACGGTTAATTCAGTACGACTGATGGTGCCGGCAATGGGTGCTTTGATATAGGCATAGCTTAAGTTTATTTCTGCCTCAGATAACTCAGCTTCAGCACGTTTTACATTTGAGTCAGCGACCAGTTTATTATTGATTCGGTCATCGAGAACCTGCTGTGCGACCATTTTTTTAGTCACTAAATCAGCAGTTCTTTTATATTCTTTTATAGCAAAATCATAACTATCTTTTGTAGAAAATACATTCGCCCTTTTTTGGTCGACTATCGCTTTCAGTGGACGAGGATCGATAACATATAGAACATCATCTTTAGCAACATGCTGGCCGTCTCTAAACTTTACTTCAGTGATTAAACCGCTTGCTTGTGGTCGAATTTCAACATATTCGACAGCTGAAAGGCGTCCTGAAAATTGTTTCCAGAGCCGTATTGGACGATCTTCGACGATAGCCACTTCGACAGGCATTGCTTGCGGCTGACTAGTAATCGAGGCTTCCTTTGCAGAAGCAGAGTGTATATAACCAACAGTGCCGAATATGGCGGTCACCATGACTACACTGAGTATAGTGACTGTTCGAAATTTATTGACCATTTTGTTGCTCCTGAGGCTTAGTGCTCATTCCTGAAATGTGTGTTTCTAGACCCAGCGTTTGAAATAAGCTGAGTTTTACGTCTTTTTTCAAGTTGCTTAAATTGTTTTGAATACGTGCCACCATGACTTGACCTAAGATGGACGTGATAATTTGTGAACCGGTATTAGAAATATCGGTTTTAACTGGCAAAAGACCAGAATCGACCATCTCCTGTAAGGTTTCTTTAAATACATTGCCTTGACGATGTAAAATCTCATCAGCTTTTTTTTGTATTAGTTCTTCATTTCCTGCCATTTCAGAGCCTAAAGAAGCAAAAGGGCAACCACAAACTCGCCCATATTTTTCAAATGCTTGTTTTTGTTTTTCATAGATAAAGTCGGCTAGCTTTTCAAAACGTTCAACAGGGGGAATATCTGAAGAAAATATGCTAATTATTTCAGCTTCATATCCTTGATAAGATTCTTCCATAGCCGCAACTGCCAACTCTGCTTTGGAAGAAAAGTAGTAATAAAAACTACCTTTTTTTATTCCAGCGGCTTTACAAATGTCATCAACACTCACAAAGCCATAACTACTCTGCCATACCAGATCATTTGCCGTGAGTAGGAGTTTAGATTTTGTATCGGTACGAGGACGACCCATTTATACCACTAATATTTTAGGAAAAGAGCCTCTATTTTATAGTATTTGACTGGTCAGTCAAATACTATTTGTGCATCATTATTCGTTCTGAGCTTTATTTACAATGATACTGAACTAGCTAACTCGCTGTTTGAAGTGATAGATTCAAACGATCGTTATATATAATATAAACACCTTAGTCTAGAAAAAATGCGCTCAGTCTAATTAAATACGCCCTTAGATTTGCATTGTTGATAGATAAAATCTCATTACTATCAATGCTCTATTTGTCACAAGTATGATTTGTTATATAAAACCCTTTATCATGGAAATTTTTTGCTGCTAAGTATTGGTAAATTTTAGGATCTGTACATCAATGATGACATTAAATAGAATCTTGACGGCAATAAATAACAAATGGATTAGATTGCTTAACGTCAGAGTAACCATGATATTTGTATTCGTTTGTTTCAATCAATTAGTACAAGCTGCTCCAATTGTAATCTTAGTAAACGATGCCAATGGGCAACCGCTGAATCAGGCTATAGTCGAAGTTATTAGACCAAATTCCAGCATAAATGCGATGGCTGTGAGTTCCGAACCTGTCGTAATGGATCAAGTTAATAAACGTTTTGTACCTGATTTGATTTTAATCCAACAGGGACAATCTATTGTATTCCCCAATAGCGATAACATACGTCATCATGTTTACTCATTTTCTAAAGCGAAAACCTTTGAGCTAAAACTTTATGCAGGCGAACCAAAAAAGCCCATAAAATTTGAGACTAATGGTGTGGTTATCGTCGGCTGTAATATTCATGATTCAATGATTGGCAGCATTTATGTCACTAAACAGACTGCGATGATGACAGATGACAAAGGTAAAGTAAGATTAGATTTTGATCCAATGATTGATAAAGTCAGCATTTGGCATCCACTACAAAAGAATAATCCTGAACAACGAAAAATCATCGATTTGAAGGATTACCAACTTGCTGAGGATAAGGAAGCTTATATTATTTCTATTGATATAAATGAACCTTTGCCTAGGGATACTTTCAGGGATACTTTCAGGGATACAGACTAGTGCTGAAGCAGAAAACAAGTCTTCGACAAGGTATTGTCCTATTGTGTGCAGGATTGGTACTTGTGACATCTGTCGTCATACAAGGATGGTCGTGGTGGTCATCAAGCCAATTTAATAAAAGGCAACTCGCCGAAAGCATCAATAATGCTCAGAACGTCTTTGAGCAATATACCAAAGAAAAAGAAAAACTTCTTACAACTGCAGCGCGTGTTTTGACGGCTGATTTTGGTTTCAAACAGGCTGTTACAACAAAAGATGCAGAAACAATTGCAAGTGTTTTGCTTAATCATGGCCAACGAATTGATGCTGACTTAATGTTGTTAACTGATTTGGAAGGTCAGTTAATATCTTCGAGCCTTTTAGAATTCAATCTGGATTCAGCACAAACTACTTCGCTAAAGGTACTACTTAACGATCCAGGTAAAACGCATTTTATGATCTTGCAGAATACGCTCTATCAATTATTAGCTTTATCCGTTAATGCGCCTAGACCAATTGCTTATGCGATTGTCGGCTTTGAAATAAATAGTGTGGTTGCTGATGAGTTGAAAACATTAACGGGACTAGATATCAGTTTTTTTAATGATATGGATAGCGTGATAACCAGTTCAATAAATACAACAAATGATATTCTTACCCCGCAGTATTTAACATCAAAATCACTATCGTGGTTGTTTGGTAGTCGACCAGCTTTTGATAATCGTCAGATTGAAATTGACACTACAACAGAGCATCCGATCAAGCTTTTTTTAACTGCTGATCTTTCATCAACTTATGAAGAATACGATAGTTTGCTGTTATCAATTACGGTAATAGCAAGCTTAATCATGCTTGTTGCAATATTACTAAGTGGTTTATTTGCCAAAAACTTGACTAAACCTTTATATCAACTTGTTGATTTATCTAAAGCGTTTTCTAAAGGTCAGTATGTAAATATTGCTTCAGATACAAAAATGAGCCAAGAAATCAGCACGCTCTTTGATGCGTTCTCCGAAATGGGTCAAGCAATAGATACGCGTGAAAATCAGATATTATATCAATCGCAACACGATACGTTGACAGGGTTATACAATCGTCATACCTTTCGTCAAGTTATTAGCAACACATTAATCAATGGTAAACAACATCTTCTAATCGCTGTTAATATCCGCGGCTTTAGTAACCTTAATGATATTCTAGGTATTCAGATTGGTGACCAATGTTTAAAAGCGCTTGCCCAACGTTTAATTGATTTCAGTAAGGACGGTTGGCAACATGCTCGATTAGATGGCGATGTTTTTTTATCTCTTATCCCGCTAGTAGAAAATGTACATGCTGATCGATGCGTACAGGAGTTCCTTACTCGCTTAGCGAAGCCATTAAAAGTAGATTCGCTTGAACTTAATTTGAAATTTTGGACAGGTATTACTATCTACCCACAAGATGGTGATGATGCTAAGGCTATTTTTCGACGTACGATGATAGCACTCGACTATGCTGAAAAAGACAACAAGCCGATTCGTTATTACCACACA
Source organism: Pseudomonadota bacterium (assembly GCA_030576275.1). Lineage (GTDB taxonomy): Bacteria > Pseudomonadota > Gammaproteobacteria > Nitrosococcales > Methylophagaceae. The sequence continues at coordinate 83,866 of JALIBN010000001.1, read as the reverse complement.
GGGGAAGAGGAAGCGCGGCTTCAACATCTAAGTATTATAGAAGCACTGAGACTCGCTTTGATTCTAGATGATGGTCAACTCTACATGAATTACCAGCCTAAACTTAATCTAAAAACAGGAAAAATAGATAAAGTAGAGGCATTAATTCGCTGGAAACATCCTGAATTAGGCTTTGTTTCTCCGGAAATTTTTATTAGTTATGCTGAACAAACCGGCATTATTTTTGATTTAACGGCGTGGGTTATTGATACCGTGCTGAAACAGTTAAGTGACTGGCAACAAAAGGGGATCTTTATCGATGCTGCAATTAATATTTCAGCACAAGATATTAGCCATCCAGATTTTCATATGAATTTGAAAGAGGCTACGATTAAGCATCAAATATCGCCTAAATATATTACCTTAGAAGTAACTGAACGTGATCTGATGCAAGATGAAGTTCAGGCTATTGCTCTACTCATTGAGTTAAAAGAGAGGGGGTATACCATCTCTGTAGATGACTATGGTATCGGTCAATCTTCACTAGCAAAATTAAAACAATTACCTGTAGATGAACTTAAAATAGACAAAAGTTTCATCATGGAGCTTAACAGCTCAGAAAGTGATCAAATTATTGTCAGCTCAACGATATCACTTGGCCATAGACTTGGTTTATCAGTGGTTGCCGAAGGGCTAGAAAATAATGAGAGTTTAGATATACTTAAGAATATGGGCTGCGATCACATACAAGGATATTTTTTAAGTAGACCAATGGCATCTGAAGCCTTTATTGAATGGCTGGGGAGCTATAATCACAAAAATGTTTAGATTAATAGTTTTAGTGTTCGTATCAACCTCGTTATTTGCCGCCGATGGAAAACTGTTAGCAACGCCCGGTGTCTCTCAGGTAGAAGGTTCTGGTGGTGGCGGTTTAGTTCCATGGGCTCAATTAGCTGGTTATGCTTCACAAGATGAAATTGCTGCAAATGCTTTTTGTAGTCAAGCCCAGCTTAGCGATTTTCGACTAAGAAGTTGTGGTGCTCAACTCAACCTTTATGATCGCGTCGAATTATCTGTCGCTCAGCAAAATTTCCGAATTAATGCATTGGATACAAGTATCGATCAGAATATTGTTGGCATAAAAACTAGGCTTTATGGTGATCTTGTTTATAGCAAATGGCCGATGCTAAGTCTGGGTATGCAATATAAACATCTAAAGGATACCGCTATTGCTGATTCACTTGGAGCTAAAGATACATCAGGTGTCGATTGGTATTTAGCGGCTAGCAAACTTCATCTGGGCGCTATAGCAGGTTATAACTTATTTTGGAATGTCACCGCGCGACGTACTGAAGCCAATGAAATGGGGATATTGGGTTTTGGCGGGCCAAATCAAGATAGTCGACTCCAGTGGGAAGCTTCGACGGCAATATTTTTCAGCAGAGAGCTGGCATTAGGTATTGAATATAGGCAAAAACCTGATAACTTGGGTTTAAAAGAAGATAACTGGTCAGATTTTTTTGTCGCTTGGCTACCCAATAAATCACTGAGTATCACTGCTGCATGGCTAGACTTAGGTACGATTGCAGGTGCTAAAGACCAAAAAGGTCCTTACTTTTCTATGACTGGATACTTTTAATGCTTAAATTAATGCAAAGACTCGTCACAACAATCTGCCTGTTATTTTTGTTGGTAGGATGTGCCATGCAGGCACCTCAAAACACACTCTATGACAAATTAGGCGGTGAAGCTGGGGTAGATGGCATTGTGAGTGGTCTTATCAAACAAATTGGCCAAGACAAACAAATTTTTCATTATTTTGCTGATGCTAATATCAGCCGATTTCGTACACACCTAACGACACACCTTTGTGCCATCACTGATGGGCCATGTCAATATACTGGTGATAGTATGACTGACATTCATACCGGAATGAAAATTACTGAAAAAGACTTTAATCATCTGGTTGATTTACTAATAAATGCTATGAATCTAGAAGGTATTCCACATCGGATACTAAACCAATTGATAGCTAAGTTGGTACCACTTAGAGTAAGCATAATTTATATTTAAGCTATAAATGCAATCATAAAAGCTAAAAGCATTGGAAATAATAATACGATGAACATCAGCATTTTAGGTAGTGGTTGGCTAGGGCTACCATTAGCAAACGAGTTAATCAAAATCGGCCATACTATTCATCTGTCAACGCGTTCAGTTGATAAGTTAAATGTTTTAGCTGATATGTCATCATCTACAGCTTATCTTGTTGATATTGATGAGTTATCTAATGAGGTTCAAGCTTTTTTAGCGACCGAGATATTGATTATCAATATCACATCGAAAAACAAAGATGGCTTCGCTAAGCTTATTAAACAGATAGAAACATCTAATATAAAAAATGTGCTTTTTATTAGCTCATCATCCGTCTATCGTTCTGTAAATGGTCTAGTTAGTGAAGATGATGGAATGGAATCCTCGGACAGTCTGCTGTATCAAATAGAGCAGATGTTTATGTCAAATACTCATTTTAAAACGACAATTTTACGACTAAGTGGTTTGATTGGTTATTCACGTCATCCCGGTAACTTTTTTAAAAATGGTAAGGTCGTGCAACAGCCAGATGCTCCTGTAAATCTTATTCATCGTGACGATTGTATTGGCATTATTATTACCATTATTAAACAAGCAGCTTGGGGAGAGATCTTTAATGGCTGTGCAATAAGCCACCCAACTAAACGTGAATTTTATAGTAATGCCAGGGCCTTACTTAACCTACCTAATCCAAAATATAGCAATGAGTCAGGCAGCCTTACTTATAAACTTGTTAGTAATGAAAAAGTAATTAAGCAGCTAGGCTATGAGTTTATCTATCCAGATGTAATGAAAATTCAGTATGACGAGTAGGGCAGAAAATTATTGATGGTTGACCAATAGTAGTTGTAGCTCAGTAAAAAAGCTCAGCTTTTGTACTTATCGACACGGTTGAACTTTCGGAATAGATAGCTCATTTATACTGATATCGGCAATGCGGTTTTATCAATTACCCTACGCAATACAAAACTGGATCGTACTCCAGTTACACCAATGATTCGGGTCACTCGATTAAGTAGTAATTCCTGATAAGCATCCATGTCTCTCACGATGACTTTAAGTTGGTAATCAGCATCTTGCCCCGTGATTAATAAGCACTCTAACACTTCTGGTATTTCAGCAATATTATCTTCAAAATTGCTGAAACGTTCTGGTGTGTGTTTATCCATAGAGATGTGAATTAAAGCGATTAACGACAAGCCTAACTTTTTAGCATCTATCAATGCTCGATAGCCAGTGATAAGCCCTGAATCTTCAAGTGCTCGCACACGTCGAAGACAAGGTGAAGCAGACAGTCGGATACGGTCGGCCAAATCTTGATTACTAATCCGGCCTTCATTTTGTAAGATATTCAATATCTGCACATCGTAACTATCTAATTCCATAAAAACTACTCTTAAACCAAATGTAGGCTAATTATGCCGTGTAAGTTAATAATTAAGCAATAATATTGCTAATAACCTTGTTTTTTAATAGTAGAACGCAAGCACCTGCCAACAAGATCTACGTACAATTTCTTACATAGAATTAATACCATGTGTACTAGGAGTAAAACTAAATGTTGCAGAACCCTTCAACTAAATATAAGCCATTTCCAACTGTAAACTTAACGGATCGCCAATGGCCAATGAAAACAATTACTTCGCCTCCGATTTGGATGAGTACTGATCTACGTGATGGCAACCAGTCGCTTTTTGAACCGATGAATGCTGAACGTAAAATGCGTATGTTTAAAATGTTGTGCGAAGTAGGTTTCAAAGAAATTGAAGTGGCATTTCCTTCGGCATCTAAAACCGATTTTGATTTTGTACGTACACTTATTGAAGATGACCATATTCCAGACGATGTCACCATCGAAGTATTGACTCAGGCACGTGAGCATTTAATTATTCGTACCATGGAATCACTTAAAGGTGCTAAAAAAGCGATTATTCATGTCTACAATGCTACTTCAAAACCGTTTCGTGACACAGTATTTGGCATGAGCAAGGACGATGTCATTGCCATGGCCGTATCTTCTGTGCAATTAATAAAAGCATTAGCTACGAAGCAACCAGAAACGCAATGGACACTTGAATATAGTCCAGAAACTTTTACGGCCACAGAGTTAGATTTTGCGTTAGAGATTTGTAATGCTGTGACACAAACATGGGGAGCGACACCTAATAACAAAGTTATTCTTAATTTACCGGCAACGGTAGAAGTGGCGACACCCAATGTTTATGCCGATCAAATTGAATGGATGCATCGTCACCTTGCAAGACGTGATAGCATCATTTTAAGTCTTCACCCTCATAATGACCGTGGTACAGCGGTGGCCGCGGCCGAGTTAGGTATTATGGCGGGGGCTGATCGTGTGGAAGGGTGTATGTTTGGTCATGGCGAACGCACTGGTAACGTAGATATCGTCACGCTTGCCTTAAATTTATACACACAAGGTGTCTCGCCTGAATTAGATTTTTCAGATATTGATGCCGTAGGCCGTACTGTTGAAGAATGTACGCAATTGCCAATCCATCCGCGTCATCCTTATGTCGGTGATTTAGTGTTTACCGCTTTTTCTGGTTCCCACCAAGATGCCATTAAAAAAGGTTTGGCGGTACAAAAAGACGATACCATTTGGGCTGTACCATATTTACCGATAGATCCAAAAGATGTGGGTCGAAACTACGACTCGGTTATTCGCGTTAATAGTCAATCAGGTAAGGGGGGTATTGCCTATTTAATGGAGTCTGAATATGGGATAGTGATGCCACGTCGCTTACAAGTTGAGTTTGCTGGCGTTGTACAACATCATACCGATAGTCATAATGGAGAAATAATAGCCGCTGATATTTGGCGGCTTTTCTCCACCACTTATTTAGATAAAGGTATCGAGACGACGATAAGTTACCACACACATAAGCTTTATGAAGAGGGCGAAACACAAGGCATTGATTTAAATATTGAAATTAATGGAAAATTACATAGCTTAAAAGGCAAAGGTAACGGTCCTATCGATGCAGCGGTTCATGCTATTCAAAGTGTTGGTTTTGCAATTAATGTGCGAAATTATGAAGAACGATCAATAAATGTGACTGTAATGGGATCAGATGCTAATGCCTGTGCATTTATACAAATTTCAGATGCCAACGATAAGGCTATTAAAGAAGTGTATGGTGTTGGTATCGATTCAAATATTGTTACTGCATCAATTAAGGCTTTGATTAGCGGTGTAAACCGAATGAATTAAGTTACAAAATAGAGCGACGTAAATAGAATGATTTATTTACGCCGCTCTAATTATTTTGTGACTGGTAACTAGTGGCTAAAAATATAACCTAGCCAAGTGCTCGATAAGCAATCAAACCACCCACTATAAACTTTGCATTACTATAGCCCATACTCCTTAAAGTATCCGCAGATAATGCTCCACGGTTAATCGCATTGCAGTAGCATAAAATCGTGCTATCAATATCAGGAATTTGGCCTTCAACTAACATTTCAAGCTTGCCACGACTAATATTTAGTGACCCGTGAATGTGATCTATATCATGTTCTTGTTGATCACGAATATCGAGCGCAATTGCGCCATTGGCGATCAACACATCGACATGCTCAGGCAGTACCTCCTCAACTCGGCCACGTGCAACATTAGCCATATTTTGAAATTTTTCCGTGTAAGCCATTTTATCTCTCTGAATAAAAGTAAAACCATCCTTGTATCTCTCTGCAATGCCGATCTTTACTGTCAAGTCTGTAACGATCTCGTTACAAAATTAGAGTGGAAAGTTGGCTTTGACTTAGTTGTCATCTGACAAGGTGTAACAAGGTAGTTTATGTTTTTATGGTGATTTTCTGCATTATCGTATAGGGGTAATCATACACACATCACTCCTTCATTTATGCCCGTACTACTACTTATAGATTGAGTGTTTTTTTTAAGTGTACTGTCATTGTTTAACTTACATTAGTATTTACGGAGATAACCATGGCAGCATCTTATGTCGGAACGGTAAAAACAGTCGGTGAAACAATGGCGCGTAGCGTTACAAATGCCAATGCATTCAAGATTTTCATGGATGAACCAGAGGAGTTGGGTGGTAAAAATGGTGCACCAAGCCCCTTAGATTTTATTCTTGCTGCACACGGAGGTTGCTTGAATTTTATGACCTTTTTTATTGCGAATGAAATGGGTATTCCAGTGGAAGCTACTGAAATCAATATTACTGGTAAATTGGACCCATCTAAATTTGCTGGTACCGATATGAATGGTCGTGCGGGCTATCAAGAAATAGCTATTCAAATTGAAGTTAAAAGTAGTGCATCGGTGGAACAAATTGCTAAGCTGTTAGAAGCTGTAGAAGTCAGATGCCCTGTTAGCGACAATATTACCAATGCAACGCCTGTCACTTTTTCAATGACAGCTGTTTAAGCTAACTTGTCATAGTTCAATGCCTTGGTTGAGCTTATTAATCAAGGCAATTTATATTTAATATCTTCAGTCGTAGCTGGACTCTTGGTTTATTTTTAGCGGTATTGAAAGTAGATAAGGAAGGAAATGAGAACATGTGACGTATTGAAAATACGATTTCACTTTTTATGTTGGGCATTTTTATTATGCAGTGTTCCTGTTGCTCAAGCTGAGTATCTTGAGATCACATTACTTGGCACCGGCACACCTAAGCCAGATGTGCAACGCTTTGGCCCTTCCACGGTTATTGAAGCAGGCGGGCACTTCTTCCTGTTTGACGTTGGTCGAGGTGCGAGTATTCGACTACAACAGTCTGATATTCCTATTCAAAAAATCAATCATGTGTTTCTTACTCACTTACATTCTGATCATCTCGGTGGCTTCTCAGACTTATGGTTAACCAGTTGGATTTGGCAGCGCCAGCAACCATTGCAGGTCTATGGCCCTGAGGGTACAAGAAAGTTTGCAGAGTACTCTTATAAGGCACATATCCAAGATATAAACTTTCGCGCTGAAAATACAGGTCTCAGCAAACAAGCCGTGGAGCTAGATGCGAAAGAAATCGTTGATAACGAAGTGGTCTATGATCAAGATGGTGTTCGCGTGATTGCGTTTCTGGTCGATCATAAAGTGGTAACACCGGCGTTTGGATATCGGCTGGAATATGGTAACCGCACAGTGGTAATTTCAGGCGATACGACGTATTCGCAAAACTTAATCAAACACTCAAAAGGCGTGGATGTTTTGATTCACGAGATTGCAATGACGGATCAAAATCTGCTGGACCAGAATATAAAGTTGCAAAAAGTCATGAGTTACCACACAACACCAATGGAAGCTGCACAGGTATTTGGTGAGACAAAACCAAGGTTAGCAGTATATAACCATGTTTTACTTTTTGGCGTTGAGGAAGGCGAGGTTATAAAGCGTACTCATAAAGATTACCGTGGTGACGTCGTGATGGGGCGAGACTTAATGAAAATAAAGGTGGGTGACAAAATTGTTGTCCAAGATTCAATGAAATAGGATGTTTTTTCAATCATTAAGTGATTGCGATAAAGCCTCTTACCTAATCGCCTTAAATGAAGTTAGGGAAGATGTAATGACAATAAATAGCAAATATCATCATTAATAACGCTTTAAAAAAGCCATCTAATCCGCGATACTCAACCATCTAATTATGTTTTTAAAATACGATGCAAACTTATGAATAATAATACTCAATACAATGCCGATTTCAATAAGCGCATAGTGGTTTATCAACAAGACTACAAATGGGTAGACTCGCCTATGTCTGGAGTTGAACGAATGATGCTGGATCGCATCGGTGGTGAGGAGGCACGTGCCACATCTATTGTACGTTATGCTCCCTATAGCACTTTTTCAACACACACCCATTCTGGTGGCGAAGAGTATCTTGTACTTGCTGGTGTTTTCTCTGACGAACATGGCTCACACCCTGAAGGCACTTATATAAGAAACCCAATTGGCACACAACATACGCCCAAAATTGGCTCGGAAGGCGCAACTATATTCGTAAAACTGCACCAATTTGAAGAAGACGATAGAAAAGAAACGAACATCAATACCAAAACAAACAAATGGCTACCTGGAATGGTTCCTGGACTTAATGTGATGCCATTACACGAGCACGGAATCGAACACGTCGCTTTAGTTAAATGGGATGCCAATACAAAATTCAACCCTCATCAACATTGGGGGGGAGAAGAGATTTTTGTACTGGAAGGTACTTTTTATGATGAACATGGAGCATATCCAGCAGGCAGTTGGATACGTAGCCCCCACCTAAGCCAACATAAGCCTTATACAAAGGATGATGGAGCTTTAATTTACGTAAAAACAGGTCACCTGCCTGAATAAAAAATACAATTCTATCCAAAATATCAAAACCAGACTATTTTGATGAGAAGGTAACAAAGTATGAAGAAGTTCGATCCCGTAGCATACAAAACAATGGTCAAGTCTTTCCAAGACCTAGATAATCCCACTGGTTGGTTTGATAGTATCTACACCGATGCAGAGGGAGATTACAGGGCTGTTTTCTGGGCCGACCTCGAACCTAATCCTTATCTTTTAGAATGGTTGAATAACAGTCTTTTTAATCATACCTCACGCAGGGCAGTTGTTATTGGATGTGGGGTTGGCGACGATGCAGAGGCACTGAGTGAAGCAGGATATGAAGTGACAGCTTTTGATATTTCAGCTGAAGCGATAAAGCTTTGTAAAAACCGTTATCCGGACACAAAGGTCAATTACCTTATCGCAGATCTTTTTGATTACCCATCGCACTGGGCCGAAAGTTTTGACCTTGTTTATGAATGTAACACCATCCAAGTTTTACCTGGTAAATACCGAATACAAGCACGAAATTCTATGGTCTCACTGCTAGCACAGGGAGGATATATTATTGTCTCATGTAGAAGTCGTCTCAAGGGAGAGCAAGAAGATGACATTCCCCTAGCTCTTGATAAAGAGGAGATAGATGGCTTTATAAGATGTGGTCTCAGCGAAAAGAGTTTTGAAGCTTATAATGATAGCCAAGAACCGTCAGTTCATCATTTTTTTGCTTCTTATAATAAATGACAGATTTAGATTATTATTTTCCAGCAACTTGCGTGTTGCTGTATTCGTGAAAACACCAATCAATCCATGGTTTGATTCCACTTCGTTCGACGGTGACCAATTTGCCCCTGGAATCCTCGCCACCCCGCTAACGCATAGGCGATCAACTATCCGTCGTGGTTAGTATGTAAATACGGCACTATTCTCCGCGCTACGCTTCGAAAGCTCATGTAACTAGCTACTGGCAATACTTACTCCTATTGCCTCGTTATAAGTATGGTGTATGAGAAGAATAGAGTAATATCTAGCATTGAGTCAGTTCTATAGTTGTTGAAATTATCTTTAAAACAAACTGATTTTGTTATTCTTATTCGGAAAACGACTAAATATCTAAGGTATTTGTATGACTATGCTAAATAGAAGACAGTTTCTTATGTCATCAGCAACTGCTGCTTTAGCGAGTACGGTGAAAGCTGAAGATAGGCGTAATAATACCGGACTGGTAATAGATGATAGATTCTTAGAGCATGTAATATCTGATGCACACCCTGAATCTCCCGCTCGCTATAATGCAATAAAACATCATTTATTAGCTGAAAATCTTCATAAGCAACTTACCTTAATAAAACCAAAAGTTGATACTGAAGCCTGGCTTAAAAAAATTCATTCAATTGAACATATCAATAACATCAAATCTAATCAGCCTGATACATATAAAAATGCCTTACTAGCTACAGCAGGAGTACTGGCCGCCATAGATTTTGTTTGTACGGGAAAAGTGAATAATGCTTTTTGTGCATCTCGCCCGCCAGGTCATCATGCAAAAAATACAGGTGAAGAAGAAGGCTTTTGTTACTTTAATCATGTAGCAATTGGAGCTCGATATGCTCAAGAGCGTTATCGGCTAGCTAAAATACTTATTATTGACTGGGATTATCATCATGGTAATGGAACTGAGTGGGCATTTTATTCAGATCCGACTGTTTTGTATTTTTCTACACATGATAAGTTCGCCTATCCAGGTACTGGATTGCCAGAAAGGACTGGAGAAGGAAAAGGTAAAGGATTTAATATAAACGTCCATCTAGGCTGTGGTGCTACGAATGAACATATTATTACTGCTTTTAAAGAAAAATTGCTATCGGCCGCTGATGCATTTGCACCTGAACTCATTTTAATTTCTGCTGGTTTTGATAGCCGACAAGATGATTTGTTAGGCTGCCATAAGATTACCGATCAAGGGTTTGTTGCCCTAACAGAGATAGTCAGAATGATTGCAGATCGTCATGCCGGTGGAAAAATCGTGTCGGTTTTGGAAGGAGGCTATAACATTGAGGGTAATGCAAGTGCTGTTATTGCCCATATCAAGGCATTGTCTTCTTAAGGTATGGCTTATTAGATGATTAAATAGGTGTCGGCTACCGACTACGGAGTGATTACCATCTTATTGAATTTATTGTTGCAACTTGGAAATGTCATGCTGAAATGGCTGATTTGTTGATGCTGATTAACAAAAAACGTGATACATTTCACATGAACTCTAGACGGAAGCGAGAATTATGGTAACGGAATTACAAGTATTATCAAACAGTAACGTCATTACGGTATGGAATATCTTTGAAGTTGATGAAACTAAAGTGCAGTATCTAATCGGCTATTCGTCTAACTATAAATTCGATGTGATCACACCGGCATTAGCTAGTTTCGCTTACAACCCCAACACCAAATCAGGTCGAGCCATCACTAAAACAGGTTCAATCTATATGCTTGATGGCAAACCAATGCGGTTTAATCCCAAGGGACACCTGCTTCTCAAAGAGTTTATTGCTAAGCATGACTGTCAAATTACTTTTGTAAAACTATAGTCAAACTAAAAGCCTGATCGGAAAGTATCAGCTTTTTTATGTCCGCTAATTATTGATTACTGGGTAGGAGTTTTTTAATGGATTAACGGTATAATCAGATTTGAACCTTATCCCCCGACTTACCTCGTCTTTCAGGCGATAAAAACATAAAGCTGTGGGTGATCTTATGACCGCTTTTGGCCCGTTAGCGACGAATTGTTCAAAGGTCGCTTCCCACTCAAACTGGACCTGTCAGATTATATCGAAACTGAGCATCTCTTGCTTTTGTAGACGCTTAACAATCAACCTTTTTTAAGCAGAGCTTCAAACTCCTCAATCGGCACAGGTTTGCTAAATAAATACCCCTGATAATGCATACACCCGTTATCTAAAAGGAATTGTCTTTGTTCTACCGTCTCCACACCCTCGGCAATCACGTCAATATTCAAACCATTTGCCATGGTAATGATGGTGCGCACAATCGCTTTATCGCTGTCATCACGGATAATCTCACGTATGAAGGATTGGTCTATTTTTAATTGATGGAGCGGCATTTTTTTAAGATATTGCAGTGATGAATAACCCGTACCAAAGTCATCTAGTGAGAATCGAATACCTATTTCAATAAGTTCATCCATTTTGGTGATAATGTCGTTGATGTTAGCCACCAAAATACCTTCGGTCAGTTCTAGCTTGAGTCTTGAAGGGTTAATAATATGTTGTGCTATCGTGGTACGCACTTGTTCCACAAAATCATCTATATTAAATTGCTTGGCACTGACATTGACGGCGAGTATAAGGTCTTGTGTCAGTGGATTTTGTTGCCATATTGCAAGTTGAGCGCAAGCAGTATCCAGCACCCATTCCCCAATGGGTAGGATCTGCCCCGTTTCTTCTGCTAAAGGGATAAAGTCGAGGGGCGAAACAAAGCCGCGCGTCCGATGTAGCCAACGGAGCAACGCTTCAGCCCCTATTACTTGCCCATTGTTATCTACCTGTAGTTGATAATACAATTGGAAGTCGTTTTGTTCAATGGCTATGCGTAAATCTGTTTCCATATTTACTCTAATATTAATCAGATCTTGCATCTTGGGGTCAAAGAAACGTATTACATTACGGCCCGATTTTTTGGCCTCATACATGGCTATATCAGCTTGTTTAAATAACTCATCCCTCTCTACTGGAAGGCCGTCGAACAAAGTTACGCCTACGCTACAAGTGCAGTTATATAGTTGATCACTTAATTGATAAGGCTGATTAATTAGGGCAAGTATCTTTTCGCCGACGACCTCTACTTGCTCTGCTGCTTTCATTTTATCTTCACTTAGGTCTTTTAGTAACACCACAAATTCGTCACCGCCAAGACGTGCGACGGTATCGTCTTGATGGATAAGGGAAGTTAGGCGTATCGCCACCTCTTTTAAAAGAAAATCACCGACATCATGACCCAAAGTGTCATTTAATGACTTGAAGTGATCCAGATCTATAAATAGCAATCCCGCTCTATGCTTACTGCGTGTGTTGAATGCCAATACCTGATTAAGTCTATCCTGTAACAGGCGACGGTTAGGCAAGTCTGTCAGCGCGTCATATAGGGCTAAATGGTTACTTTTTTGTATAGCCATCTTACGTTCAGTAATATCTGTGCGAATGGAAATGTAACCCTCTTTTTTTCCGTCATCGCCTATGGATGGCAAGATGGTAGTATCTACCCAATATAAACTACCATCTTTAGCGCGGTTACAGACTTCCTTTTGCCATAACTTCCCACTTGCCACCTCGCGATACATATTTTTAAAGAATCCTTTGGGGTGATAACCTGAATTTAATATTTTGTGATTTTGGCCTATCAACTCCTCTAAGGAATAACCGCTGATTTCACAGAACTTACTGTTGGCATAGGTAATTAGTCCCTTTACGTCGGTAATTGCGACAATGGCATGTTTGTCTAATGCAAGTTTTTGAAGTTTTAGCTCAGCCAGAGCCGCTCGAGTTTGTTGCTCGCTTTGGTGCAGAGCTTCTATTACTTGATTGCGTTTGCTGATATCTCGTATGTAGGCGGTAAAATTAAGCTCCTCCCCCTCTTCGAGCATAGCAACCGTTAACTCCAGAGGAAATTCACGACCATCAGCACGCATTCCAGTCATTTCTGTGCGATTACCGATTACATGTGGGATTCTATTTTTAAAAAATCGTGCCATGCCATTTCTGTGAGCTATACGAAAGGCTGGAGGAATAATGAGTGTGGCAAGTTCGTGACCAATTGCTTGTTTTTGTGAATAACCGAATATTTTCTCAGCCTGAAAATTCCAATCAGTTACCATTCCGCTTTGATCCATGCTCACGATTGCATCTAGTGATGCATCCAACAAAAGTTTAGTGTGTGCTAGACAGCTTTTGTTTGCAGTGATATCACGAGCGGTGGCGAAGATAGCTTGTACCTCACCATCACTGTTTTTATACACATTGGCGTTAAATATCACCTCGGTAAATTGGCCTGATACGTTCCAAAATGCCAGTGGGTAGTCAGCGACAGAGCCTTGTAAGAACACTAGATCATTGGCTTTCCGGGCATATTCAGAGTCAGTGAAGAGATCGACAAAGTCACGCCCGACAAGGCTACCACGGTCTTTACCACTGAGCTTCTCTGTAGCCATGTTTACGTCGGTGATTTTACCTTCAATATTAATGATGACAAATGGGTCTATGCTGGCTTCAATGAGGCTATGTATATATTGCGCTGAGGATTGGACGCCTTTTTCGGTTTTTAAAATGCAATAAAGGCGTCTTAATATGTTCGTTATGGATACGTAGGTTGATGTAATGCCCATACTCTCACCATTTTTACCTGATCGTTAATTTCTAAGATACAGCATCTTGGAAAAAATTACAGAATTTTTCTTTTTCTTTAAGTGTGGCCTACGTTTTAATTAAATGTAATCTTGCAGTCTATATTCGAGTTCAATTAAAAAGTGATTCAGGTCTGTTTTTCATTTCAAAGTCACACCCTAAAAGACTTGAATCATGGACAAAGGGAGCATGAGTCACCATAACCAATCGTTCATCCAATATTAATTACAAATAGGCCGTTAAAAAAATATCTCCTTGTGTCTGTTGATTCGACCGGTAGGTCAGGCTATGGCTATATTGAAAAATTGCTTTCAAAGGTACCATTATAAACCTTAACTATATGCGGGTAGAATTAAGATAGAAAATCTATAGTAAACTAAACTTATGACTCTAGACATGTTTGAACAAGATGGTGTTAATGTGGGGCAATCTGAGCTTTATGGACAGGACGTCCATTTACTTAGAGGCTTTGCTTTACCTTATATTGATGACATTATTATGGCATTAACCCTTCAAATAAAACCACAATCTCCTTTACGTTACATGACAACGCCTGGTGGTTATAGTATGTCGGTAGCCATGACTAATTGTGGTCAAAGAGGCTGGTTAACTTCTCGTTCTGGATACTGTTACGCTGTTCTAGATCCACTTACACAAAAGCACTGGCCTGATATGCCAGCAATATTCATGACATTAGCTCAAGCGGCTGCATATAGGACGGGATTTGATGATTTCATACCTGATAGCTGCCTGATTAATGAGTATCAAGCAGGCTCCAAAATGTCATTACATCAGGATAAAGATGAAGCCGATCTTTCGGCTCCCATCGTGTCAGTCTCATTGGGCATTTCAGCTACATTTCTGCTCGGCGGATTAGTGCGAGAAGAAAAAGCAGTGCGTATTGCCTTGCATCATGGTGACGTTATGGTTTGGGGGCGTGCTGATAGGCTTCGGTTTCATGGCATCCTACCACTCAAATCCGCACTGCATTCCGTCACCAAAGATTGCAGAATAAATCTTACTTTTCGTAAAGCACTCTAACTATAAATTGTCCTGATACTGAGCTTTTGGCTTATCGACAGAGTGTACTAGGCGTAATTATGCGGGATAATCTTGATCAATATACTCTGTATATTTCTTTAAAATATGAGCAATAAGCAGTCTTGTTTAAGCCACTTAACTTGTAAATAACCCGCCGTCACAACCTAGCGTATTTTTGCGCAGGCAACTTCCTCAGCTGTTTCTAAAACCTCACTTTTCCTTGCTTTGTATGTTTTATTGCAAAACATGATCCATACAATATGGCTATTTACTAATAATTGTATGTTTTGTTTGCATACAAAATAGTAAAGGAATAGCATTTGTTTCAAGATTGTATGTTTATTTAGAGGCGGTTTAGTGCATGTGGATACCTAGAATTCAAAGTGATGCGAGACTCAAATACTTAGGCATTGTTGATGCAATTGAAAACGATATTAAAAATAGATTGCTTAGACCTGGTGATAAGCTTCCTGCACAACGTGCGATTGCAGAACAATTACAAGTTGATTTAACAACCATAACACGTGCTCTTAATGAAGCGACCAAGAGAGGCTTAGTTGAAACACAGCGAGGTAGTGGCAGTTTTATTGCTCAAACTGCTTTTTCACTTTATAGCCTGACTAGTTTAACTGAAGGAAAAAATATTGATCTGAGCATGAACAATCCGCCACATCCGACCATTCTCAACTTACACGATGAAATAGTAAAAGGATTGGCTCAGATACATAGTGATGATAGCTTATTTAATCATTTAAATTATCAAGAAACAGCGGGCAATCCATCTGATCGTGAGGCAGGAGCACAATGGTTAACAGCGCGTATTCCTGTTGTTTCTAGTGAAAAACTATTGATCTCAAGTGGTGCTCATAGTGCTCTATTTTCAATTCTTAGTCTTTTAAAACAGATGCATCACATTATTGCTGCACCGGCATTGACCTATCCTGGTTTACGAGCAATTGCCGATCATCTTGGATTTGATGTGTTGACCATCGCGATGGATGAAGAGGGCATTATTCCAGAGTATTTTGAACAATGTTGCCAAACTAAAAAACCAGATGTTTTATATCTTATACCCAATATAGATAACCCAACGACAGCGACATTGCCGACAGCACGACGACAGCAATTGGTTGCGATCGCTGAAAAATACGATGTGATTATTATCGAAGATGATCCCTATGCCCCTTTTCAAGATACCTTACCACCCAGCTTATATAGTCTGGCGCCAGAACGGACTTGGCACATCGCTACCTTAGCAAAATGTGTATCACCCGCGTTACGCGTTGCCTATGTGGTGGCACCTGACTTAGACCAAGCATTGTCATTAGCCGAAACAATGCGAGTCAGCAATTTAATGGCGCCACCATTGATGACTGAATTGGCGTCACATTGGATACGTAATGGCATGCTACAAAAAATTACTCATGCAATAAAGCTAGAAAACACCTCTAGACATGCTATTGCATCGGCTATTTTTAGTCAGAAAAACCTAACTTCAAGCGTCGTTGGTCCTCATATCTGGTTGGCATTACCTGCTAATTGGCGAGCATTAGAATTTGCCGAATATGCACATCGTTCAGGAATTTCCATTGTTCCATCTTCGGCATTTGTCAATGGAACCAATGCCTCTCAAGCAGTGCGAATCTCATTGGGCGGCACTATCGACAGCCAATCATTAACAGATGCTTTTAATGTACTCGCCGGATTAATACAGCAAAAGACGATACGTACAAAAGCCATTGTTTGATAGATATTGTTAGTAACAGATTGAAATAATTAGAGAGATAGGATTGGATTAACGATGAAATATAAAACTTTAGATATCCCTATTAAAGTTGAAATTTATAATGAGCTTTCAGAATGGGAAGTTAATTTAGGAACAGACAGTAATAAGATAACAGCAAGACGTATGCCGGGTAAATTTCGTAAATTAAAGTGGTTTGGCATGTCAGTATGGTTGTTCTATTTTTTAGTACCGTATATTAGATGGAATGGTTCACAAGCTATTTTGTTTGACTTGCCTAACCAAGAGTTTAATTTTTTCAATATTAGTCTTTATCCTCAAGATATTTGGATGCTGTCTCTCACTTTACTTTTTTTAGCGATACTTTTGGCTGCCGTGACCAGTATTGCAGGGCGTGTTTTTTGTGGATATTTTTGTTTTCAAACGGTATGGACTGACGTATTCACCTTTATCGAAGGAAAATTAGAAGGTAATACGCCTCAGAAAGCTGATGAGTTTAGAACTTCGCCTTGGACAAGCTCTAAAATCACAAAAAAACTAAGCAAACATGCCATTTGGTTAGCGATTGCCTTTGTGACCGGCATTACCTTTTCAGCATGGTTTATGGATGCATATCAATTATGGCATCAAGTAGTTCATTTTTCAGCACCTAAACCAGTATGGATTGCCCTAGGTATTTTTGGTTTTTTCACTTACTGGTTTGCCGGGTTCATGCGTGAACAAGTGTGTTTTTGGCTGTGCCCATATGCACGACTACAAGGTGTTATGTACGATCAGGATACTGTTTTACCTGCTTATGATGCACAACGTGGGGAACCTAGAGGCAAGTTGAATAAAGGCACTCAACCAGCTGATGCACAGGGGAGTTGTATTGATTGCAAAGTCTGTGTTGCGGTATGTCCCACCGGTATTGATATTCGTAAAGGTCAACAAGAGGGCTGTATAACCTGCGGTTTATGTATTGATGCTTGCGACAGCATTATGGATAAAATCGATCAGCCACGCGGACTGATAAGGTATGCATCATTCAAAGAGCTCCAACAAGGTGTAAATACGTCGCCGTGGTATTTTCGAGCTCGATTCATGTTTTACTGCGCTATAATGCTGGCTTCTATAGGGGGTATTGGTTATGGCTTTACGCATTTGTCACCAACAGAATTCAATGTAATACAATCACGTCAGCCATTGCATGTTCTATTGAGTGATGGTTCTATTCAAAACAAATACACATTGAAATTATTGAATAAAACGAAACAGCCGATGGAAGTGAACTATGAGATTTCTGGCTTACCGATTGCTGAATTATCGGGCCTACCAGAAAGACTTATTGTTGAACCAGGGAATATGTCATCGGTTACTGCCTATGTGAGAGTAGCTGAGAAACAGATAATTAGTGGCCTTCAAGATATTAAATTCATTGCTAATATTATGGATGAAAATAGCATCAATATACATTACGACAGTGTCTTTATTGCGCCTTAACTCAACCACTTTTTTAGAAGACGATATTTGTGTATCAATATGATTTTTATGATGAATAAATGGTTATTCAGCACGTGGTGAAGTTTCGAGATCAAGTACAGCATCGATTAATCGAATTTGCTACCCTTAATTCTGCGAATGAACTTAAATACAGATTATATTAACCAATGTTTGTTGGTAACTTGATAATTAACAATAAAATTTATTAGCTAGCTAATCATGGATAGACATATTAGTTATTTTCAAATAAATATAGATTTAAGAGACACCTTTACCTAGTGAAGTAAAAATCTTATACTAAATTGATGAAATTAACTTATTAGTATAAGTATAAGTAGGTGATTACCTGCTTCGTGACAATCTTAATGACCTAGTAGGTTTTATAGCTGTAGCAAGGGAAGGCAGTTTCACTAAAGCCGCGGCAAAATCAGGTATATCCTAATCTGCTTTAAGTCATGCCATCAGTGGCTTAGAGAAAAAATTAGGAATTCGTTTGCTTGCACGCAGTACAAGAAGTGTTTCAACAACGGAGGCAGGAGAGCGATTGCTGTCCAAGATTGGTCCTAGACTTGACGAAATTAGCAAAGAGCTTTCGGTTATTGGTGAGTTAAGTGGAAGCCCTTCGGGCACGATAAGAATAAACATGCTGTAAAAGCATTTATATGACCCAAGCTAGCAAGCAGACTTAAGCAGTACCCTGATCTTAATGTAGAAATAACGACCGATAATAAACTAATCGATATCGTTGCTGAAAGATATGATGTGGGCGTGAGATTAGGTGGGTCAATTCCCAAAGATATGATTGCCATTCGAATTTCTCCTGAGTTACAAATGGCTGTTGTCGGTTCATCAGAATACTTCAAAAAACATCCATACCCACTTCGCCCGATGACTTAGAAATGGACAGTTGCATAAATTACAGACTACCCACATTTGGCGGTATATACTCATAGGTGTTTGAAAAAGATCATGCTGAGATCAGTGTCCGACTTGAGGGGCAAGTCACTTTTAATAGTAGTTATCTGGAATAGAGGCAGCGCTGGCACACCTTAGGCTTGCATATATTCCTTCTGAGATGGCCGTGGAATATATCAATAAAGGTTTGTTGATTAGGGTTGTGGAAGATTGGTGTCCATTTTTTGCTGGCTACCATATCTATTACCCTAATCGTCACCAGCCATCTTCAGCTTTCACAACTATCGTAGAAGCACTGAGCTATCCTTAATAAGTAACCGCTTTAGTAATGATGTCTTAGCCTCCATTTTTCTGGATATTAAGGTTAGGCAAACTGATTTAGAGTAGGACTCTCTGTCGGTATCTAACATAAATAAACCAGTTGGAGACTTAGTTCAATCCTCTCCAGCTGGTTTTTTGAGGTGCAATTACTTATCTTCTAAAAATCTTAGTTTGCACCAAAGGATTAAGCAATTAAATCCTTTTTATTGATATCTTGTTGGATAATCACTTCGATCATTTAACTTTCATGGCGTTGTGCACACTTTTAACGCCTTTTATTTTTTGCGTCACATGCATTGCTGTATCAATATTAACTTGTGAACTGACGAAGCCACTTAGTTGGACAACGCCTTTGTATGTCTCAACGTTTATTTCTGATGACTTCAAAGTAACTTCATTGAAAATCGCCGCTTTTACTTTTGTGGTAATAGTCGCATCATCGAGATACTCACCGGTACTTTCTCGAGTAGAGGTCGAGCCGCAACCGATTAGTGATAAAAAAAGCATAGCAATAAAAATAGTAAAGACTGATTTTGAGCTTGTCATATAAATTGTCCTTTTTGAGGTTGGTATAGTGAGGTGTTTTTTCATCAAAAGTAGTTTTGAAATTGTTCAGTAGTTCCGATAATAAAGTTATGATTTTAGTAGAAGTAAGATGTTTCAATCACAGGGTCACAGTTATAATGTTTAGCTTTTGCTACAAGTTCCAGTGTCTGCTCTAAGACGATTCATATTATGCCTAAAGAAGACGGCTGTACATAAGCGATATATATCAGAAGAATAAAATAGATTTAAATTTAAGTTATTAACGTTTTATAACAGACGGTTACATGTTCCTTCTTTATAATCTGGCTTAAATATAAACACTAGTAATAAAGTATCGCGTATATTGATTCTATATTATTCAAGATATTATATTTACTGTTCTAAGGAGAATGAGATGCTGGTTACATTTACAACCAAAGCTTATGCCGACATTACTATGTTTGGCGATGTAGCTTTGTCTTTATTGAAGATGATGGGCCACAGTGGGACAGTACCCAGTGCCATTATGGCAGCTGATGTTCCAGCGGCTTTAGAACAATTGAAAAGTGCCCTTGACGCCGATGTAGAACAAGCATCACCACAAAATACTAATGATGATCAGCCTAAAGTGACCATGCATAATCGCGCATTACCATTACTCTCACTTCTTGCCGCGGCAGCAAAAGATAAATGTGATGTGATGTGGAAATAAAGCTTTATTAGCGACTAGGATAAATAGGGGTTTTAATTTTGAAGAAATTTATCTTTATCTTACTTATTGGTTATGGTGCATTTAATTGGTACCAACACCACGACAGAGTGAGCGATGGTTATAGTTACGGCGAGCCGCATAATCAAGTCATCATGTACTCACAAACAACTTGCGGTTATTGCAAACTAAAAGTAAAACAACTCAAACAAGAAAATATCGCCTTCACAGAATACTTCATCGATGTAGATAATAAGAGAAGGGATGAGTTATATGCTAAGCTCGAGAAATCTGGCTACCCATCAGGAAGTATCGGCACGCCTACTTTTGACGTTCACGGCACAATGCTTCTGAATAATCCTGATATGAGCATTATAAAAGAAGCACTCCAGTGGAATGAAATAACGGATTGATTAATGGAAAAATACTACCTACGCTGCACTCTGGTTAAGGAATGCGCCGACATTTCCGCAGTCTTTTAGCGGAAATATATAAGTCAAATGGCATGTTCATTGTAACTCTCGGTATGGATTCCGGATACAAGATCACCGGAATGACGATGTTTTTTTAAGTTTGTATAAGGTGTCCTTTAGTTGGAATTAACTATATTATGTTGCAAGCTAAACACACGTAGAACTCCACTCAAGTTCGTCCAGCTAGATAGTGCTCGGTAAGCGCCAACAACGCCATCACCATCTGAATCTTT
Source organism: Pseudomonadota bacterium (assembly GCA_030576275.1). GTDB lineage: Bacteria > Pseudomonadota > Gammaproteobacteria > Nitrosococcales > Methylophagaceae. The sequence continues at coordinate 62,620 of JALIBN010000001.1, read as the reverse complement.
ATCCAAGCTTGGCATCATCATACCAATTCCGGCCCAGCCACCTTCGCCTGAAAGAATAGAAATATACTGCTTATCCGCATGTTTGTATGTATTGACATTACCGATGATGCCTGATGCTGTTTTGAATCGCCACAGCTCACGACCTGTTTTAGCATCAACTACTTTCAAATAGCCTTCAAGCGTGCCGTAAAATAGCAGATCTGAAGCCATTGCTAAGGCTCCAGACCATATTGAGAATCGTTCTGGATTAGACCATACAATCATACCGACACGTGCATCCCAAGCAATGAGGTTGCCTAAGTACATGCCAACAGGAGCGGGGTACATATTTAAAAAAGCACCAACATAGGGTTGACCTGAGTCATACTCAACTTCAAATGGTTCATAATCCATACATAAATGGTTGGTAGGGACATAATAAAGCCCCGTACGAGGTAAATAAACAGCGGGCTGTTGATTTTTGGAACCTAATGCGGCCGGACATATATCAGTGGTAATCATATCTTCACCGTTATAGTCAGGTGAATATTTGACGACGCGTTCTGGATAACCCGTCTTCATATTGATACTGCTCGCCCAATTGACCGATGGATAAAATTTTTGTGCAACTAGCAACTCACCTGAAAGTCTGTCCATCGTGTAGGCCCAGCCGTTACGGTCCAAATGCACCGCTGTTTTGTGCATTTTGCCTTTCAGTTTTTGATCTGACAAGATGATTTCGTTGACACCATCATAATCCCACTCATCATGAGGCGTCATTTGGTAGATCCATTTCGCCACACCGGTATCTAAACCACGACCGAATATTTGTTATCACCTGGACGTTGAATAGGGTACCAAGTAGAAGGATTTCACTGCCATAGTAAAACATATTCAGATCAGGGTCATACGAAAACCAGCCCCAAGTGGAACCGCCGCCGATTTGCCATTGTTCACCTTGCCAGCTTTTTAATGATGAATCATGGCCAACTGGTTTTAGCAGGGTCAATTAACATGTCAGTGTCTGGCCCCGTGCTATATGCTCGCCATAGTCTTTCCTCCCCTAAACCATAGGCCTGCACGTAAGCTCTAATGCCAAACTCACTGCCTAAGATAGCCACTAGGACTTTATCTTTCATTACAAAAGCGGCACCGGTACTGGTAGCACCGCGTCTAGGATTATCACGTTTATCAGACCAAATAAGTTGTCCCGTATTCATATCCAACGCAACTAAAGTAGTGTCGGCTTGATTTAAAAATATTTTGCCATCGCCATAGGCTAAACCAAGGTTAACGGTGTCACAGCACATAACTGGTAGCGTTTCATCGTAGCTTTGTGTGGGTTGATATTTCCATTTAATAGCGCCATGGTTGTTTAAATCAAGAGCAAAAACCATGTTAGGAAATGGCGTGTGAACGTACATCGTGTCGACGATAACCAACACATTACCTTCGTCACCACGTAATACACCGGTAGAAAACGACCACGCTAGATTCAGGTTCTGGATGTTATTCTCACTGATTTCATATAGTTTGCTATATCGTTGATTATTGTAGTTGCTAGCGGGCATCACCCAATTATCAGCGTTCATTTGCATCTCAGCAAGTTCATCAGCAATGGACTAAGGTTGGTTCTGCGCTCAAGATTATCGAGAAGGAAAAAAATTCATTTTTCTTGTAAAGACCACTTTCCTGCTATATTTATTTATATTTATATCAATTGCTTGAGACTGACTTATCAAGTGGTAGTCAACTGGCGATCATGCCAATCTACTACGATGCCAGACACTAGGTTTAGTTGCTTTGACCAAATAGGCTGGTCTAGTCTGGTCATCGTTTCATGAAATAATGCCTGAGCAGAACTGCCGTGGGGTTATCATTGTAATATGTATCAATCGATAGCTCAGTGTTGGATGGCATGTTAAAAGTTAATAATAGATTACTCTCTCTTTATTTAGATGGTTCTGGTAGGATTATTTGGTGAAAAAATTCAAACAACTATTTATCCGCTATTTATTATTACTTATGCTGGCTATGATCTTACTAAGCTTAATAGTGGTAGTGCCATTTCGCTGGCTTAACCCGCCGATAACGATGGTTATGATGGATCGATGGTTATATTCAAGCAATGATAATTTCAAATTAAAGCAAACCTGGTTGAGTTGGGATGATATTCCTAAACAAGCGGCGTTAGCTGTTGTCACCGCTGAAGATCAGCTTTTTCCTTTGCACCAAGGTTTTGATGTCGATTCGATTATGAAGTCTTTTCGCGATTCAGATAAGGGAGGAAAATTACGTGGTGCCAGTACGATAAGTCAGCAAGTTGCACGCAATGTTTATTTATGGACGGGCCGTAGTTGGCTTCGTAAAGGAATTGAAGCATGGTTTACGCTTTTGATTGAATTAACCTGGGGTAAACAACGTATTCTGGAAGTATATTTAAATATCGCCGAGTGGGGCGAGGGTGTGTTTGGTTTAGAAGCCGCTAGTCACTATCATTTTGAAAAATCAGCCAAACAGCTCAGCCCGATGCAATCGGCATTATTGGCATCATCTTTACCTAGTCCCCTACGGTTTGACCCGGCAAGGCCCACCCAACATTTACGTGATAGAGCAGTATGGAATCTTAAACAACAAAAACGATTAGATGGTGTGCACTGGCTAAAACAAATGGATTGATTTTTTAACTTGTGATTAGTTCTTAATCAACAGTACTAAAATGCGCTCTTTAGCCTTGGCTAAATTCCAGTTTTAGGTTCAGTATTAGCTAAGCTCGTTGGCTATATCCGTGATTGTTTCAGTCAAAATAATATCCATAGTAATATCATGACTTTGTGGATAAATCGTCTCTAATCGGGCTTGTTCAAGCCCATGCCTATTTTTATTGGAGATGGCTGAAGATCAATAACCGTTCGATCATAATAACCTCCACCATAGCCCCGTCGATACTGATATCCATCAAAACCAAGCAATGGAATTAACATCAGATCTGGCATAACAATAGTTCGTGATTGAGGTACTGGTATTTCCCACACGCCAGGAATTAGCGCCGTTTCAGGTGTCCATTGTCGGAATTCTAATGGAGAATTTAGTTTCGTAACGGCTGGCAGTGCCGCTAGCCATCCTTGTTGCAACATGTCACTAATCAACTCTCGACAATCAATTTCGCCTTTAAATGGCCAATAAAAAGCGATTATTCCTAGCTCCATATCCTTAAGCACGTCGTGTAGTTTAAGTAATATTTCTTGTTGCCAAATCTTGCGTTGGAAACCGCCAACAGCAATCCGGCTCTCAATCAATTGTTCGCGTTGCTGATGACGCCAAGTTTTAATTTCTAATGGCGTGTTGTAGGTCTCTGTTAATGACATTATATTTTCTTTGAAAGATTAGTTTTAATATTCACATCACATAGACTATTAACTTTACACTTATATCAAAAATTAAACCTAATGAAATCATAGTGGCACTTGGACATTCCATCAGTAGATTGTGTCAATGCTAATGCCATTCCAGGAATAATTGGATAATTCTGAACAACTATTTATTGAAAATACTACAGTTGGAATCAATAGTTGGCAGTTTATTCTGACACCTATTGCTAACAATTAACCATCAAATATTGTCATATGGCCCAAATGTTTCATAGTGAATACGATCTAAGTTAACGCCTAAAACACGAAAATTAGTTCTGCTGAAAACACGGAAGTATTCAGATTAATATTGGTCGCTCAAATTTCCCCGTTTCTTATGAGACGGGGGAGATACAAAGGTGAATTTTCGCTTGATATCAATATAAAAAGGGCTATAAAATGCAAGCCATATTTATCGTTGGCAGTGCCGGAAAACTAGGGCTTCGTTTAGTTAAAAATCTCACATCAATGAGACACGTTGTAAATGGTTTATATCGTCGTGATGAGCAATCTAGTTTGTTAAAAGATAATAGTGCCATGGCCATTAAAGGCTGTTTGACTGGTATTACTGTAGAACAACTCGCTGAAAAAATAGCCGGTAATGATGTCGTTGTATTCACTGCTGGAGCAGGCGGGGCAGGAATAGAAGTCACCAATGCTGTTGGTGGCACTGGCCTCGAATTATCCGTAAATGCGGCTATACTTGCGGGTATCCGTCGTTTTATCTTGGTATCAGTGTTCCCAGAGGCCGCGCGTAATAAAGGCTTATCTGAAGGATTTTAAAATTATATTTCAGTTAAAAAGGTTGCTGATGCTTATTTAGTTGCCAGAGGTCTTGATTGGGTTATCTTAATACCTGGCTCCTTAACTAATGAGAAAGGCTCAGGTAAAATAATAGCTGAACTTGATATTATATATGGATCAGTCACAAGAGATGAAGTAGCAACCACACTAGCTGAATTAATTAATCAACCGGATATTAATAATAAGATTATCGAGCTGACTCAGGGTGAAACGCCTATTGCACTAGCCATCTCAAAACTATCTACTAAGTAAGGAAAAATACACGATGAAACTACTTTTAGTTGGTGCAACTGGTTTGGTAGGTAGCCATGTTTTAGAGCTGGCTTTAAGTGATATTCGTATCAGTAAAATTGTGGTGTTGACCCGAAGTGCTATTACTCTGGATTCTACTACAAATCCAAAACTAGAAATTAACCAGATCGATTTTGATGATTTACCTCAATCTGCAAATTGGTGGCAAGTAGATTCAGTGATCTGCACATTGGGCACCACTATGCGTAAGGCTAAAACCAAAGCACAATTTAGGCGTGTCGATTATGATTATCCACTTGCTATCGCGACTATCGCCCGTCAACATAATGCATCGTCATTTGTGTTGAATTCATCTATGGGTGCGAATATATCATCACGCTTTTATTACAACCAAGTGAAGGGGGATGTTGAAGCTGTGTTAGCTCAACTTGATTATCCCTCACTCACTATCGTAAGACCAGGCTTAATCAAAGGTGATAGAAAAGAGAAGCGCTTTGGCGAACAGATAATGGTCGGTATTCTGAAAATATTCGGCGTCATTTTACCCAAGAAAATGCAACTCAATCCCGCCCGAAATATAGCCCAAAATATGATTGAAGCCGCTTTGCAACAACAGCAGGGAATAAACATTATTCGTTCAGATAAATTAATATAATATTTAATAGTAACGGGTAGGGAAGAATGTAAAGTGCACTGCTAGATTCTTTGTTTGAAAGAGTAAGAACTATTTTTTAGAAATTAAGATTAACAAAAGCCACTTCAATAACCATAAGTCATAATTTAAAATCTGGCACTTTTAAGTGGGTGAGTTCCTACAGAAATTAAATTTCGACTTATTTTCAAACTATAGTTAAAAAGCCATATCTTCCATTAATAGCTTTAGCTACAAAAAGCATAAAGAGCTCCTTAGAGCCCTTTATATTGTTAAACATTAAGACTTGATAAATTATTTACTAATTACATTAGAGTATGAAGGGTTTATTTCCATAAAGGCTTTATCTATCTTGGTGGCACCACATTTAGCTTCAGCTTTTTTAGCGACTGCTTTTTTTCTGCACCGCATTTAGCTTCATGTTCAGCTTTCATTTCGCCACCACGTTTACCTTCAGCAAGCTGCATATAGCCACTTGATAATTCAGCAGTTGCAAATGGGTTTGTATCAGCACTTACCATGGTAGGTGATAAAGCTAAACCTGCAGTTAATGCCGCACTAGCTGCTAATGCAATTGTTGATTTTTTAGATGTAATAGAAATGGTTACTTCCTATAATTTAAAAATGTAAGAACTAGTTAATAGTAACTAGACTTGTAAGGTAGACGGACTGACCATTGATTTGTTACGAAAGAGATGAAATAACATTAAAGGCTTTTAGTTATGACGCCCCCGATATCTTGAAGAAAACATCTATCAATAGGAGCCAATATATAATTTATAAGCGAGTTACGACTTGAATGCATTATTTAATTTGCAGAAGAGAAGGCGAAGCATGAAATTTGTTTAATCATTGAATTAAGTAATCAATGTCATATATCTATAACTGAAAGCAATCATGATTGTTTCAGAATCTATAATCTGATTACTTAGATCTTAGAAAGGAATAGGTCGTTAAATTAAAACCACCTTTACTGTGTTAGCTGTTTGATTCAGAGCTAATGATTAACAAAGACATGAGGTTAAATAAAAGTGTAAGTTAACTTATACTTTTATTGCTGTCAGTTAGCTATCTTTTTCATGGTAATCACCGCTTCATATTTATCTTCACTATTAAGTTTTTTTAAGGCTTCAAGAAATGTGGCGTCATCCTCGATGTTATGCCAAATAGTTTCTATCATTTCAAACTCACTTAGATCTTTAGCTTGCCTTGAAACTATTCTAATGAAGTCGACCATATCGATCTTTTCGCTTTGTTTGCCACAGCATATCATTTGAGTAGATACATTCAATAGGTCACTTAGTTGCGCTACCTGACTTGCCTTGGGTTCGGTTATGCCATTTTCCCATTTACTATAGGTTTGTACCGTTACATCCATTAACAGAGCTGCATCTTCTTGCTTAAGATTGTTTCTAATTCGTGCTTCTCTAATTACATCACTAAGTGCCATTGTTTATTCCTACTTAACTATTTATTTAACTAGGGTACTACTTTTATTGCTGAATGGTTATACTTTAATTTAAGTTTAAGCTGGCTTAAATAAAAGTATAGGTTGTTTGGTGCGGCTATAGCTAGTCTTAGCTGCGTTAACTCTGACCAGCTTTACCTTAAATATTAAATAAAAAAATTTAGATGTTTTTTAAATTTAGAATTGTGTGAAGTTGCTAGCAAATAAAATTCTGATTTTCTTATCCGTTATCTAAATTTTTACGGGTGTCTATATCCTGCCGAATACCGTCATCAGAACTGTCGATGAAGGTAATTTTGTCTGGCGTAGAAGCAATGATTTCCTTCGCGCCTCTATCACCGCTCAGTGCCAGTAGTTGTGTCCTGAAACGCGATGAAAAACCAACCGGATGACCTCTTTTACCATTGTAAGTGGGCAGGGTGATCTCGGCACCCGTATTGAGTGCATCTAGGGATTTAACAATTACCGAGCTTTGAATAAAGGGCATATCTGATAACCCGATTAACCAGCCCGATGCCGCTTTGTTGGCATCGATACCGCTCACTAATGACGCACTCATTCCCTTCGCTGGATTGGTGGCGGTGATTAGGGTCAATCGTGACGCAAATTCGCAGTCCTCTAGCATCTGAATTAGAGCATGATTATCAGCTCTGACCACAATATTGATGTGATCAAATACTTCTAACCATGGTTTTAAAGTATGCAAGATAAGAGGCTTATTGACGCCATTATATGGCAAAATATGCAATAACTTATCACTGCCAAAACGTTGAGATTTTCCCGCCGCCAGTATAATTGGGCAGATCACTTTCTCTGACATATTTAACCGTTACTCACTGCTCGGATATCAGCTTGATTGTCATGTCGTTGGCTACGAGCATGTTTTAATTCAATCAGCTCGGCCAGAATAGCAACGGCTATTTCAGCAGGGGTTTTACTGCCAATATCAAGCCCGACGGGACCATGCAAACGAGCAATCTGCTTTGGCGTCAGGTCAAATAGTGCTAACCTTTCTCGACGTTTAGCATTTCTACGCTTTGAACCTAATGCGCCTATATAAAATGCTTCTGATTTTAATGCTTCCAGTAGCGCCATATCATCCAGCTTAGGATCGTGGGTCAGCGTGATAATACTGGTGTTGAGATCTGGCTGAATTTTAACAACTGCATCATCCGGCATCATCGCCAGCAACTCACCATCTTCTGGCAACCAAGTCAGTTGCATCTCTTCACGCGGCTCGGCAACCAACACTTGATAATCTAATGCCGATGCCATTTTTGCAAGATAGCTCGAAGTTTCACCGGCACCAATCAATAACAGACGAGCACGAGGGCCATATACAAAGGCAATCTGTTGTGAATTCTCCTCGACTGTCTTGTCCTTGCTACTGGCCGGCTGGACAATACTTTGTCGGTTGCTTAATTGTAGTCGTCTTGTTACTTGCCGGCGTTGTTCGATGGCATCTAGTACTTTTAACAGCCAATCTGATTCTGTTATTTTTTCGACTGCCAATCGCAAGGTGCCCCCACAGGGTAGGCGAAAGCGATCGCGATCAATGATAGATTCGCCATAGGTAAAAAAAACAATCTCATCGTCAGCTAACAAACCTGCCAGCACCTTGTCCTTAAGATCATCTTCGATACAACCGCCGGAAACCGAGCCGATCAAGGCACCATCTTCACGGATTGCACACATCGCACCTGGCTGACGTGGGCTGGAGCCATAAGTCTTCAGCACTGTTGTCAGCCAGACCGAATATCCCTCAGTCAGCCATTGGTGTACTTGTTTGAGTACGGTAATGTCTGTGCTGAGCATCTATGACTCCAATTGGTAACGTACTGGTAATGCACGTATACGTTTGCCTGTAGCAGCAAAGATAGCATTGCATAATGCAGGCGCAATAGGCGGCATACCGGGCTCACCAACACCACCCAGCGGCGCATCATAATCAGTTGTGGGCATAATGTGGACGTGAATCTCCATAGGGCCATTATTCATTCTGGCCACTTCATAGCCATCAAAGTTATTTTGATCAGCTACACCATTGGTAAAACTAATCTCACTATATAAAGCAAGACTGACACCCATCACGCAGGCACCTTCAACTTGTGAACGAATGCGCTCTGGATTAACTTGTGGGCCACAATCAATGGCAATATCAATACGTGGTACGGTCACTTCACCGTCACCGACAATCGCAACTTCAACAACGGTAGCCACATAACTTGTGAAACTATAATGTGTTGCAAGTCCTTGACCACTATTAGTAGCCATTTTTTTGCCCCAATTTGCTTTATTGGTCACATGTTCGATGACGGCATGCATTCGCCCTGTATTAAGCGGGTAATCTTCTGGCGATTCACCATAATTCCATTCATCACGTAATGTTTTAGGGTCAATCTTTCGATCTTTACCAATCAATTCAAGTAGAAATTCTTTGTGATCTCTACCAACATGATTTGCCATTTCGGCGATGAAGGACTGAACAGCAAACGCATGTGGAATATTAGCTACTGATCTGTACCAACCAATACGCGTGTGTGGGGCAGCCGCGGGGTTTTCAAGTTGAATATTGGGCACATCAAAGGGCACATTAACCACACCCATGGCGACTTCCATTGGCATTTGATTCATTGAAGAAGCATCAAATACCGAGCAAAACCGGTCAATTAACCGCCATCAATGGGATTATGATGCCCTTAAAGCCAAATTGAATGATCAAGAATCCCAACATGCCATAGTCTATGACCAGTTAAAAGAGCTCATCGAAACGCGTAAACAACAAAAAGCATTTCACCCCAATGCAACGCAATTTACCTTACACTTAACAAATAAGCTTTTTGGCTTTTGGCGACAAAGTATAGATCGAAGACAAAGTATTTTCTGCGTGTATAACATCAGCAATGAAACACAGCCTTTATTACTAAGTGACTTAAATTTAATTGTCACCGATAACTGGCGAGATTTAATCTCAGGTATCGACTTTAATGAAACCAATGATTTTATTAGTCTAGAACCATATCAAATATTGTGGATTACTAATACACCGTAAATTTATAACGGACAAACGATATGACGAACCATATAAAACCGAGTGATATAAGTTTGGTTTTATACTGTTTGTTATGAATGATTAGTAAGAATTATTTTTGTTCTTTTAGTCAAAAACAAAAAATACTGCAAGAATGTAAAAGCCAAATTACTTTGCAGTATTTAAGTTTTATCTAAATTGATGTGGCAAATGTAAGTTTAGATTTAAAACCTGAATACATAATTTTTATAAGTACCTCCAAAACTATCCTGTCTTACTCAGAGCAGATATTAGCATCTCAATCTATTCTGCTTAGCTAATAAATAAATAGAGTATGATCCCACATCCGTAGAGACAAATTTGGGAAAGTAATCAGGAATAAAATGATGCCAAAATTTGTAAACTGCATTATTATCAGTTTGTTACGAATGTAGTTACTGATAAATACTTTCTTGGAGCTTTTTTCTTTATGCGTCGTGTTGCGGCAATTATTCTTATATCAATGGCGTTAACTTCCTGTTCTTCTTTTGTTTACAGTGCTAAACAGACTACACAAGTAAAGTTCCAACATTTTTTAGCTAATCAATTTGGTCAGCAGCTGGAAAAAGGTATTGATTCGGTGATTGAACAATTGACAATGAAGGGGGGGTATCTAGATGACCCACTGGTTCGTATCTTGTTACCACCGCCATTAGGGCTTGTCATAGGTATCGCTAGAGATTTGCAAACAAATCCACAAGCAACACTACTGGAAACTCTGATCAATCAGGCTGCAGAAAGCACTATTCCAGTCGCGGGTCCTATCCTGAAAAATATCGTGATGAATATGACTATACCCAGCCTTGAGAATTTGATGACTGCGGGTAATACAGCTGCAACCGATTATTTGAAAGAAAAAAGCGGTGTACTGATGCAGACACTACTGTTACCCGCGATAACCGAAGAACTCCATACCAATGGGGCCATCGAACTTTATGGCCAGTTGCTTCAAGCCAAGAAAATAGCAGATCAAATACCAACAACGCTGACTGACGATAATCAACTAAGCGAAACCTTTGAGCATCAGCTAGAGACTGTAAAGATGGTAACGCCGGAGCTATTAGGCAACTATGTCGCGGAACAAGCAATGTCTGGTTTGTTTAAAAAAGTTGCGGCGAAGGAGCTTTCAATACGTAAAAAAGCAAGGGGCCTCTGACAGGACACCACGATTTTATCACGTGATTATTTACTTACAGGAATTAGAGTCCATCCCAATATTAAAATTACAGGCATATTTGCCTGTATTTAAATCTACTTTACCTATCTAGGTATCGATGGCTAGAAATTAAAATTGGAAACCATTTAACTATTAAGCCTTAGCATTCGTCATACTTTTAGTGTTAGAAGGCTTGGTTTTGTTCCTGAAACAGACATACTTTTACTCATAATCACAATAATTTTCAACACACTCGTATAGAACTGCATCCATTTGGCGAGGGAATGGTGGTTTGATATAAGTCGATAGGTTATGGACGACGCTGAGAACATATACTTCTTAAAAAATTATTAACTGTAAGATTTTAAGAAATCTGTAGTTAAAGTAGTGCTTTACACCGAGTTTCTATTTTTTCACTTATATGAAAAGTATGAACCTAAGCCAATGAATAAAAAAACTAATAGTATTGTCAGTAAATCATAATAATCAGGTAGATAAAATTGCGTCAATTTATCTATGAGTCTGTTAGATAACATTCTAGCGATCTACTCTTTAGCTATTGAAACCGAAGAAAGTTCTCTATGATACAAGTAGCCTGTAGAAATTATGATGACCGTCTTGCTGAACCACGACAAACGTGAGTGAGAATCATCATTAGCATTGCAGCGTCAGCGTTAAAGTACAAAAAATATATTTTCTAAAACATTTGTTCCTCTAATACTACTAAAAATACCCTTCCATATAATAATCATCATCATATACAGATTGTTAACATATCGATTAATAATTAAATTATTCCTTGTCATATCTCTCTTAACTTATGTTTACAACACATTATTAAAACGTTACAATCCGGAAATATCAGAAATATCAGAAATACCGGAAGACTCAGGAGCGAGACTATGACCAACAAAAATAAATTAGATGAACTATCAACAAAACCCTATACCACTCAAGAAGTAGCGGTGCTCTTTGGTGTTACTGGACGAACGGTACAAATGTGGGCAGACAGCGGCATTATTAATGTTTCGAAAACGCCTGGCGGACATAGAAGAATAAGTAAAGCTGAAGTTGAACGATTGAGTATTAGCATGAACAATAAGCCTCTCGGCAAGTTAAGGCGCTCTACAGATACAGATACAGATACACATCGCGAGCTGGAAAACAAAGCAAATAATAGAAATAATAAGTTTACGATACTCATTGCTGAAGATGATTCTTCGCTTCGAATGCTATATCGTTTGAATATAGAAGAGTGGCATCCTCAAATCGAGCTATTGATGGTTAATGATGGTTATGAAGCGCTTCTAGTAGCTGGCAGATCAACCCCCGATTTAATTATCACTGACTTACTTATGCCAAATGGCGATGGTTTTCATTTGATTGACGTGCTTAGCTCAGATGAAAATTTAGCAGATTGCAAGATTGTAGTTGTAACCGGCTTATCTCAGGAGGAGATTCAAAAAAGATCTCATTTTCCAGAAACCATTTCCATTATGGAAAAGCCCATTCCATTTCAACGATTGAAAAGTATTGTTTTTGAGAAAGCGAATGAAAAAAATATAGGAATCAAGCAATGATACATATTTTTGATGACATATCTGATCCCATTATACTTATTGATCAGAGCGGGCTTCACAGCTATTCAAATAAAGCAGCCAAGGCTTTATCCATAACAAATGATATATCTAAGATTGGGTCGAGAGATTTTCAGCAAAGTCTTCACCAAATATTAGATAAGGAAATTGATACGCCAGTAGTATTACAACTCAATGATGACCTAGGAATAGGTTCTGATTTTGAAGTTAAAATCATGCCATTCCAATCATTTTTCATGTTACTTTTTTTATCTCATAATTCTAAAAACCATGTTGGGATATTGAAACATCGACTGATGCTGTTACTAAAAGATGAATTAGAAAAACCACTAAATGATCTTTACTTCAGCACTGAACTACTGTTGGAGTCAATACGTGACATAAAGATCACTAATAAAATTAAAGAGTTATTGAATAACACACTAGACAATGGCTCCGAGTTGATGGATTCTGTATTTAAAATAAAAATGTTAGGTGATCTCTACACCGATCAAGATATCCAAACTAAGCAAAAAATACCTGTCTTAAGCTTGTTAAACGTTGCCATTGAGAGATTAGACACCTTAATTAACAAGAAATCTTTATCTGTAAAAATTGAAACCACAGGTTCTGAAGTGAGTAACATATACGGTAGTAGAGATTGGTTATTGCTCGCAGTCAGAGAGTCAATGAGAGAAGTGATGCGTAATGCTAAAGATAAAGATGAAATTAAAGTCAAAATCCATCTACATGGCTATTTTGCAACCATCAAAATCACCAATACACCGGTGATGAATCCTCTTAATTTTCATAACTTACAACAAGAAGGCAGTGAACTTAAACCACCAACATATGATGATGTGGAAAACAGTCTAAATTTTAATTTATTTTTAGCACATCGTGTCGTGCAATTGCACGGGGGTAATCTTAAGCAGATATCTAGCAATGGCTATCAAACAATCATTATTGAACTTCCATTAGGAAGCACGAATCAAGTAAACGAGCTAGATGGCTTAAAACAAGCCAAGCTCTATGCCGCTGATCTTGCAATACTCAAGAAAGAGCTTGCCATGAAAAATCCTAAGGATTTTTAAGCATGAAAAAGATCATACTATTATTAACCATCGTGTTTGCTACCAATATGACACACGCTGAAGAGTTACTAAGGCTAGGCATAGTACCTCAACAATCAGCCGCTAGTTTAGCTAAAGTATGGGTGCCATTGGCTAAATTTTTATCAGAAAAAACAGGTAAAGAAATTCGTTTTGAAACTGCACCCAATATCCCAGAGTTTGAACAACGAGTAAGTAACGGTGCGTATGATATCACTTACTTAAATCCGTATCATTACACTGTATTTAGTAAAACGTTAGGACTGCGTGCCATAGCAAGACAAGCCAGTAAGAGTATTGTGGGTATTATTGTCGTAGCACGAGATAGTGAAATATCGAGTTTAGAAATGTTAAATAATGCAGAAATTGCTTTTCCTTCACCAAAATCATTTGCTGCAACGATGTTACCGCAAGCAAATTTAACACTGAAACATATACCTTTCACATCAAGGTACGTGTCTTCACATGATTCTGTCTATGAAAATGTTGCAAAAGGTTTTTTTGTCGCCGGCGGAGGAATCGATCGTACATTATCTAATTTGCCAATTGATTTATTCAATAAACTAAAAGTAATCTGGCGCTCATCGCCCTATACACCCCATGCTTTCGCAGTAGGTCCAAGTGTGAGTCAAGAAGATGCTACTAGCATTCAGAATGCCTTAATTTCATTAAATGAGTTAGATGAAGGTAAAAAGATTCTTAATGATTTAGGTTTTAATGGTGGCATTAAGATTAGTGTTGATAGTGATTGGGATGATGTTAGGCAACTCAATATCAAAGAATCAAACCCATAATGTTTAAACTCTCATTCAAATACAAAACTATTATTGGTATAGCCATCATCGAAGCTTTTTTTCTATTGATCTTGGTTTTAAATAGTCGAGCTATATTACAAAGCTCACTTGAAAAAGATATTAAAGATTACGCGGACAGTGTCTCCTCATTATTAGCGATAGCAAGTCTAGATGCCCTAATTTCTAAGGATATGGCTACACTTGAGTCAATCGCAGACTCCGCGATGTCAAATTCAAATATGCTCTATATCAAGATGATAGACTTAGATGGCATGTTAGTGCAGCGAGGCGACCAAGCCTTGTTAAAACGTGATTTTGAGGGCGATTACAGTATCGATTTAAGTGAAACCGATGGTTCATTTGATGCGTCTTCAGACATTTTAGTTGAAGGCTATAAATTTGGCTCAGTTGAGGTAGGATTTTCTATAGTTGACCAAAAGGCGACCATTGATAACGCGACGAATAAATTAGTTATCATCGCTGTAATAGAACTGATATTCGTAGCATTATTTTCATTGCTACTTGGAATAATGCTAACAAAACGTCTAATATTATTAAAAGAGGCGGCTGTAAAGTTATCTCAAGGTGAGATCGGTTTGCAGATTCCTCTGAAAGGCACTGATGAAGTAACAGAAGCATCGAAAGCTTTTAATATTATGTCGAGTAAAATTGCAGACGTTACTGAGAAATTGCATTTTGATAACAGCCGTATGGACGCAGTAATGAATACAGCTACGGACTCTATTTTCATGATTAGCCTAGATGGCCAGATTCAGAGTGTAAATCAAGCGGCATTTATCCTATTTGATTATAAAGGTAAGGATATTATTGGTCAGAATATGGGTGGTTTTATTCCGGACTACAAATATTGGAAACTAAATGACCTTAGTAAAAATGTACAACTTGCTACTGCAATGACATCACGAGGTAAAAAAATTCGATTAGAAATTCATTCTAGTATGACGTATTTTAATAATGAACAGTTTATTGTCGGCGTAATACGTGATCTAACTCTTATCGATGAACTCGAACACGAACTAGAAGCGGTGTTTGACTTAAGTGAAAATGGTTTTTTAATTGTTGCAAACGACCAAAATATTTCATATGTGAATAAGGCTTTTTATTCAATATTCAACACAACACCAGAGGCTTGTAAAGAAGCACATGACTGGCCTTGTTTCAAGGATTTTTTAACAACAATTTTAGATTCTGACCATCATATAGATCTGACGTTACTAGAAAAGCAATCAACTCCAGAGACGCTTTATTTAAAACTACCTGAAGAAAAAATAGTGCGAGTCACGCGTCAAAAAATAGACAAAAATGATAATAACGCTTCAGACATATTGTTTTTCGTTGATATTACCCATGAAACGATTGTAGACCGAATGAAAAGTGAATTTCTGTCGACTGCGGCACATGAGTTGCGTACCCCCTTAGCGAGTGTGATGGGCTTTAGTGAATTATTAAGTATTCGTGACTACAATCCAGAAAAAACAAAAGAAATTGCGTCAAATATAAATAGACAAGCAGTGCGCCTTAAAGCGTTATTAGATGATCTATTAGATATTGCTCGTATCGAAGACCGAGCTATGGGCGCGTTTGATATGCAACAAGGCACATTAGAGGCGGTTCTAACCGAACTAATTATTGATATATCTGCCTCTGATGATTATCACTTTATTGATTTTCAAAAGCCAGCACACTGGCCTACCGTTGAATTTGACCCATCCAAAATACGTCAGATTTTCAGTAATATCTTAAGTAATGCTTTTAAATATTCACCAAAAAGCTCGAAAATAATGGTTTCTACAGCCATTCGAATGGCTGATGGGGTATCAGTATTTGGAGTGATAATTGAAGATACTGGTATTGGAATGACTCCGAATGAATTATCTCATGTAGGTGAGAGATTTTACAGGGCTGATAAAACCGGAAATATAGCTGGCACAGGATTAGGAATAAGTTTAACTAAAGAGTTTGTAAAAATACATAATGGACAATTAGATATTACGAGCACCATTGGCAAGGGCACAATGGTAATCGTTTGGCTACCTATAACTATCTTGATCGAACACATCGAGGAGTAACAAATGCATGCAAAACGAATTTTAATTGTCGATGACAATAAAGAATTGAGAGCGTTAATACGAATGACATTAGAATTGAGTGATTATGATTTATTTGAAGCTCAGGACGGCGATGATGCTATGAAGATGATTCCTGTGGTGAAGCCTGATGTAATAATTTTAGACATCATGATGCCAGGACAATTTGATGGACTAGAACTATGTAGAAAGATTAAATCGAATATAGCAAATTCAGCGACTAAAGTTATCTTATTGTCGGCAATGAGCCAAAAGGCAGACATTGATCAGGGATATCAAGCTGGTGCAGATGTTTATATAACTAAACCTTTTAGTCCTTTAGACTTATTATCACATGTATAAAACTTAAATATGTCCACTATATACAATCCGTTAGATATTTCGATCTGGAAATCACAGAACGACTTATTTACTGAGATCGTTAGTCTTAAGCGTGATAATGCTTTTATTACTAAATTGTTCAATCGTTATTCAGATTATTTGCAACAATTGTGCTTGGCACATCAAAAAACTAATCAATCACTTTCACGCAGTGATTCTTTCGCACGCTTGCAAAAAGCAGCCGCTTACAAAGATGACGATACCGCTGTTCACGTCACAAGAATAGCTCACTTTTCACAATTGGTCGCAAAATCATTAGGCATGGATGATGAGTTTTGTAAATTAATTAATCTAGCAAGTCCTATGCATGATGTTGGGAAAATTGGCATCCCCGACAGTATATTAAAAAACCAGGTCCTTTGAACGATTCAGAATGGGAGGTCATGCGTAAACACCCTAATTACGGCGGTGACATTCTTTCGCAATCAGATGACCCAATGATGGAAATGGCGAGAGAAATCGCGCTGTGTCACCATGAAAAATGGGATGGATCAGGCTACCCTTACGGGTTAAAGGCTTCTCAAATTCCAATGAGTGCAAGAATCGTAGCAATAGTAGATGTTTTCGATGCTTTAACTATGGATCGCTGCTATGTACCTGCACTCCCAGATTGTGTCGTCTTATCTATACTTGAAGATGGAAGAGGCAAATATATTTGCCCATTTATTACCGATACATCTTTAGCCATTAGTGATGAAATGATTCAATTACGAAATACTATTAACCATCACAGCTTAAAAACAACAGCTCTTTTATCATTTTGACCATTTTGTTAAATAAACCAAACAGTAATCCTTACCACTGTTCTTGGGAAAATATGTGCCATTTAAATGTAAAAGTCATGTGAAATTAACGTGTAACTTAGTGTTATCAACCACTGGAATATTATTATGAAACTAAAAAAAACAATACTTATTGGTACTGTTCTACTCGCTATTGGACTGCCGGTTAATGCAAGTTCAGAAATTGAAACATTAATAGGTATGTTACATGAAAATGGCATGATCAGTGAGGCACAATATGGTCGTTTACAAGCCGAGCTAAACCAGCGGCAGGAACAAAATAATCAAGAAAAATCAGCCCTACAAAATCAACTAGCACAAGCAACACGACCTTCAGATGTCGAGGTGTCAGTGAAAGGTGGTGTCACGGTTAAAACACGAGATGGCGCTTTTACAACAAAACTAGGGGCACGTGTAATGGCTGATGCCGCCGCTTATGGGAATGATAATAACACCATGGGCGATGGTACAAAGATCAGGCGTGCCCGCATGTCTGTAGAAGGAAAAATGTATCATGATTGGGGGTATAAATTTGAATATGATTTTGCGACCGATCACAATAAAGGTATCGCAGATGCATTTGTTGAATATCGAGGCTTAGATGCAATGTCATTCAGAGTCGGTAACATGAAAGATCCTTTCAGTCTGCAATTTCAAATGAATGCAAACTATAACTTATTCATGGAACGCTCACTTACAAATGGCCTTAATAGTGGGCGTCATATAGGTGCGATGGCATTCACCAATAGAAAAAATTGGACAGCATCCGCTGGCTTGTTTGGCGAAGCAGTACAAACCGTAGGTGGTGCAAATGATGAAGGCTGGGGACTTGGAAGCCGGATTTCATATGCACCAATTAATAACAAAGGATCATTATTACATTTAGCAGTATCAGCTAATTATCGTGATGCCGGCGAAGCGGCTATATTACGGTTTAAACAGCAGCCTGAAAGTGATGTGTCTGGAATAAATATTGTCGATACAGGAAATATGACCGATGTAGATTCTCATTCAAAATATGGGTTTGAAGTAGCGATGGTCTCTGGCCCGCTCTCCGTTCAGTCAGAATATGTTACTACATCGGTGAGTCGTAATAGTACTCAAAGTTTAGATTTTGATAGTTGGTATATTCAAACAGGCTACTTCTTTACAGGGGAATCACGTCAATACGCAAATGGAAAGTTTGGAAAAATAACGCCTAGAGCTAGTGTTGGTGAGGGCGGTATAGGCGCTTGGGAATTTGGATTACGTTACAGCACTATTAATCTCAATGACCAAGATATTCTGGGGGGTAAAGCAGATAGTTTCACTTATGGTGTTAATTGGTTCGCAACAAACACCATAAGGTTTTCCGCGAACTATATGAATGTTTTAGATGTGAATGGTGGACCACTCGATTCAATTCACCCTGATATCGTGCAGCTAAGAAGCCAATGGGCATTCTAAATGATAAAGTCTATTTCTAAAAGTGTTATACTCGGTAACACATTTAGAAAAAAGTTTAGACTCTAATGAGCTCAATGCAATTATTAAACATGCTTTCAGATGCTGTCGTTATAAGCGATGAGATGGGGACGATCACATCAGCAAATCAATATTGTCTAAATTTATTTGGGTATGAAGATAACGAACTTATAGGGCAAAATGTTAAAGTCCTAATGCCCCCTGAGATGGCTTCTAAGCATGACGGATTTCTCGCTAAATACAAAGCAACTCATACGTCAAAACTGATGGGGAAAAGGACTGAGATAGCCGCTGTAACAAAATCAGGTAAGAAAATAGAGATAGAAATTTTTCTTTCAGAATTGTTCAGAGATAATATAAAAAAATATGTTGCAGTGATACGAGACACATCACATATAAAGCAGTTGGAGGGTCTAGTCCTCAATAGTGCCCTGTATGATGATTTAACTAAGCTGAGAACAAGATATGCGTTAAGCTTGGATTTTGAGAAATTATTGCTCACTGAATTGCGATATGGCTATGTCTCAGCTGTCATGTTGGATATTGATGAGTTTCAAAAATTGAATACAGTTTTTGGTCGTGAGACAGGTGATATCATCCTAAAACTTTTAGCTCACAAAATATCCTTAATGGCACAAAATCACGAAGCAGCAACATATCGAGTTTCTGGGGATAGATTTCTTATTATATCAACAAATAGCCTCGAAGAGACTGAATCTGCTGACAGAGTGATATGCATGAATGACATTGCAGCAATTATCCCTGAGATTGGACAGGCGTTAAATCTTCCTGTTTCAATTACTGCGGTGTGTATGAGGAGACCGATTTCAGATTTGAGTAAGAAAAGCATCTTGCAATTGCTAGAGAAGTCACTTGAGACTGCTCGACGTGATGGCAATGGCGGCAAATTATCTCAAGCTTCTGATGTCGGAATTGACTATGCATTGGAACTTGATGCGCTGTCAATGAAGCTAAAATCAGAAATGAATAATAAATCAGGGTTCAGCCTCAATCACTTAGATATAGCGATCCAGCCGAAAGTAAATGATCATAAAAAGATTGTCTCTTGTGAAGCGTTACTCAGATGGAAAGATCCTGATTTTAAATTATTATATCTTAGTGACTTCATCAGAGTAGCAGAATCAACGGGGGCAATTATCGACGTTGGTCATTATGTTTTACGTCGAGTTTGTAAGTTATTATCCGAACTTGAGCCTGAAAACAGGGTTAGGATATATATTAATTTAAGTATACGTGAATTTGCAGATAAGGATTTTATCGACAAGATCATTGGCTGTTGTAAAGAATATAAAGTATCTCATTATTTGTTGGGTTTTGAGTTGACAGAATCGATGATCGCTATAGATATTGAAATGGTTAGATCGAGGCTCATAGAACTTGTGGCTTTAGGCTTTGAAATTGCAGTTGATGATTTTGGTACAGGTCAATCTAACTTGAAATATATTCATCAACTACCCGTATCATCAATCAAAATTGATAAATCATTTATTGATGATATTAATGGCGAAGCTGATAACTATCCAGTCGTTGACTCAATTATCGAAATGGCCGGACATATGAAAAGAACAACAGTTGCCGAAGGCGTCGAGACCGCCGTTCAAGCCAAGTATCTATGGGAAAATGGGGTGGATGAAATACAAGGGTACTATTATCATAAACCCATGCCAGAAAATGATATTTTAAACTTGTTATCTAAACACTAATTCAAACCAATCGGAATTTATAATGGATGTAACACCCTCTAAATCTAGTTATTTAGAGGTATGCCTGAGGAATTAAAACTCGTTTCGAGTGTGATATTACATACATAATTTATTTAGGGAGAGATAGGGTGGGAACACGCTTCAGAACTATGTGTAATAATAAAACGTAGTACTCGGTGTTTACTTAGTTATATGAAAAATAACAGTTTTTAATGTGACACGAGCAGTAAATCAGCATTACAATAGCAAATGCCTGAACATGATGAGACGTAGTGATTTCCTAAACTAGCTCCACAATTTTAAAGATAATAATCAGCCTAAGAAGTTAAAAGTATTTTGGATAAAGGCTTTGCGTAATGAAAAGTAACCATTATGATTTCGACTTATTGACGAAGTAACGAAGGCCAATCAAATTATTGAAGCATTATTTAGGCTAACTCCATAAAAGATAAAATCCATGGCGAATTACATTAAACCCAATAATGTAAGATTGGGTTATTCCTGTTTGTTAGGTAGGAGTAGCAATAATTAATTTTGATCTTTTAGTAACAGAACAAAATAATGCTACGAGAATGTAAAAGCTGAATTACATTTCAGAATTTAAGTTTTACCTAGGATGTTTACCAGGTGTAAGTTTACATTCAAATTCTGAATGTACGTGTTTTAAATAAGAACCCCCAAAATAACCAGCCATACATAATCACCGTTAGAATGACGGTATTTAACATAACAACAATGATGCGCACCGCATATTTTCCTAAAATGGCACTGATTGCTCAGTAAAACTTAGGTTCGTATAATGTATATTATGTTAAATAGAATAATAAGAAGTAAATACACACTCATGAGGTTAAGATTGATAAGTCTTGATTTGGATTTGACTATCGCTTATTCACCTTGAATCGTGACGATCACGCGGCGATGATATTTGTGCGTACGATGCTCCCACAAGAAGATACCTTGCCAAATACCCAAACTGCATTGGCCGGCACTGACAGGTACGGTTAAATCAGGATTTGTTAACACGGTTCTGATATGTGCACTCATATCGTCAGGGCCTTCATCTTGATGTAAAAACATCGGATCGCCGTCAGGCACAATATGTTGCATATAGGTTTCAAGATCACGCCGAACATCAGGATCTGCATTCTCGCATAACATAATAGATGCACTGGTATGTTCTACAAAAATATGACAGGTTCCAATTCTGATTCCTGATTGAGCAACCAGATTTTGAATTTCGGATGTAATATTGGTGGTACTTCGCCCTGGTGTTGAAATTACGATCTCTTGCTGAAAAATCATTATTTCATTCCTCGTTCAAAACGAGCTTTAGCTTGGCCTGATCTAATAACTTGGCGAATATGATCAGCGGCTTGTTTGGGTGTTGCTTGTAATCTGCAGTGCCATAATGTCATGGCGGCACCATAAACTAAGCTATCAAATGCCGGACCTGCTTTACCAGATAATGCATCCAACCCTAACTCGACAGTATGTTTTGCTGTAACAGTCTGATCTAATTCAGGTAAAACGCCACGTGTTGTTTGTTCTATACCATACTCTGTAGGATCCATTACGCAGGTTTCTACATTATCTTCCCAGGCACGAAAACAATTGGCTGGTTCTCGCAAAGTAGGTAATACCCCTCCTTCTAAGCCTCTAATAACTAAGGCAGAATGGAAACCAACTTGTTGTGCTAACCACGCTAATACGTTGGGATAGGCCTTATGAACGAAGCCAATTTGTAAGTGTGTACGACCTTTTGCTTTAATCGGCATGATTAACTTTTCTAATGCCGCTAGACATGGTCGTTTTATCATTTTTGTACGTAAATCTTCTAAGGTGTATAAAGCGGGTGTGGCATGTTGTTGATCGATATAAGCCCAACCTAGATCAGGATTATTCACCCTTTCGGTTGCAGCTTGCACCGAAAGGTCTACATCGATCCCCACTTCTGCCAATACTTGCGAATGAGTTACCCCAAATTTTGGGCCCATTTCTTTTACGCCTTGCGATACAGCTGGTAATCCCGATGCAGCCAAAACAGCAGGTAAAAAGGCGGTAACGGGGCAATGTCGATTATAACCATTATAAGGTTCAGACAGAATTAGTAGATTATCAACGTCAGCTTGGCATTGTGCTGTGGAAGATTGTAGCGCTTGTAAAATGCCTAAGTTTTCATCATTTGTTTCAGTTTTCATACGTAAAGCAATGAAGAATATTGCTGCTCGTACAGGATCGGCATTGCCAGATAAGATTTCTAACATCGCTAAATTGGCTTCTTCAATCGATAGATCTTTGCTCAAATGAGGACCTGTGGCGACTTTTTTAATGGCTTCAGCCAGTGCTGTCATAATTTATTTCCTAATTTAACCAGTTTATTAACGTTGTTTCATCAACCACGGTGACGCCTAAGCTTTCAGCCTTGTTTAATTTCGTGCCGGCATCACGACCTGCAACTACATAATCCGTATTTTTGGATACACTGCCGGCCACTTTTGCACCTAAAGCAATTAGTTTTTCTTTCGCTTCACTACGTGATAATTGTTCTAAAGTACCAGTAAGAACGATAGTTTTGCCACTTAATTCAGAATCTGAAGCGCGTTGTTGTTCTTCTGGCCACACTATTCCTGCATTTAAAAGGCGCTCGATAACTTCACGGTTATGGGCTTGATGAAAGAAGGTCACCACATGATGAGCCACAATTGGCCCAACATCTTCGATTTCTATTAATGCTTGTTCATCAGCTAGTTCTAATGCATCTAACGTCAAAAAATGACTGGCAAGTGAACGAGCTGTCGCTTCACCTACTTCACGAATACCTAAGGCAAATAGAAAGCGAGCAAATTTTGTTTGTTTAGCGGCTTCTAATGAAGCAACCAGATTGCCGGCTGATTTTTCGCCCATTCTTTCTAATGCACATAATTGGTCTGTTGTTAACTGAAAGAGATCTGCTGGATCATTGATCAAGCCTTCATCAACCAGCACTTCAACAAGCTTATCGCCCAAACCGTCAATATCCATGGCTTTACGTGAAGCGAAATGTTTGATGGCCTCTTTACGTTGTGCTGGACAATAAAGCCCGCCACTACAACGCGCTATAGCTTCGCCTGCAATACGTTCAACTTCTGATTGGCAAATTGGACAATGTGTTGGGATCGTAAATTTAACTGTATTATCTGGGCGTTTTGATAAAACCACTTGTACCACTTCAGGAATAACATCCCCTGCTCGCCTAACAATAACAGTGTCCCCTACCCTGACATCTTTACGATCAATTTCATCTTGATTGTGCAAAGTGGCATTACTAACAGTAACCCCACCGACAAATACTGGCTGCAAACGTGCAACTGGTGTCAAAGCGCCTGTTCGGCCAACTTGAATTTCAATGTCGTCTATGATTGTCATTTCCTGTTGAGCAGGAAATTTATAAGCAATCGCCCAACGTGGTGCTCGCGATACAAAACCTAAGCGTTTCTGCAAGCTTATATTGTCAATTTTTAACACCACACCATCAATGTCGTAAGACAAGGTATTACGTTGTTCACCTAGCTGTTTAATATAAGCCAAGCAACCATCGACACCCGTTACTTGCTGTAGTTCTGTTGAGATCTGACAACCCCATTGTGCAAGCTGTTGCATAGTTTCATGGTGAGTTTTGGGTAAATATATTCCTTGAATTTCACCGACACCATAGCAGTACATCGCTAAGGGACGACGAGCGGTAATCTTAGAATCTAATTGCCGTAAAGATCCAGCCGCCGCATTACGTGGATTAACAAAGGGCTTTTTATTGTCAGCAATTTGCTGCTTATTTAATGCCTCAAATCCCGCTTTTGGCATAACAATTTCACCACGTATTTCAACAACATCCGGCACATTATCACCGATTAACTTCAACGGAACAGATTGAATAGTTCGCACGTTTTCAGTTACATCCTCCCCCACGGTGCCATCAC
This sequence comes from Pseudomonadota bacterium, assembly GCA_030576275.1. Lineage (GTDB taxonomy): Bacteria > Pseudomonadota > Gammaproteobacteria > Nitrosococcales > Methylophagaceae. Next base: position 37,928 of record JALIBN010000001.1, on the reverse strand, counting down.
CACGTGTCGCGGCTTGTATCAATATCCCTTGTTCATAGCGAATACTAATTGCTAAACCATCTAATTTAGGTTCAGCGGCATAGGTTTGGATATTAGTAGTGTTGAGGCGGTCACGGACTCGTTGGTCAAAGGCATGCAAGTCTGCAGCATCGAACACATTATCTAGCGATAACATAGGTAAAGCGTGGGTAATTTGGCTGAACTTATCAAGGGCCTTGCCACCGACACGTTGCGTAGGTGAGTCGGCGGTTAGTAATTCTGGATAGTTTACTTCTAGTTGTTGAAGTTGCTTGAATAAACGGTCGTATTCGCTATCAGTAACTTCAGGATTATCAGTAACATAATAAAGATGGTTGTATCGGTTTATTAAGTCTCTTAAGTTACTAGCTTGCTGCTGTATGTCAGTTGGAATAGTCATGGTTTTCATTATGAATTGCAAAATTTAAGTTGAATATTCGGCTACGCATGGCTTCTAATCGTGACTCACTAATCGGCTCACGGGTATCATCAGATAATGTGCCGCCCAATTTTTCCGTTAGAGACTGAGCTGTTTCCAGTAAGTCATCAAACATCGCTAAACCATTCACTGGGCCAGGTAAGCGAGCAAATATTAATAACCCAGGTGTTGTTAAGCTTATAAATTTATCAGGCAATAAGGTACCGGGATCAAGAATATTAGCCACACTAAATATACTTTGTCTACGTGCGCCAGCAGTAAACCGATGATAAACCTGTAAGTCGCCAAAATGTAGGTTCGAACTTTCTAATGCAGCTTTCACCGCTCTGCCAGAAAACCGCTCATTTTCAGGTGCCATAATCGTTAGCGCGATAACTAAATCATCTCTATCTTTTCTAGGTGATTTCGGCTTTGCTTCAACGGCTGTTGGTCGAATACGCTCAACATTATCTCTCGGCGAACTTGATTTAACTGCTTGTTGGTCAGCTGGAGATGCCATCGTTTCGTCAATGGGCTCTATATCGTCATCGATAACAAAATCTATCGTTGATTGCACTTTTTTTGTTGAAACTTGAGGTTCGGCTGTTTTTTCTTCTAGATTAATAATGGGCTCAAGTTCCGACTCTATTTTTTCAGCGGCAGTAGATAGACTAACCGAAGGTTCGCTATCAATATCACCTATAGATTGTTGTTGAAGCTCATGTTCAAAATAGTCATTAAAATCATTATCGAGGTTGATTTCTGGCTCGAGATGATCAAGATCTAAATCCATCGCTCGTTGCTGACTACTACGTCGGGCATACCAAGCTACGCCGATAAAAGCAGCTAATAGTACCAATATAAAAATTACGATTTCAAACACTTATTGTGGAACCTCTGTATAAACTAAGGGATAATGATTGTTTTTTAATTATGATGAGCACTTTGATGACCACACAACCAAGCAAACAATTGGAAACCTTCGACAACGCAATGCCGGAGCGTGATTATACCATTCACATTGAGACACCAGAATTTACTTGTTTATGTCCTAAAACCGGTCAACCTGATTTTGCAACAATTAAGATTGACTACGTTCCTGATTTAAAGTGTGTAGAATTAAAAGCTTACAAGCTTTACCTGTGGACTTACCGTAATGAAGGCGCCTTCCACGAAAAAGTAACTAATCAAATTTTAGATGACTTAGTGGCGATTTGTGATCCACGATTTATGCGTATTACCGGCGTTTTTAATGTTCGTGGCGGTGTTTATACCACAGTTGTTGCTGAACATCGTAAAGCAGGCTGGGTCGCTCCAACACCCGTTCAACTACCATAAGCTAACACAATGCGCGTTATGAATAATAACGCCTACATTGGTATTGACCTCGGCACCTCAGGGTGTCGAGCAATTGCCATAGATGATAATTCAAACATCATTGCTAGCAGTCGCTTAGCATTTCAAGCTTCTCATTCCGATAGTTATACTTCTGAACAAGACCCGAGTTATCACTGGCAATGTGTAAAACATGTATTAACTGACCTTATTTCGCTCATTTTGCCTATATCTTCTCAGTCTCAATGCTATGAAATTAAAAGCATTGCTGTTGATGCAACTTCTGGTTCGATATTAATCACCGACCAGCTCGGTAATCCGCAAACACCACTATTAATGTATAACGATGCTCGCGCTATTGAGCAAGCTAAGTTGATTGCTGATATTGCTCCAGCTCAATCTGGGGCCCATGGTGCTAGCAGTGGCCTAGCTAAATTAGTCTATTTGCAACAGCATAATGACCTAGCCAAGTCTCCAAATAATCATTTATTACATCAAGCAGATTGGATTAACTTCAATCTTGGCGCACCGTTAGGCATTAGCGATGAAAATAATGCTCTCAAAACAGGCTACGATCCGGTAGAACGTTGTTGGCCAAATTGGCTTGATTTAATGACCAATCGAGCTGTTTTACCGAAAGTCGTGCCGCCGGGAACTATTATTGGGCTTTTATCTGATGATTTGTGTAGGCAATTAAACTTAACATCCTCACCCCAAATTGTTGCAGGTACAACAGATAGTATTGCCGCTTTATTGGCCACTGGAGCGCATAAATTAGGTGATGCAGTAACATCATTGGGCTCAACACTGGTTGTTAAATTGATCAGCGATACACCGATTTTTTTACCTGAGCAAGGTATTTACAGCCACCGTTTGGATGATAAATGGTTGGTCGGTGGCGCATCAAATACGGGTGGCGCCGTACTTAATATGTTCTTTAATAATGATGAATTACAATCGCTTAGTAGTTTAATCTCACTAAACAATCAAGTTGCTGATTACTATCCATTATTGACTAAAGGTGAACGTTTCCCCATCAATGACTCTGAATTAGCGCCTAGGCTATCACCTCGCCCTAACAGTGATGTTGAGTTTCTACATGGCATGTTGACCGCTATGGCAAAAATTGAACAACAAGCTTATCAAAAGTTGCAAGAAGCTGGGGCATCGCCAGTGAAATCAATCAGAACAGTTGGCGGCGGTGCCGTTAATCAAGTTTGGCAAGCTATCCGTCAGCAACATATACTCGTACCTTTCATTTCAGCTGAACATACAGAAGCTGCTTTTGGTGCGGCATGTTTAGCTAAAAATGCCACGGCCAATTAATCTAATTTTAAAGTAAGAGTTTTTATGCAAGATTTATTTAAAGGCGCGCGCTACCTACTCATGGGCTTTAGCTTGATTCACCAGAAAGGTATACGCCGCTTTGCCTATATTCCAATGGCGATCAATAGCCTACTATTCAGTTTTGCTATCTGGTTGGGCATCAGTAAATTTGATCAATGGATCAATAACATGATGCCAGGTTGGATTCCTGAATGGCTACTAGGCTGGCTGATGTGGTTAATTTGGCCTTTATTTGCGGCTTTATTGAGTCTGATCGTATTTTTTACTTTCTCGATCATCGCTAATTTCTTGGCCGCACCATTTAATGGTGTGTTGGCTGAAGCGGTAGAAACCAAATTAGCGGGTCAACCACCCTCTTCGATGCCTTGGCAGAAAATGATTAAAGATACCCCGTCATTGCTATGGAATGAAGTTAGAAAAATCGGCTACTTCTTATTATGGATGATTCCTTTATTCATCTTATCGTGGGTACCAGTGGTTAATATTGTTACACCGGTGCTTTGGATCTTGTTTTCAAGCTGGATACTGGCATTGGATTATCATGATTATCCAATGGGTAATCATGATCTTAAATTTCCACAACAACGTGCGTTATTGAAACAAAAACGCCCCTTGGCAATAGGCTTTGGTCTAGCCACCTTGAGCGCGACACTGATTCCATTTATTAACTTTTTAGTCATCCCAGCCGCTGTTGCCGGGGCAACAGCGTTATACCTAGAACAACTACGTGACAACTAACCGTTAACAGTACTGTTTAAAGTAGAACTGGGTCTCATCGCTTGTGACTCTAATTGTTCATCAGCGAAATAATAGCCGTTGAGTTCGACGGGGAGACCTTGCACCGCATTTAATTCATAAATTATTTGTGCTTCGTTATCTAGTAACGTTTTGGCCAGCGTTTCAAAATGAGTTTTTAGTTCAATATTGTCATTTTGTTTCGCTAGTGCTTGAGCCCAGTACAGCATTAAGTAGAAATGACTTCCTCTAACATCTAGTTCGCCGACCTTACGTGATGGCGATTTATTGTTATCTAAAAATATCCCTGTCGCTTTATCTAGGGTATCCGCCAATACATGTGCTTTTGTATTACCCGTAGTATTACTTAAATGCTCTAATGATGCCGCTAAGGCCAGAAATTCCCCTAGTGAATCCCAGCGTAAGTGATTTTCTTTCTCAAATTGCTGGACATGTTTGGGTGCTGAGCCACCGGCTCCCGTTTCAAACAAACCGCCGCCATTCATTAAGGGCACGATGGATAGCATTTTTGCACTCGTTCCAAGCTCAAGGATAGGAAACAAATCAGTCAAATAATCACGTAACACATTGCCGGTTACTGAAATGGTATCTTCACCATTTTTAATGCGTTCTAGTGATAATTCAATCGCATCTTCTGGCGTTAAGATTTTAATATCCAGTCCCTTAACATCGTGTTCAGGCAGGTAATGTTCAACTTTCGCAATGATTTGTGCATCATGAGCTCTATTTGGATCTAACCAAAATACCGCAGGTGTACCCGTTAACCGCGCTCGATTAACAGCCAATTTAACCCAATCTTGAATGGGTGCATCTTTGGTCTGGCACATCCGCCAGATATCGCCTTTTTCAACTTCATGTTCTAATAATATATTACGGTTTTCATCAACGACTCTCACCATGCCCGCGGCCGGCAGTTCAAATGTTTTGTCATGTGAACCATATTCTTCAGCTTTTTGTGCCATTAGACCAACGTTCGGTACGCTACCCATAGTTGTGGGATCAAATGCACCATGTTTTTTACAAAAATCGATGGTTTTTTGATAGATGCCAGCATAACAACGATCTGGAATAATCGCTTTAGTATCTTGAAGTTTACCATTTTTATCCCACATCTTTCCTGATGCTCGAATCATTGCTGGCATTGATGCATCAACAATGACATCTGAAGGCACGTGTAAATTAGTGATGCCCTTATCTGAATCAACCATCGCTATATTGGGACGTGAGGCATATGTAAATTTAATGTCAGCCTCAATCTCAGCTTGTTTTTCTGCCGGTAAACTTTTCATCTTATTATAAACGTCACCTAAGCCATTCGTGACTTTGACACCTATTTGTTCAAACAGTGCAGCATGTTTAGCAAAAACATCTTTATAAAATACAGATACCACATGACCAAATATAATGGGGTCTGACACTTTCATCATGGTTGCTTTTAAGTGCACTGAAAACAGTACGTTTTCCTTCTTAGCACGATCTATTTCAGCTTCAATAAATTGACAGAAGGCATTTTTACTCATCACCGATGCATCAATAATTTCACCAGCAACTATCGGAAAAGCATTTTTTAATACCGTAAGCTTGCCTGCTGAATCTTCTAGCTCAATAGTGACCTTAGTGGCTTGTCCAAGCGTTACTGAACGTTCGCTGCCATAAAAATCATGATCAGACATGCTGGCAACATGAGATTTTGAATTGCTACTCCATGCGCCCATCGAATGAGGATGTTTACGCACATAGTTTTTAACCGCTAACGGTGCTCTTCGATCAGAATTTCCTTCACGTAAAACAGGATTAACAGCACTGCCTTTAACTTTATCGTAAGTTGTTTTTATTAATTTTTGTGCTTCATTTTCTGGTGATTCAGGATAATCAGGTAATTTGAAGCCCTTGTCTTGAAGTTCTTTAATCGCCGATTTTAATTGTGGAATGGAAGCACTGATATTAGGCAACTTAATAATATTAGCTTCAGGCTTTAACGTTAATTCACCTAGCTCAGCTAATGTATCTCTCACTTGTTGCTCAGGCGTTAAATAACTAGGGAAATGGGCAAGAATGCGGCTAGCTAGCGATATATCACTAATTACTACATCAATATCAGCGGAGGCAGTAAACATTTTGATAATAGGCAATAAAGAATAAGTTGCTAATGCGGGTGCTTCATCTGTTTTCGTGTAAAAAATCTTGGCGTGAGTCATTGTAATTCCTTAAGAGACGTCTTAAATGATATGTTTTATTCGTTCTATCGCTTGAATCAATCGCTGTTCATTGGCGGTGTAGGCAAATCGTATATGATATTCAGCTAAATAATGACCAAAATCATTACCAGGCGTCACGGCAACGCCAGCCTGCTCTAACCAATATTTAGATAATGCCATACTATCAGGGTAACTATCGGTAAGAATTTGCCGACAATCTGCGTAAATATAAAAAGCACCCTGCGGAGGTGCATCTACTTTTAAGCCTATAGATTGCAATGCTGGCAACAAACTGTTGCGTCTTTGTTCAAATGTATTGCGGCGCTGGTTCAATATGGCAATAGTTTCACTGTTAAATGCAGCTAAAGCGGCATATTGCGAGATGGTTGGGGCCGCTAAAAATAAATTCTGTGCCAAACGGTCCATTACCTCTTCATAGCCATCAGGCACTACCAACCAACCTAAACGCCAGCCTGTCATGCCAAAGTACTTTGAAAAACTGTTAATCACGAATGCATCTTGATTAACGGCCAAGACGGTTGGGGCATCATAGCCATCATAAGTGAGTCCATGATAGATCTCATCCACCACTAAATGACCATTTTTAAAGGTGACAGCATCGGACAGTGATTTTAATTGCTGTTCATTAAGCACTGTGCCCGTTGGGTTTGACGGAGAGGCGACCAGCGCCATGACAGTATTTTCATCCCAATGCTGTTTTATATGGTTTGCTGTTAATTGATAATTAGTGCTGGCATCAACATTAACTGCTTTTGCTTTACCTTCAACAAATCGAGCAAAGTTTCGATTACAGGGATAACCTGGATCAGCTAATAAAACGTTTTTACTTTGCTCTAATAATGCCCCCATCACCAATAACAAAGCACCAGATGCGCCCGGTGTGACAATAATTCGATTTGCCGATACTTTGACTTGATAACGCGTTTCATACCAGCCTGCTATGGCTTCGCGTAACGCTGGCAAACCCAATGCCGGCGTGTAATGGGTTCTTCCTGCTTTTAATGCCGCTATACCAGCTTCTATGATGGGCTGAGGCGAATCAAAATCGGGCTCCCCTACTTCCATATGAATTATGTCTTTTCCCTGCGTTTCAAGCCGTTTAGCTTGTGCAAGGATATCCATTACATGGAACGGAGAGATCGCTTGCGCCCGTTCACTAATGCGGCGGTTATCAACCTTGTGCATGCAATTCTTTTAAAACTTCTACAGTAATGTAGTTAGCACTAATAGATTGTCCTGAAATAAGGCTGCACGGCATGTCAGGTTCGCCCAAATGATTAAATACACTGATAGCGCCGTTGAAATCATCATTTTGCGTATAAGTATTCAGGGTGACTACAGTAGGGATATTAGCTCCTAGAGATGACAGAACTCCGTTAGCTGAGTCTTCAAGCACTAAACATTCATCTGCAGATAAGCCAATCTGTTGCAAACAATAATCAAAAATATCTGACGCTGGTTTTTTTGCCGGCACAATATCACCCGCGGCAATACAATCAAACCAATCTAAGGCCTCTTCGCCTAGAGTACTTTTTATTAATGCGGTTACATTTTCTGGTGTGGTGGTAGTGGCGATGGCAACACCTAAACCTGCTTGGCGAATCTCATTGATCAAGCGAATAACACCTGGACGTAATGCAATGGCATTTGATTCTAAGAGTGCGACATAATGTTTAGTTTTAGCTGCATGTAAATTGGTAGTAAGATCGTAAATATTATCTTCATATTTAAAGTCTGAATGAAAGTCATTTAAGAAATATCGAATGCGCTCTTTTCCACCAGTAACGGCAAGTAATTTTCCGTATAAATCTTCGTTCCACACCCAGTCTAAACCTGCGTCAATGAATGCGCGGTTGAAGGCTATTCTATGTCCATCACGCTCTGTTTCTGCCAAGGTGCCATCAACATCAAAAATAACCGTTTTTAATTGGTTCATCGCCAATTTCTCCACATAAAAATCAGCACGAATGATATCAAACTTTTGCACATATAGGTTTCATCTGGTATAGATGCGCCCTTAAATTTTAAAGTTATGAGGTTTTTTCACATGGAATCATTGCCGACAAGTGCACAAATTGCTCCCTACCAAGAAGACGCTGGGGAAGAGTATATGAGTGCTACACAAGTAACCCATTTCCGAACTATTTTAAATGGTTGGAAAAGAGAGTTAATGGAAGAAGTCGATAATACCGTTTCTCACATGAAAGACGATGCCGCTAACTTCCCTGATCCTAATGACCGTGCCACTCAAGAAGAAGAATTTACCTTAGAACTTCGTACTCGTGACCGTGAACGTAAGTTAATCAAAAAGATTAATCAATCACTTGAAGACATGGATAAGGGTGACTACGGTTATTGCGAGTCTTGTGGTACTGATATTGGTCTTCGCCGCCTTGAAGCTCGCCCAACAGCCAACTTATGTATTGATTGTAAAACACTCGCTGAAATCAGAGAGAAAAACCGCGTTTAATATTAAACGATGAACCTCGACTGATAGCAGGCAAAAAAAGCCCCGAATTAATCGGGGCTTTTTTTTGTTCATAACACGCTAATTACTATAGAAACACCAATCACTTGAACACCACGTTTTTCAAATTTAGCAACACGGTGGTGGTGAGCAATAATTTCAGATGGGCATACAAAAGTAAAATCTAGTGGGTAAAAGAATAAGACAATATATTTACCCTTGTAATCTGACAATGAAAAATTCTCATTGATGCTGTTGTCAGGCATTATTGCTGCTGCGGTAAAATCTGGGGCTGGGCTAGTAACTAATACACTCATCATGGCTCCTGAAAGTCTATTATTGGATTGGAGAAGAGTCATGGACACAACGACTCAATGAATTACCTAGTAAAACACTCGGCCATGCTATCGATATGATTTAGTAATGTGTATTCGTTTTAGCGTTCATGAGTGTATAAAAAATCAACACTGGTTTCTATTCCAGATTCGGCTTTTAAGCTCCAAATCTTACTCAGTTTATAACGCATAATAACGGTACTCACGGGTTCAAAAATACCAATGCCATAACCCAGATATAATTTTGGTGACAGGTATTTACCAATTTGCAGGGCGGTATCTTCACCACCATCTCCCTTGATTCCGAAACTATCGAGACCGAAGGTACTCGCAATTCGGTCACCCATTTGATTGCCACCTTTGATGCCTAATCCTGTTGCAGCTGAAGCAAGTAAGGCTGCATCTGACACCGATGCTTCACCGATGGGCCGTCCTAGTACAATATAAGCAAGAATATTATCTTGACTCATTGCTGGTGTCGAAAATAGCGTGATCTGTGGATTATTAGCAGCCCCTTGCAGATGAAGACCCGCCGTAAAGCCTTCACCTTTTCTGAACGCTTTAACATCAAGCTGTGGGTTATCTAATGCCCCCCCAGAAAATAGTATTTTGCCATCATCAACAGCTAACTTTTGGCCATAAGCCGTATATTTACCATCCTTAATAATGATGGCGCCAGTACCAAGTAAAATTTTACTGGTATTGCCCGTCACTACTAATTTCCCTGTTAAACGACTATTAAATCCGACAGCAGCAATTTTAACTTTATCACCCAATGTAACGTTGACATCCAAGATAGTTGGGAAAGGCTTTTTTTCAGCCGCAGATGCATTCTTGTTGAGCACAATGACATCCTTGCTAGGTGAAACCGGCATATTGAACTGTAATGGTGCCAACTCAGCTTCTGGAACGGTTACAGAACCAGTTACTTGCGATGACTTGGTATTCATTGAGAATTTCAAATCAGCTGAAGCAATAACATAGGCTTCTGGCAAGCTTACTAATTCTGCATTGGTTGCTTTCAAGTTGGCATCCATTTGCCAAGTATCATCTATAGAGATAAATTGACCGTCCCCAACTAAATTACCCTTACCTGATTTAGCTTGATAAGAAAATTCAATACCTTTGTCGAGACTACCTTGAGCATTGATATTCATATCAGTCAGTATTAAACCTAAACTAGGTAATTCAATTGACGACTTATCCAGTTTGATTTTACCAATGAGGGCAGGATGTTTAACGGTACCTGTGAGTGACATATCAACGTTTAACTGTCCTTTCAAGTTATCGTATTCAGGATTTAGATCGTCGAATATAGACAAATCCTCAACTTTTGTTTTGAAAGCACCACTGAGAGTCGCTGTATTGGGATCGTTCATGACTACTTCTAGAATAGGAAGCTCAATTTTTCCTGTTAATGGCGATACACCTTTTAAGTCGGGAGCAACAAATACATTCGCTGACGTATTTTGATTTGTCAGCAGATAATCAAATTTAACCGTTTTTAATGGTATTATTCTCTTTTCTTTTTGACCAATAGCATCGAGTAAAATACGTCCATTTACTAAGCTTAGTTCTCCTTGGCCTTTAGTGGGATACTGATTGCTACCTGATAATTCAAATTGGCCTTGTATTTGACCTTCTATCGGATCGAGCGCGGGCACAAAAGCGTGCAATACACTCATCGAAAGCTTATTCAATCGCCCCGCACCTTGCCAATTACCTTCTGGTGAATAATTAGCGTGAAAACAAATGTCACCTTTGTCTGATTGTAGACACTGCTCTTCAATTAAACCTTGGTCACTGGCCAGATTAATACGGCCTTGTTTGGTTAAATTCCAAACACCAGCTTGAGTTTGGTCAAGCTTCAGCTTAGTCAGTTGTCCCTGCCAGTTTGTATCCGTCAGTTTGCCCGATACATTGCCCGACGCATTGATCTGCTCACCGCTCACTTCGAATGAAAGCTGATGACTCTCTTTGCTACCAGCAATATTAAGTTCAGCATTATGTACTGGAAAGGTATTCATTTTCATGTCGGTCAGTACTACTTTGCCGCGAACTTGACCCTGCATGTCTAAACTAAAGTCACTGCTTGCCTTCGCTATCGAAACGCCATCAGCATAGGCAATTTTTTGTCCTGACAGTGTTGCTTTAATAATGGGCGAATCGAGCTTGCCGGTAACTGTTGCTGAAGCGTTAAGTTGCCCGCCTAGATCAGGGTATAAATCTGCCAAATCTGGTGAGTCTAGTAGCCAATTTAACGCTAAGCTATCTTGCATATGACCATTAACTGAAATCGTTGATTTCCCAGAAACCAGCTGTAAATTAGGAATATTTAATACGCTTTTAATATAAGAAAGTTCACCTTGTAAATGTAATGGTCGTTTTCTTAAGCTACCTTTCACATCTAAAGCTTCTATACGAATATCTGCCATTTTGTCATGAAGGTTATCGACAGACATGATCCAGCCACCTGATAAATCACCTGGCCATTCGGCAGAAAACAGGTCCGGATTGATGTTGTGAAGGTTAATCTTACCGTTCAGTTTAAAGGCATCGAGCCAATATAATTCACCATCAAAGCCAATATTTCCATTACCAGTCTTTGTATTGACAATCAACTTCTTAAAGCCCTTATCTGTTCCTGCTCCTTCAATGTCAATAGTTACAAATTTAGCATCTACTGATAGTGCAACCGCAGAAGTCAGCGTGTATTTTTCTGTGGTGCCTAAAATGACCAGCTCACCATTTTTGCTGTTCATCATTAATGGACTAAAGGCTTCTGGCAGCACAATATCTTGCCAGCTGGTAGCTAATTCAAAGCTAGAACCAGACTGCCAATTGAACCAACCAGCAAGTGTTGCCTTACCACCAAAGCCATTGATCTGTAGTTGTTTTAAATCAATTTTATTTGAAGTGCCTTGTGCATTTGCCTGCCATGTCATGTGTTGCTGTTCTGCTTCCAGTTCACTGTTAATTACAATGTTATAATTCTCAAGATCACCGTTCACAGTGAAATCACCTTTTGCACTTTTGACTGTTTTTTTAGGCTCTAGTAATGGCCAAACTAATTGTTGCCATTGCCCCGTCAACGCTAAATTAGGTGCAGTTAACACTTGGTTTATTTGGCCTTTAATCAGTAGTTTTGCACCATCGTTCATACTGATATTGGTATCGGTTAGCCAGTCATCAAAACCCGTTGTTGATGTCTGGCTATGTAGGCTTAAGTCGGGCAAGCTAGTTTGTTTAAATTGACTATCGAGTAATAAGTCAGCACGCGTTAAATCACCATTGGCCTTGAGCGTCAACTGGTGTATTACGCCTGTTTGGTCTTCAACAAAATCAGCCAATACAAGTTGAGGTACTTCTATATTCGCAGACCAGATAACCTTATCCAGTAGGTCTGAAACGCTAATGCTCTGGGTTGATTGTACGGGTGTAAGTAATTGTTGCTCCAGCTTTAATTCCGCTAGATTACCTTTGATGTTACCTTCCGCACTGATCGTTTTTAATTTTGGATCAATCACCGTCCACTGATAAGCTAAATCTGTTTTATAGTGTCCGCTTAGCGTTATGGCACCACTTAGTTGTAGGCTCACATTATGAGCGTAGTGTATTGATAAAGACTGAATTTTAAGCTTATCACCCCAAAGCGTCACATCAGTGTTAAAACCACTGATTAACTGAACCTTATTTTGTGACGGATCAATCGAAGTAAGACTATTAACACTAATGTTTTTTAAAGAAATAGCTAGCGGAATGTTAATATTCGGCAAAGCAATAGGTGAAGACTCAGTATTTTTTAAGGCGTGTTGTGTAATAACGACATCACCTATCTGCAGTTTATCTATTACAAGCTGGCCAGAAAATAGGTGCATCACTTGCCAGCTCATAGCCAAATTAGTGATCGACAAATTACTACTATCATCAATTTGATAGTTTATCTGTTCAAAGTCAGCACCATCATAAAAGCGGCCAGAGGTCTTTTTAATACTTAATTCAGGCACAAATCGTTCAGCCTGCGAGATTACGAAAGATAAGCCGGATTCTGTAAGTCCTAGCCAAGCGACGAAACTGGCGAGCAAAATTAACAAACTTATTAATATAATTACTATATGACGGCGCATTATAGGTCCGGCCCAATTACAACATGAAAACCAATAGGATTGTTATCTGCTGATAAGCCTGTTGCAATATCAATTCGAATCAAACCTATGGGGGAGCGCCAACGAGCGCCGATACCGACACTATATTCCAATGGGTCATCCCAACTATTCATCGCATTACCAAAATCACTAAAGATCGCGGCTCCCCAATTGCCGACAATCATCTGCTCATATTCCACACTACCGACGGCTAAATAGCGCCCCCCTTCTACTAGACCATCGTCACCCAATGGACCTAAGGATTCAAAATCAAAACCTCGAATACTGCTGTCACCACCGGCAAAGAAACGAAGAGAACTCGGCAGTCTAGTAAAATCAGTAACCTCCGTAACACCAAGCGTACCTCGCGTTATGAAACGACCATTTTCAGTTAAGGAATGAATAAATTTCCCCCTAACTACCGCTTGTACAAACGAGGTGTCGGACAGTACGGATTCGCTTGCGCCAGATAACGATAGAGATAATCTGCCACCATGTTTAGTATAGATGGTGTCATCAGCCCAAATTCTGGCCCAAGAAATACTAGGAATTAGTAATAAGGAGGTATTTGAATCCTGTGAGACATCATAGTTTTCATTTAATAATTTGAGTGCCCCAGTTTCATTCCAGCCCCATCGCTTAGTTTTATAATAGCTACCGACAGCAAATGACGTGCTTTCGCTTGTATCGGTGTTTTCTTGCTTAAATTCGGTATTAAAACCAATATCCGAGATTGTTTCACTCCAGAAAGGCATCCTATAATCCATTGCTACACTGTTGGTGACTTGTGAAAATTTTGAATCTGCTGATAAACGATGACCCCGTTTATTTATGTACCTATTTTCCCAACCAAAGCCTATACGCGGTCCACTATCGGTACCAAAACCTATACCAGCGGTGTAGCGTTGCCTTGCATCAGGTTCGAAGGAGATATCTAAGGCAACTTTACCATCATGACGTTCATCAATTAAGGCTCTAACCGCCACCGCATCAAAATAACCACTATTCGTTAGATTGTTACGTAACTTCAATACTTTTGATGCTAAATAAGGCTCTCCCGCCTTAATGGGTGTCAGCCTCAACAATAATTCATTAGTAAGTATGGTTGCTGGAAATTGAATTTCAGAAAAATAGTATCGATCACCAGAACTGTAGGTTAAATAGATACTTGCCGTATTGTTATCTTTATTTACTTCAACCTTGTGCGTCAATAATTCACCATCAAAGTATCCACGTTCTACCCCGATTCGGAGTAGTAATTTTTTAGCCGCCTCGTAGCTTTCATGATTAAATGCATCTGTTGATTTAAGAGGAAAATTATTGCTAATTTTTTTGAATTCAACATCGTCTTTTGCCTGACCATCTAGTGTCACAACAATTTTAGCTAACTTAACCTGCTCACCCAATTCCAGTTGGTAATCAGCCTGCCACTTATCATCGTTAAGCTGGTGTAATTTACTAGTGATTTTGACATTGTAGTAACCATACACTTGTAACATCTGCGTAAGCTCAGTTTCTGATTCTTCGTGGAGTTTTTGTATATGGCGTGCAGATAAGCGATCACTATTTTGTTGTCTGACAATACTTAAACCGCTTAATAAGGTTTCAGTTTTGCCTTCGGGTGCACCTGACAGTTGTACTTTAATTTTTACATCATTGGCCTGAGCTACCATTACAAATACGAGCAATAATGCCATGACATATAATTTGAGCGATATAAAAAGTAGTTTAAACAATTAATATCCTTTTTAGACTGTCCAACAGCCACTCTAAAGAAAGGTGCATGTTGAAACCAAATACGCGCCTTGTATTATAAATTAATTCATCTAGTTAGTTGATTGATGAGTAATTACTATCCATATAATCCACATACAGTCGGCATGATACAGAGTTCCACGCTGAGATAGTATATAAAAGCCTGCCTTTTTGTGGCCCGCAATACTGGCATAAGTGCCCAGTACAATATTCACGGTTTGAATATGATTTTATTTTTCTTTATTCTTAAAATATAAAGAACCTTATTCCGATTTGTATCATATTTAAAATGTTGAACATGGCCGTTCGTTCAATATCATAATAAAAATAATGTGCCTAATCCTAAAAAAGCGACAAACCCTACTACATCGGTTACTGTCGTCAAAATGACCGACCCTGACAAGGCGGGATCAATGTTAAATCTATCTAATACTATAGGTACCAGTACGCCTGAGAATGCCGCCGCCACTATATTGAGAACGATGGCAGCCGCTATCACCAAACCAATGCTGACACTTTCAAACCAAAAAGAGGTGATAACACCTATGACTATGGCCCATAGAACTCCATTCAAGGCACCAACGCTGACTTCTTTTATTAATAGCGGTGACATATTACCTTTGGAAATTTGTCCTAAGGCTATACCCCTAATAATTAAGGTTAACGTTTGACTGCCTGCGATACCTCCCATTGAAGCCACAATCGGCATTAGCACGGCTAAGGCAACTATTTGTTGCAATGTCGCTTCAAATAAACCAATCGCCCAGGATGCCAGAAAGGCCGTTAGAAGATTGATACCTAACCACGTAGCACGACGTTTTGAACTACGAAATACTGGGGCAAACAAATCTTCATCTTCATTCAAACCCGCCGTTGCCATTAACTGACTTTCATAATCTTCACGGGTGATTTCTATCGCTTGCCGTAAGGTAATCCGGCCAGATAATTTATTATTATCATCAATAACTGGCAAGGCTGCGAGCCCCGAATGTTCAACTTTTTCAGAGGCATCAGAGAGATGGATATCAGCAGCGATAGTGAATGGATCTTCAGTACTTAATTCCATTAACAACTGTTCAGGTAATGCTGAATAAATTTTTTGAATGGCTACGGTACCGGCATAATCACCATTGCGCTGAATCAGATAAAGACTATCTGTATATTCCGGTAATGATTTTTTAATCAAACGCATCGCATCACGAACACGCGCTGTTTTTGGCAAAATAATCAGCTCATGATCAACGTAACGACCGATTTGATAGTCGTCATATTGCGCTGACCGTTGATAGTGCTGGCGTTGCATAGCATCCATACTATGCAAGGCGGTATCAACTACTGAATCTGGTAGCGTTTCGGCCAGTTCAATTAAATCTTCCGCATGTAAATTGCTCAGTAATGCTTGTAACTGTTCATTGTCAAATGTAGAAAAAATAGTTTGACGTGGTTCAGAACGCATTGCCACCAGAACATCAACCCGATCTTCTTCAGGCACTTGTTGCCAGCGTTCAAGACGT
Source organism: Pseudomonadota bacterium (assembly GCA_030576275.1). Taxonomy (GTDB): domain Bacteria; phylum Pseudomonadota; class Gammaproteobacteria; order Nitrosococcales; family Methylophagaceae. The sequence goes on along the minus strand of JALIBN010000001.1, from coordinate 21,619 downwards.
TCAGGTAACGGCAGTGACTCTAATAAAAAAGCCAGCTCACTACTTTCTAACTCAATTACTGCTTCTTCGAAAACAGCCATTTGTGCATCATCGCTTGCATCATTAAGACGCTCAACCAAAAGGCTGATTTCTTCCGACATTTTTTTCTCCGATATGAAGTTTTAAGGCGATGCCATGATTAATTGTTTGTGACGAAATATTGAGGCTAATGGTTGCTCAGATGTCTGTCAGTTTATCTTATATTTTTATAATTCTAACAGAGCGATGAAACCCAAGTTGGACTGACTAACAAGCTTAGAGCAATTATAGCTATCGTAAATTGATAAGCATTTTGGGTAATGGCAAGCGAGTTAAGTACCACTAGTAGAAGAAGAAAAGTGAATTCGTGGATTTAAGCTAACAGTGCGCCCGAATAAAGCGCATCACGTTAAGAAATACTCAATAAATGCAAGATAATCGAATCGATGAAAGTGTTAATAACTAAAACTAGCGCAACACATGCGATGATTTACAGCAGATATTAATAAATGTCTGTATCTAAAACTGAGAGATAAATAATGAAAGCTCTCTCGATCTAGTGCGGGTAACATGTGACTTATATCCGTGACTTATATCGAGTGACTTAAATGCTTGGTCGAACACTAGAAGAGTTAGCTAAACTTTGAGAGCTAGGCTAAATTTATCTTTAAACTTAAAAATAGGAATTTTTATTACTATGATAATACTTTGCCCTTACTTTCTTAACCATAATGTTTCAGACGGTAAGCGGAAGGTGAGCTACCATAGAACTGGGTAAATCGTCGACTGAAATGGCTTAAATCATTAAAACCTACGTCGTAACAGGCTTCTGTTATTGTTTTACCGGAGCTAATAGCTTCTGCTGAGGCTTTTATACGTAACTGTTGCTGAAATTCACCCGGTGAACAACCCAGCTGTTTTTTAAACTCAACATAAAGTTTACTTCTGCTCATGCAGGCATGACGACTTAATTGTTCAATATTGAGTGGTATCGAGAGGTTTTTCTCCAGAAAATGAATTGCGGCAATTACACCACTGGTATCTGGTGATTGTTGACTGTAACTTAGGAGTATTTCTCTGCCTTGTTGCCGCAACAGCCTAATAACAAGTTCAGATACGCCTAAATCAACCATCATTTCTTTATCTGGATGATTTTGCGTAAATAAGCACACTAGTTTTTCTAATAATTGCTGCGTGCCTGTCGTGTGATGGGTATGAATAATGTGAGGCTGGTATTCCCAATCATGGTTAATTGATTCTAATGTAGTGAGATCGCGCATACGCTCGGAGATCGTTTCAATACGTTGTTTTGAAAATTCAATTGTGAGACATGTGGTCGGCGATTCTTCATTGGCTTCTGGAAAGTCAATTTCAACAAACTCACCTGGTGGCATTACAAAAGATTCATGCGGCAAAAATATTTCACCGTGTTCGTTACCCGTACCATACATGATTTTTTTACCCTTAACCATGCCACAGTACAACAGCTGTTGTGAGCGTAATCCAACCCGCGATGCTGTTCGATAAGTATCGTAAATACTCAGCTCTGATTCAGGTCCCGCAAAGGCTATTTTATTTTCGACCAAGGACTGGCGTTGGTCGCAATTTTTTTTTGCTAAAGATTGTGAAACTAATGTATCGTGTTGAGTAACTGATTTATTCATATTCTGCATTTTGTGACCGATGTGGATTCTAAGTCAAGTAATAGAGATTCTCAGTCAAGGTAATGTGAGCTCTATAGATTTATGCTGACAACAATAAAAAATAACAACAAGAAACACTAAACCAGAGAGAGAAATATATGATCTATGCAAATCCGAACACAGAAGGTTCATTAGCCACATACAAACCACGTTATGGTAACTATATAAATGGCGGTTGGGAAGCCCCTGTTAAGGGACAATATTACACCAATGTCAGTCCCGTCACCGGCGAAGGCTTTTGCGAAATCCCCCGCTCGACAGAAGAAGATATTAACTTAGCGCTTGATGCCGCTCACGCCGCTAAAGATGCATGGGCTAAAACATCGATCACCGAACGTTCAAATATATTGTTAAAAATAGCCGATCGCATGGAACAAAATCTAGAAATGCTAGCGGTTGCTGAAACATGGGATAATGGTAAAGCTGTCCGTGAAACACTAAATGCCGACGTGCCATTATCTATCGATCACTTCCGTTATTATGCGGGCTGTATTCGCGCTCAAGAAGGTACGATGGGTGAGATAGACGAAAACACGGTTTCATATCAATTTCACGAACCTTTAGGCGTTGTTGGACAAATAATTCCTTGGAACTTTCCTTTATTAATGGGTGTATGGAAAATAGCACCCGCTTTAGTAACAGGTAACTGTATCGTTTTAAAACCAGCAGAACAAACACCGTATTCAATTCTGAAACTTATGGAGTTGATTGGTGATTTATTACCGCCTGGTGTCTTAAATGTCGTTAATGGTTTTGGTCAAGAAGCTGGCCAAGCATTGGCAACCAGCAAACGTATTCAAAAAATCGCGTTTACAGGTTCAACACCTGTTGGCTCGCTTATTATGAAGTATGCAGCTGAAAACATTATTCCATCAACTGTTGAATTAGGTGGTAAATCACCTAACATCTTCTTTGAAGATATCATGCAACAAGAAGATGATTACATCAGTAAATGTGCTGAAGGTGCAGTGCTTGCCTTCTTTAACCAAGGTGAGGTTTGTACCTGCCCTTCTCGCGCACTGATTCAAGAAAGTATCTATGATGAATTTATCGCTATCGTTATTGAACGTGCTCAAAAAATCATTCGCGGAAATCCTCTTGATACCAACACTCAAGTAGGCGCTCAAGCATCACAAGAGCAGTACGAAAAAATCTTAAGTTATATGGAAATTGGTAAAGCAGAAGGTGCTGAATTATTAATCGGCGGTAAGATTGCTCAAGTTGGTTCTGAATTTGATAAAGGTTATTACATCGAACCTACCATTTTCAAAGGCACCAATAATATGCGTATTTTCCAAGAAGAAATTTTTGGTCCTGTCGTATCAGTAACAACCTTTAAAGATGAAGCTGAAGCATTGGCTATCGCTAATGATACTGAGTTTGGTTTAGGCGCAGGTTTATGGACTCGCGATATGAACCGTGCTTATCGCATGGGTCGCGGGATTCAAGCAGGTCGTGTTTGGACAAACTGTTATCACCTTTACCCAGCTCATGCCGCTTTTGGTGGCTATAAAAAATCAGGCGTTGGTCGTGAAACACATAAAATGATGCTTGATCATTACCAACAAACTAAGAACCTATTAGTAAGTTACAGTACAAGCCCACTAGGTTTCTTTTAAACAAAACCAGTAAACAATATGCCTCCATAAGGAAACTTATGGGGGCATTTTTGTGTATTTATCTCAGATAAATACGGGCTATAATATAGCTCGATAATCCCTATGGAAATCTTATTCCCAGACTCGCTTTAAACGAGGTGGAATATAGCTAGAAAAAGTAGCTTTTTCTTATATGATACTAAGGTAACCAAACCATGTCTGAAGACAATATCGAATCAACATTACATGAAGAACGCCAATTTCCACCTAGTGCAGACTTTATTAAAGCTACGACGCTGACTACCGACAAGTTAGATGCCTTATATAAAAGTGCTGCAGTCGATAATCAAGCTTTTTGGGCAGATCAAGCACGAACTGAAATCGATTGGAAAACGCCTTTTGAAACAACCTTAGATTCATCCAATGCACCATTTTACCAGTGGTTTCCGGGCGGAAAATTAAATGCATCTTACAACTGTCTTGACCGCCAACTAGCCAAAAATGCAGATAAAACGGCCATTATTTTTGAAGGTGATGCTGGTGACATAGAGCATATTAGTTACCGCCAATTACATGCGCGAGTTTGTACATTTGCTAATGCCTTAAAAGCACAAGGCATTACTCAAGGTGATCGCGTCATTATATATATGCCTATGATTGCCGAAGCGGTAATCGCCATGCAGGCATGTGCTCGTATAGGTGCTATTCATTCTGTAGTCTTCGGTGGGTTTTCAGCATCTTCGTTAAAAGATCGCATTGAAGATACGACTGCAAAAATGGTTATCACTGCTGATGGTGGTCACCGTGGTGGAAAAATAATTCCACTTAAATCAACGACAGATACGGCATTAAAAAATGGTTGTGATAGTGTTGAATCAGTGATTGTATTTAAACGCACTGGACACGATATCGGCATGCAAACTGACCGCGATATTTGGTGGTCAGATGCCGAGCAAGGCCAAAGTGCTGATTGTGACCCAGTTTGGGTTGACGCCACTCACCCACTATTTATCCTTTATACATCAGGATCGACAGGTAAACCTAAAGGCATACAGCATTCAACAGGTGGTTATTTATTAAATGCTATCACTACCATGCGATGGGTTTTTGACATTCAAGAATCTGATGTCTTTTGGTGTACAGCCGATGTAGGCTGGATCACTGGTCACACTTATGTCGCCTATGGGCCATTAGCCACTGGTTCCACAATGGTTATCTTTGAAGGCGTACCTACTTACCCTGATGCTGGTCGTTTTTGGGATATGTGTCAACGCCATCAAGTCAGTATTTTCTATACCGCCCCTACTGCTATTCGTGCCTTAATGAGAGTGGGTAATGATATTCCGAATAGTTATGATTTATCGAAACTACGTTTACTGGGTACGGTAGGTGAACCAATAAACCCTGAAGCATGGATGTGGTACCACACTGTCATTGGTAAAGAAAAATGTCCGATTGTTGATACATGGTGGCAAACTGAAACAGGCGCTCATATGATCGCACCTGTGCCAGGCGTCACCGTCACTAAACCAGGCTCGTGTACTCGTGCTCTACCGGGTATAGATGCGGCGCTGGTCAATCAAGAAGGCGATGAAATCACCAAAGCGAACCAAGGTGGTTACTTAGTTATTCGTCAACCTTGGCCATCAATGGTACAAACCGTTTGGGGTGATGATCAGCGTTATAAAGACTCCTATTGGCCTTATTTTGATGGCAAATATTACTTGGCGGGTGATAGTGCACGCCTTGATGAGGATGGTTATTTTTGGATCATGGGTCGGATTGATGATGTATTAAACGTATCAGGTCATCGCCTTGGTACGATGGAAATTGAATCGGCATTGGTTGCTCATCCACTCGTTGCAGAAGCAGCTGTAGTGGGTAAACCCCATGAAATAAAAGGTGAAGCAATCGTTTCTTATGTAGTGTTAAATGGTGACCGACCAGAGGGTGGTGTTGATGAAGAGCTGACTCAAGAACTTCGTGCTTGGGTAGGTGAACAAATTGGTGCCATTGCTAAGCCAGATGAAATTCGTTATGCCGATAATTTACCTAAAACACGCTCCGGTAAAATAATGCGTCGATTATTAAGAACCATTGCCAAAGATGAAGAAATTACGCAAGATACTTCAACCTTAGAAAATGAATCAATAATACCGCAATTACAAGGTAAAGCTTAACTAGCTGTCATTACGCCATAATTGTAGATTGTTTCTTAATTTCTACAGTTAGTGGGGCTTCTACAAAATCAGGGTGATTGACAGTGATTCGTCATCACCCTGATTTTGTGGGAACATTAGCAATGAATATCAAAAATTACCTGCATGTGCAGTTAGAGCAGAGTTTTATAGGAATAATTAATGGCAAAACAGCCTGAAGCTGAAGATAATAGCCAAAGACTCGACAAATGGTTGTGGGCCGCACGGTTTTATAAAACCCGTGGCCTTGCGGTCGAAGCAATCAATGGCGGTAAGGTTCATCTTAACAATCATCGAGCCAAACCCAGCCGAACCGTTAAACCAGATGATGTATTAACTATTTCTAAACCACCCTATGAACACCTGATCACCGTATTAGATGTTGCCAAGCAACGACGCCCTGCTCCCGAAGCTCAGCTACTTTACGTTGAAAGTGATGAGAGTTTGGCCAAACGCGAAAAATTGCAACTAGAGCTTAAAGATCAACCTCTAGGCTTCAGGCATGACAAAGGCCGACCCAATAAACGCGATCGACGTCATATTATTAAATTCACTCGCAAAGAATGATCTGCGATTAGGCTTTTTCTGGGTACTGGCATTAAGCGTTTTTAGGGCACAAACCTCAAAGTATAAATAAGGCATAAATAAACGAGATTAGTGCCAATAAAATCAGCCAAACGCCCACAATATAAGTATATCGATTGCGTCCTAAAATCATCGCATAACTTGCCTTCATTAAATTATTACTCGCCGTAGCAATAATAATAGCCGCAATTATTTGCGTACTAGTCACCTGAAAACCTCCCGCCATCAATGACAACATAAATGGGTGAATATCCGTTAAACCAATTATAAATGACATGATACTTAAGCCGCTATGGCCATATTACGTTAGCACTGTCTGGGTTATTGCTGCAAAAAGAATAAATAATAATGCGAAGACTATGGCAGTACGAAATTCCAGAGGATGACTAATCATCATTTGTTTTACTTCAATAGTTCCACTTTTATGGCAGCGTGACATATACATTGTCACCCACACTGAGCTAATAATAAGCACAGCAAAAGGCCATAATAATTGTTCAGCCTCACTACTGTGTCCTAAGAAACTGATTAATAACAATCACCGGAGATATATCATAGCTGTAGCGAGGATAATCGCGTTAGTAAAGCGATGGCTAGGTTCCGAATTTCGAGCACGTCGAGCCAAAACTATAGTGGTTGCAGTACTTGAATATAAACCACCCAACAGCCCATTAAAAATAAGACCTTTTTATTTAAAAACATGGGCTTGAGCTAGATAGCTTACGTAATATAAAATTGATACTACCAATAAAGACAGCCAGATTTGATAATAAGTAATGCTGATATGTGGCAGTATACTTGCTGTTCAGGTAGTCATGGCAAAACAACACCTGTCATAATCAAATACTTGGAAGGTCACCATTTCAGCACTATGAAATGAATCAGAAAAACATCTTATCCCCGATTTCTCACCCAGAATTAATAACAAAGTCACCACAGATAAAACGCTAAACCATGCGGGAAAGATCGCTAATATGGGCGCTAATAAATAGGTCGCTATAGCCAGCAAGGGACTAATGAGTGAGTACAGTCGCTCTCCAATTCGACCATGATAATAAACGGCGAGAAAGATAACTAAAGCAATAAAACCAGTAATG
>JALIBN010000001.1:0-14320 GCA_030576275.1 Pseudomonadota bacterium | reverse complement strand
CAGTAATGGTGACTGCTTATAGCACCACAGGAATAGATATCACAGGCTCAGCTCCCTGATGGCGGAGCTGTATTGAATAGCGTTCAGCTTGTTCCTCGCTACAGTGTAATATCACTATAAAACTACCTTGTTCTATCGCGCGGTGAATCATGTTAAGTTTTACCTTAGGGATGCCCATTTTATGTATTGCACTAACAAGCTCTGTTAGTACTGCTACACACGCCATAGCAACACCGCCAATGATTGCGCCTGTTAGAACACTACCTATTACTTCGACAATAGTTAATGCACCAACACTGGGGAAGATAAACATGCCAGAAGATCCTGCTAAGAGCCCCCATAGTGCCCCCCAGATTATGCCGTGTTTACTCCAGATTTTTTACACGTTCCTCACTACTAGAATAGATTAATCCGAGCATATCATCGCCAGGGCCACTCGCTTTATGAAGTAACGAAATTCTATCGGCAGCGAAATCACGTTCAAGTAACTGTTCTACTGCACTCTTCGCTTTTATTTCACCATCATAAATGCCAACGACTAATATAAGTCGAGCATGTTGCCTAGTAACACGCTCATCAGTGTCATCAATCATCTTTTATAACCTCAGATCTAGGTTGAACTCTGATATTGAATTTTTGTTGTTGTTTTGCTTGTTTCACCTTTAACTTTTCAACATGAACGATCAGTGTGTTGATTGTTTCTTTCAATAAGCTTAGTTCATCTATAGTCAGGTCATCTAATTGTTCTAGATTGTACTCTACGGTATCAATTATCTGTTTATGTGGACGTTGCATTGGCCTCACGAAATAAGTGGTCACGGTGGCGACAATAGCGCCAAAAAATAATATCGAACCAATAATTATCCAAAGACCACCGATAATCATCGCTATGCTAGATGTCGGTTTATCAGCTATTCCAGCAGTAGAAAATGCGGCTATACCCCAATATAGTGCATCCCCATACGATTTAATTACTGCGCCCTCGGTACCTCGTTCAGCCAAATAAATACCCAAAGTGAAGAGCACTAATAGCGTTGTCAACAAAAGCACCATTTTCACAAATGGGGTATGGGTGTATATGTCCTTTATAAATTTTTTAATTCGTATAAATGGTTTTATTCTTCTCATTTTTATTCATAATCCTTAATAAATAATCTAGTTACATATGCTTCAAATAAAATAAACTCAGTATATATTTCATATCTAGTTAAATTCGGTATTAATTTATCTTGTGAGAATGACTGAAGTCTATATCCGTGAACGAACCCATAACACAAGATCATCTACATTCATAACGCCAGATTGTCGGGCGATTTCCTCACCATTTTTGAATAGTGCTAAGGTCGGTATACTGCGAATATTATATCTGGTAGCTAAAACTTTCTCCTGCTCAGTATTAACTTTAACTAGCCGAACATCAGGTTCAAGTATTACAGCTACCTGTTTAAATATGGGGATCATCGTTTTACAAGGACCACACCATGGCGCCCAAAAATCGACCAACACAGGAATATCACTACGACTAATATGCCGTAAAAAGGTAGATCCTATTACTTCTGCTGGATGGCCCATAAACAGTCCCCGTTTGCATTTTCCGCATGTTGGACTTTCTGCCATCCGTTTAATAGGAATTCGATTTACTGAACTGCAATGTGGGCACACTATATGTTTAAAATCTGGCATTATTTTTACTCGTATAAGATTAGTCTAGCTTAAATATTCACAGCCAATCGCTTTGCGCCCCAATTGCCAGCATGCGCTTCAAACACTCCGGCACATTCTGTGCCACATGCTACACAGTTGCCATCCGCAGTCAGCCCCCATTCACTTAATTGATACCAATCTCGACCAATTAATAAAGCCCCACATTGATGACACCATGTGCTATCACCCTTTTTATCATGCATGTTGCCGACATAGGCATAATGTACACCATTTTCTAGGGCAATATTTCTGGCTTTTAACACTGTTTCATGTGGCGTGCCCGGTATATTCATCATTTTCCAATCAGGATGATAAACGGTGAAATGCATGGGAACATCGGGCCCTAGATGCTCAACAACCCATTGTGTCATTGCATGAATTTCAGCCTCAGAATCATTTTGTCCCGGAATCAGTAATGTGGTCAGTTCCAGCCAAACATTTGTTTCATGTTTGATATATTCGAGTGTTTCAAGTATTGGCTGTAGATGTGAGCCAGTTACTTTATTATAAAAACTCTCTGTGAATGCCTTCAAGTCAACATTAGCAGCATCCATATATCGATAAAATTCCTTACGCGGCTCTGGGCATACATAGCCGGCTGTCACAGCTATATTTTTAATGCCGAGTTCAGTACAAGATTGAGCAACATCAATGGCGTATTCATGGAAAATAACTGGGTCATTATAAGTATAAGCCACACTACGGCAACCTAGTTCTTTAGCTTTTCTAGCAATCATATAGGGCGTTGCTTTTGCCATCAGTGTATCCATTTCTCTAGATTTACTGATATCCCAATTTTGACAAAACTTACAGGCGAGATTACAACCTGCAGTGCCAAAAGATAAGACTGGCGTTCCAGGTAAAAAATGATTCAATGGTTTTTTTTCTATCGGATCAACAGCAAAGCCACTGGATCTTCCCCAGGTAGTCAATACAATTTTGTCATCCTGATTGGCTCGAACAAAACATAATCCACGCTGACCAGCATGCAATTTACAAAATCGAGGGCAAAGATCACATTGCACTCTACCATCATCCAGTAGATGCCAGTATTTTGTTGAAACGGCATCTGAGAAATTTTCGTTATTAAGATCAGAGTTCATTATCTTACCTCACAATTTTAAAAATACACTTGCAATCTAGGAAAAGCGACCTAAATATATAAAACTGCTACACATAATAAATGGAGCATTGTGATGAAAAATACAAGACCCCCTGCTGTTGCTGGTTTATTTTATCCAATCTTACCTAGTGTACTGGCTGAAATGGTCAACAATGACCTCGCTCAGGCATTGCCACCCAGTGAAACGCGCCAACCCAAAGCCTTAATCGTCCCACACGCTGGATATGTTTATTCAGGTCCCGTTGCTGCCAGCGCTTATCAATATTTGTCACCTATTCGAGACATTATCAAACGGGTTATCATTATAGGACCATCTCATCGACTTGCTTTTAAAGGGGTAGCACTTAGTAGTGCTGATTATTTTGAGACTCCCTTGGGTGATATTCCAATAGATAAAATCGCTCAGGCCAAGCTAGCTGATATTGCAGGTGTTGAAATAGTTGATTTGGCTCATGCTACTGAGCATAGCCTAGAAGTTCAACTGCCATTTTTACAACAAGTATTGGATGACTTTTCCATTGTGCCCATTGTCGCTGGTGATGCTAGCCCTGAACTTCTCGAGAAGGTCATAGCAACACTTTGGGGTGGCCCTGAGACCGTTTTTATTATCAGTTCTGATCTGAGTCATTACCATGATTATCAAACAGCAAAACAGATAGATAGGTCTACGTCGCAAGATATTATCGATCTTAATTTTGCTGCTGTTCATTCCAACAATGCTTGTGGGTGCGTTGGCATTCGAGGCTTATTAAAGTTCGCTCATCAACACCCTCTTAAACCCTCTGTAATTGATTTAAGAAACTCAGGTGATACGGCAGGCACTAAAGATAGTGTAGTCGGCTATGGCGCCTATTTGTTTGAGGAGATAGCGTAATGTTTTCCGATAGCCGTCGTCATTTTTTAAAAGAACTGGCGAAAAAATCTATCACCTATGGCTTGAAACATAAGCAACCATTGCCTATAGATCTTAGCGCATTGGATGATGAATTTACTGTACCCCGCGCTACTTTTGTCACCTTGCAAAAGTATGGTCAATTGCGTGGTTGTATTGGCATGTTAGAAGCAAGTAGACCTTTGGCTGACGACATCGCCCACAACAGCTATGCAGCAGCCTTTACTGATCCACGCTTTCCACCTGTTACTGAAGATGAACTGGAGGAGCTAAACATTCACATTTCGATTCTGAATCCAGCTGAATTAATATATTGCACATCTGAGGCTGAATTACTTACGCTACTTCGTCCCAATATCGATGGCCTTATTTTAGATGATGGCATACATAAAGCCACATTTTTACCATCGGTATGGGAATCATTACCTGATCCAGCTGACTTTGTACATAATTTGAAAATAAAGGCTGGTTTAAAGGAACATTATTGGTCAGCTTCGCTTCGTGCTTACCGTTACACTACCGAAAGTTTTTAAGCTTAAGATGCCGGCACGTCAACATCATTGATATTCATTATTTATAAGGACAAACCTATTTGACCACGCTTGCGTAACGCTAGATTACGCATTCTATTGACTGTCGCCACCAATTCATGAATTCGTGGCATGGCAAGTGATCCGACAATAAAAGGCGTTAAGCAATCTAAACCTAATTGTTCAACATCAATGAGGGCATCTTTTAAACCCACGACCAAGTCTAAATGATTCAGATCATCCTGCATGTTCTGTTCATAATAATGACACATCAAATAGCCAATGGCCGTAAGTTGGGCGTTATCAACCAATTGTTCTAATTTAGAAACATCAATTTCAATCTGACCATATCGCAATATTCGAGTACCTATCGCTTGAATTTTATCTCTATTTTTATCATATTTGGGGCTTAAACACGACAGAGAAGGAACACGCACATTTTTCGATTTTAGCTCTCGAAATTTGATTCCTTTGGGAACAACATCATGTGCTAATGCTTTAGCCTCAAGAGTCACATCTTTAGCAATGTAATTGTCCATCATGATGACGGTATCCGCTAGCCCAAAATAATCTCCAGAGCCCCCCATTACTAAAGTAACGGATACAGCATTATCTTGGTATAGGTCGCGGATACGATGCACTAAGGGAGTGATGGGCTCCTTATCTTTAGAAACTAAAGCCTGCATGCGTTCATCCTGAATCATAAAGTTAGTAGCCGAGGTATCTTCATCAATCAGTAACAGCTCGGTGCCTATTGATAATGCCTCCATAATATTAGCGGCTTGAGAGGTACTGCCACTGGCATCTTGAGTAGAAAAATGACGGGTATTTTTGCCCTGAGGTAGTGTGCTTATAAAAGGACTAATGTCGACTTCTGTTATAGCACGTCGGTCTTCAGCACGAATTTTGACAGCACTAGAAATAGTGACTACTTTTTCTCTGCCATCGTTAGGGATATGATCGTAGACACCACGTTCAATGGCATGCAATAACGTTGATTTGCCATGAAAACCACCACCGACAATTAAGGTTATACCTTCAGGAATACCTAAGCCACGAATAATGCCGGCATGAGGTTGGACTAGTTTCACGGCTAATGACGCTGGTGCTTTAAATAAAATGGCTTCTGGCAGTGGTCGATCATCAATGCCACTATAGCGTGGTAGGTGTGATCCATCAGCAATAAAGGCAACTAAATTTCGCTCATTTAATTGCTGTCGCAAAGATTGTTGATCTTCAACTGAATCAATATGTTGCTGTACTTTAACAATATTATTTTGAAGTACATCCAAACCTTTAATCACTACTGCTGGTAACTCCTCAAACAGCATGGTTTTTGCCTGCTCGGCATTCACGGTTCTTTTTACTGCCGGTAATCCTATCCTAATGCGAAGTTCAATATCACCATCTTGAACAAGTACAGTATTACGCTCCAAGACCTCTTGTCCATAAACGGTAACGGTCATTTCGCCACTCATTCCATCACCCCGCTCCCCTTGAACCTCCTGCTTAATGGCATCACTAAAACTTCGTCCAAGAAAATCTTCTAAGGCAATAGTACGACCGCGTGTATTAAAAAAATAACTTGGAATGTTGGTCTTCGTCGCTTTGATAAATAGTCGACATCGGGAAGGATCAGCAAAGGGATCACCTTGCACATGATCAATTCGCAATAAAAAATCAGGAAACTGAAAATCACCGACTAGGTTTTTATAAGCCTTGTATCCATGATTATCTATTTCGTCTAAAAGCTGTCTTAATTTATTCATGGTATTTTAGACCTCAACTTTAGCTAGAATTTGGATCTATATCTGGCCCAGTATAAAACACATAAATTACACTTATATTTCACTGTCTCAGCTTAACTAAATGAAACGTGATTATAAAGATAAGACAACTTTATCAATGAAAATGTTGCTTTCGATGAAAAAAACTACTCGTCACTTTAATACTAAGCTATTCATCTGGTGAAAAAATCAATCGAGAACGACTCCATTAGCTTTAATATACTCAATCATTGATTGCTGACGCCACTCGGGGCTAGTTAAGGTAAAAGGCTTCAACTTCGCCTTTTAGCGTCATCAAAAGCGGTTGTCCGCGACGGTCAAGTGCTTTAGGCGAAGGGATTTTCACCCAACCTTCACTGATGCAATATTCCTCGACATCGTTACGCTCCTTGCCGTTCAGCAGAATACCAATGTTGTGCTCGAAAATTTCTGCCACATAATGTGGGCTACGGGGATTACCAGAAAGGCGATCCGGTAAAGTGGGTAGTGATTTAGTGTCATTCATTTTCGTGGCCTGAAGTAAATAAAAAGTACGTCATTGTAGACAATATAGACCTGTCACTCAACAACTGCAGTAGTCGGGTTAAAAGCATTGTCTAGTGTTACTTCTTCCAAACCAAATCATAAAGATCTGTACGGCGATCTTTAAGATTATTAACTGACCCCTCGCTACGGGTGAACGTCAATTTATCAAGGTCTAAATCAGAAAACATGATCATTTCTGTATTAGGTGTCGTTTCAGCCATCACGGCATCATGAGGATATGAGAAATCTGAAGGCGAAAATACTGCTGCTTGAGAATATTGAATGTCAAGGTTTTCAACCTGTGGTAAGTTGCCACAGCTCCCACAAATAACAACATAACATTCATTCTCAATAGCGCGTGCTTGAGCACAATTACGAACGCGTAGGTAACCATTTTTAGTGTCAGTCCAAAACGGCACAAACAAAATATCCATATCTTGTAGTGCTAAAACCCTAGCTAATTCAGGGAATTCAACGTCATAACATATCAATATACCAATCCGCCCAGCATCGGTATCAAACACACGTAAGTCATTACCACCCTCGATGATCCAATCGCGACGTTCATGAGGTGTAATATGAATTTTCTTTTGCATCTCAATCGTGCCGTCTCGACGACAGAGGTAACTGACGTTATACAGTACATCGTCTTCAAAAATAGGCATCGATCCGGTAATTACATTAATGTTGTAACTGAGTGCCATTTTCGACATTTCTAGTTTAAAACGTTCGGTATAACTAGCAAGAAAACGAATCGCCTCATGCTGATTACGTTGATCAGGACTTAAGCCCATCAATGGCGCGTTAAAAAACTCTGGAAACAACGCAAAGTCACTTTGATAACCCGATAATGCGTCAATGAAGTATTCAACTTGTTGCAATAATTCTTCTACTGATTCAACCTCACGCATTTGCCACTGAATAGCGCCGATTCGCACATCACGTTTGCGAGTTTCTATGACGGTGCTTTGCGGCTCATAGAAAATATTACGCCATTCGAGTAAGGTGGCAAAACCTTGTGACTTTTCATCTTCAGGTAAGTATTTTTTCAATACTCGAGTCACTTGAAAGTCGTTTGATAATTGAAATGTTAAAATGGGATCGTAAATACGCTTGTTTTTCACGGCTTCAAAGTACTCGCTAGGCGACATTTCATCGGCGTGTTTGTGGTAGTTAGGTATTCGTCCACCTGCTAAAATCGCACGAAGATTACGTTGTCGACAAAAATCTTTACGCGCTTCGTAGAGACGTCGCCCTAATCTAAAACCTCGATAATCAGGGTGAATTAATACGTCTAAGCCATACAATGCATCCCCGTTCCGATTATTGATGATTGTTTCGGCTTTACTAATCAGATCATCATAGGTATGAGGATTACTAAAACGCTGATAATCCACTTGAACAGAAAGCGCTACCCCCACGATTCTGTCATGATCGACAAGGCAAATTTGGCCTTCTGGTATGTCAGCCATCAATTTCACAATGGTGTGTTCAGGCCATGCCCCTCCGATATCATCGTAAACGCGATCCATCAACTCTTTTAATTGAGGATAATCGCTTTGTTCTAGGTTACGAATTTTTAGATGTAAATCTTCAGGCATTGTAATTCCTTGTGATCTGGTCGTGATAATGCAATAACCTTAAGGTCATTACATGGCAAGAATAAAGCTTGAGGCATATCAAGCTGAATGAACTGGACTATTTATCACCATTTCACCCAGCTTAGATTTCCATTAAGACAGTGTTTATAAATAAACTACCTTAGTCTGATTAACATCAAACAGACCGAATTACTATCTTCAACTACTATCTTAGCGTCATTGCTAGCCAGTATTACGTAGTCCAGTCGAAAGCGCACTAATAGTGCGCATTAAAGGATCACGCCACCTGTCACGTTCGGTATCAGTTATCTCACCATCCCTAAAGCGTTTTAATAATACAATTTGAATATGATTCAGTGGATCTAAGTAGGGTCTACGTCGACTTAGTGATAATGCAAGTGCCGGATTATCTTCAATCAAGCTCGTACTATTAATCACCGTCAAAATCCAAGCTAAAGTTCGATGGTATTCTGCAGAAATAGTACCGAACACTTGCTTTGCAGACTCTGGGTCTAAACACAGATCAGCATATTCCTTAGCAATGCCCATATCTGCCTTCGATAGGGCCATTTCTGTATTACTCAACAATGCTCGGAAAAATGGCCAGCGCTGATACATTTGTTGTAGCTCTAGTAAGCGATCTGGTCGGTCTGCACACCATGACTCTAATGCACTTCCAATACCATACCAACCCGTTATATTCTGTCTTGATTGTGCCCAAGCAAATACCCAACCTATTGCTCTAACTGAATTTTTAGAGCGGTCGCCTTTTTTACGATGTGATGGCCGTGAACCGATATTCATCATGCCTATTTCAGAAACAGGACAAGCTTCGTAAAAATAATCAAGAAATCCTGGTGATTGTTCAGTCAATTGTCGGTAACTCTTTTCACCGACCTCAACTAAGTGCTCCATAATTAAATGGCAATCAACTGCATTTTCTTCTTTTACTCTTTCCGCTTCACTAATAAAGGCGCGACTTGCTTTCATTAGCCCTGACACACCCATACCTAATTCATAGGCTGCCGTTTCGATGTTACCGTATTTGTGTGAAAGTACTTCACCTTGTTCTGTGAATTTTATTTGACCGTGAACCGTGCCTGCAGGCTGTGACAAAATGGCTTCATGTGTTGGGCCACCACCACGTCCAACTGTACCGCCTCGCCCATGAAACATACGACATTGAATATTAAGTTCTGTGGTCAGCTTGGAAACAATACGTTGGGCCTTATACAAACTCCAACCAGAAGCTAAAATTCCACCGTCTTTACATGAGTCAGAGTAACCCAACATGACTTCTTGCAAGTTACCTGAAGCACTTAACAGCCCGCGATAGATACTACTTGCCAACAAGGTATCCATGACTTGTTCAATGCGAGACAAATCATCAATTGTTTCAAATAATGGCGCAACCTTAATATGGCAGAACCATTGATTATTATCATCATATCCACATAGGCCTGCAAACCGAGCTAGCAGCAAGACCTCTAAGATATGGCTGGCATGATGCGTCATTGAAATAACATAACTACCAAACACTTGGTCACTAATTTTAGTACGTAAACGGTTCATTAACATAAATACCGCCATTGTTTCGGCCGTATTCACCGTTAAATCAAGAGTGTCACTTATTACGGGTAAGGTTTGTTCTGCCAGTAATTGGCTTAATAGTGAAAATCGTTCAGATTCTTGTTGTTGCGTGTAATTGCTTGATAGCCCGAGCTGTTGAAGTAACTCACCGACCGTCTCGGTATGACGAGTAGACTCCTGACGCAGGTCAAGTTGAAATAAGTAAAAACCGAAGGTGCCCACCAACCTGATAAGGTCCAGCAATTCGCCATTGGCAATATCTGCATCACCATTGGCCAATAAAGAGTCTTGGATCAACTTCAAATCAGCCATAAGATCATCTTCTGACTGATAAGCCACACCGTAAGGCGAGGGACTATTCTCTGGCGTGAAATATTTTTGGCTAACGCGTAAATTATCTTCCAAGCGATAACGCATCATATAAAGCTTGCGACGATATGGCTCGGTGATGAAACGTTGTGGTTTAACACCAAATGCATCGCTATACGTTTTGTCATCATTTGTAATATTATCAGCGAGTGCAGTACTGACTTTACTTAAAGGTGTTGAGTGCGTCAGTATGTGACTAAGCTTGGTAATAACATCCAGATACCGACGTAATACGGTGCGTTTTTGTAATCTCACAGCCATTTCAGTGGTGTCGGCAGTCACAAATGGATTGCCATCTCTATCACCACCAATCCAAGAACCGAATGTCAGGAAATTAGGCACATTAATAGTATGTCCTTGTTCCAGCTCATCGCCATACACTCGTTTAATAGACAATTCCATATTTCGGTAGGTCTTTGGTACCGCATCAAACAGACTGATGTTAAAGTAAAACAAACCATTTTTTACTTCATCACGTACCGTTGGTTTTATCGCTCGAACTTCATCCGTCGCCCACAAAATCTGGATTTGTGTTTTAAGTTTTGCTCTTAATTGTTTTTTGTCGTAACTAGTGAGGGGCAGATTAACCAACTGTTCATCTAATACAAATATACGGCGCAAACCCTCCATGACTGCGCGGCGTTTGGATTCTGTTGGATGAGCAGTAAACACAGGGATATAGTTCAGTTGATCTAACAATTCCTGTAATTGAGGTAATGTCACCCCTTCGTTTTTAAACTGTTCTAACGTGTCATTAAATGACCCGCGCCATAGCTTGTCATTGTTACGTAATTGAATCATTCGGTTATGGTGCTGATGAGCTTCTTCTGCTGTATTAACCAAACTAAAATACAAATTAAAAGCGCGAATAACATCCGTTAACTGCGCTTCGTCTAATAGAGCAATACGGTCCATTAGTTTCCCTCGCAGTTCTGCGTCATCATTCTTGCTCAGGCTGATAAAGCCTTTGCGTAATAGCTCTACGGTTTCAAATACCTCGCTTGGACAATGATCTTTAATTACCTCGCCCAATAACACTCCAAATAATCTGACGTGACGGCGTAAATCGGCATCCGTAAGTAAAATTAAATCGAGTACAGAATCATCTTGGGGCATATATGTCCTTAGAGTTGTGGATGAAAAACAATTACATTCTAACGTGTTCTAATGAATTTCTATCTAGATAATTCAGCAGAAAGGAATTGACCTACGCAGTAAATGGGGACTAGTCTTCGTATTATAGAGAATAACAACCACCTATTGTTAACCGTGAAAATAGCTATGAGCCAAAATTCAGTTAATGTACCTTCATTAAAACTCCGTCGCGTAGGCATAGACACTTACAAAGAAAACGTCGCCTACTTGCATCGTGATTGTCCGATTTATCGGACAGAAGGATTTCAAGCACTCAGTAAAATTGAAATTCATATAGTCGGTAATGGCTCACCTGTTATTGCCGTACTTAACATTGTAGATGATGACTCGATTACCGCACCCGATCAATTGGGTTTAAGCGAACAAGTATATCATCAGCTTGGTATGCCTGATGGTACTGAAGTGTTTATTAGTCACGCATCACCGCCCTCTTCTATTAAGTCTGTCCACTTAAAAATCGCTGGCGAACGGCTTAGCAATGATGACTATTTAAGAATAATTCAAGACATTGTTAATAATCGCTATTCAAAAATTGAAATTGCTGCATTTCTAGTTGGCTGTGCTGAATCGGGGATGGAACGAGAAGAAATTATCAGCTTGACTCGTGCGATGGTGAATACTGGAGAACAATTAAGTTGGGGCGAACATTTAGTCTCAGATAAACATTGCATAGGCGGTATTCCGGGCAACCGTACGACAATGTTAATTGTACCCATCGTTGCAGCACATGGCATGTTGATGCCCAAAACATCGAGTCGAGCCATTACATCTCCCGCAGGAACAGCCGATACTATGGAAGTATTAGCCTGTGTTGATCTGCCTCAAGACAAATTACGCGACATTTTGCAACAAGAACGCGCTTTTTTAGTTTGGGGCGGGACTGCAAAATTAGCACCCGCAGATGATATTCTAATCGCGGTAGAACGTCCGCTATCTATGGATTCTTCTGGACAAATGGTAGCCTCAATTCTCTCGAAAAAAGTGGCTGCTGGCGCAACCCATCTACTAATTGATATTCCGGTAGGTGACACCGCAAAAGTACGTAATTCGGCTGAAGGACTTAAGTTACGTAAAATTTTTGAATATGTTGGTGACAAGATGGGATTGCATATCGAAGTCGTGTTAACTGACGGTAGCCAACCGATAGGAAATGGTATCGGCCCAGTGCTGGAAGCCATGGATATCATGAAAGTATTACACAATGATCCACAAGCACCCTTGGAGCTACGTGAAAAGGCATTAAAACTTGCTGGCCGAATCATTGAGTTTGATCCAGATGTTCGTGGAGGACAAGGTTACGTGATTGCCCGTGACATACTTGAATCTGGACGTGCTCTAGCAAAAATGAATGCCATTATTGATATGCAAGGTCGTAATCCCGAGCCGATGAAACTCGGCATATTACAGCAAGATATCTTAGCGAACTCATCCGGTAGTGTGCACACTATTAATAACCTAAGAATCGCTACTATCGCTCGGCTTGCTGGTGCACCATTAGATAAGGGTGCTGGGGTTTATATTCACAAAAAAGTCGGCGATAAAGTCAGTAAAGGTGATGCTTTATTCACTATTTATGCCGAGTTTAATGCTGACTTTAATTTTGCTATCAGCGCAGAGCATAAAGATCCATGCTACTCGATCAAAAGTGACGATGTAGATGATAAATAGTGACACTTTATTACTCGGTTTTCCCGACTATGCTCAGCAAGCATTAGCACTTGCTAAAGCAATCGATGCTCGGTACTGTGAAGTAAAAATTCATTATTTTCCTGATGGTGAAAGCCGGATAGTACTTCCTAGTACCTTACCAAAACACATTATTTTATGCCGTAGCCTCAATCTACCAAATGAAAAACTCATTGAATTATTAATGGTCGCTGGCAGTGCTCGAAAGCAAGGTGTTGAAAGCATTACCTTAGTGGCACCTTATATGTGTTACATGCGACAAGATATAGCTTTTCATTCCGGTGAGGTCATAAGTCAGACTATTATTGGTGAATTATTAGCTCATTATTTGGATAATGTATTAACCGTCGATGCACACTTACATCGCGTACATGATATTTCATTAGCTATACCTGTAAAGCACGCTATTAATGTCTCGGCGACAAAACCTATGGCACACTTTATTCAGGCTCGTATAGACAGGCCATTTTTGATTGGTCCAGATAGTGAATCAGAACAATGGGTTGCCAATATCGCCGATCATTACCAAATGGAATATCGTATAGCATCTAAAGAACGCTTGGGTGATAAAGATGTCAGAACGGTATTACCAATAGCTGATTATAAAGAGCGACATATAGTGATCGTTGACGACATGGCTAGCACAGGAAAAACATTATTGGCTGTCGTTAAATTATTAGCTGAGTTCTCACCAGCATCAATTTCGGTATTAGTAACTCATGCTTTATTTGTTGATGATGCCATGACAGATTTACATAGGGCTAATGTTACTAATATATGGAGCTGTGATGCGATCTCTCACCCCACAAATGCCATACCATTAGCTGAGTTATTAGCAGAACAATTACAAAATATTTTAGTGTATAGTCGATAGTAATCATTACCAATCATGTGGCAACTAAAACATGACCAAAAAAGTCATAATTCTCCCTCTCGTCCTCATTATCTTGGCAGTAGCCAGTTATATTTTTCTACAGAAAAGCGCTGTTGTTGATGAGAGTAAAATAAAACTTTATGGTAATGTCGATATTCGCGAAGCCCAACTTTCCTTTAATAGTAGTGAACATATTAAGTAATTGTTTGTGCAAGAAGGTGATCATGTCGTTAAAGGTCAATTATTAGCCACGCTTCATACTGAGGTACTTGAAGCTAAGCTATTACAAGCACAAGCGCAGTTATTAACGAATCAAAAAATGCTTGCCAAACTAGAAGAAGGTAGTCGAATAGAAGATATAAACAAGGCAAAGGCTGAATATAATACCGCTACAGCTAGCACAAAATCAGCCATTGATTGCTAAGCTACACGGTTTTATTCAATCAATATTGTCCGATGGCGATAATTGGACTTGCTTCTCTAA